>NZ_BOQN01000049.1 GCF_018332695.1 Paractinoplanes toevensis
GTTCGGGCGGCGAACGTAAGGACGACGAACGTTTGGGTGACGAACGTTCTCGCGCTGGGCGGTCCTATGCGGACCTCGCGCGGCGGGCTGCCGACCTGCTGAGCCGGTCCCGTTTCGCGGCCGCCGTGGCGACGTCCCGCGTCAGCCCCGATCCGTGGACCGCCGCGTCGTGGGCGGCGATCGTGGCACTGGAAGCGGACCCGGTTGTCCTCCGCCGCCCGGAACGCGACGAACTAGTGGCCGCCATCGCCTCCGCGCTGGCCGAAGCTCCGACGCCGGACAACCGGCCGCCACCCGACGAGCAGGCCGAGTTAGCTCCGGCACCACCGCCGACCGACAGGCGGACCCCGACCGCTGAAGCCGAGCGCGATGCGCCCACCCCGCCGCAGCCGGGCCGCGCGGCGCCCGGGCGAGCGGAAGCACCGACGGCGGTCGTCGGCCAAGAAGAGCGGGAGCCGACCCGACCCGTGCTTCCCCGCAGCGGGACGGAAGGCAACGCCGCCGCCGTCCTGGTGCTCCCGGACGGCCGGCTCGGCGCCCCGACCGCCTGGGGTGGGCTGCCGTTCCTGCTCAACACCGCGGCCGCCGTCGGTCTCCCGGCCGCCGCGATCCGGCCGACCCTCACCGGCCGCAGCGTCCGCTGGGTACTGCATGCCCTGGCCACCCGTCTGGTGCCGGCCGATCCGGCCGACCCGGCCGTGCTGGCGCTGTGCGGCCTCACCCCGCACGACCGGCCACCGTCGGCCGTAGGTGAGCCGGCGACCGTACGGGAGCGCCGAGCCCTGGCCCGCATCGCCGCCCGCTGGATCACCGCGACCGCCGCCCTCCTGCCGGCCGATCCGGCCGCCGACCCGGCCGCCGTGGTCGCCGAGCTGGCCCGCCGCCCCGGCGTGGTGGTCGCCGACCCCGGCTGGATCGAGATCCACCTGCCGCTCGGCGACGTACGTCTCGACGTCCGCCGGGCCGGGCTCGACCTCGACCCCGGCTGGGTGCCCTGGCTGGGCAGCGTGGTCCGGTTCGTCTACCGGGGAGGCGACGATGGCTGACCCGCTGGTGCTGACCACCGCCAACGGCCACCGGGCCGAGCCGCTCGGCGACCGGCTCGCGACCCTGGTCCGGGCACTCGCCGATCTGGTCGCCCACAACGGCGTACCCGATGGTTTTCTTCGTTCGTTCGCGACCACGCTGACCGCGCCCGGCACTCCGCCGGTGGATGCGGCCCGGTTGGACAGCGTCGCCGCCCGGCTGGGGCTGACCGGCACCGAGCGGGCCATGGTGCTGCTCGCGGGTCTGCCCGAGGAGCACGAGGGGATGGCCGCCACGTTCCGCGGTCTGCATCCGGTCGGCGATCCGTGGCCGACGGCGGGCCTGGCCGCCCAGCTGGTGTATCCCCGAGATCGCGACCGCGGCCCGGTGCGGCACGAGCTGACCGAGGGTGCAGCCGTCCGAAGTGGACTGTTGCGATTGTCCGGCGACGGCCCGCTGTTCGAGCGTTCCCTGTTGCTGGCTCCGGCCTTCTGGGACGCCGTGCACGGGGCCGACGCCTGGCCGGCGCACGTCCGTCGGCTGGCTCCGGACGCCGCCGCGCTCCCCGGCCTGCGCGGCTGGCTCGAGCTGCCGGCCGTGCGCGGGGCCCGGCGCGCGGTGTCGACCGGTGCCGACCTGCGGGTGCTGATCATCGGCGACGACGAGCGGATCGGCCTGAGCCGGGCCGCCGCGCTCGCCGAGGCCGTCGGCCGTCCGCCGGTGGCCGGAGCGGTGGATGCCACCGACGGTGCCGCGGCCGGCCTGGTGGCCCTGCACGCGGCGGTCCGCGGTGCTCTGCCGGTGCTGGTCCTGGCGAACGGCGGCGATCTCGCCCCGATCGGGGTGCCCGGTCCGGTCCTGGTCGTGACGGCCGGGCACGGGGTCCGCCCGGTCGGGCCGGGGCCGGTGCTGGCGGTGCCCATCGGGCCGGTTCTCGCCGAGGACCGGCGGCGGGCCTGGCGTGCGGCGCTGCCCGAACTGCGCGACCAGGCGGCGGAGCTGGCCGCCCGGCATCCGCTCGATCCGGCGATCGTCGCCGAGGTCGCCGCGGACGTTCGGGCCGCGCAGCGGTGCGGGGCGGTCCGGTCCGGGCCGGCCGGCATCTCGAGCGCGATCCGGGTGCGGGCCGGTGCCGAACTGCCGGCCGGTGTCCGTCTCACCACCCCGGGGCGCGACCGGTCCGGGCTGGTCCTGCCGGCCGCGGCGGCCGATCAGCTGACCGCGGCGATCGACCGGCTGCGGCTGCAGTCCACGGTGATCGAGGACTGGGGATTCCGGGCCGGGGCCGGCGCCGACCGGGGCGTACGGCTGCTGTTCAGCGGCCCGCCCGGCACCGGCAAGTCGCTGGCCGCCGAGGTGATCGCGGCCGAGGCGGAGACCGACCTGATCGTGGTCGACGTCTCCGCGGTGGTGTCGAAGTGGATCGGCGAGACCGAGAAGAACCTGGCGGCGGTGTTCGACGTGGCCGAGCGGACCCGGGCGGTCCTGCTGCTGGACGAGGCGGACGCGCTGTTCGGCGCGCGGACCGAGGTCAGCGACGCGCACGACCGGTACGCCAACCTGGAGACCGCCTACCTGTTGCAGCGGCTGGACCGGTTCGGCGGGCTCGTGGTGCTGGCCACCAACGTCCGGCAGAACATCGACGCGGCCTTCATCCGCCGGATGGACCACGTCGTCGAGTTCGGCCTGCCCGGGATCGCCGAGCGCCGCGAGCTGTGGCGGCTGCACCTGCCCGGGACCGCGCCGCTGGACGACGACGTCGACCTGGCGGCGCTGGCCGCGATCTACCCGGTGCCCGGGGCCTGGATCCGCAATGCGGCGATCGGCGCGGCGTTCCTCGCGGCGGGCGAGGGCACCTCGATCACCCTGCGGCATCTGAGCCGCGCGATGCGCCGCGAATACACCAAGGCCGTCCGCCCCTATCCGGGCGATCCGGCGGCGACTTCCGAAGGGGTACGCCGATGACGCTCGAATCCCTGCCGTCGACACCGTTCAGCCTGCCGCGCATCACGTTCGGGATGCTGCTGGGCGTCGACGACTTCCGTGGCATGCTCGGCCATCCCCGGGCGAAACACCTCCTGCATCAGGCGTGGCTGCACGGCCCGGGGGTGATCCGGGGCTACGAGGTGACGACCGCCGAGCACGAGGTGCGGGTGCGGCCGGGGCTGGCGGTCGACGGCATGGGCCGGGAGTTGCCGCTGCGCACCACGCAGTGCGTGGACGTGGCCGACTGGCTGGCCCGGGGCAACCGGAAGCTGCGCTGGAACTCGAAGCTGAAGCTGAACGTGGTGGCGACCGCCGGCTACCGGTTCACCGACCCGGTGCCCCAGCCGGGCGGCTCGGTGCTCGACCCGCTCGATCCGGCCGGGTCGTCGGCCTCGCGGTACGCCGAGACGGTCACCGTCGACCTGGTCGAGGCGGCCCGGCCGGAACCGGATCCGTACCGGCGGCTGCGGGTGCTGCTGGGGCTGGCCTGGCCGCGGCCGGGCGACGCGGGCGACGCGGAGGCGGCCGGCGAGGCGCGGCGCATCGCGAAACTGGCGCCGGGGGAGCGGCCGCGGGCCCTGCTGACCGCGTTCCAGGGCTTCGCCGGTCGTGCCGTCGGGTCGCTCGGGCCGGCGGAGGGCTGGACCGACGCGGACGCGTTCCCGGTGGCCGAGAACACCGGTCTGGTGCTGGCCCGGATCGTGGTCACCTCGGGAACGGGCGGCACCCCGCTGCTCGGCGCGCCGGATCTGAGCGTCCGGCGCAGTCTGCTGCCCACCGGCGTACTCCAGGAACTGCTCTGTGGTCTTGGCCCGTCCTTCCCGGACCGGACGGCCGGCGATCCGGTCGATGCGGGCGGGCCCCGGCTGGTCCGCGGCTCGGCCGAGTGGACGGACGACCGGACGATGTCCGTCGAGGTCACCGCGGATCTGCGGCCCGGCTCGCTGACCCGGCCGGCGGTGGCCGTGTCGTCGGCGTCGGACGAGGGTCACTGGGTGGTCGGCGATGTCAGCGACGTGCGGTACGAGGACCGGACGATCACCGTACGGCTGACCCGGCCGCCCCGCTACGAACTGGTCCGCTGGCGGGTCCGGGGCACCGGTTCCACTCCCGTGCTCGGCACCGACGGCAGCCCGCTCGCCGGGGTCGACGACGGTCCGCCCGCCACCGGTGACGACGGCCGTGACGCCGTCTGGCAGATGAGAGGACCCCAGTGATGACCGGCACCCTGGTTCGCCTGCTCCCGTTCGACGGGCTGTTCTTCCGGGCCCGCCATCTCGATCTGCTCCAGGACTACGTCCGGGCGCTCTCCGCGGACAGTGCCCGAGCCGGCGGCCCCGGGGCGGTGTTCGGCCTGGATGTCACGGTGGACGGCACGAAGATCGCCGTTGCCCCGGGCTTCGCCGTCACCGGCGAGGGCCGCCTGGTGGTATCCACCCAGGCGGTCACCACGGACCTGCCGGCGGCGCCCGCGGCCGGCAACGCGGCCTGGCTGATCCAGGCGACGCACGAGGAGGTGGACGGCGATCCGGACGAGCTGACCTACACCCGACTGCCCGGTCAGGCCTCGGCGGAAGGCGGACGGCGCAGTTCCACGAAGATCGAACGACTGGCGGTACGGGTGAGCACGGTGACCGTTCCGGCCGGGGTCCCGGCCGGAGATCTGCGCTCGGAGTTGGCGGCCGCCCGGTTCGCCGCCGAGCGTCCGGCCCAGGGGCTGCCGGACTCGTGGAGTCCGCCGCCGCCACCGTCCACTTCGGACGGCGTGCCGCTAGGTCTGCTGTTGCGGGCCGGCGGGGCCTGGATCGTCGATGTCTGGTCGGTCCGGCGGGATCGCACCGAGCCGCTGCCGGAGCAGCGGCGGCAGTGGTCGCTGGGCCTGCGCCCGGCCGCGGCCGCCGACGCCGGCCTGCGGCAGTTCCAGGCCCAGCTGGCCGAGCTGCTGGCCGCCGGCGGCGAGCTGTTCCGGTCCGAGGCCGACGCGGTGACGCTGTCCTCGCTGGGTTTCGTCGAGCTGCCGCCGGCCGGGTTCCTGCCGTTGCTGGACGGGCCGGTGCAGCCGACGGCGTTGCGGGCGCCGTTCGGCGGCGGCCCGGAGGTCCGGGTGTTCGCCTGTGCCGAGGGGACCGCCCGGGCGCGGGTCGAGGGGGCCCGGCACCTGGACCGGATCTCGTTGCGCAACCCCGGCCCACCGCCGGCCGTCGATGTGCTGGTGCCGGGCGCCTGGTCGGCGCCGGCCGCGGACGGTTCGGTCACGATCGTCCCGGCGGCGCCGTGGGCCGTGTTCGCCCGGCGCGAGGCCGTCGAGGCGGAACCCGCCCCGGCCCCGGCACCCGATGAGATCGACCTGTTCGCGGTCGCTCCCAAGCCGGTGGACTACGACAGCACGATCGCCGACGCGAAGGTCAACGCGGCGCCGCCGGACCAGCTGATCGCCACGCTCGAAGGTTCGGCCGTGCCCGGCATCGAGGCGTACCACGAGATCGCCGCGAAGCTGGCCGGGGCCAACCGGATGACCATGCTCGTCGCCGTGGCCGACGAGGACGACCTGCCGCTGGCCGGCCGGCGGGCGGCCGCGGTGCTGTCCTGCTTCGGGGGTGTCGCCGCCACCGCCGACCGGTTGCCCGGGGTGCGGATCGCCGGCCTGTCCCGCCCGGCGATCCGGCTCATCGCGGAGAAACCGTGATGCCCGGTCAGGCGCTGCGCCGGCCGCCCAGGACCGGCCGCAGCAGGCCGGTCAGGGCCGGGTGCGGCTCGACGCCGAGTTCGTCGGCCAGCAGCCGCCGGTACGCCGCGAACTGGTGGGCCGCCTCGCCCCAGTTCCCGTGCGCGATGTGCGCCTCGATCAGCGCGCGCTGGGCACTCTCCCGCAGCGGCTCGGCCGCCACCGCGACCAGTGCCGCACTCACCGCCTCGCCGGGGCGGTCCGCCGCGAGCCGACCGCTCATCACCTCGAGCGCGTGCAGCAGACGTTGCCGGAGCCGGTCCCGCTCGCCCAGGACCCAGTCGTCGTACCAGCCGGGGAGCAGGTCGAGCGCGGCCGTGCCGCTCGGATGCACGGCCAGGTCGGCCGCGGTCGCGGTGCCGGCTTCGAGGCGGTCGGCCCAGGCGCTCACCAGGTCGGCGTCGACCAGAACGCCGTCGCGCAGCGTCAGCGTGGCCTTGTCCGCCTCGATCAGCTCGGCGCAGGTGCGGTTGAGCCGCCACAGCGACGAGCGGAGGTTGCCGGCGGCCCGCAGGTCGACGACGTCCGGCCACAGGGTGCCGGCCGCGTGCCGCCGGGACACCTGACCGTCGTTCAGCGCGACGAACGCGAGCAGCCGTTTGCTGCCCTCCGGAACGTCGATCCGCCGCGCGTCGATCGACACGAACGGCCCACCCAGCAGGTGCACCACGACGGTCCCGGCGTCGAGTCGGTCCCCCAGCATCGCTCGTACCCAGTCCCGCATCGCTCCGCCCTCCGCGCTCCGCATCCCGGGACGGACGCTAGAGCGGGTGGCGTCAACGATTCGTCAACCGCCGCGCGTGCCGCGTTGACGCTCCGGTGACGACTGTAGGGAGCTACCCGAAGCGCCCCGGTCCACCTCGCGCCTACCGTCGGATGTCATGACGACAGGTGCTGAGATCCGGTTGATCGGCGGCTTCGCGCTGGTGCTGCCGGCCGGACGGACGACCGTGGCGGAGTCGTTGCAGAGACTCCTCGCATTCCTCGCGTTGCGCGGGCCCACGCCGCGCACCGCGATCGCCGGAACACTGTGGCCCGGCACCTGCGACGACCGCTCGATGGCCAGCCTGCGCACCGCCGTGTGGCGGTTGCGCCGGCTCGCACCGGGCCTGCTCGTCGGCACCCCGGGCACCCTCGAGGTGAGCCCGGTGGCCCGGATCGACGTGACCCGGCTGGCCGAGTTCGCCGGTCCGGCCTGGCCGAACCTGCTGCCCGGCTGGTACGACGACTGGGTCGTGATGGAACGCGAACGCCTGCGCCACCGCTATCTGCGAATGCTCGAGGCGGCCGCGGCCACGGCGATCGACTCCGGGCAACCGGCCGTCGCGCTCGACCGGGCGCTGGCCGCGGCGGCTGCGGACCCGCTCCGGGAGTCCGCGCACCGCCTGGTGATCCGAGCCCTGCTGACCGACGGAAATCTGGCCGCCGCGCGCCGGCATCTCGGGTTGGTCCGCGTGCTGTTCCGGGAGCAGCTGGGGGTCGCGCCGACCGATCAGCTGACCGACCTGTTCCGTCCGATGCAGCCGGTGGCGTGACCGTTGCGTGACGGCGGTGGCCCTATCGTCCCGTCATGTCACCGCTCTCCCCGCATTTCAGCGGGCCATGACCGATCCGGCGTTCCTCGTCCGCGTGGCCGCCATGCTGGTCGCCCGCGCGTTCCGGCGGGAGGAACCGGACCCGGGTGACGACGGCCGCCGGGCGCTGGAGCGCCTGGTGACGCTGATCCGCCCGGTCGTGCCGGACGAGGCATGGCCGGCCGACATCGCACCCGCTCTGCGGGCCCGGCTCGACGCCGAACCCGCCTATGCCGTCGCGGTCCGGGCCGCGGTGCTCAAGGCGTACGCGATCCCGGCTCTGGCCCGATATCTGCCCGATCCGGCGCCGGTGGTTCGGCCACATCAACAGTCGCCAGACTCGCCGTGAGTTGGGTCCGCGAGCTGATCCCCAGCTTGCGGTACACCCGCGACAGATGCGCCTCGACCGTCTTGCGCGACAGGAACAGCAGCCCGGCGATCGCCGGATTGCTGTGTCCCCGCACGGCGGCCATGGCTACCTGCAACTCCTGCGGCGACAACTGCTGGATCGCCGCCGCGTCACCGGCCGGCCGGCCCGCGCGGCCCCCGGCGGCGGCGAGTTCGGCGGCGGCCCGTTCGGCGAACGGCTCGGCGCCCAGCCGCCGGAACGTGTGCAGCGCCTCCGCCAGCGGCTCCCGGGAACCGGCGATCCGCCGGTGCCGGCGCATCACCTCACCGTGGCACAGCGCGGTCCGCGCCTGCTCGAACGGGCGATGACATCGTTCATGCAGGGCCATCGCGTTCCGGAAGTGCCGCTCGGCCGCCGCGGCGTCGGTGACGAGCAGACCGTGGCAGCGTTGCACCGCCGCCGCGGCGCCGGACAGGCCGGTCGCGGCCGCCCGCCGGCCGAACGACGCCAGCCGCTCGGCCGCGTGATCCGGCCGCCCGGCCCGCCAGTAGGCCTCGACCAGATCCGGCTCCCAGGGGACCACGCAGGGGTTGCCGAGACCGTGCCGCTCGGCGAACTCGCGCACCGGTTCCAGAGAGTCGATCGCCTCCTCCGGCCGTCCGCCCGCCAGATGCAGCAGGCCCAGCACCCCCCGCTCCCAGAACACCAGGCCGCTGGTGCCGAGCGGACCGGACATCTGCCGGGACTCGGCCAGCCGCCACTCGGCCGTCTCGGCCCGGCCCTGGGCCGCGTCCAGGCGGGCCAGCAGCACCTGGACGAACCCGAGCGTCAGCGGTTGCCAGGTCTCGCCGGCCAGGCGCAGCGACTCCTCGCCGTCGGCCCGGGCCCGCGCCCATTCGCCGGCCTGCCGCGCCGTCTCGCAGCGGTGGCTGAGGGCGATCGCGAGCGGGCCGAGGGCGCCGGCCCGCCGGCACGCGTTCACCACCCGATCCAGGGTCTGCCGGGCGTCGGCCGGCCGTTCCAGCCAGCTCTGCGCCGCGCCCAGCATGCTCAGCACCATGCCGTCGGCGACCGGGTCCAGCCGGTCGAGGTAAGGGCGCAGCTCGGTGATCGTGCGCAGGGCGGTGTGCGTCCGCCCGCTCAGCGCGTGCGCCTGCGCGAGCACGAGCCTGCTCTGACCCCGCTCCGCGGCCGCGCCCACCCGATCGGCGATCGCCACCGCGCGGTCGCCGAGAGCCACCGCGTCGTCGATGCGACCCTCCGTGCACGCCGGCAGCACCGCCTCGGACAGCAGCCAGGCGGCGCCCCGGGCATCGTGGCCGGCCACCGCGTCGGCCGCGCCCACCAGCACCTCCCGGGCGATCGCCGGGGTGCCGCGCATGGTGAGCGCCCGGCCCCGGGTGAGCTCGACCTCGGCGATGAGTGCCGGGTCGCCGGTGAGCTCCCGGGCCGTCTCGAGCCAGGCGGCCGCCTCGTCGGCGCGGCCGGCGATGAGCGCCGCGCCGGCCGCGGCGAGCAGGCGGCGGGCCCGGTGCTCGGGGCCGGTGGTGAGGGTGGCCGCGCGGTGCAGCATGCGGGTGGCGCCGGCGAACCCGAGCCGGTCGCGGGTGCGGTCGGCGGCGGCCTCCAACTCGGCGGCGAGCGCGTCGTCCGGCCCGGTCGCCCCGGCGGCCCGGTAGAGCAGCGCCTCGTCACCGGTCGTCGTCGCGGACAGGGCGGCGTACGCGTCCTGCCGGGCGATCGCCGTGGTGTCGGCCTGGACCACCGACCGGATCAGCGGATGCGCGAAGCAGACCTGGCTGCTGTCGGCGGTGATCAGCCCGGCCGTCCGGGCCGGTTCCAGGGTGGAGCTGTCCAGCCCGAGGGCGTGCAGCGGCCCGGTCAGCCGGCCGGCCGCGGCCGAGGAGCTGAGTGCCAGGACGAGCAGGGCCAGCCGGGTCGGCGCGGGCAGCGAGTCGAGACGTGCGGCGAACATCCGGCGCACCTCGCCGCCGATCGGGAGCGGGTCCGGCATCGCCAGCCGGGCCGCAAGCTCGGCGGTGCTCAACCGGCGGCCGATCTCGCGTACGGCGAGGGGGTTCCCGCCGGTGACCGCGTGCAGCCGGTCGGCGACGGCCGGCGCGACCGGCTCGGTGCTGAACGACGCGAGCAGGGTGCCGGTCGCCGCCCGGTCGAGGCCGGCGAGGTGGAACGCGGTGAGGCCGGCCGGATCGAACTCCCGGCCGGGTTCGTCGCGGTGCGCGAGGATCACGAGTACGGCGTCGTTCTCCAGCCGCCGGGCCGCGAACATCAGGGCGCCCGCCGACTCGGTGTCCATCCACTGCGCATCGTCCACCACGACCAGGACCGGCCGGGTCTCGGCGGCCACGCTCAGCAGCGTCAGGACGCCGAGGCAGACCGCGTACCGGCCGAGTGCCGCGGTGCCGTCCTCCAGGGCGAGCGCGGTACGCAGCGCGGCGGCCTGCGGCGAGGGCAGCTCGTCGAGGTGGGGCAGCAGCGGCCGGAGCAGATCGCCGAGGGTGGCGAAGGCGAGGGTGGCCTCGGACTTCAGTCCGGTGGCGGCGAGCACGGTCATGCCGATGGCCCGGCCGGTCACCGAACGCAACACGGTGGTCTTGCCGATCCCGGACTCGCCGAACAGCACGACGCCCCCGCCGTGGCCGGCCCGCGCCGCCTCCAGGAAGGTGTCGAAGTGGCCGAGCACCATCTCGCGCCCGACGATGTGGTTGGTTGACGACACTTCGACCGGGATTGTCATGCCGTCACCTCCGGCTGACTCGACGTCGCTCGGCTCAGCATGCGCCACCACCGCCCCCGGAGGTGTCGTATTTCTTACCTGCGGGCGTTGCGTCGATCATCCACAAAGGAGTCGAACGGCGAATTCCTGTCACAGGCCGCTGGAACACGGTCCGACGTCGACCGGTTCGTCGAGGCGCTCGGCGGGGCCGAACCACCCGGGTGGCTGCCCGCCGCGCGGCAATATTTCGCCCATCTCGACGTCGGCGAGATCGAGGTGGGCCTGAGCACGGTCGAGGCGCCGGCGACGCCGGAGATGCGTGGGGCCTGGGAGCACTACGTCGAGCTGGCCGTGGGCCGGCACGTCGTGCCGGCGGTGGCGCTCGAGCTGCGGCTGGCGAGTGAGCTGGCGCGGGAGCGGCCCGACCGGATCGAACCGATCGTCGAGCACCTGCGGGCGCATGGCGCCGACATCGGGCTCCTGGAGTGGGCGCGGGTTCCCCCGCCACTCTTAACGTATATCGCACGGGGGGGCTTGCGGCAAGACCCGGGTGGTGACGGAGAATCGTCGGGTCATGCCTGAAATCTGCCCAAAACGGGAGCTGATGACGTGAGTCCGGTTACTGCCAGTGTTTTTGATCTTCGGGCACATCCGGCCAAGGCGGACCCGGCGCTGATCGCCGCGGACGAGCAGCACTTCGCGGCGATGGCGGCGAGCCTGGAGCGGACCATGGCCGAGTTGGGGGAGCGACTCGAGACAGTCCGCAAGGCTCCGGCCGGCAAGGGCCGGCAGGCCGTGGATCGTGATCAGGAGGTGCGCCGGCTGGAGGGCCGCCTGCGGACCCTGCGCCGGTTCAGCCTGGATCTCTGTCTCGGGCGCATGGTGGGCGAGGGCGAGCCGGTCTACGTGGGCCGGCTCGGGCTTACCGACGACGCCGGGCGCCGGCTGCTGGTGGACTGGCGGTCACCGGCGGCCGAGCCGTTCTTCGGCGCCACCCACGCCAACCCGATGGGTCTGGTCAGCCGCCGTCGTTACCGGTGGAGCCAGGGGCGGATCACCGACTACTGGGACGAGGTGTTCACCCCGGAGGGCCTCGAGGGCAACGCCGCGCTCGACGACCAGTCCGCGTTCATCGCCAGCCTGGGCAGCAACCGCTCGGCCCGGATGCGCGATGTGCTCGGCACGATCCAGGCCGACCAGGACGCCATCATCCGGGCGAGTTCCGGCGGCGCCCTTGTGGTCGACGGCGGACCGGGCACCGGCAAGACCGTCGTCGCCCTGCACCGCACCGCCTATCTGCTCTATTCCGACCCGCGCCTCGGCCAGCGCCACGGCGGCGTGCTGGTGGTCGGCCCGCACCAGCCGTACCTGAACTACATCGCCGACGTCCTGCCCAGCCTCGGCGAGGAGGACGTGCAGACCTGCACCCTGCGGGACCTCGTGACCGAGGGCGCGGCGGCCCGGCCGGAGAAGGATCCCGAGGTGGCCCGGCTGAAGTCGTCGGCCGGCATGGTCAAGGCGATCGAGGCGGCGGTGAAGTTCTACGAGGAGCCGCCGGCCAAGGCCACCGCCGGGGTCGCCGCCGCGGACTGGGCCGAGGCGTTCGACTCGGCCGGCCTGGGCGTGCCGCACAACGAGGCCCGCGAGCAGGTGTGGGAGGAGTTGGCCGCGATCGGCGGGCACCACCCGGATCTGCGTACGGCGTTCAACCGCGCGTGGCCCCTGCTGGAGCCGGATGATCTCGTCGCGGACCTGTGGACGGTGCCCGCCTACCTGCGCCGGTGCGCGCCCTGGCTCACCCTCGACGAGGTGCGGACGCTGCAGCGGGCGGACGCCAAGGCATGGACCATGTCGGACCTGCCGCTGCTGGACGCCGCCCGGCAGCGCCTCGGTGATCCGGAGGCGGCCCGGCTCCAGCAGCGCCGGGATGCCGCCACCGCGGCTCAGCGCCGGGGCATGTCCCAGGTCCTCGACGATCTGATCGCGTCGGCGGTGCACGACGACGGCGAGGGCCTGATGAAGATGCTGGTGCAGCCGGACCTGCGGGACGTCCTGGTCGACGAGGCCGTCCTGCCGAGCGCCGACGCCGACCGGCTCGCCGGGCCGTTCGCGCACGTCGTGGTGGACGAGGCACAGGAGCTCACCGACGCGGAGTGGCAGATGCTGCTGCTGCGCTGCCCGTCCCGGAGCTTCACCATCGTGGGCGACCGCGCGCAGGCTCGGCACGGGTTCACCGAGTCGTGGCGGGAGCGGCTCGAGCGGGTCGGGCTGGAGCGGATCAGCCTGTCCTCGCTGACCATCAACTACCGGACGCCGGCCGAGGTGATGGCCGAGGCCGAGCCGGTCATCCGGGCGGTGCTGCCGGACGCCAACGTGCCGACGTCCATCCGCAGCAGCGGCATCCCGGTCCGGCACGGCTCGGTCGCCGAGTTGGGCACGATCCTGGCCGACTGGCGGGACACCCACGCCGAGGGCGTCGCCTGCGTCATCGGGGACGCCGCCGTCGAGGAGACGGACCGCATCCGCCGGCTGACCCCGGAGCTGGCGAAGGGCCTGGAGTTCGACCTGGTCGTCCTGATCGACCCGGCGAGCTGGGGCGGGGGCATCGAGGGTGCGGTCGACCGGTACGTCGCGATGACCCGCGCGACCCAGCAAATGGTGATTTTGCAGGACTCCAAGGCCTAAAGCTAGGCGGACAGGTCGATGGTGGTGCCGATGCCCTCCGCCCGGGCCCGGCGCAGCAGCAGGTCGGCGGTGACCAGGTCCTGCAGGCCCAGGCCCACCGAGTTGAACAGGGTGATGTCGGTGGTGGCGACCCGGCCGGGGGCCAGGCCGGCGATCACCGCGCCCAGTTCGGTGCGTACGTCGGCCTCGGTGACCGCCCCCTCGGCCAGGGCCATGACGACCTCGCCGGACTTCGCCAGGGCGGTGGGCAGCGAGTCGACCACCACCCGGGAGCGGCGCAGGCCTTCGCCGTCGACCTCCCGGTGGTCGGCCCGCGGGGGTGCGCCGACCGCGTTGACGTGCAGGCCGGCACCGAACCACGCGCCCCGGACCAGGGGTTCGCGGGCCGGGGTCTGGGTGCACAGCACGTCGGCCGAGCGCACCACGTCCTCGACCGTGGCGGCCGTTTTGACCGCGAGGCCGAGGTCGGCGACGGCCGACCGGTAACTCGCGATCCGGTCGGCCGAGCGGGACCAGACGACCACGGTGTCGATGTCGCGGACGGCGGCGATCGCGCGGGTGTGCTCGACCGCGAGGTTGCCCGCGCCGACCAGGCCGAGGACGGTCGCGTCGGGGCGGGACAGGTGGGCGGTGGCGACCGCGCTGACCGCGGCGGTGCGGACCGCGGTGATCAGCCGTCCGTCGATCAGGGCCTGGCATTCGCCGGTCACGGCCGAGGTGATCAGGATGGCCGAGCGTTGCACGGGCAGGCCGCGGAGGGCGTTCCCGGGGATGTCGGCGAGCAGTTTCACGGCGGCGCGGCCGCTGGCGCTGTCGGCGGCGGCCATCGGGATCAGCGCGGCGCCGTCGAGGGCCATCGCCGGGGGAGCGGGCACCACGGCGCGGCCGAGGGCGAGGTCGGCGTGGGCCCGTTCGACGGCCGCCCGGACCTGGGCGTGGCCGGGGTCGTCGCGCATCAGGCGGGCGACGTCGGAATGGGTGAGGACGAGGGTCATGTGCGGGTCCTTCACTTCGAAGCGGTGACCCGGCCGAAAACCGGGCCGGCGGTGGCCCGGCCGGAGACCGGGCCACCGCGGGGGAATCAGACGACGACGAGGCGGTTGGGCAGGGTGTTGAGCACCTCGTTGCCCTCGTCGGTGCAGATCACCGTGCCGCCGACGCAGACCCGCCGGCCGCCGAGCAGCGCATTGGGTTCGAACGCGAACGCCGTACCGGCCTGGATGACGAAGTCGCCGTCCTGCGGCACCACCGGCGGCAGTTTCGGCAGGACCCGCAAAGCCGGGTCCTGGTCGGTGTTCATGTGGGTGGCGCTGTTGAAGATGACGCCGGAGACGGTCTGGATGTGCGGCCCGGTGTTCCAGCAGCTGGCTTCCAGAGCGGGCGCGTTCATCGCCTCGGCCAGCTCGGTGAAGGTGAGACCGGGCTTGAGCACGTCCAGGCCGGCCCGCAGCGACTGCTGGCAGACCTCCTCGAGGAAGGCGAGTTCCGGCGACGGCGCACCGATCACGACGTCGATCTGCTGCTGTGACTCGTACGTCCCGTAGCAGGCGAAGATCTCCGCGGCGACCGAGTCGCCCGCCTCGAGGCGGCGCGGAGCGCCGCCCATCGACATCCATTCCGGCTGGCCCCACGCGAACCGCGACGAGCCGCTGCGCAGCAGCAGGCTCGGCGGCAGAATCCAACCCCCGCCACCCACGATGGCGTTGAGGGCGGCGGCTCCGATCACACTTTCCCGTACGCCCACCGCGGTCGCCTCGATGAACGCCGCGCACGCCGCCTCGCCCAGCGCCGCCGCCTTGCGGATCATCTGCTGTTCCTCGGGGCTCTTCACCAGCGCGAGCACCTCGAACGGGGTGGCCACGTCGACGAAGTTCGCGCCGGGCAGGCCGTCCAGCACCCGCAGCCAGGTGCTGTACGAGATGGATCCGGCCCAGCCGCCGACCGCCCGGCTGCTCAGCCCGACGACACCGATCGTGCCGGTGGCCACCGACCGCTCCGTCAGCGACTCGATCAGCCCGGCGATCGGGTGGCCGACCCGGTAGTCCTCGACCCACCGGTCGTAGGCCTGGCCGGGCTCGTCGTAACGGTTCAGCGGATAACGACCGAGCAGATAGGTCGCCTCTCCCGAAGCGGTGAGCACCACGATGCCGTGCAGGGTCTCGTTGGTCAGGTAGCGGTCCCACATGTCCCGGCCGGAGCCGAAGACGACCAGCGCGTCCAGGTTGTGCTCGGCCATCAGCTCACGCACGGCCAGATAGCGCCGGTCCTTCTCGGCGCGGGACAGGGTGGGGAACTCGTCGGGGCCGGGGAGCGCGGGGTTCAGGACGGGGTGGGGCATGTCAGCTCCTTCAGAACGGTACGGAGGTGGGCGACGCTGTCGGTGATGAACGCGAGCTCTTCGTCCGCCCCGGTGGGCCGGCGGAGGAGGTCGAGGTGGGCGCGGTCGGCATAGGAGCGGGTGAGCCGGTAGACCTCGGCGAGCTCGGTCACGGTCAGGTCGGGGTGTGCGGCCTGCCAGACCGGGTCGTCGACGAAGAGCGGCATCTCGGCTCGACTCCGGACGATGCCCTCGATCGAGAGGGTGGCGTCCGGCGCGTGCTCGAGCAGCGGCGCGAGCAGGGCGGGCCAGTCGATGACACCCTGGCCGCAGGGTGCGAGGAACCGGCCGATGCCGTCGTCGGTGAAGGCGAGGGCGACGTCGCGGACGTGGCTCTGCCGGGTGTACGGGGCGACGCGGTGCGCGGCCGCGATCGGGTCCTCGCCGCGCACGAGCACGTTGGCGGTGTCGAAGGTGATGCCGAACGCGTCCGGCCCGGCCTCCTCGACCAGCCGCACCACCTCGAACGAGGTGATCTCCTCGTGCGTCTCGATGTTCAGGTGGCAGCCGAGGTCGCGCAGCAGCGGCCCGAGTTTCGCGAGCACCTTCGCGGTCGCCGCGAGCTGGTCGGCCCACCACACGTCGGTGCGGAACCGGTCACACGCGTACAACCCCTTGATCTTGAATTGGTAGTTGGCCGTGGCCGTCCAGAGCTCGGTGATGCCGGCCGCCGCGCAGGCCCGAATGATCTTTTCGAGCCCGAGCAGGTAGTCGCCGTCGCCGAGGGCGCGGATCTCCGGCGCCTCCGGGGTGGCGAAGGGGTTGACCTTGGCCGTGCCGACTTCCAGATAAAGACCTAGAGAAGCGGCGTGAGCCGAAATTTCGAATATTTCGCCGGGGTCGAGCGTCGGCGACAACGCGAACAGTGAGCGGAAGAACGCGCCGTCCAGTCCGAGTGAGTGGATCTTGTCCAGTGTCCAGTGCGCCCCATGCTCGGAGGCGCCCGGGAACTTGCTGGTATCGGTGCCGATCCGCATCAGGACTCACCGCCGGAGAGATCCACCAGGCCGCGCCGGAAGACGTTGGTGGGGTCGTAGGAGCGCTTCACGGCGACCAGGCGGTCGTAATTGGCGCCGTACACCTGGCGGGCGATCTCCTCGTCCCCCTGCACCGACGCGAAGTTGATGTAGGTGCCGCCCTGGAACGGCCCCATCGCGTCGGCGAAGCCCTTGGCCCACGCGACCAGCTCCGGCTTCTCCTCCGCGAACTCCCAGTCCGCGCCGATGTTCGCGCCCCAGGTCAGCCCGTGCGAGCTCATCGACGTGGCCGAGGTGTCCCGGCGGGCCATCGCACCGCCGCCGCCGATCACCTCGAACGGGCAGAGCATCTGGTGCGCGATGTTGGCGTGCGCCTGCAACGGCCGTCCGGGGTAGCGGTCGGACCAGTCGATCACGGTGTCGATCACCTCGTCGGCGAGGCTGGCCACGAAGATGTGCTTCCAGTAGTGCCCGATGCCGTACCGGAACTCGTCGTCGGTGGCGTGCTGCAGGGTGACGTGCGGAACCGTCCGCAGGTTCTCGTAGACCGGGGTGGCCTGCGCGAACATCGGCGCGGTGAGCGCCGGTTCCAGCGCGGGGTCGCCGTAGTGGACGGTCGCGACCGAGAGGACCGGCTTGCCGCGATGCGCGGCGGCCACCTGCGACCAGTACGGCGGGCAGGTGAGCAACCGCGCATAGGTGGTCACGTGGTCCGGCGCCGAGGGCGCCCAGTCCCGGTAGAACTGAAGCACTTCCCGGCGGTCGGCGGCCGTGTAGAACGCCTGCCGGATGGTGGCCAACCCGGGCAGCGGCACGTAGCGGAACGTGAACGAGGTGACCACCCCGTAGTTGTGGCCGGCCCCGCGCAGCGCCCAGAACAGATCCGCGTGCTCGGTCTCGGAGACGGTGAGGATCCGCCCGTCGGCGCAGACGATCTCGGCCGACACCAGGAAGTCGACGGTCGCGCCGTACATCCGGGCCAGATAGCCGGCACCCCCGCCGAGGGTGAGCCCGGCGACCCCGGTGTGCGAGACCACCCCGGCCGGCACCGCGACGCCGTGCTCGGCGGCCGGCCGGTCGACGTCGCCCCAGCGACAGCCGGCCCCCACCGTGACGGTCCCGGCGGCCAGGTCGAAGACCACGCCGTTCATCGGCGCGGTGTCCAGCAGCACGGCGTCGTCGATGACCGCGGTCCCGGCCAGGTTGTGCCCGCCGCCGCGCACGGTCACCTCGAGTCCGTTGGCGACGGACCAGGTCAGCGCGGCCGCCACCTCCTTGGCGTCGCGGCAGCGCACGATCGCGGCGGGCCGGCGCACGATGTCGGCGTTCCAGACCCGGCGGAGCCGGTCGTAGCCGTTGTCGCCGGGGAGGATCACCTCGGCGGAGGTGACGGTGCGCAGCTGGGCGATGTCGGTCATACGGTTTCCTTAGTGAGAGCCTGGCGGAGGTGGTCGGCGCACCGGGTGGCGAAGACGTCGAAGGTGAAGTCCGGGTCCGGGGTGCGCAGTTCGTCGAGGCCGGGGCCCTGGTATCGGTGGGCCAGCCGGTAGATTTCCGAGATTTCCGCCGCGGTGAGATCGGGGTGGCCGGCGAGCCAGACCGGGTCGTAGGGGTGCAGGGTCATCTCGGCCCGGATCACCCCGATCGGCTCGATCGTGAGGTTGAGGCCGGGGTTGGCGTCCAGCAGCGTCGGCAGCAGCACGGCCCAGTCGATGACGCCCTCACCGCACGGCGCGAGGAAGCGGCTGATGCCCTCGTCGGTGACGACCAGGGCGGCGTCGCGCAGCTGCGTCGAGTGCACGTAGGGCGCGGCCCGGCGGGCGGCGGCGATCGGGTCCTCGCCGCGGACCAGCACGTTGGCACTGTCGAAGCAGATGCCGAGCACGTCCGGCCCGACCGCCTCGACCAGCCGCACCAGCTCGAAGGTGGTGATCTCCTCGTGCGTCTCGAGGTTGAGCCGGCACCCGTGGTCGCGCAGCGCCGGGGCGAGCAGCTTCAGGAACTTCGACGTGGCCGCGAGCTGCTCGGTCCACGTCGTATCGGTGCGGAACCGGTCCGTACTGAAATAGCCGTTGAAGTTGGGCTTGAAGCCGCCGGTCGCGGTCCAGAGATTGCGCACCCCGATGGCGCCGGCGGCGCCGATCAGCTTTTCCATCCCGGCGAGATAGCTGCCGTCGCCGAGCGCCCGGATGTGCGGGAACTCGGCGGTCATGTACGGATTGACCTTGCCCAGCCCGAATTCGAGGTACATGCCGAGCTCGTCGGCCCGGGCCCGGATCTCGCGCAGGTAACCGGGGTCGAGGGTGGGGGAGACCTCGAACAGGGTGCGCACGTTGACCCCGTCCAGCCCGAGCGCCTTGACCCGCTCGAGCGCGTCGAACAGGTCCTTCCAGGGCGGTGGCCCGTAGGTGGCTTCGAGCTTGACGTCCAGGCCGATCGGATTCATCGGGCACTCCTTCGTAGGCGTTCGGCGGCCGGATCGGGCACCGGCACCGCCGCGAGCAGGGATTTCGTGTACGGGGCCCGCGGATTCGCGTAGATCTGCTCGCGGGTCCCGGTCTCGGCGATCCGGCCGCCGTCCAGCACGACGAGGCGGTCGCACAGGTAGCGGACGACGGCCAGGTCATGGGCGATGAAGAGAATCGAGAGGCCCAGCTCGAGCTTCATGTCGCGCAGCACGTTGACCACCTGGGCCTGCACCGATACGTCGAGCGCGGAGACCGGCTCGTCGCAGATCAGCACCTTGGGCTCGACCGCGATGGCCCGGGCGATGGCGATCCGCTGCCGCTGCCCGCCGGAGAAGGACCGGGGATAGCGATCCATGTCCGATTTATCCAGGCCGACCTGTTCCAGAAGTCCACCGACGCGAGATCGGCGGCCGGCCGAGGACTTCTCGATGCCGTGCACCAGCAGTCCCTCGCCGACGATCTCGGCGACGGTCATCCGGGGGTTGAGGCTCGCGTACGGGTCCTGGAAGACCATCTGCACCCCGCGCCGGAACTTCGGGCCGGCGTAGCGGACCTGCCCCGCGTCCGGCTTGGTCAGCCCGACCAGGCAGCGCACGGTCGTCGACTTGCCCGAGCCGGACTCGCCGACCAGCCCGAGCACCTCGCCCGCGTGCAGCGTGAACGAGATGTCCTCGATGGCGGTGAAGCGGCCGTACCGCTTGGTGAGCCCGTCGGCGGTCAGCACCGCAGCGCCCCTTCCTCGATCAGGTGGCAGGCGGCCTGCCCGGTGCCGATCGTCAGCAGCACGGGCGCGTCGGTGCGGCAGCGGTCGATCGCCGCGGCACAGCGCGGATGGAAGGCACACCCGGCCGGCCGGGCGGACGGTTTGGCCGGCACCCCCGGCACGGTGTCGAGACGCTCGGTCAGCGCTCGGTCGACGCGCGGAACAGAGGCCAGAAGCCCTTTGCCGTACGGGTGGGAAGGCCCGGCGAAGAACGCGTCGACGCTGTTCTCCTCGACCTTGCGGCCCGCGTACATGACCGCGACCCGGTCGGCGAACCCCGCCACGATCCCGAGATCGTGGGTGATCAGCAGGACGGCGATGCCCTCCTCGGCGGCCAGCTGCTCGATCAACGTGAGCACCTGCTCCTGCACCCGCACGTCGAGCGCGGTCGTCGGCTCGTCGGCGATCAGCACCTTCGGCCGGGTGATCAGTGCGGCGGCCAGCATCACCCGCTGTTTCATGCCGCCGGAGAACTCGTGCGGGTAGGCGCCCAGGCGCTCGGCGGCCCGCGGCACCCCGAGCCGGTCGAGCATCTCGGCGGCCTGCTTCATCGCGGAACGGCGGCCGACGCCACGCAGCCGCAGCGGTTCGGCGACCTGTTCGCCGATGCGTTGCAGCGGGTTGAGCGCGGTGGTCGGGTCCTGGAACACCATGGCGATCTGGGAACCGCGTACTTTCCGCACTTCTTTCTCGGGCAGGCCGATCAGTTCCTTGCCCTGGAAGAGCACCGAGCCGCCGACGCTGACCGACGGGTCGAGACGCAGCAGCGCCCGCGCGGTCATCGACTTGCCCGAACCGGATTCGCCGACCAGCGCGACCCGCTCGCCCTTTCGCAGGTCGAGGTCGAGGCCGTCGACGATGCGCAGACCGCCGACGTCGACGGTGAGGCCGTGGATACGCAGCACGCTGGTCATCAGTCCCCCAGGGTCGGGTCGAGCCGGACCCGCAGGGCGTCGCCGAACAGGCCGAACACCACCGCGGTCAGGGTGATCGCGAGGCCCGGCACGGTCGCCACCCACCAGGCCGTGGTCACGTACTCCCGGCCGTCGGCGACCATCGCGCCCCAGTCGGCGCTGGGCGGCTGGGCGCCGACGCCGAGGAACGACAGCCCGGACATCAGCACGATGACGCCGGAGACGTCGAGGGCGGCCTGCACGTAGAGGCTGTCCAGCGAGTTGGGCAGCACGTGCCGCAGCATCAGCCGGCCCGGCGGCACCCCGAGCGTCCGGGCGCTCTCCACATAGGTGCTGGCCATGGTCTCCCGCAGCACCGCGCGGACCAGCCGGGCGAAGGCCGGCCAGAGCGCCACCACCAGCGCGATGATCGTCGAGCGGAGGCTGGGCCCGAGGGCGGCGGCCACGCCGAGCGCCAGGATCATGCCGGGGATGGAGAGGAAGATGTCGCAGACGCGCATCACCACCTCGTCCACGACCCGGCCGCCGAGCGCCGCGACCGCGGCGACGACGATGCCGACCACCGCGGCGCCGACGGTGACTACCACCGAGGACAGGACCGTGGTGCGGGCGCCGGCCAGCAACCGGCTGAGGATGTCCCGCCCGGCCGAGTCGGTGCCGAGCCAGTGCCCGGCGCCCGGTGCGAGCAGCGCCTGGTTGAGGTCGACCTGGTAGGGGTCGTGCGGCGCGATCCACGGCCCGACCAGCGCGATCAGCACGAAGACCGCGGTGGCCGGGTAGGCGATCCGGTCCAGCAGGGGGATTTTGAAGACCGGCAGGAAGCGGGGTACGGCGAGGGTCGTCATGAGGCCACCCGGGTGCGCGGGTCCAGCCAGAACTGGACCAGGTCGACGAGGAGGTTGGCGAGAATGAAGACAAGGCCCAGGACGAGTACGGCACCGAGCACCGCGTAGGTGTCCTGCGAGGTGACCGCGGAGTTCAGGTACGTCCCGACGCCCGGGATGCTGAACACCGCCTCGACCAGGAGCGCGGCGCCCATCATCCAGCCGAACTGCATGCCGAGCAGGGTCAGCGTCGGCACCAGCGCGTTGGGCAGCGCGTGCCGCCAGATGATCCGGCGGTTCGAGGCACCCTTGGCCCGGGCGAAGGCCACGTGATCGGCCTTCAGAGCGCCGACCATCGAGGACCGGATCGCCCGCGCCACCACCGCCAGGAACGGCGCGGACAACGCGAGTGCGGGCAGCACCAGATGCCGGATCGCGTCGGTGAACCCGGCGACGTTGCCGGCCAGCAGCGCGTCCACCGTGGCCAGGCCGGTGACGTGCGGCGACTCCAGGCCGTAGTCGTTGCGGCCGGAGATCGGCAGCCAGCCGAGCCGGGAGCCGATCAGGTACTGCAACATCAGCGCCAGCCAGAAGACCGGTACGCCACCGCCCAGCACCATGATCAGTCGGCTCGCGGTGTCGCCCGAGCGGCCCAGGCGCAACGCCGAGAACACGCCGAGCGGCACCGCGATCAGCACGTTGATCACCATGGTCAGCGCGACCAGTTCCAGGGTCGGCGGCAGCACCGTCGCCAGGTCCGAACTGATCGGCTGGAAGGTGACCACCGACGTGCCGAGGTCACCGTGCAGCAGGCGCTGGAGATATTCGCCGTACTGGACGACCACGCTGTGGTCCAGTCCCAGGCGCTCGCGGGCCTGCTCGATCTGCTCCGGGGTGGCCGTGCGACCGGCCGCGATCCGGGCCTCGTCGCCCGGGATCGCCTTGATCATAAAGAAGACCGCGGTGGCCACTCCCCAGATCGTCAGCACGGCCAGCAGAAGCCGGCGCACGATGAGCCTCAGCATGTCCGCACCCCCTACTGGAAGTGCAGGGCGGTGGTGTCGAGCAGCGTGTGCGTCGGCGCATACGCGAACCCGGTCACGGTGGACTTCGAGACGTAGATGTACTTGGAGTTGACCATGTCCATCGCGACCGCGTCGTTGTCGACGATGGTCTGCACCTGCTTGGCGTACTCGCAGCTTTGCTCGGGCGAGGTGGCCTTGGTCGCCTTGTCGAGCAGATCGTCCACGGTGGCGTTGGAGTACTGCCCGTAGTTGGATCCGGTGCCGATGAACTTCGAGTCGTAGACCCGGTAGAGCATCGACGCGGCGTCCGGGTAGAGCGGGAAGTCCCAGACCAGACCTAGGGCCGGCGCGGTCTTGGGGTCGGACACGGCCTTGACGAACTCGGGGTAGGTGACCGACTTGAGGGTCAGCGTCACGCCGATGTCCCGCAGGTTCGACTGCAGCAGCGTCGCGGCCTTGTTGTGCTCCGGAATGACCGACTGGTAGTACATCGTCAGCTTGAGGTTGCTCGCCCCGGCCGTGGCCAGCAGCTTCTTGGCCTCGGCCACGTTCTGGGCGCTCCTGGCCAGAACCGGCCGGCAGGTCAGCGAGTTCGGCAGCACACCGTCGGCGACCGAACCCTGCCCGGCCAGGATGTTCTTGACGTGACCGTCGTAGTCGTAGGCCAGCCGGATCGCCTTGCGTACCCGTACATCGGCGGTCGGGCCTTGGGAAGTGTTGAAGAACGTGTAGAGCTGGAGTGGACCCTTGACGTCGGTCAGGGTGTAGCCGGCTGCCTTCTCGAAGCTCGCCCGGTCGGTCGGCACCAGCCCGTACGCCACGTCGATGTTGCCCTGCCGCAGCTCGTCGCGCAGCGTGGCGCTCTCGGTGATGTACCGGTAGACCATGGTCGCCGGCCGGCCGCCGTCACCACCCCAGTACTTGTCGAAGCGGGTGAACTTCGCCTGCTGGTTGGGGCGGTAGTCGGCCAGCGCGTAGGCGCCGCTGCCGGCGTCGTGGGTGGCCAGCCAGGTCTGCCCGTCGTCGGTGCCGGCGTTCTTCTCGACCAGCGCCGCGTTGACGATGTAGATCCGGCTGAGCGCGCCGAGGAAGCCGGCGTTGGCCCGCTTCAGGGTGACCGTGACGTGGGTGTCGTCGGTGGCCGTGGACCCCTGGTAGTCGGCGATCACGGTCGCGATGCCGAGGTTGAGTTTCCGGACCCGGTCGAGGGTGAAGACGACGTCGGCCGCGGTGACCGGGGTGCCGTCGTGGAAGGTCGCGCCGCTGCGGAGGGTGAAGGTGAGCGACGTGGCGTCCGGCGCCACTGTCCACTCCGTCGCCAGCTTGGGGATCAGCTTGTCGCTGCTGTCGTAGGTGTACAGCGGATCGTAGGCGGCGACGCTGGTCAGGTCGGTCTGTACGTCCGACGAGAGCAGCGGGTCCAGGGTCTGCGGGTTGGCGCCGGTCCCGATGATCAAAGTGTCGGCGCGACCGGTGGCCGCGGCATCGTTGGCGGAGGAACTGCAGGCGGCCGTGGCCAGCGCCAGTGCGGCCGCCGTGGTGGCGGCGGCAGTGGTCCGGATCTTCATGGTGTCTCCGGGGGTTCAGGGCTGCGTCTTGGTATACAAGATGCCAGTCACCGTGAGTCGCTCCGGGGACGGTTACGTAACAGCTCTGTTAGCTGGGCGGACATCTTCGGGCGTTCCCGCACGGAATTTTGTATTCCAAATTCTTCCGTCGCTCTGATCTAATGAGGGCCATGACAATCGGTACGACCGACCGGTCGCTCTCTACGCAGGTCTACGAATTTCTGCGGGAGCGCATCATCTCCGGCGAGCTCGAGCCGGGCCGGCGACTGGTCGAGCGGGAGATCTGCGAGCAGCTCAACGTCTCCCGCATCCCGCTGCGCGAAGCCCTGCCCCAGCTCGAGGCCGACGGTTTCATCCGCACCATGCCGCGTCGCGGCGCCATGGTCACCCAGCTGACCCTGCGCGACATCGAGGAGCTCTTCGACGTGCGCGAGAGCCTCGAGGTGCTGGCCGCCCGGCTGGCCGCCGCCAACCCCGACCCGATCGCCCTGGCCGGTCTGGAGACCCGCATCTCCGCCGCCCGGTCGGCACTGGACCGCGGCTCCGACCACGAGGCCGCCGCCGCGAATGTCGCCTTTCACGACGACGTCCTCGCGATGTCCCGCAACCGCCTGCTGCACGGGTTGATGCAGCCGCTCAACGGCCGCATGCAGTGGCTGTTCCGGATGACCGCCGACCGCGACATCCGGGTGCAGTGCGCCGAGCACGAGGGCCTGTACGCCGCGATCCGCGACG
The DNA here is from genome assembly GCF_018332695.1 of Paractinoplanes toevensis. GTDB lineage: Bacteria > Actinomycetota > Actinomycetes > Mycobacteriales > Micromonosporaceae > Actinoplanes > Actinoplanes toevensis. Next base: position 24,734 of record NZ_BOQN01000049.1, read on the forward strand.
GCAACGTCGAGCTGGCCGCCTCGCTGGCGTTCGCCCACGTGGCCGGCGGCCGCCAGCCGTCCCTGGCCCTGCTGGCCGACGTCCTGCCCGCCGACCGTTAACGGCCGTTCGGGTGAGGGTTGCGGCAAGTTGATCGTCGTACCCTCTTGATCGGCCCAGAGGCGGAAGGACCCCATGGCTGTGAAAGATCGCCGGGCGTGGTCCGGCTGGGTCGGCGAAATGTCCACGCGGTACCTCTGGCGGCCGCGGCACAGCCGGGACGCGGATTCCCCGGCGGTCAACTGGCTCGGGGTCGCGGTTCTCGGCGTCGTGCTGTTGGGGATCGGTGCGGCGCTGTTCGCCGGTTTCCGCGGCGGTGACGACTCCCCGGCGGCCCCGGTCACCCTGCCCACACTCTCGGTGGTCGTGCCGGGCGACTATCCCTCGGTTCCGGTCTCCCTACTTCCGGCGCCCTCTCCGTCACCGTCCACGTCGTTCCCGTCGATCGTGGTGCACACGACCCACCCACCGGCGACCACATCGAAACCGGCCCCCGTGTGGGCGGAGAAGGTCATCGAGAGCACCAGCGTCCTCACCACCGGCCAGAGCTGGTCCACCAACCGCCTGAAGCTGACGGTGACCACGGCCGGCGACCTGGTGCTGCAGGACCAGGGCCGGACCGTCTGGCAGACCAGCACGAAAACCGGCGTGAAACTGGTCATGCAGAACGACGGCCACCTCGTCCTCTACGACGCGGGCAACGGCACGGTGTTCAGCAGCGGCACCGCCGGCAACCCCGGCGCGGTCCTGATCCTGCGGGCCGACGGCAACATGGTCATCTCCCGGAACGACCGCATTCTCTTCCAGACCGGCACCGCCGACTAGCTTTTTGAGGCCAGGTCGCGAGAATCAAACCCTTTCCGGTACGGGAGACTCGTGCCGGCCGGCGGGTCGGGTTTGCGAGGTTGGGCCGGGCCCGCCCGCAGCGGGGGCGCGGAGGGTGAGTGGCACCTGCCGGGACCGCGTGCCACGGGAGTTAGCCGGCGCGTACCGAAAGATCTTCCGCGCGGAAGTGTTCCGCCCTCCGTTTGGAGGCAGCCTGGGCCGGCGACCCGTTCCTTCTGGATTGGCGGGACCCCGACCCGAAAGATCTCTGGAACCGCTTCGGCGCGCTCCGGCTGCCCTCGGAGGAGACGCTGCCGGTCGCCCTTGCCGTACGCGTAGGCGAGCAGCGGCAGCACACCCAGCGTCACCCCCAGGAACTCCGGCACCTGCGCGATGCGGACCGCGACGCCCATGGCGGCGAGCGGACCCGTCGCCGTAGGCGGCCACGAGGTTGTTGAGCACCAGGGCGGTGACGATCAGGAAGGCGGCCTGGAGCAGTTCGCCGACGCCGAAGACCAGCCGGACGATGGCGGGCCGGAGGGTGAACCAGCGGGGTGCGAGGCTCACGTGCTCACTGTTGCGGTGCAGCCAGACGGCGAAGTAGGCGACCACGCCGAGGTTCGCCAGGCCCATCGACAGCGCCACCCCGGCGACGCTCACTGCCGTGGCCGGCGAGTTCGTGGCCGGCCAGTTCACCGCCCGAATCGAACTGGGTCTCGACGCCATCCTCGATCGCCTGGTCAGCGAGGGGACCAACGACTAGCGCAGGGCGTTCCGGACTGCCGGGTCGGACGGCGAGGACACCGCCGGAGGCCGGTCGCGCACCGCGTCCCAGGCCGCCTTTCCGCTGGCCAGGTAGTCGCGGAGGGATTTCGAGGTGCGCAGCGCCCACGAGCAGTGGCACGGTGCGACCACGCCGTCGGCGTCGATGTCCAGGTGGCGGCAGAGCGTCACGGCCCGGTCGACGTGGTACGACTGCGTTACCACCAGCGCGCGCTTCACCCCGTAGACGTCGCGGGCCCGGATGCACGTGTCGTAGGTGTCCAGGCCGTACGGGTCACCGACGATCCGATCGGCCGGCACGCCCAGTGACACCAGATAGGCGGTCATCGCGGCCGGCTCGTCGCCGGAGTCGCCGCTGCCGTCACCGGAGACCAGCAGCACCCGGGCCGTCCCGCTGCTGATCAGGTCGGCCGCGGCTTCCAGCCGGCCCTTCAGCCGGGGCGACGGCTGGCCGTTCACCACCTCGGTGCCCAGCACGATCGCGACATCCGCGGCGGGCGCGTCGCTCACCGCGTACACCTGTCCTCTCGCGGACAGCGACGTCCACGCCCAGGGTGAGCTGACGGCGATGACCGCGGCGACCGCCGCGACGGCCACTCGTTTGATCTTCATGGCCCGCGTGAGCTTAGCTACCCCATGCGAGGGCAAGAGGATGGCCTTCAATCCGGCCAAGGGCGGCGGCGGGGCGGTCGGATGGGATATACATCGATGCCATGGGGGAACGATGACTGTCACCATCCGGCCGCGGTCGACCTGGGCCGCCTATGTGCCTCGACATCGGCGCGGGCACGCGGCCGCGCCGCCGAGGCCGAGTCTGAACGCCTGGGATCCGGTCGGCGGCGTGTTTCTGCACCACCGTGGCCCGGCCGACGCGGCCGCCACCAACTACTCGTCGGAGACCGACTGCCTGCGCGACATCGCGGCGATCTACGCCGAGGACGTCACCGGGCCGTGCGGCGACATCTCGTTCAACTTCCTGGTCTGCCGGCACGGCCTGGTCTACCAGGGCCGCGGTTACGAGCGTGGTGAGGCCAACGGCGACGGCGCGATCGACACGATCGACCGCAACGGCGGCTTCTACGCGATCGCCGCGCTGATGCGGGCCAACCACACCGCCGGCGAGCTGATGCTGCGGTCGCTGCGTGACCTCGTGCAGCACCTGCGCGACGAGGCCCCGCGCAGGACCGGCACCCGCATCCTGCCGCACTCCTTCGGCGCCACCACCGACTGCCCGGGAAACCTGTTGGTCTATGCGCAGCCCGGCTCCACGATCGACCCGGCCGCGGCCTGGAGCGGGACCGCCGACCTCAACGTCTTCGCCGCGCAGCGCTGGGTCAACGCGACCTACGCGAGCGCACCTGGCTACCTGCGTTGCCTGGAGGACGGGCGCACCGGGTGGCAGACCGTACTGTCGCTGACCCAGGGCCTGCAGTTCGAGCTGGGCATCACGCCGACCGTGCAGAACTTCGGGCCGGGCACGTTCACGGCGGTCAAGAACCGCAACACCCTGCCGGCCGCCGAGCTCAACCCCAACCTGGTCCGGATCGTCAACGCTGGTCTCTGGTGCAAGGGCTACCCGGCCGGCACCGACAACGTCTGGACCGCCGAGTCGCAGAGCTCGCTGGAGCGGCTCTTCCGCGACGCCGGCGTCGACTACGGAAACCCCGGCTGGCCGCACATCTGCAAGGGACTGCTGCGGATGGACCAGTTCCGCCTGGTCCCCGGCGGTGACCTCACCGTGCAGCGGGTCCAGCAGCGGCTCAACAACCGGTACGTGGTGAGTCTCGGCATCCCGGCGATGACCCTGGTGCCGTGCGACGGCCGCACCTCCCGCGACCTGCAGAACGGTCTGCTGATGGCGGTGCAGTACGAGGTCGGCATCCCACTGGCGTCGATCAACGGCTATTTCGGTACGGGCACCCAGGCCGGCCTGAAAGCCAAGGGTTCGGTCGTGCCGCTCCCGGCCGACCTGCGCTACCTGTTCCGGGCCGCCTGCTACCTCAACTCCCCGGTGCCGCCGGACGTCTCCTATCTCGGCGCCGACCTGGACACCGATCAGCAGACCGACACCCATCTGGCCTGGCTGCGGGCGTTCCAGCAGTTCACCCAGATCCCGGTGACGGCCACCAACGACTTCACCACCTGGGCCGAGCTGCTGGTCTCCAGCGGCGACCCGGCCCGGCCGGCCACCGCGAGCGACGGCATCACCGAGATCACCGCGGCCCGGGGCCAGGCGCTGTTCGCGGCCGGTTACCGCCTGGTGGGCCGCTACCTCGATGAGCACCTGCCGCCCACCGACCCCTACTACCTGGGCAAGGCGCTCAAGCCGGGCGAGCCGCAGGCCATTCTGGACGCCGGCCTCCGGCTGTTCCCGATCTTCCAGTACAACGGCACGGTCCTGGCCAACTTCACCTACGACAAGGGGTACGACCAGGGCACCATCGCCCACGCCAAGTCCGTCGAGCATGGCCTGCCCGCCGGGACCTGCATCTACTTCGCGGTCGACTACGACGCGCTGGACGCCGACGTGGACAGCAGCATCAAGCCGTACTTCGAGGGCGTGAAGGCGGCCCTCGCCGCGGCCGGCAACCGCTACACGTTCGGCGTCTACGGTTCCCGCAACGTCTGCACCCGCGTCTCCCGCGAGGTCGGCGCGACCTGGTCGATGGTCGCCGCGATGTCCTGGGGTTACTCCGGCAACCTGGGCGTGCGCATGCCGGAGAACTGGTCGCTCAACCAGATCCGGGAGTACGCCTTCCAGACCGGCTGGAGTCTCGACCACGACGTGTGGCGCGACGGCAGCGACCCCGGCGTGTCCACTCTCGACCCGATCCAGGAGGCCTGAGCATGGTCACCCGACGCACCCTGATCGGCGCCACGGCCGGCGCCGGAGTCGTCACTCTGGTTCCCGGCCGGGCCGAGGCCGCGACAACGGCCGGCACCTCCCTGAACGGTTGGCGGATCGAGCCGGACGCGGTCGCCGCGCACCGGGTCGAGGGATCGCGGGCGACGGCGACGCTGCGTACTGGTGCGGCCGCCGCCGTACTCCTGCATGTGGCCCGCCGCTGGCACTACGAAATCGCATCGCTGGATTCCGGTGAAGGCGGCGGCATCGCCGCCTTCAGCGCCGACCAGGCGGTCGGCGCCGATTTCGAGACGACCTACCTTTCCGGTACGGCGATAGCCCTTCATCCGCACGCCTATCCGCTCGGTGGCAGTGAGCATCTGTGGCCGCACCAGGAGGCGATCGTCCGCGACATCCTCGCCGACCTGGAGGGCACCGTGGTCTGGGGCGGCGATCTCACCCCGGCGAAGGTGTCGCACTTCCACGTGGCCGCCGCACCCGGCGACGAGACCCTGGAACGGGTGGCCGCGCGGGTCGACACCAGCCGTCCGGTCCAGATCCGCCGGCAGACGGCGGGCGCGGTGGCCGACCCGGCGGCCCGGCGGGGCAAGGCCGGCTCGGAAAGCTAGGAGAGCCGCCCCGGGTGGTCGCCGAGCAGGGCCGCGCCGAGTGGCGTGATCGTGTGCAGCACCGCCTTGCCGACCCGGCTGGTGTGAATCAGCCGGGCCTCGCGCAGCACCGCCGTGTGCTGGCTGACCGAGGCCGCGCTCACCCCGACCCGGCGGGCCAGCTCGGAGGTGGTGCTGCCGTCCCCGATCGACTCCAGCACCGAGGTGCGGGTCTGCCCGATCAGCGCGGACACCGCGGCACCGGACGTCCGCTGCCGGCCGATCAGCGCCGGGTCACGCGGCACCGGGTAGACCAGCACCGGCGGCAGCGCCGGATCGCGCAGCACGTCGGGTTGCCCCCAGGAGAAGTAGGACGGGACCAGCCACAGCCCGCGCCCGTCGAGTTCCACGGTCTGTTCGAACGGGGTCTCCACCTCGAGGACCGGCGAGTCCCACCGCATGATCGGCCGGAAGCTGTCGAGCAGGCCTTCGTAGCCCTCGTCGAGCAGTGCCCGCGCGCGGCGGGACCGGTCGGCCTCGATGTGCGCCTGCGCCTCGGCCCAGAACGGCTCCACCACCGCCTGGTACTGCGAGTGCATGGCGGTGGCCAGGCGTTGCAGCACCGGCCGGTCGCCCTCGGCGAGCTTGCGCATCCAGGACGGGGTGGGCTCACCGAGCCGGCTCAGCTCGACCATGTCCTGCATGAGCCGTGACTTGGGGGTGGACAGCAGCGCCTCGATGCCGTTCGGCATGCCGTCGCGGCCCTCGGCCGGGGTGAGGAAGTCGGGGTAGTAGCGGCCGCGGATCAGCGGGACCAGGATGTCGAGGTCGGAGCGCCGGGCCGCGCGCACCGCGTGCTCACGCCACGGCCCGAAGATCGGGGCCGGGCCGGGTCGCTGGAGGCGGAAGACGCTGAACACCGTCTCCCACATCGGGTCGGGCTCGCCTGCAATACGGACTCGGCCGATGTCCTCCGGCGTGAAGATGATGCGCAGCACGTCGGCTCCCGGGGCTACCTCGCTCTCCCGGGAGTCTAGCTCGGTGATCAGCGCAGCAAAAAAGCCGAGCCGCCGCCGCACGTGCCCACGGCTGGGACGGTCCCCCGTTTTTTCAACCGCCACAACAGTCGGCTCGCCCGGTGGACGGCTCGACTCCATGACGATCGCCGGGCCGGCCGCCGGCAACAAGACATTTAACGCCTCGCTGAATAGTTAAGACACCAAACTGTCCGCTTTCGTGGCCTTCCGATGGCTGATGTCCGATCCCCCATATGGCTCGGGAATGAGCCGGACCGGCAACTCGGGATCGTGGTAGCCGTTCGCTTTCTGTCGCTTCGGCAGGGCCACTTTTTCCTGCGAAAGCGAGTGGTAGGGGATGTTGGCCAGCAAATGGGTGAGAACGTTCAGCCGGCCGCGCTTCTTGTCGTCGGTACGGGCGATGAACCACGGTGCCCACGCGGTGTCGGTGGTGCGGAACATGTCGTCGCGAGCGCGCGAATAGTCGTACCAGCGGGAGTACGACTTCAGGTCCATCGCGGAGAGCTTCCAGATCTTGCGCGGGTCCTCGATGCGGTTCCGCAGCCGGCGGGTCTGTTCCTCGGGGCTGACCTCCAGCCAGTACTTCAGCAGGATCACCCCGGAGTCGACGATCGCCCGCTCGACCTCCGGCACCGCCTGCAGGAACTGTTTCGTCTGCTCCTCGGTGCAGAACCCGAGCACCCGCTCCACGCCCGCCCGGTTGTACCAACTGCGGTCGAAGATGACGACCTCACCGGCAGCGGGCAGATGCGGCACATAGCGCTGGAGGTACATCTGCGACTTCTCCCGCTCGGTCGGCGCCGGCAGCGCCATCACCCGGAAGACGCGAGGGCTCACCCGCTCGGTGATGGCCTTGATGGTCCCGCCCTTGCCCGCGGTGTCGCGGCCCTCGAAGACCACGCAGACCTTCGCGCCGGTGGACTTCACCCACTCCTGCATGGCCACCAGCTCCCCGTGCAGGCGGCGCAGTTCGTGCTGATAGTCCTTCTCCTTCATGCGTGGCATGAGGCACGATCACACGCGGCGACCGGGGTTCTCCTCACCCGCCGTGGATGGTTTCATGCGGTCATGCCGACCGCCCTGACCTACGCGGAGTTCGCGGCCCGGGAGGCGCACGGTGTCTCCCCGGCCTACGAGGAGCTGTCCGTCGCCGTCTCCCGCGACCCGGACGTGCTCGCCCGGCTGGACACGCTGCCCCCGGCCAAGCGCCAGCCCAACCTGCTCTACGCCGTCGTCACGTTCCTCGGCGGCCCGGTCACCGACCCGCCCGCGTTCCTGGCCTTCGTCACCCGGAACTGGACGCTGATCGAGCCGGAGATGCGCCGGCGGGCGACCCAGACCAACGAGACGGGCCGCTGCGCGCTGCTGCTGCCGGTGCTGGCCGCACTGCCGCAGCCGCTCGCCCTGCTGGAGATCGGCGCGTCGGCCGGCCTCAACCTCTTCCCCGACCGCTACGCCTACCGGTACGGCGGCCACCGTCTCGGCGACAGCCCGGTGGAGTTGCACTGCGACCTGACCGGCATCGCACCGCCGACGAGGTTGCCGCGGGTGGTGTGGCGGGCCGGCCTCGACCTCAACCCGCTCGACATCACCGATCCGGCCGACGCGCGCTGGCTGCAATCCCTGATCTGGCCCGAGCATCACCATCGCCGCGAGCGGTTGCACGCGGCCGCCCGGATCGCCGCGGCCGACCCGCCCCGGCTGCGCCGCGGCGACCTGGTCGACGACCTGCCGGCGCTGGCCGCGCAGGCGCCCGAGGGCGCCACGCTGGTCATCTTCAACACGTCGGTGCTCTATCAGGTGCCTTCCGACCGGCGGCGTGCGTTCACCGATCTCGTACGGGACCTGCCGGGTCACTGGATCTCGGTGGAAAATCCGGCCACCTTCGCGTACGCCGGCATCCCCAACCCGCCGGACGGAACGCTGTTCAACGTCCTCGCCCTGGACGGCCGCCCGCTGGCCTGGACCAGGCCGCACGGGCAGGGGATGGCCTGGTTCGGCGGGGATAGGGTCGCCTGATGCTGACCTCCCTCGTGGTCGCGCCGATGGCCGGCGGGCCGACCACCGCCGAGCTGGTCCGGGCGGCCGCCCGGGCCGGGGCGACCGGGTTCCTCGCGGCCGGCTACAAGATGCCCGAGGCGGTCGAGGCGGAGTTGCGGGCGGTGGCCGGCCACGCGCACGGCCTCAACATCTTCGTGCCGAGCCCGGCCCCGGTCGACCCGGCTCCGCTCGAGGGCTACCGGCAGTTGCTGCGGGCCGAGGCCGACCGCTACCAGGTAGAACTGCCCCCGCTGCGGCTGACCGACGACGACCACTACGCCGCCAAGATCGAGCTGGCCGTGACCTACCGGGTGCCGCTGGTCAGCTTCACGTTCGGCGTACCGGATCCGGCGGTGGTCCGGGCACTGCGCGACGCCGGCACCGCCGTACTCATCACCGTGACCTCGGCCGATGAGGCCCGCGCGGCCCTCGCCGCGGGCCCCCGGGCGTTGATCGCCCAGGCCGGCTCGGCCGGCGGGCACGCCTCCACCACGAGCCCGGACGGCTACCGCGGCACCAGCACCGCGCTCGAGGTTCTGGCCGCGGTGCGCGCGGTCGCCGACGTCCCGGTCGTCGCGGCCGGCGGCACCGCCTCGGCCGCCGACGTGCACGCCCTGCTCGGCGCGGGCGCCGCCGCGGTGCAGTGCGGCACCGCGTTCCTGCTGGCCGACGAGGCCGGCACCCGCCCCGCACAGCGTGCCGTCATGCTGTCCGGCGAGCCCGGCCAGACCGTGGTGACCCGCGCGTTCACCGGCCAGCCGGCCCGCGGCCTGCGCAACCGCTTCACCGACGCCTACTCGGCCGCGGCCCCGATCGGCTACCCGGCGATCCACCACCTGACCGCGCCGATCCGCGCCGCCGCGGCCGCCCGCGGCGACGCGAGCGCCCTCAACCTGTGGGCCGGCACCGGCTTCGCCGCCACCCGTGCGGCGCCCGCCGCCGACATCGTCGGGATGCTGGGTCAGGCCGCGTAACGGAACTGCGAGACCAGCGTCCGCAGATCGCTGGACATCCGGGCCAGCTCGGCGGTGGCCTGCTGCGCCTGGGTGACGCCCTCGGTGGTGTGCTGGGCGGCCTCGGCGACCGTCGCGACGTTCGTGGCGATCTGCTCGGCGCTCATCGAGGTGTCGGAGACACTGCGGTTCATCTCGGCCGTGGTGGCGGTCTGCTCCTCGACGGCCGACGCGATCGTGGTCTGGTAGTCGTTGACCCGGGCGATCACCGTGGCGATCTCGCCGATCGCCGCCACCGCGCTCGCGGCACCGGACTGGATGGCCTCGACCCGCCGGGTGATGTCCTCGGTGGCGCGCGCCGTCTCCTGGGCCAGGTCCTTCACCTCGCCGGCCACCACCGCGAATCCCTTGCCGGACTCGCCGGCCCGGGCCGCCTCGATGGTGGCGTTCAGCGCGAGCAGGTTCGTCTGCCCGGCGATCATCGTGATCGCCGCCACGACTTCGCCGATCTCCCGGGACGACCGGCCGAGGGCCTCGATCGTGCCGTGTGCGGCCTCCGTGGCCTGCACCGCCGAGGTCACCACGGCGGTGGCCTCGCTGGTCGAGTGGGCGATCTCGCGGATCGAGGCACCCATCTGCTCGCTGCCGGCCGAGGCGGCCTGCACGCTGCGGGACACCTGCTCGGTCGCGGACGCCACCGCCTGTGCCTGCACGGCGGACTCCTCGGCGGAGGCCGCGATCTGGGTGGAGGTGGCCGACATCTCCTCGGTGGCGGCCGCGAGTGCGGTCGCCGAGCCGTCGATCGTGCGCATCGCCGCGCCCAGCGCGCCCAGGCTGCGCCGCAGCGCGACGGCCATGTCGGCGATCTCGTCGCGGCCGGTGACCGTCACCGGCGTGGCCAGGTCACCGTCGGCCAGCAGGACCAGACGCCTGCGCACCTGGTCGACGGGGCGGGTCACCGAGCGGGTGACGACCACCGCGAGGACCACGGCGATCAGGGCCGCGGCCGTGCCGGCCACCCAGATCAGGGTGGCGCCGGCCTGTTTCGCGCTCGCGGCCTCGCGGCGGGCGGCGTCGAAGTCGGCGACCGCGACCGTCACCACTCGGTCGAGGCGCTCGCCGATCTGCTGGAACAGCTCGATCTCGCGGCCGATAACCAGGGCGTCGGCCGCCCGGATCGAGGCGGCGTCGCCGCGGGTGTACAGCTGGGCGATCTGCGCGTCCACGGTCAGGAAGTCGTCGGCGAGGGCGGTGATCTCCTGCAGGCCCTGTCGCGCCGAGCTGGTCGGAGCCGCGCTGATCGCGACCGCCACGGTGTCCTGGAACGTCCCCATCGAGGAGACGAACGCCGCGCGCGACGAGCCGGTGTCCTTGGCCGCGTCGGAGACTCCACGGAGAGCGTCGAACGCGTACGCCGTCTGCCAGCCGTTGAAGTCGGCGGCCGAGAACTTCGCCTCCTCGGCCAGCCTGGCGAACCGCTGCGTCTCGGCCATCCGATCGGCGGCCGCACCCTGCCGGGACGCCGTGACGAGCGCGGCGCCCATGACGACGAGCAGCAGCACGACGACGGCGGCGAACGCGGCGGCCAGCCGCAGACCAAGACGTACCCGGTTGAGAACGGTCACGACCATCCCATCGGCGCCACCGCCGACGGCCCTAAGTTAAAAGTTCGAGGGACGTGACAACCGGTCGGAGGGCCGTCCCCGTCCAAGGGGTGACGGAGCTACGGAGGGCTGGGGCGATGCGGGATGGTGCGGACGAGGATTACGTGGAATACGTCAAGGCGAAGATTCCCGCGCTGCGACGGCTCGCGTACGTCCTGGCCGGCGACCCGCATCGTGCCGACGACCTGGTTCAGCAGACCATCACCACGCTGTTCGTGAAATGGCGGCGGGCGCAGACCGCCGACAACCTCGACGCGTACGTGCGAACCATGCTGGTGCGCACGTTCCTGGACGAGAAACGCCGAGCGTGGTCGCGGGTAAGGCTGTTCCGGGATACGCCCGAACCGCCCCCTTATGAGGAGGGCGGTGCCGAGGATCGAGAGGTTGTCCGCGCCGCGCTGGGGCAGGTTCCCCGGCGACAGCGGGCCGTGCTGGTGCTGCGGTTCTTCTACGACCTGCCGGTCGAGGAGGTGGCCGGCGCGCTCGGCTGCTCCGCCGGCACGGTCAAGAGCCAGACCGCCCGCGGACTGGCCACCCTGCGGCGGCTGCTCGGTGCGCCCGAGGCCGCCCTGAAAGAGGAGCCGACAATTGCCTAGCGAAATCGATCTGCTGCGGTCCCTCGACGACGAACCGCCCGCCCCCTCAACCGTCGACATCGATCAGGCCATCACGGTCGGGCGCCGCCGCAACCGGCGCCGGGCCGTGGGGTACGCCGGTGTCGCGGCACTCACCGTGATCGCGGTCGCCGGGGTCGCCGTCGTCAACGCGCGTACGTCGACGAGGCCGTCGCCGAATCTGGCCGCGACCAAGAAACCGTCGGCGAGCGCCAAGCCGAAACCCGCCTACACGATCCCGGGCACGGCCGGCTGGAAGGCGCCGGCCGCGACCGCGCCGACCAGCTGCACCATCGAGAAGCTGCCGGTGCCCGACAACGAGCCGATGGCGCTGATCGGCGGCGGCGACCCGACCGGGTCGTACTACGTCGGCCGCACCTATCCCAAGGGCGGCGGTTACCAGGGCGTCATCTGGCACGGCGACTCGGTCAAGAAGGTGATGCTGCCGGGCGACGCGGAGGAGTCGATGACCGACGTCAACTCGTCCGGCGACGCGACCGGCTGGAGCTATCTGAACGACGCCCAGGTGCCGTTCGCGTACGTCAACGGCAAGGTCGTGAAACTGCCCGGGGTGAAAGCCGGCAACGCGGCCGCGATCAACGACGCCGGGGCGATCGTCGGCGTCGACGCCAGTTCTCCGGCCGGCGACGCCGCCTCGAGCGCCGTGGTCTGGACGTCGGCGACGGCGAAGCCGTTCAAGCTGCCGGTCCCGGCCGGTACCAAGGCTTCCACCGCCGCCGACATCGACGAGGACGGCACCACGGTCGGCGACCTCGACCTGAAGACGCCGTACGTCTGGTTCCCCGACGGCACCCACCATGACCTGCCGCTCCCGTCCTACCAGGGCAAGAAGGCGGCCAGCGCCCGGGTGTTCTCGATCCGCAACGGGATCGCGGTCGGCGTGGCCGACGAGAAATCGGAGGAGGAGAGACTCGGGGTCGCCGGGACGATGTGGGCGACCCAGTGGAACGTGCGCACCGGTGAGGCCGTGATCCTCGACCAGTTCGACATGCGGCCGGACGCGGTCAACGCCCAGGGCTGGAAGGTCGGCATCAACAAGTCGGGGTACGCGATCCTGGACGTCGACGGCCCCATCCTCAAGCTGCCCATGCTGGCCGACCACAAGCCCGGCCTGCTCACCAACATCCCGAACACGATCAGCGACGACGGCCGGACCATCGGGGGTCAGTCGGACGACGCTGACGACGTCATCCAGGCGGTGGTGTGGCGCTGTAAGTAGTCAGGGCGGCACAGGGGCTGCTCAGCCACCTCACAGCAAGCCGACGCACAGTAGTGGGAGCTACCCCGTTCGGTAACTGGAGGAAAGATGCTCGCCCTCGTCAGCCTGGTACTGCTGCTGTTGCAACTGCTCCTGGTGGTTCGCGCGGTGCTCGACTGGTCCGTCGCGCTGGCCGGCCCGTCCACGGCCGGATCGCTCCGGTACCGTTTGACCTCCGGAGTGACCGCGGTCACCGAGCCGATCCTCGCTCCGGTCCGCCGGATCGTCCCGCCGCTGCGCGTCGGCGGCATGTCGATCGACCTGGCCTTCATCATCGTGTTCTTCGCGATCGTCCTGATTCGTTCGCTGATCGCCTGACTTTCGGATTAGGTCCGGGCCGGTGGCGCCTCATCCCCCGAGGGGGATGCGCGAGGCGCCACCGGCCCGGATTCTGTATGCATGACTGTGCAGTTCACCGCCGACGACTACGCCCATCGCATGCAGCGGGCGGTCGAGTCCGCGACCGCGGCCGGGCTGGCCGGGGTGCTGGTCGGCATCGGGCCCGACCTGGCCTGGCTCACCGGTTACAAGCCGACCGCGGTGACCGAGCGGCTCACCCTGCTGGTGCTCATCCCCGGTCAGCCGCCGAGGCTGGTGGTGCCGGCCCTGGAACGGCCCGACGCGGCCGCCGCGCCCGGTGCGCCCGCCCTGGAGATGCTCGACTGGTACGACGCCGCCGACCCCTACCACGTGGTCGCGCCCCTGCTGCGCCCCGGCGGCCGCTACGGCATCTCCGACTCCACCTGGGCGATGCACCTGATCGGCCTGCAGGAGGCGCTGCCCGGCACCGGCTACCACGCCCTGTCGGTGTGCCAGCCGATGCTGCGGGCGATCAAGGACCAGCACGAGTTGGCCCGGCTGGCCGCGGCGGGCGCGGCCGCCGACGCCGCCTACGGCGAGATCCTGGGCGTACGCTTCGCCGGCCGGCGCGAGACCGAGGTGGCCGCCGACCTGGCCGCCCTGCTGCGCAAGTTCGGCCACGAACAGGTCGACTTCACCGTGGTCGGCTCGGGCCCGAACGGCGCGAACCCGCACCACGAGGCGGGCGACCGGGAGATCCGGCCCGGCGACGCGGTGGTCCTCGACTTCGGCGGCCTGCTCGACGGCTACGGCTCGGACACCACCCGCACAGTCACCGTGGGTGAACCGGACGACGAGGTCGGCGAGGTGCACGCGATCGTCCGGCGGGCCCAGCAGGCCGCGTTCGAGGCGGTCAAGCCGGGCGTGCCGTGCGAGGAGATCGACTGGGTGGCCCGGCAGGTGATCCGGGACGCCGGCTACGGCGAGTACTTCATCCACCGCACCGGCCACGGCATCGGCGTCACCACCCACGAGCCGCCGTACATGGTGGCCGGGGAGAAGCAGCCGCTGGTCCCGGGCATGTGCTTCTCCATCGAGCCCGGCATCTACCTGCCCGGCCGCTTCGGGGTGCGGATCGAGGACATCGTCACGGTGACCCCGGACGGCGGCCACCGCCTCAACAACACCGACCACGGCCTGGCCGTCGTGTCCTGAACGCTGAAGTCCGGCGCGGCGCTGCCGATGGACGTGCGTGACGTACCTCGCGTTGCCGCGGCCCGCAGGCTTCAAACCCCGGCATGCCCGGAAGACCAACAACTTCACGACGTACGTGTTCTCCGGCGTTGCCGCGGCCGCGGTCGTCGTCGGCACCATGCACCCGTGGACGACCGAGCCCTCCGCGACGGCCGGCACCTCGCCGGTGACGGTCGTCGGCGAGGCCCGGGCGTTCTCCTGTGCCCAGGCCAGTTCCTACGGCCACCCGGCCGGGACGGCCTGGAAGCTGAGCTTCACGCTGGCCAACCCGGCCACCGAGAAGGCCACCTACTACCTGCACTGGTCGCTGACCGACGCGAGCCGTTCCGCGGTCGCCACCGGCGTGGCTACCGTCAAGGGCATCGCGGCCGGCGCCACGGTCACCAGATCCGGCGTCTACACGATCACCACGGGAGAACCCGCCGCCACCGCGAAGGTCGCCGTCGGCGACAAGCTGACCTGCCGGCTCGGCGAGGTCCAGCGTTCGGCCGGATGACCACCGCGGTCATCCGGCCGACGCGGGCCTACTTCGGCGCGGTCAGGTCGTAGACGGTGCTGCCGCCCACGGTCGTCGCCGTGTAGTTGTCCTCTACCCACTGGCTGATCGACGAACTGCCGCCGCCGCGGCCGCCCGCGCCGCCACCACCGATGTAGTAGTGGATATCGCCGGCCTTCACGTAGGCCTGGAACTCGGCGAGGGTCGGCGACGGGTCGCTGCCGGTGAAGCCGCCGATCGCCATGACCGCCTTGCCGCTGGTCAGCTGCAGTGGGGCCGCCTGCATCGAGCCGTTGGTGGCCGCGGCCCAGCGGTTGTCGGTGGCCTTGAGCAGCGCGACCAGCTCGGAGTTGGCCGGCCCGGCCCCGCCGCCGAAGCCGCCGCCGGTCCGGCCGCCGCCACCGTTCTGCCCGGTGCCGCCCGGCGCGCTGCCGCTGCCCTGGCCGTTGCCGTAGCCCGGCGCGTTGCCGTCGCCGTTGCCGTCGCCCTGCCCGCCGCCGGGGAAGCCGCCGCCGGGGAAGCCGCCCTGCGCGGTCCCGCCGGGCATTTCGCCGCCGCCGGGGAAGCCGCCACCGCTGCGACCGCCGCCGCCGAACCCGCCGCCGCGCCCGAACCCGCCGCCGGTCGACACCCCGGCCGGCCCGGACGTCGGCGTTGACCCGGTGTGCGACGTGCCCGCCGTTCCGACGCCCCAGGCCGCGCTCGCCGCCCCGGTCGCGCCGACCGCGACGGCCGCCACGAGCACGAGGCCGCCCCGGCGCAGCAGCCGGCCCGGGATGAGCAGGGCCGCACCCGCCAGGATCCCGCCGATCAGCACGACCCACCGCAGCGCCGGCGCCCACGAGACCCGGCCGAGCAGTTCGAAGTCCCACACCCCGGTCACCACGACCATCGCGGCCAGGCCGATCCGGGCGAGGACGTTGTCCTTCCGGCCCCACAGCACCCGGGCACCGATGGCGACCAGCGCCGCGATGCCCGGAGCCAGGGCGATCGCGTAGTACGGGTGCACGGTCCCGCTCATGAAACTGAAGGTCAGAGCGGTGACGACGGTCCATCCGCCCCACAGCACGGCCGCGGCGCGAGTGCGGTCGGTGCGCGGTGCTCTCGCCGTACCGATCAGAAGCGCGACCAGCGCGACCAATGCGGCCGGCAGGAGCCAAGAGATCTCCAGACCGAAGCTGTCGCCGAACATCCGGGTGATGCCGGTCGAGCCGCCGAACATGCTGTTCCCGCCGCCGCCGCCGCCCCCGCCGCCCGGCCCGCCGCCGCCTCCGCCGCGGTTGCCGTCGCCGCCGAAGATCCGGCCGAGACCGTTGTAGCCGATCGCCAGCTGCCAGAGCGTGTTGTTGGTGGAACCGGCGATGTACGGCCGGGAGCCGGCCGGCCACAGCGACACCAGCAGGACGAACCAGCCGCCCGAGACGAGCAGCGCGAGACCGCCGATCAGCAGGTCACGCAGCCGCTTGAGAATGCTGGTGGGCGCCGCGATCAGGTAGACCAGCGCGAAGCCGGGCAACACCAGGAAGGCCTGCAGCATCTTGGTGAGGAAGCCGAAGCCGAGCAGTACGCCGACCAGCGCGAGCCACTTCCAGGACGCGGTCTCCACGGCCCGGACGGTGGCGTAGGCGGCGCCGACCATCAGCAGTACGAGCAGCGCGTCCGGGTTGTCGAAACGGAACATCAGCACCGCGACCGGCGTGATCGCCAGGGTGGCGCCGGCCAGCAGTCCGGCCACCGGCCCGAACCAGCGGCGCACCGCCGCGTAGAGCAGCGCCACGCCGGCCACGCCCATCAGCGCTTCCGGCACCAGCAGCGCCCAGCTGTTCACCCCGAAGATCCGCATCGACAGGCCCATCACCCACATCGCGGCGGGCGGCTTGTCGACCGTGATGGCGTTGCCCGCGTCCAGCGAGGCGAACAGCCACGCCTTCCACGACTGCGAGCCGGCCTGCGCGGAGGCCGCATAGAACTCGTTCGCGAAGCCGGAGGCGGACAGGTTCCACAGGTAGAGCACCGCGGTGCCGGCGAGCAGCACCCACAGTGCGGGCCGGGCCCAGGCGGGGTCTCCGAGCCAAGAGCGACGCCGGGGCGACGGCTCCACGCTCTCGACGGCCGGAGGAGGTTCGAGGGTCAACGTCATGGTTGCCACTTTTGCCGGAGGTGCTACGTGGACTCTAGGAGCAACCTGTGAGGCGGCTGTAGATCTCGGCTGAGATTACGCGGGGATTACGCCGGATTTGAGCACCCGTAACGCCGACGAAACGGTCACCGCCATCGCCGACCGCGCGGACGCCAGATAGCGACGCGGATCGATCAGATCGGGCTGGTCGCCGAGCGCGGCCCGAACCGTACCGGTGAACGCGGTGTTCAACGCCGTCCCAATGTTGATCTTCGACATCCCGCCGCGAACCGCCCGGGTCAACTCGTCGTCCGGCACCCCCGACGAGCCGTGCAACACCAGCGGAACGGGAACGGCCGCGGCCAGCCGGCCGATCAGCTCGTGATCGAGCCGGGCGCTCCGGGTGACCATGGCATGCGAGGACCCGACCGCCACCGCGAGAGCGTCCACCCCCGTGGCGGCGACGAAGGCGGCGGCCTCATCCGGATCGGTCCGGGCCCCCTTGGCGTGCGAA
Source organism: Paractinoplanes toevensis (assembly GCF_018332695.1). GTDB lineage: Bacteria > Actinomycetota > Actinomycetes > Mycobacteriales > Micromonosporaceae > Actinoplanes > Actinoplanes toevensis. The sequence continues at coordinate 42,104 of NZ_BOQN01000049.1, forward strand.
CCACCCTTCCCGCCGATCTCACCGAGCTCACTCTCCACCCAGAGCCCCTGCGCCCGGCAAGCCCGGACCGCGGCCGCGGTGGCCGCCACGTTCTCGGCGTAGGGCAGCCGGGACGCGTCGTACATGACCGACCCGAACCCGTTGGCCGCGGCCTCGGCGAGCAGTGCGTCCGACTCGACGTGATCGAGGTGCAGGGCGACCGGCACACTCGCGGCGTCGGCGATGGCCCGGGTGGCCGCCGCGATCGGCGCCAGCCGGCCATGGTGAAAGCGAACCGCGTTCTCACTGATCTGCAGGATCACCGGCAGCAGAGCTTCCTCGGCCCCCGCCACGATCGCTTCGGCGTGCTCGATGGTGATGACGTTGAAGGCGCCGACCGCACCACCGGCAGCGTGCGCGGCGGCGACGAGTTCACCGGTGGGTGCGAGCACGAGAACCTCCTGAGGCAGTTCCGGGGATTTCGGCGGTGCCGCCGCGAGCGGAGGGGAGTGGCCTGGCGATGGCGAAGGTCCGCCGGTAGGTCTCGGGGTCGAAAGCACCGGCCACCGGCACCGCGACCGCCGCGGCCGAGAGCGCGACGGCGTCGGCGAGCAGATCCGGCCAGGCGGTGCGGTCGCGCAGCCCGCGGGCCAGCGCCGCGACGCAGGCGTCGCCGGCCCCGGTCGGGTTGCCGTCCAGCGCGACCGGCGGAACGCACTCCCAGACCTCGTCGCCCGCGATCGCGAGCAGCCCCGCCGCACCGCGCGAGACGACAACGGGCCCACCGGCGACCGCACGCACCAACGCGACCAGGCCGGCCGCCGCTCCGCCCACCTCGGTCGGTGCCGGGCCGGGCGCGCCCGGCCCGGCGGCATCCGCTCGGTCGTGACTTCCCGGTGGCGGCAGGAGGCCCGGTCGGTCGTGGCTTTCCGGTGGCGGCAGGTGGCCCGGTCGGTCGTGGCTTTCCGGTGGCGCTAGCAGGGCGGCGAGTTCGTCGGCGTTCGGCTTGGCCAGCGCCGGACCGGCCAGCAGGCCGTGCCGCAGGGCCGCGCCGCTGGTGTCGAGCAGGGTGGGGACGCCGGCCTCCCGGGCGTACGCGATCAGGTGGGCGTAGGCCGACGCGGGCAGACCGGGCGGCAGCGAACCGCTGAGCGTGACCACCGACGCCTCGCGCAGCAGGCCGCGGAAGTGGTCGGCGAAGCGGGACCACTCGGCCTCGGTGATCGTCGGACCCGGCTCCCAGAAACCGGTGGCGTCGGCCCGGTCGACGACCGCGACCGTCCGGCGCGTCTCGCCCGCGATGTCCACGAAGGACGCGGCGACGCCCTCGCCTCTCAGCAGAGCGGCGACCCGGCCGCCGGTGGTGCCGCCCAGCAGGCCGGTGGCCAGGACCGGCTCGCCCAGGGCGTGCAGGACGCGGGCGACGTTGAGCCCTTTGCCGCCGGGGCGCTCGGCGACCGTCGTGACCCGGTGGGTGCCGTGCGGGACCAGGGCGTCGACGGCGTAGGTGAGGTCGAGGGCCGGGTTCAACGTGACGGTGACGATCATGGCGAGGCTCCGGAGAGGATCTGCCCCGCCTCGGGCAAGGTCGTGCTGCCCTGGCGAACCGGCTGCCGGACTGGATACCGACTGGGCTCGATCGCGTCGACTCGATTGAACTGATCGAACGCGCACGTGTCAATAGCCGATCATGCGCGTATCGTGCTCACGAATTGTTCATATGGACAGTGGAGGCACAGCGGTGACCGAGTTCGACGTTCTGGTGGTCGGGGACGCCAACCCCGACCTGCTGCTGCGCGGCGACGTGCGGCCCCGGTTCGGCCAGGCCGAGCAGCTGCTCACGGCGGCCGACCTGGTCCTCGGCGGCTCGGCGGCGATCACCGCGGCCGGTTGTGCGCGCCTGGGTCTGTGCACGGCCCTGTTCGCGGCGGTCGGCGACGACGTCTTCGGCGCGCTGGTGCGGCAGCAGCTCACCGAGTGCGGCGTGACCCTGCTGCCCGCCGACGGCCGGGGTGCACCGACCGGCCTCACGGTGGTCCTGTCCGAACCGGACGACCGCGGCATGCTCACCCTGCCCGGCACGATCTCCGCCCTGCGCCCCGGCGACCTGACCGACGAACTGCTCGGCCGGGCCCGGCACGTGCACGTGGCCTCGCTGTACCTCCAGCCCGAACTGGCCACCGGCCTGGCCGGAGACTTCCGGCGAGCGCGCCACCTAGGCTTGACCACGTCGCTGGACACCAACTGGGACCCGGCCGAGAAGTGGGAGTCCCTTTCCGCGATCCTGGAGAGCACCGACTTCTTCCTTCCCAACGCCGCCGAGCTGCACGCGATCACCGGCCGGCCCGACCCGGACGAGGCCGCAGCAAGCCTGGTGCGCAACGGCACGACGGTGGTGATGAAGGACGGCGCCCGCGGCGCGAGAGCCTGGTGGCCCGGCGGCAGCTGCACCGCCCCTGGCCGCCCGGTAGACGTGGTCGACACGACCGGCGCAGGCGACAGCTTCAACGCCGGCTTCCTGGCGGCCCACCTGAGCGGCCGACCGATAACCGAAGCGATCACCTGGGCCGCGATCGCCGGCTCGCTGAGCACCCGCGCCCCCGGCGGCACAGCCGCCCAGGCAACCCCCGCCGACCTGCCAACCTGACACCCGCCCTAACGAACGCGGTCGGCCTCGCCAGGGCGGTCGGCTTCGCCGGCCCGCGCGCAGCCGGCGGATCTGGTGGGATGGCCGCAGGTCAGCCGTCTCTGTTTCGGGCACGGTCGGCGGACCGGGCGGTTGACGGAGGGTGAGCCAAACCAGCTGCACCGACCCTTAGCCCTTGATGCCGGTGAAGGTCATCGTGGCGATGAACTTTCGCTGGGCGAACAGGAACGCCAGGATCAGTGGCATCGTGGCCAGCACGTTGCCGGCCATCAGCTGGGACCATTCGGTGCGGCGCATGCCCTGGAAGTTGGCCAGGCCTACCTGCAGCGTGAACCGGTGGTCGTCGGAGATCGCGACCAGCGGCCACAACAGGTCGTTCCAGCTCCACAGCAGCGTGATGATGGCCAGCGTGGTCAGCGCCGGCTTGGCCAGCGGCAGCACGATGCTGCGGAACGTCCGCCACTGGCCGGCGCCGTCGATCAGGGCCGCTTCCTCCAGTTCGGCCGGCAGCCCGAGGAAGAACTGCCGCATCAGGAAGATGCCGAACGCCGAGGCCAGCCACGGCACGTAGGCGGCGGCGAGGGTGTCGACGATGCCGATCCGGGCGAACATCAGGTAGGTCGGGATCATCAGCAGCTGGATCGGGATCATGACTGTGGCCAGGATCAGCACGAACGCGATGCCGCGACCGGCGAACTTGAGCCGGGCGAAGCCGTAGCCGGCCATCGAGCACAGGGCCAGGTGGGAGACGACCGCGATGCTGGAGACGATCACCGTGTTGACGAACCAGCGCAGGGCCGGTGTCTCCGAGAAGAGATGCCGGTAGCCCTCGAGGTGCAGGCTGGTCGGGATCAGTTTGGGCGGGAACTGGTTGATCTCGGCGCTGCTCATGAACGAGGTGAGCAGCATCTGCACGAGCGGCAGCACGAAGATCAGGGCGAGCGGCATGAGCAGCAGATGCCACGGAGAAAAAGGAAGCTTGCCCTCTTTGAAAAACCTGGGCATTCAGAACACCTCCGAGCCGCGGCGCCGCGAGTACCAGATGACCAGCAGTGAGAGGAGCAGGGTCACGATGAAGAGCAGGTACGCCGCGGCCGCCCCGTACCCGAGCCTCTGGGTCTGAAAGGCCAGTTCGTAGATGTAGTAGACGATCGTCTGGGTGCTGTTGAGCGGCCCGCCGCGGGTGGTCGTGTAGATCAGGTCGAACAGCTGCATCGCGGTGATGGTCTGCCAGATCGCCGCGAATACTGTGACCGGCCGCAGCTCCGGCAGCGTGACGTGGCGGAACACCCGCCATGGCGACGCGCCGTCCATCCGGGCCGCCTCGACCAGGTCGCGCGGGATGTCCTGCAGCGCGGCCAGATAGATGACGGTGGTGAAGCCGACCTCACCCCAGAGCGCGATCAGGCAGATGATGTAGATCGCCTGGTGCGGGTTCTCCAGGAACTGCTGCTGCGGCAGTCCGAGATGGCGCAGCACGTCGTTGGCCACCCCGAACTGCGGGTTGAAGACGAAGCCGGCCAGGATGCCGGTGGCCGCCGCCGACGCCACGTAGGGCACGAAGATACAGGTGCGGTAGAAGCCGATCAGGCGGATCTTCTGGTTCAGGGCGATCGCGATGACGATGCCCAGGATGATCGAGCCGGGCACGAACAGTGCGGTGAGCAGCAGCGTGTGCTTGGTCGCCGCGATCATGTCCGGGTCCTTGACCAGCAGCTGGTAGTTGCGCCAGCCGACCTGGGTCGCCGGGGCGATGCCGTTCCACTTGGCCCGGGAGATGAAGAACGCCCACACCGCCGGGAAGATCGATAGTCCGATGACGATCAGGGTGGCCGGCCCGGCGAAGGCCCAGCCGGTGAGATTCCGCCGCGCGGCGCGGCCGCGCGGGCCCTTTTTAAAGGAAGCCACCTGGGTGCGCGGCGTAGCCGCGAACGTGAGCGCCATCAGTTCGTGATCGCGTCGACGGACTTCTTGGCGGCGTTGTCCAAGGCCTCCTTGGGCTGCGCCTGACCCTGGAGCACGCGCGCGACCGCGTCGCCGACGTTGCGGGACAGCACCTCGTAGCCGGGCAGGGTGGGCCGGGCCTGCTTGGCGTTGGTGAGGTTGGCGAAGAACTTGTCGCCGCCGGGGTACTCCTTGACGTACGCCGCGTACTCCGGGGAGGTCTTCTCCGACGTGCGCAACGGCAGGTTACCGATCGCCAGGTTCCACTTCGGATCGACGGAAGCGCTGGTCAGCCACTTCATGAAGTCGCGGGTGGCGCCGGCCCGGTTCACGTCGCCGTGGTCGAACAGCACCCACAGGTCGGGGCCGGAGACGGTCTGGTGGTCGCCGTTGTAGCCGGGCAGGTCTACCACCCCGTACGCCAGCTTGGCCTCTTTGATCTCCAGCAGTGACCAGGGGCCGGACAGCATCATGGCGATGTGTCCGCTGTTGAACAGCGGCCCGTACTTCTCGTCGGTCTGGTCGAGGTACATCGACTTGTCGTCGACCGCCATCTGCCGCAGCGTTTCGAGCGCGGCCACCCCGGCGTCGGAGTTGAAGGCCGGCTTGTCCCCGTCGAGGATCTTGCCGCCGCGCTGCCAGAGCAGCGGCCACAGGTGCCAGGTGGTGTCCTCGCTGCCGGAGACCGAGTAGGCCGTTCCGTACGTGTTGGTGGATTTGTCGGTGAGCTTCGTGGCCGCGGCCCGGAAGTCGTCCCAGGACCACTGGTCGGTGGGGTAGGCCACGCCGGCCCTGTCGAACAGGGCCTTGTTGTAGATCAGCGCGAGGTTGTCGACCAGCGCCGGGATGCCGATGACCTTGCCTTTCGAGGTGGCCACCTCGCGGGCGGCGGCCGGGAAGTCGTTCCAGCCGAACGCCGCGTCCTGCACATAGGACGTCAGGTCCTGGGTCTTGCCGCTCGCGCCCAGGTCGCCGGCCCAGTTGCCGTAGGCGTAGGAGACGTCCGGGTAGCTGCCGCTGGTGAACCCGGCGGACAGCTTGGTGAGCAGGTCGTCGGTGGTCGGCGCCCCGGGCGAGACCTTGATCGTGACGTTCGGGTTGGCGGTGTGGTACTCGGCGGCGAGCTGCTCGGCCACCTTCTCCTGCTGCTGCTCCTGCCCGGTCCACCAGGTGATCGTGACGGCGGCCTTCGGGTCGTAGCCGGCCGCGGCGTCCTTGCCGGAGTCGGTCGTTCCGCCCATGCAGGCGGAGAGGGTCAATGCGGCGCCGAGGCCGCCTGCCAGCAGCCGGAACGACCGGCCGCGCCGAAGGTCTGTCATCTCGTGCACCTCTTCAGGGGGTAAGGACCACGGATCGGGTGAGCAGTCGAGGACGGTCGGGATCAAGGCCGCGGTGCGCGGCCATGGCCAGCGCAAAACGCTGCGCGAGCACCAGCTGGGCGAGAGGGTCCTGCTTGCTTCGGTACGTCGTGGCGCCGGCCTCGCGGGCTACGTCGTCCAGTTCGATCGGGGTGGCGCCGAACGACCAGACCAGCGAATTGCGCCCGGCCACCGCGACCGGGCCGTGCCGGAAGTCCTTGGCGGGGTAGGACTCCGAGTAGGCCTGGGCCGCCTCGCGAACCTTGAGTGCGGCCTCGTGGGCCAGCCCGACGGTCCAGCCGGTGCCGAGGAAGACCAGGTGTTCGATGTCCGCGGGGTCGGCCGGCAACGCCATCTGCAGGGCGGCGCGACCATCCGCGATCACCGGCTCGATGTCGTCACCGAACGCGTGCCGGGCGAGTGCCAGCACGCTGGTCGGGAACCGGGTCTGCACCACGCTGCGCTCGTCGGCGAAGTCGAGCACCAGTTGGCTGTCGGTGAGGCCGTCCACCGGTTCGCCGCGGACGGCCGTGATCGCGGTCGTGCGGGTCGACGCCGGGACCGTGCGGAGCGCTTCGAGCACCTCGGTCGAGGTGCCGGAGCGGGTGACCGCCACGATCCGGTCGTAGTGGCGGCGGGGGAGGAACTCCGACGCGCAGACCGCGTCGGTCTCGCCGAAACCGGCGGACTCGCGCAGTTCGGCGAGGGCTTGGGCGACGAACCAGGAGGTGCCGCAGCCGAGGACGAGCATCCGCTCGCCGGGAGCGATCAGCTCGTCCTTCGCCTGGCCCGCAAGGGCCAGGCTTTGCCGCCACACGTCCGGCTGGCTGGCGATCTCGGCCGCGGTGTCATTCATGTTCGAGGATTATGCTCGTTTGCGCTCGCTTAACAAGATGTGCGCATCAAACGAACATTCTCATCTGAGCGCTTCCGGCAACAGATCGCCGTGCGCGGCGGTGAGTTCGTCGCACAGCTCCCAGATCTGGTCCACGGTCAGCGTCGCCGCGGTGTTCGGGTCGACCATCGCGGCCTGCCGGACCATCCGCTTGTCGCCGGTGAGGGCGGCCTGCACGGTCAACTGTCCGACGCTGACGAAGCTCCGATTCAGAGCCGCGCATTGCGCGGGGAGATCCCCGACCAGTTCCGGGCGTACGCCGAGACGGTCGACAACGCACGGCACCTCCACCGCGTACCCCTCGGGAAGGTTGCTGATCAGGCCGTGATTGGCGACGTTGCCGTGGATGCGGCGCATGGTGCCGGTGACCATGCTGTGGATGACCTGCGGGGCGTACTCGGTGGCTTCCCGGGTGAGGTCCAGTTCCTCGCCGCTTCGCATGGCATTTTTGACGCTCTGGTATTCGGCCACGTTGTCGGCGCTGATCTGCAGGTAGTCGCCGACCGGGATGCGCAGCCGGGCGATCTCCGCGTCGTGGTGCAGGTACCAGGGCACGTACTCGGACGAGTGCTCGCTGGTCTCGGTGGGGAAGTAACCGAGCCGCTTGTACATGTCCATGCGCACGCGTCGCCGCAGCTCAGGCTCCCTTTCCAGCAGCTCGTCCAGCCGAGGGTAGAGCGATTCGCCGCGGTGCTCGAAGCGCAGCAGCCAGGCCTGGTGGTTGACCCCCGCGCCGGTGTAGTCGATCTCGTCGAGCGGCACGCCCAGCAGCTCGGCCAGGTCGTGCACGGTCCAGAACACCGAGTGGCAGAGCCCGACCGCCTTGACCCTGGGTGCCGCGGCCGCGAGGTAACCGATGTTCATGGCCATCGGGTTGGTGTAGTTGAGCAGCCAGGCGTCGGGACACAGCTCCGCAATGTCTCGCGCGATGCCATCCAACACCGGAAATGTCCGAAGTGCTCGGAAGATGCCACCGACCCCGAGTGTGTCGCCGATCGTCTGCCGCAGCCCGTACTTCGCCGGGATCTCGAAGTCGCGCACGGTCGCCGCGTGCATGCCCACCTGGATCGAGTTGATCACGAAGTCGGCGCCGTCCAGGGCCGCCCGGCGGTCCAGTGAAGTCGTGATGACCGGCTTGCAGCCGAGCTGGCCGGCGGTCTGCCGGGCGATCGCCTCGGCCGTTTCGAGGCGCTCGGCGTCGATGTCGTGCAGGGCCAGGGTCACGTCCCGCAACTCCGGGAAGGACAGGATGTCGGCCAGCAGCTCGCGGGTGAAGACCACGCTGCCGGCGCCCAGGAAGGCGATCACAGTCATGGCGGGATTGTTGGCGCCTACGCCAAGAGCGCGCAAGACGAACTGGTGTATCGCTTGAAAACGAACTACATTGACTGCTCGTTTGATCAGTACCGATTGAGGGGTCCATGAGTTCGCTGCGCCGGGCCGACCGGGTTTCCGCCATCCTCGAGCGCGTCGCCAGTCACGGCTCGGTCGACGCCGGCCACCTCGCCGACGAGTTCGCCGTCTCGCCCGCGACCATCCGCCGCGATCTCCAGGTCCTCGAAGATCAACGGCTCCTTTCCCGTACGCATGGAGGCGCGGTCGCCGTCGACGTCGCGTACGAGTTGCCGGTCCGCTACCGGGTCGGGCAGCACCGCGAGGAGAAGGCCCTGGTCGCGAAGACCGTTTTCGATCTGCTGCCGAAGGGTCCGCTCACGCTCGGGCTGACCGGCGGCACGACGACCCACCTGCTGGCCCGGCTGCTCGCCGAGCGGGTCGACCTGACGGTGGTCACCAACGCGCTGAACATCGCGGCCGAGCTGGCTCTCCGCCCCCGGCTGAAGCTGATCATGACGGGCGGGGTGTCCCGCACCCAGTCCTACGAGCTGGTCGGCCCGATCGCCGACCAGGCGCTGAAGGGCCTGAACATGGCGGTGGCCGTGGTCGGCGTCGACGGCATCAGCGCCCGCGGCGGCCTGACCACCCACGACGAGATCGAGGCGAACACCAACGCCACGATGATCCGCCGGGCCGACCGGGTGATCGTGGTGGCCGACGGGTCCAAGGTCGGCAAGATCTGCCTGGCCGGCATCTGCCCGGTCACCGACGTTGCCCTGCTGGTCACCGACGCCAGCGCCGACCCGGCCGGGATCGAGGCCATCCGCCGCGCGGGCACCGAGGTGGTCGTGGCCGGCGCCATGTGACCGATCCGGGTGTCCATCCGGTCCTAACAGCAGAGGCCGGAACGGACAGCGAGGAGATAGTCCAGGTGGACGCGAACCTGCGGGAGCAATTCGACCGGGCGGTCGACGACGACCCCGGCGCCGACCCGGGGGAGATGGCGCTGGCCGCCATCGCCGAGGGCGGCCGGATCCGCCGCCGGCGACGGGGCATCGCGGCGGCGACCGTGGCGGCGGTCCTGGTGCTGGTGGCCGGCGTGGTCACGGCGGTGAACCTGCGGCCGGGCGGGAGCGGCCCGGTGAGCCCGCCGGAGGCTTTCGCGCCGGCGATGATGCTGGTGGCGGCGCCCTCCTGTGCGTCGAAGACGGTCGAGAAGAATGCCACCGACGTGGTGATCTTTCTGGGCCCGGCGGTGACCGCGGAGCGGAAGGCGGAGCTGCGGTCGAAGCTGGACGACGACCCGCGGGTCGGCGCCGTGCTCTACGAGGGCCGGGAGGACGCTTACGAGCGGTTCCGGAAGCTGTGGTCGGACAGTCCCGACTTCGTGTCCTCGGTCAGCCCGAAGGAGCTGCCCGAGACGTTCCGGGTGCGGATGGAGAAGCGCTCGCGATACGCGTCCCTCCGCGCGGATTACGCGGCGATGGACGGCATCGAGTGGATCGAGGGCCGGGTCTGCACGGCCGACGCCCCGGTCGGAGGGGTCTGGTGACCGAGACCGTGACGCCGCCCCGGACCGCGGCCGGCAACATCAAGACCAGGGCGGGCCGCGACGAGGAGTTCACCGCGTTCGTCGAGTCCGCCGCCACGCGGCTGCGCCGCAGCGCCTACCTGATGTGCCGGGACTGGCACCTCGCCCAGGACCTGACCCAGCAGACCTTCACCAAGATGTACGCGGCGTGGGGCCGGATCCGCACCGGCACCAACCTCGACGGCTACAGCCGCCGCGTACTGATGAATCTGGTTTTTGATCGGCACCAGCGGCGCAGCGGTTCGGAGATCGTGCTGGCCGAGTTGCCGGACCGGTCAGACGCCGCCGCGGCCGGCACGCCGGAGTTGCGCCTCGCCCTGGTGGACGCGCTCGCCACGCTGACCGTCGAGGACCGGGCCGTCCTGGTGCTGCGGCACGCCGAGGACCACAGCGTCGACACCGTGGCCACGATCCTCGGCGTCTCCGTCTCGGTGGTCAAGATGCGCAACTCCCGCGCCCTGGCCCGGCTGCGAACGCTGCTCGGGGAGGACTTTGCGGAGCACTGACCGGGAACCGGCCAGGCGCTGGCCGGGCAGCTCGATCCAGCGGTAGGTCAGCCAGGAGAGACCGAGCAGCCCGGCGACGAAGGCGGCGGTGGCCGGGATCTCGGCCGGCCCGTGGACGTGCGCGTAGAGCCACGGGCCGGTGAGCTGGATGACCGGCACGTGGATCAGGTAGAGCGAGTAGCTGACCAGGCCGATCCAGGCCAGCGAGCGCGGAACCCGGCGATATCGGCAGGCGAAGCCGATCGCGAAGGACCCGCCGATGATCAGCAGGGTGATCACCGAGCGGGCCATGTATTGCGGGGTGAGCGCGTTCAGCGACCTGAGCTCGCCGAACCAGTTGATCAGGCAGGCGATGCCGACCACCCCGGCGGCCACGTAGGCGTCGCGACGAGGGGTCTGCCCGTGCTCGGCGCGGTAGATCGCCGTACCGGTGAACATGACCGCCGGGATCAGCAGGCCGTCCCAGACGTGCGACGGGTGCTGGTTGGCCAGCAGCAGGGTCAGCACCAGCGCGATCAGCGTCAGCGCGCCGGCCACCACCGCGGTCCGCCGCCGGCTGAGCAGCCCGGCCAGCCCGGCGACGAGGACGACGGCGATCACCACCGGCAGCACCGGCGTGACCATCTGCCGCGGGGTCAGCGGCACGGTCACCACCGCGGTCACCGCGAAGATCACCGCGATCGTCGCGCTGGCCCGGTGCAGCCTGAGCGCGAACAGGCCGGCCACCAGCAGGTAGAACGCCATCTCGAAGCTGAGCGTCCACATCACCGGCGTCACCAGGTCGAAGCCGGTGAACTGGGCCAGCATGGTGAGGTGGGCGATCGTGCCGGCCGCCGGGTGCTCCTTCAGGTACGGCGCGACCGGCAGCAGAACGATCACGGCGGCGCCGACCGCCAGGTAGAGCGGGAACAGCCGGGCGGCCCGGGACGCCCAGAACCGCCGCAGATCGCCGTGCCGTTCCAGCGACGCCGGGATGATGTAACCGCTCACCAGGAAGAAGAGCATCACCCCGGCGACGCCGCCGTTGAACCAGTTCGCGGTGACCGCACGGACATCGGACAGCAGCCAGTGGGTCAGGTGCGCATAGACCACGAACAATGCGGCTACCGCGCGCAGCGCATCCAGCCAAGCCATCCGGTGGGTGTGGGGTGCGGCGGGCATCCGCGAAGAATACTCAGAAGCCGACCTTGAACGTCGCGTCCTGCTTCTCGGCGGTGGTGCTGATCGGATCGATGCGCAGCACGTAGTTGGAGTGCCGCAGGTATCGATCCGGGTAGTTGTACGAGCGGAACGACGTCCACGAGCTGTCGGCCAGGCCGGCCACCCGGTAGAACGTCGCGTCACCCTTGAAGGCGGTCGAGCCGTCGCTGGCCGCCAGCTGGATCGCGTAGCTGTAGTGCCGCAGGTACATGGTCGGGTAGTTCACCGACTGGAACGAGACGCCCGCACCGTCGGCCAGCCCGGGAACCAGTTTCCACTGCTGGTCCTGCCACTGGTCGAACGGATACTCGTCGATCCGGCCGACGTTGCTGTAGTGCCGGATGTAGCGACCCGGGTAGTTGTACGACTTGACCCGGTTCCAGGCCGGCGTGCCGGTCGCCAGTAGGTTGCTGAGCTCGCTCGCGGTGATCGGCGTGATGCCCAGATGCTTGGAGTTCAGCGGCTGGGTGTAGCTGCGGTCGTTGAGCAGGGTCCAGCTGCCGGTCGACAGCGAGCTGGTCGACCAGGCGAAGAACCGGCCGTTCGGGCTGTAGGTGTCGCCCCACAGCGTGTACCCGTTGCCGGACAGCGCCGGTGCCAGCTGCGGTGCCTCGACGCCCCGGCCGGGGTTGATCACGCTGGTGTAGGTGGTGAAGCTGCCCGGGTTGAGCGTCGAGGACCGGGCACCGAACAGGCCGCCCGTCCCGCGGTAGTAGAAGTAGTTCACCCCGCCCTGGCTGACCAGGTTGCCGTCGATGACGTCGGTGCCGTTGTCGAAGAACACCGTGCCCTCGGTGGCCGTCCGGAAGTCGGTCGTGTAACTCACCATGATCACGTTGTGGCCGCCGACCACGGACGAGTAGATGACGCCGTACCGGCCGCGCGAAGCGTCCCAGAACGCCTCGGGTGCCCACGAGTGGGTGGACAGCGAGTTGACCTTCAGCCGGCGGTAGTTGGTGAAGGACCGCAGATCGGTGGAGTCCCAGACGTGGATGTACTGGCTGTTGTAGCTCCAGTCGGTGCCCTTCAGATCGGTGGCCAGCACCTCGAACGTGCCGTCCTGCTTGCGCAGGATGTAGGGATCCCGCAGACCTTGCGCTCCGGCCGTGGGGGTGACGACCGGGTTGTTCTGGTTGAGCGGGGTCCAGTTGAGGCCGTCGCTGCTGACCGCGACGTGCAGGCCGTAGTTGGCGGCGGACATGTTGGGGGATTCGGTGAAGTACGCCATGGCATAGCCGGCGTAGGTGGCTGCGGCAGCGGGGGAGGCGGCACCGAAGACCAGAGCGAGTACGGCGGCGAGGACGGTGCCGCCGATCTTGCGTACGGAGGACATGGTTAACGTTAACAACGACCACTATCAATGGAAAGAGTGGATCGTCTCCATGCCCGTGTCGTACCGCCGCCAGGTGCCCTTACCTGCGGATTTGGCCGCGTACATGGCAACGTCGGCGCGCCGGATGACCGCCGAGACGCCCTCGCCCGGCTCGGCCGCGGCCGAGCCGATGCTGGCGTTGGCGGTGATCATCGTCCCGGAGATCGCCACCGGCACGGCGAACGCGGCGAGCAGCCGCTGGGCGGTCTGCTCGGCCTCCGGCCCGGTGCAGCCGCGCAGCAGGATGCCGAACTCGTCGCCGCCGAAGCGCGCCGGCAGGTCGCCGTCGCGCACCGCGCCCCGCATCTTGTCCGCCACCGAGATCAGCAGCTCGTCGCCGGCCGCGTGCCCGAGTGTGTCGTTGACCTGTTTAAACCCGTCCAGGTCGATGAGCAGCACCGAGGTGCGGGACGAGTCCGCGTCCAGCTCCGCCTCGAGCTGCTCGTGGAAGTGGGTGCGGTTGGCCAGCCCGGTCAACCCGTCGGTGAGCGCCTGGTGGCGCAGCCTCGTCTCGTGCTCGCGCAGCCGCTCGATCAGGTCGGTGTTGTCGTGGAACGCGACCAGCTGCCGGGCCGCGACCAGCGCGCAGATCAGCCCGAGGCCGACCACCACGCCCCACAGCTGGAAGTCGGCGCCGCCCGGCAGCACCACCAGCAGTGCGCTGAAGACGATCGCGATCGCGCCGTACGGCATCAGGCTGTACGGCTTGCGCCGCCGTTCGGCGAACGGCGCCGGATCGGACTTGGCGATCACCACCTGGATACGCGGGCCGAGGGCGATCAGCAGCGACGGCAGCAACCGCACGAGGTAGACGTAGGCGGGCAGGTGATCGGCGGCGGGCGGGGCGACGAAGAAGCCGACCGCGGTGAACACGGCCGCGCCCATCATCGTGACGGCGGCGGCTTTGCGCATCGGAGCGTTGCCACTCAAGATCATCTTGATCGCGGCGAAGCAACCGGTGATGGCCGCGACCGCCGCGAGCAGGCTCGCGAACAGATCGGTGCGGTCGGTCTCGCCCGGCTTGATCGCGAAACACCAGGCCACCACCGCGCCGGCGACCAGCACCGAGGCCGAGTCGAGCCAGAATGCGAGCCGTGCCCGCCCGGTTCGTCCCGGGTGCGGATGGAGCAGCATCGCCAGCACGACGATCACCAGCCCCACGGCGAAACAGGTGGACTGCACGATGCCGCCGGTCGTCGACCAGGTGCCGGGCGGACTGGTGAAGGTCGCGATCGTCTGCATCGTGTCCCCGACCAGGAACAGCGAGCCGACGCCGGTCAGCACCCGCCAGAAACGGCGAATGGCCCCGGTGGCGAGGCGGAAGACCTGCCAGGACGAGAACGTGAGCAGCGCGTCCAGCGGCAGCTGGAACGTCCAGAAGGTGCGCACCTGCCAGTCGGTGTCGCCGGTCAACGCGAAGAACAGCACCGTCGCCAGCAGGGTCCAGGAGATCGCCGCGATCAGGACGGGGTCACGACGGAGCTCCGGCGCCTGGCTGAGCCACCGCCGCACCGTTCTCGCACCGTCCACGCTCGTCCTCATCGACCGGGACCGGCCCGCCATGAGGTTCTTTGTGAATTTCGATCTTTGCAAGGCCCTTCCAAGGCGCTTGAGCTGGTGATATTCACATCCGCCATACAGGTTTTGCAAGATATTTCAGAAACTGATTGACGTATAGCCGCCGTGCCGTTCTTGCGGCGAGCGACCTGGTCGCGTTCACCGTCCACGACCTCAAGCGCGACGCAACCACACTGCGGTTCCTTGGCGGCAGCAGGTACACGCTGGCCAACTACTTCCTGCTGGCCTACCCGTACGGTCAGCCGTTGGTCTACGACGGCTTCGTCTTCCCGACCGCTAACACCGGCCAGTCCCCGCCCGCCGACGCCGGCGGTTTCGTCACCGACACCAACTGCACCAACGGCGCCTGGCAGTGCATCACCCAGTCCACTGGAGTAAAAGGCATGGTCGGCTGGCACAACGCCACCGCCGCCGTCACCACGGTCTCCGACTTCACCGCTACGTCGTCGGTAACGTCCCGGCCCTCGGCAGCTGGGCCCCCGCGGCCGCCATCCCGCTGACCGCCGCCGGCACCACCTGGAGCCGTGCGGTCGGCGTACCGAAGAGCACCGGCTCGAATACAAGTACATCAAGAAGGACGCGTCCGGGACCGTCACCTGGGAGTCCGGGAGCAACCGGACATACGCCGCCGGAACGGCGGCCACCTACAGCACCGCCGACACCTGGAAGTAACCGGCAGACACGCCGGTCGTGGGCCATCCGGCCACGACCGGCGTGGTCGACGCACCAAAATTAACGAAGGGTTATTGTGACCGCATGCGTGCACGTCTCTCGGATATCGCCCGACAGGCGGGCGTCAGCGAGGCGACGGTGTCGCGCGTCCTCAACGACCGTCCCGGCGTCTCGGCCGACACCCGCCAGGCAGTCCTGACCGCCCTCGATGTCCTCGGCTACGAACGCCCCGAACGCCTGCACAAGCGCAGCGCGGGCCTGGTCGGCCTGATCGTCCCCGAACTGGAGAACCCGATCTTCCCGGCCTTCGCCCAGATCGTCGAATCGGCCCTGGCCCAAACCGGCTTCACACCCGTCCTCTGCACCCAGACCCCGGGCGGCGTGACCGAAGACGAATACCTGGAAATGCTCCTCGACCGTCAGGTCAGCGGCATCGTCTTCGTGGCCGGCCTGCACGCCGACACCACCGCCGACCACGACCGCTACCAGCGCCTGATCGACCGCCCCCTGCCGATAGTGTTCGTCAACGGCTACGCCGACGGCATCTCGGCCCCGTTCATCTCCTGCGACGACAAGCAGGCAGCCGAGTCGGCGGTCTCCCACCTGGCCGCCCTGGGCCACGAGCGCATCGGTTTCGTCTCCGGTCCCGGCCGCTTCACCGCGGTGCAGCGAAAGCTCGACGGCTACCACAGCGCGATGAGCCGCCACGTCCCGTCCTACGACCGCCGTCCCCCCGACGAACTGGTGGCACTGACCCTGTTCGGCGTGGAGGGCGGCGAGGTGGCGGCGGGCCAACTCCTGGACCGGGACGTGACGGCGCTGGTGTGCGGTTCCGACCTGATGGCCCTGGGCGCGATCCGGGCCGCCCATCGCCGTGGCCTGCATGTGCCCCGCGACCTGTCCGTGGTCGGCTTCGACGACTCCCCGCTGATCGCGTTCACCGACCCGCCGCTGACCACGCTCCGCCAGCCGGTCGCGGCCATGGGTAACGCTGCTGTTCGTGCTCTCGTCGATGAGATCCATGGGCATGCCGCTCCTCGGTCGGAGTATGTGTTTCCGGCTGAGCTTGTGGTTCGGGGGTCTACTGCGGCTGCTCCTGCTCGGCGGATCTCCAAGCAGGCCCATATCCCTGCGGCTTGAGGCTTCCATTTTCCTTGCGCTGGGACGGTTGGGGGCCGGGAGTGACCATGCTGGGCGGTAAAGCATCTATGCCCTGCATGGCCACTCCCGGCCCCCAGCCGTCCCACCGTAAGCGCGGCACGGCCCAAAAGATCAACTAAAGCGAGCGGCAATCCAGGTAACAACCGTCCCAGCCGAGAGAACCACAGCCGAGTCATGAGAAGCCCCAGCCAACTCAACATAAGAAACCGGCTGAGAGTAAGCCTGCAACTGAGGCAGCAACAGATCATGGGTGATGAACTGCGGCACGGCCTCATCGTCCGACCCCTGGACGATCAGGATCGGAGCGGTAGGCGAGGTTTGAGCGGGATTATCGTAGTGCGCCAGCTTCGTGACCACCGAAGCAGGCAACGCCCCGCCGACCAGAAGCTGCGAGGCCGTCAGGTCCTGGTACGACGCCAGGATCTCGTTGAGACACCCCGTCGTGAGGGTCGACGTCTTCGTCTTGGCCTGTGCCGCCAGCACCGTGTTCGGGTTGAACGTCGGGTCGACCGCGGCGAGTCCGTACAGGCCCATCACCAGGTACCCCTGTCCCGGCGTGCCCGGGATGATCGGTGCCAGGGCGTCCACGTTGGAGACCGGCGCGATCGTGGCGGTGCCGCGCAGCACCAGGTTGCCGTCGTAGGACGGGGCGATCTGGCTGGCGAACAGCGCGGCCTGGCCGCCCTGCGAGTGGCCGTCGATGACGTACTGGGTGGAGAGCGCGGAGTCCAGGTTGCGGGCGGCTTTGACGCTGTCGATGACCGAGCGGGCTTCGCTGCCGCCGATCAGGTAGGGGTGGGACTGGGTGGTGCCGAGTCCGGGGTAGTCGGTCGCGGCGACGGTCCAGCCCTTTTCGAGCAGGGCGGCGACGGCGACGCGGGCTTCGGGCCAGAACACGGCCTGGCTGGTGGAGGGCGCGCACTGGTCGGCGAGGCCGGTGGTGCCGTGGGCCCATGCGACGGTGCGGTTCTTCTTGTTGCTCTTGGGCGTGAGGATCAGGCCGGTGGCCACGATCAGCGCGCCGTTGAGGTCGGTGGTGACGTATTGGATGCGCTTGCCGGTCGCCACCGGCGTCAGTTCGGGGGGCAGCGTCGCCGTCGCCGAGCTGAGCACCATCCCGGGCAGGGAGGCGGCCGAGGCCGGTCCGGCTGGTGCGACGGCGATGCCGCAAACGGCCAAGATAACGACCAGTAGTAAGCGCGGGCTTGTTTTCACGCGTGTTCCATTCCCGTGAGTAGGGTTGATGATCTGAGCCGGGCCAAAGCGTATGGCGATTACCAACCGCACTTGAAGTACGCAGATGCGTAGTCCTTCTGGTACTGGTCTCCGAGTACTGATCCAGAGGTAGACCGAAAAAAGAAACGCGGCACCCGGATATTCCGATTCATTCCGAGATATTCGAGCCGTCCCAAATTCAAGATCAAGGCCCGTGATGGGTACGCCGTGGGCCGGCGATTCCGCAGGCTGTGGGCTACCTGGCCGCTCGCCGAAGATCGTTCGTCGATCGAGGGAAGCCCTACTCGGCGTGATCGTCAGGCCTTTCTCACCTTCGACCGACGTGACCGATTCGGATAAGTACCCCACAGGGCCGCTCACATAGCCGGACACAGCCTGCTACCTGCTCAGATCCTGCCCGGTGTCCACTGAGGGCGATCCGCTAGGGGGTGACGATGCATTCCGATCGACCGCCGGTGACCCCGATCGAGATGACGTTGCGTATCCGCGGGCCGTTTGGGGTGTCAGCGGACGTTCCGGCGGGGCGAAACGCGAACTTTTGCGCTTGGCGCTAACCTCCGGAGGCGCCGTCGAGTGCACCTTTGCGCAGGTGGTGACGGGGGTCGCGAAGGATGATCGTCGGGTTAGGACGGCGCGGTGCCGGCGGCCCGCCGGGTGATCGTCGGGCGGGCCGGAACTCACTCACGGCGGCCGTCGTCACTTGCTCTTCGGCAAGGAGAAGTTCCAGGTAAATAGCACCGCCGGCCGCTGTGGAAGCGGCCGGCGGCGGTTGCGTTCAAGATCTTTGCCGGAAGATCTGTCGGTCAAATGATCACCACTTATTGATCTCTTCGGGGCGGCCCGGAATCGTCGCGGTGAGGCATTGGGGGGTGTCGGCGGTAATTGGCCGCCGGCCCGCAACTTGCACGGATTCGGGCGCAGTGGAGGCTCCGCGCGGCGATTGGCACATTCAATCGGCGAACACGCATTGTGTTGGCGGCGTCACTGTTCGTACTCTGTTGAGCACTAGATCATTGATCGGTGTGAGTGCGAGCAAGCGGGCCGCGTCCCGCGGGGGAGCAGAACATGCTTATCAAAGTCGTCGACCAGATCGTGGATGAAGATCTGCACAGCGCTGCATGGCGCCTCTACCAAGACGCGTTCGACGAACTGAACACGCTCGCGGTGCAGCGGCACATGATGTTCCCGTCGGAGTTCGACGAGGTCATGCGCGACAGCCGCGTCAGCAAGTATCTTGCTCTCACTGACGAGGGCCACCTGTGCGGGGTCGCCACCTACACCAACGACCTCGACGCAGTGCCGTTGATCGCTCCTCAGTACTTCGAGCGCCATTGGCCTGAACACTACGCCAGCCGCAAGATTTGGTACATCGGCTTCGTGGCAGTAAGCCCGGAGCACCAGGGGCGCGAGGCGTTCGCGCAGCTGGTCGAGCAGATGTACCTGGTCGCAGCAACCCAGAACGGCCTGGTCGGGCTGGACATCTGCAGCTACAACGACGATGTCCGCCACATGTCCCGGATCTTCCGGCTCATGATCAGCCGGGTGACCGACAACATGCGGTTCAGCCGGATCGACCAGCAGTCCTTCTGGCTCTACGAGTTCCCGTCGGCCGCATAGCGGATCTGGTCGGCCTCAGTCCAAAGGCGGCCTCCACATCGTCCAGAGCGGTGGCCCGTCGGGTAGGTCGATCACGGACCGGACCTGATATCCGTGTCGCAGGTACAGGTCGCGGTTACGCGGGTCGTTCGCCTCGAGATAGGCGGGCAACCCGGCCGCGTCGAGCCGGCGATGGTGCCGGCGCAGAAGCGTGCTGCCCAGCCCGAGGTTCTGCCGATCGGGCCGGACGGCGAGAAATGCAAGGTAGTGGTGCGGTTCGGTGGGGTGCTCAGCCTCCATCGCCGCGTCCAGAAGGCACATGCGGTCGTGTGCCTCGCCGGCGATCTCCTTGAGCCGGCGGTCGTAGTCGACCGGAGACGGCAGCTCGGAGGTGAGTGGGAACCAGAGGGCGGCACCGGTCAACCGGCCGGTGTCGTCCTTTGTCGCGTAGATCTCCCCGTACCGCAGGGTGTGCTCGATGAAGATCGCGAAGTAGTCGGGACTTCCCTTGTGGCGCACGCCGTCGTCGGGTTGCAGCCACCGGGCGACCGGCCCGTCGTGCATGGCAGCGGCGACGAGATCGGTGAGTTCGGTGGCATCGACGGTCGCGACGCTGCGGATCACCAGATCGTGGACGGCGTGCGTCATCGCAGGCGTCTCCTTGTCAATAGGGGTAACCACGGGCGCCCACCGGGTCGCCGTGCAGTTGCTTGGCCGGCCACTGGATGTCGGACAGGACGCTCACCCGGCCGTCGGCGCCGCGGCCGATCTGGGCGTAGACCTCCGGACGGGCGGCCCGCATGATCCCGGCCCAGATGAAGCCGACCGCGGCGACCGCCAGGTAGAGCACCGGAATGATCCACTGGAAGATCGAGTCGCCGTCGACCTGAAGCAGCTCGCCGAAGCCGATCACCGTGGCGGTCAGTGCGACGGAGAGAAGAAGGAAGGAGGAGAACGGCGCGATGTACGCACGCCACACGTTCTCCGTCCGGCGGCCGCGGGCGAAGAAGCCGATCACCGCGGCCGACGTGGCCCACATCAGGATCAGTACGCCGAGGCCGCCGATCGTGGTGAGCCAGGCGAACACGTACCGCACCGGTTCGAGGCCGGACACCGCGTACGCGCTCAGGACCAGGATGCCCAGCACGCTCTGGGTGATCGACCCGGCCACCGGGGCGCCGGTGCGCGGGTGGGTGCGACCCCACACGGCCGGCAGCACACCTTCGCGGCCGAGGGCGAACTGGTAGCGGGCCACCGCGGCGTGGAACGCGAGCAGTGCCGCGAACACGCTGGTGAGGAAGAGGAGGTAGCCCAGGTTGACGAAGGCCACCGGCAGGTGCTTGCCGACCAGGAAGAAGACCAGGTCGGTCTGGTGCTCGGCGGCGGCACCGGCGATGTTGGCCGGGCCGGTCGAGACGGCCATGGCCCAGGCGGAGATCGCGCACAGGGCGCCGGCCAGCAGCACCGCGATGTGGGTGGCCCGGCCGATCGTGCGCTTCGGGTCCTTCGTCTCCTCGGAGAGGACAACCGTGGCCTCGAAGCCGACGAAGCCGGCGACGGCCAGCACCAGCAGTGATCCGACGACCGGGGTGAGCAGCGGCGCCGGGTTGAACGGGGTGAAGTCGACGTGCCCGCCGGCCGGGTTCGCGATCATCACGACGTCGTAGAGCAGGACGACGGCGATCTCCGCGACCAGCAGGACGGCCAGCACCTTGCCGCTCAGGTCGACCCAGAGCAGGCCGAGCACGGTGACCACCAGCCAGGCGGCGATGGCGCACACGTACCACGGGGCGCCGACGCCGAACGAGGCGAGGATGCCCGAGGCGGCCGAGCCGAACAGGCC
Source organism: Paractinoplanes toevensis (assembly GCF_018332695.1). Taxonomy (GTDB): domain Bacteria; phylum Actinomycetota; class Actinomycetes; order Mycobacteriales; family Micromonosporaceae; genus Actinoplanes; species Actinoplanes toevensis. The sequence goes on from NZ_BOQN01000049.1 coordinate 63,017, forward strand.
GAAGAGGCCGATCTGCATCAGCGAGTAGGCCGGGAGGGCCACGAACGCGGCGCCGACACCGATCGTGCGGCCCAGCCCGTGGCTGATGTAGGAGTAGAAGGCGCCGGAGTTGACGATGTGCCGACTCATGGCGACGAAGCCGACCGTGAACAGGGAGAGAATCCCGGCCACCGCGACGTAGGCGACCGGCACGGCAGTGCTGCCGATGATCGCGTAGATGGTGGCGATCGCCCCGATGATCACGGTCAACGGCGCGGCACCCGCCACACCGAAGAACACCACGGACGGGACGCCGAGCCTGTTCTTGGCCAGCGCCCTCGTCACGATGTCCGGCTCAGCGGGTTCCTTCTGCAGCATCAACATCCTCCCGGCCCATTGGTCTGTGTTGTTGCGCCGGAGATGGTGCCGCCCGATGGCACTCACCGCCGGCCGACGGTCAGCACCGAGCCCACGGAGGCTTCGGTGAATTCGATGAGGTCGCGCAGATCGCCGGAGAGTGCGCTCACGGCGTTCGGCAGCGACTGGAACGCCTGCCGGTGCATCTCGAAGTCGTAGAGGACGTGCCGGGTGAGCCCGGTCGCGGCCACCAGGCCGACCAGCACTCGGTCGGTCAGGCTCAGCTCGATGCCCCGGACCAGCAGGTTGGCCAGGCGCGCGGGAGCCCACGCGGCGGCGTTGCGCTGTTCGGCGGTGTTCGGCAGGTAGACGGTTTCGGTGGAGAGCATGCGCCGGCGGGTGACCAGGTCGACCGCTCCCAGCCGCACCAGCCGCTCGCCCACCCGGACCTCGGCGTCCTGCGAGAGGAACGCGAGCCAGGTGCGGACGTCACGGTGTTGCGGTTGGGCGATGAGCAGGTCGAGAATGTCGTGCGCCAACGCGTCGGCCGGGGGGTGCCGATCGAGGATGATGAGGTCGCCCTCGGCGATCCCGATGCGTCCCTCGAGGATGAGCTCCCCCAGCAGCGCCGCGGCGAGCCCCAGGCCGGTCGCGCGCGGGTGGAGTCGGGACCGTCCGGTGCGGTCCTGGTGTGCGATCAGGAAGTACTGGTCTGCCAACACGCTGCCACGCCCCTTAGAACCCAAGTAGACCCAAGTTTTGAGTGCTCACTGTCGGTACAGGAAGTCAATACTCGATGTCTGCCGCATCATGTACCCAACATCAAGGTCAATACAAGAAGTACTAGACTTCTTGTTCAGGGCTTCAGTCCATCTTGGATCATGACCAGGCCGGTCAGTAGGATCGGCTACCTGAGGAAACCTGAAGGCCAAGGGGAGTCCAGGTGTCCGTTGACGAAGGTCCCACGCTGCGACGGCGGCGACTGGGCGCGGAGTTGAAACGGTGTCGCGAGGCTGCGGGATTGACGCAGGAGAATGTCTCGCGTCATTTCGAGTGGCACGCTGCCAAGGTCACGCGGATCGAGACCGCACGGGTGGCGGTCACCGCGCGCGACGTGCGCGATCTGCTCGATCTCTACCACGTGCGCGACGACGCCTACCGCGAGGCGCTCATCGAGCTGGCCCGCATGTCTCGCGAGCGCACCTGGTGGAGTGACTACCGCGACGTCATCCGGCCTGGCAACTTCGTCGGCCTGGAGGCCGGCGCCTCCTCGATGCGTACCTGGGAACCGACCATCGTGCCGGGCTTGCTGCAGACCGAGCAGTACATCCGGGCGCTGATGCGCACCGGGCGCTCGTTCGACCCGCCGCACGAGATCGACCGTCGGGTGGCGCTGCGGATGACCCGCCAGGGCCGGCTGACCGAACGCCGCCCGCTGGAACTCACCGCGGTCATCGACGAATCGGTGGTACGCCACGTGATCGGCGGTTCCGAAGTGATGTCGGAACAGCTTCGACACCTTATAGAAATGGCTCAATTACCGAATGTGATGTTGCAGATCCTGCCGTTCGGTTCGGGTGAGCACGCGTTCCTCGGTGGACCGGTAGCGCTATTGGAGTTCCGTGGGGTAGACGCGCAGATGAACCATGGGATATCCAGGCCGGAAACCACCCATCTGGATGTTGTCTATCTTGAAGGTCTTGCGGGAGACTCTTACGAAGAGCAACCGGCCGAGGTTGCCCGTTACCGAAAAGAGTTCGAGCGATTGAGCGCAAAGGCGCTCGACCATCGCCAGACAATCAAGATGATCGAGAGCCTGCTGGTCGCGTAGGGCTCCGAGACAACCGCATATGTGAAGGGGGGTGCCTGAGTTGCTCACGCACCATCTCAACGGTGCTGTCTGGAAGAAGGGCAGCCGCAGCAACGGCAGTGGCGGCAACAACTGCGTCGAGGTCGCAATCCTCGACGCCGGCGTTGCCGTCCGGGACAGCAAGGACCGGTCTGGACCGGCTCTCGTGTTCACGCAGGCGGAGTGGATCGCCTTCGTGGACTCGGCCAAGGACGGCGAGTTCGACATCGTTTCCTGACTTGAGAGCCTACCGATAGCCACGCACCGATGGGAAGTGCTTACGCAAAGTCAACTTTCCTCGATGTGGGACTAGCGGGGTTGCTGCAGCGCCCCTCACGGGGCGTTGCAGCGCCGATACCTCCCGTATTCGCCGGGTGCATTTGCCGAGGTCGGACCACTCGGCGGCCGCTGCGTGTTCAAATTGACACACTCAGATGGCCGAAATTAACGTGAAAAGCCTTTCCGTGAAGCTCGGGCGACTCTAGGTTTCCAGATGTGGAGCTGGAGTTACGCCATCTTCGAATGGTGCTGGCCATAGCCGAAGCGGGCAGTGTCACCAAGGCCGCGGCGGCGCTGGGCCTCGCTCAGCCGGCCCTGACCACCCAGCTTCAGCGCATCGAGCGGATCCTCGGCGGTGCGCTGTTCACCCGTGATCGGCGGGGCGTCCTGCCCACGCCGCTCGGCGACCTCGTGCTGGCCCGCGCTCGGGTGCTCATCCCGGCCGTGACCGGCCTGCACGACGAGGCCAGTGAGCTGATCACCGCCGGTGAGACGGCTCGCTACCGGGTCGGCGCCACCAACGGACCGATCGTGGCCGGCCTGGTCCGGCGGCTCAACAACGCCCATCCCGGCGGCCCGGTCTCGATTCGCTCCACGTCGTCGGGAAACGAAATCGCCCAGTCGGTGCTCGAGGGGCGACTCGACTACGCCGTGGTCGGTGCGTGTGCGAGCCCGCCCGCGATCCTGCCGCCCGGCCTCAACTGGCAGATCGTCTCCGTCGACGCGGTCTGGGTGCTGATCAACGAACGGCACCCGCTGGCCGGCCGGGACGAGATCGCGCTCAGCGAGCTGGCCGATGAGCAGTGGGTCGGCGCGCCCGGCGACGGTTGCTTCTACGAGTGTTTCGCGGCCGCCTGCGCCCGCGAGGGCTTCGCACCGAACACGCCGACCGAGATCGCTGTCAGCAGCGCGTTCGACCTGGTCGCGGCGGGCGACGCGGTGGCTCTCGGTCAGGGCACGGTGCGTTCGGTCGAGGGTGCCGTCGCGGTTCCGCTCGCCGGGGTGCCGTTGCGCTGGCGTCATCTGATCGGATGGGATCCGGAGACCCCGGCGGCGGGCCAGGTGGCCGAGCTCTACGGGTACGCCGTGGAGACCTACCTGGAGATCCTCCGGGCGCGGCCGCGATATTCGCGCTGGCTGGCCATGCACCCGGAGCTCGGCGTACAAAAATCGGTTTCGCTCTTCCGCGGTCCGGGCCTGCCCGGTCGCCCCGGCCTGTCCGGCCGGAGCGACCCGAAAATTGCTTAGCAGGTGGCCAGCATGGTGGTCAGGGCTGACTTCTCGGCGCTGGTGATGGTCAGCGCCCAGACGTACTTCACTCGGACCCACGCCTTGCTGTAGGTGCAGTAGTAACTGCTCAGCGGCGGCTTCCAGGAGTCCGGCGACTGGTCGCTCTTGGACTGGTTCACGTTGTCGGTGACCGCCCACAGCTGCGGGTTGGTGAGGTCGTTCGCGAAGGACTCGCGCTTCGCGGTGGTCCAGGCCCAGGCGCCGGAGATCCAGGCGTTCTTCAGCGGCACCATGTGATCGATGTCGACGTCGGACGCGGCCGTCCAGGTCGCGCCGTCGTACGGGCTGTACCACTTGCCCGAGGTGGCGGCGCAGGCCGAGCTGACCACGACGCTGGTGCCGTCCCGCTTGAGCACGGTCTCCCGGGTGTTGCAGGTGCCGGAGATCGTGTCCCAGGTCGGGAACAGGTCACGGTCGTAGGTGGTGGTGTGCGTCGATGCGGCCACTGTCAGCCCGGCGAGCTGGGTCTTGGCGGCTGAGGTGGTGGGAACGCCGGGTGCGGTGGCGTACGCCGGGGTGCCGAAGCCGAACTGGAGAAGGGTGGCCAGCAGGGCGGTGGCGAGGGCCGAGCGAAGGAGTGTCTTCAACGGGGGGCCTCCGGGTAGTCGCGAAGAGCGGCTGTTGTCCAGGAGTCTCGGGGTCGAAGACGATCACCAGCTAATGCCAAAAAGTATATTCACAAACGACTATGGAACGAGTGTGTTTCAGTTGATCACCGATGGGGTGATCCACCACTCGGCGGCGACCGACTCGGCGACCAGGGTTTCGGTCAGCAGGCGTACCCGGGAATCGTCGTCGTGACGGAAGCGGACCGCGCATGCCGCACCCGGCACCTCGCCGCCCACCGACACGATCGTGGAACCGCGCTGGTGGAGCCATTCGAGGGCCTGATCGTCATAGCGGGAACCGGGGAACAGCAGCGCTCGATAGTTCAGCGTCTTTGTCAGATATACGTCTACGTGGGACCAGTCGCCGGTCTCGCAACCGTCGGCGGCGACCCGCGGACCCTCGCGGAACATCAGCGCCGATTGGAGGGCCGAGGAGATTCGTTCGACCGGGGCCATCGGGTAGATGCCGGCGCCGCCGCGCAGGGCCTCGTCGCAGCGGGGGAGCCAGGTGTCGCGGCGGTCGAGCAGGTCCTCGGTGGCCTCGGCCGCCCGCCGGACCAGCGCTTCGGCGGACGGTCCGGCGGTCAGACGTTCGACCAGGGCGTCCAGCAGGGCCAGGGTGTGCTGGAACGAGCGGCAGGCCACCCCGCCGGCCTCTGTGCCGGCGGATATGTCCACGATGGCGGTCGCCTGCTCGGCCAGTGTTGAGGACGGGTCGTTCGTCAGGGCCACGAAACGCGGCACGTCGGCCACGGCGTCCAGGGTCTCGCGGCTCGTGCCGGTCGCGGAGATCGCCACCACCAGGGTGTCGTCGCCGGCGTAGCGGAAGCCGCCCTCGGTCGACGCGTACTCGGCGGTGGCGTCCAGGCCGGCCGCGCGCAGGCGCCGGGCCGCGACCTGGGCCGCGTAGCGGGAGCTGCCCATACCCAGGAAGATCACGCGCCGGGTCGGTTCGAGGAAGGCCCACGGATCATCCGTGGCCAGGCGGTCGGCCAGCGCGCGCAGGGCGGCCGGCTTGGCCTCCAGGTCGGCTTTGAACAGTGCCGGATCCAATGTGATCACCCGTACCAGGATCGGAGGACGCCCATCGGCGCGTAGCGCCACCGAGGGAGGAAGCGGGCTGCGTAGATCAGCTCGCGGCACTCCTGCTCGATCTCGAGCGGGCGCAGCGGCGTCTCATCGAGCAGGTGGGCGCAGCCGTGCGCCGCGAGGCCGGCCCGGTAGGCGGTGAGCAGGTCGTCCGCTGCCGCGCGGCCCCAGGTCAGCAGGGTTTCGCGGTGGCGGCCCTCGGTGCGGCGGTTCGCGATCTCGGCGACGTGCAGGACGCTGGTGCGCAGCTGGGCGAGATCGCGGACGACCGGCTCGGGCCGCGGCTCGACGGTCGGATTTCCGTCGAAATCGGTGACCGCGTAGCCGCCGCGCCACCGCAGGACCTGCCCGACATGCAGGTCGCCGTGCAGCTCGATGGCCGGCGCCGGGGAGTCATAGCTCGATGAAACGGAAATGTCAGCGGCGATGCGCGGCGCGACGGAGCGCAGCCAGACGCCTTCGGCGTCATCACCCACGCAGGCCAGCGCTTCGGCGAGAGCGCTCGGCGGGGCGGTCGCGCTTCGCGGCGCCTCCGGGGACTTCGGGTGTACGCCGTTGAGCAGCGCGGGACTGCCCGGCCCGGTGGCCAGGGCGGCGTGCAGGTCGGCGGCCAGGATGCCCAGGGCGGGGGCGAAGTCGGCCGCTGGGCCGCCGTCCAGCCAGGACAGCAGGGCGTTCGTGCACCAGTCCCAGCCGTCCTCGGCCTCCGGGAGGAAGCCGGTCACCAGGGCGATCAGTGCGTCGTCGCGGAACAGGGCGGCGTGCGGTGGTGGCATCCGGGTGAAACCGGCGGCGGCCAGGTGGGCCAGCAGGCGCGGGGCGCGGGCGGCGGGCTGCGGCTCGCGCATCCACTTGACCACGACGGCCTCGCCGACCACCACCGAGACGTTCGTCTGGTCGACGGTGATCGGGCGCTCGTCGCCGGCGACCGGGCCGAGCGGGAGGTAGACCCGCAGGTCGAAGCCGCTGGGCGCGCGGCCGGTGACGATCGCGTGGACCAGGTCGGCCGACGCGCCGGGAGCGATCGTCACGCGGCGACCCGCAGGGAACTGCCGGTCACCTGACGAGCGTAGGAGAGGATCAGCTCGGCTGCTTCGTCGGTGTGCAGCGTCGGGTGGCGGGCGACTATGCGGTACCCGTACGCGTCCTCCAGGGCGACCAGGTTGCGCCCGAGGGTGAGCGAATCGGCGGTGAGGGCGAAGGCGCCCTGCGCCGAGCCGGTTTCCAGGATGGTCTGGTACATCGACACCTGGCGGTCGAAGAGCGAGGTGAGCAGCGCGGCGTAGACCCGGTTGCGCCCGGCCAGGCCGCCCAGCTCGCACAGCAGGCGCACGTCCGCGTCGTCGGCGTCGACCGGCAGGCCGGAGCGGATCGTCACGACCAGTTTCTCGACCGGGTCGGTCAGGCCGGCCAGGCGCCGCATCCGGGCCGAGTAGAAGCGTTCCATCCCGGCCTGGTTGGCCTCCAGCAGCAGGTCGCTGAGATCGGGGTAGTGGTAGAGCACCGCGCCCGAGGTCAGACCGGCCTGCTCGGCGACCTGGTTGAGCAGCACCCCGTCGGGGCCGTGCCGCAGCATTGCGCGCTGGGCCGCCTCGATCAGGTCGGCGCGGCGCTCGGTGCGTGTCTTCCGCGTTGCCATCTGCACCCCCCGTCAGTTAACGCGGCACAACCATAGGCTCTGCGTATTGACTGTGCGCAAGGGCGCTTGTTGAATTCACCTTCAACAAGCCGACCCGGGAGTGTTCGATGTCGTTGACGGTCCTGTTCATGCCCGAGAGCGCCTACGGGCCGACGAACAACTGCATCGGCATCGGCGACGTGCTGCGCCGCCGCGGGCACCGGGTGGTGTTCGCCGCCGAGGCGTCCTGGGCCGGCAAGCTGACCGCGCTCGGTTTCGAGGAGGACCTGGTCAACCTGGCTCCGGTGCCGGACGAGCCGCAGGACGCCGGCCAGTTCTGGAAGGACTTCATCCGGGACACCGCGCCGGAGTTCCGCAAGCCGACGATCGACCAGCTGGAGACGTGGGTGAAACCGGTCTGGCAGGAGCTGATCGACGGCGCGCGGTTCTGCCAGCCGCAGTTGCTCGACATCATCGCCCGGGTCAAGCCGGACGTGATCGTCGAGGACAACGTGGTGGCGTTCCCGGCGCTGAACACGGCGGGCGTGCCGTTCGTGCGGATCGTGTCGTGCAACCCCCTCGAGGTGAAGGGGCCGAACATCGCGCCGGTGTTCTCCGGTTACCCGGCCGACGACCACAGCGGGTGGGCCGACTTCCTCGCCGAGTACGACCGGACCCACCGGCCGATGTGGGAGCAGTTCAACGACTGGGTGATCGAGCAGGGGGCGCCGGCGCTGCCCGACCTCGAGTTCATCGGCGAGGGCGAGCTCAACCTGTACGTGTTCCCGAAGGTGCTCGACTACACCGGGTCGCGGCGGCTCGGCCCGACCTGGAAGCGGCTCGAGTCGTCGGTGCGGGAGACCGATTCGACCTTCGAACTGCCGGACGGCTTCGCCGACGGGCACCGGCTGATCTACTTCTCGCTCGGGTCGCTCGGATCGGCCGACGTCGAGCTGATGCGCCGGATCGTCGCGGCGCTGGCCAAGACCGACCACCGCTACATCGTGTCGAAGGGCCCGCTGCACGAGGAGATCGAGCTGGCCGACAACATGATCGGAGCCGAGTTCCTGCCGCAGACGAGCATCCTGCCGCTGGTCGACCTGGTCATCACGCACGGCGGCAACAACACGACCACCGAGGCCATGCACTTCGGCAAGCCGATGATCGTGCTGCCGCTCTTCTGGGACCAGTACGACAATGCCCAGCGGGTGGACGAGACCGGCTACGGGGTGCGGCTCGACACCTACGGCTTCACCGACGAGGAACTGCACTCGGCCATCGACCGGCTGCTCGGCGACGAGGAGCTGCGGGCCCGCCTCGCGGCGGACGCCGAGGCCATCCGGGCGGCCGACGGCGTACGCGTCGCGGCGGACGCCATCGAGCAGATCGGGCTGGGCGGCAAATGACCGCGCTGGTGAACCCTGCTTCCGGCGTACCGCTGGAAAACGTCCCGGACAGTGACGTCGCGGACGTGGCGAAGGCCGTCGCCCGGGCTCGCGTTGCCTTTGAGCAGTGGCGCGAAGCCACTCCGGGGGAGCGGGCGCGGGTGCTGCTGCGCGTGGCCGACCTGGTGGAACGGGACGCCGAGGAGATCACCCGACTCGAGGTGGAGGAGACCGGGAAGCCGCTGCCGGTCATGCGGGACGGGGAGTTGACCTTCGCGGTCGACAACCTGCGGTTCTTCGCCGGGGCCGCGCGATCGCTCGACGGGACCGGGGCCGGAGTGCTCTCGGCCGGGTACACGTCGATGCTCGTGCGGCGGCCGATCGGAGTCGTCGGTTCGATCGCCCCGTGGAACTTTCCGCTGGTCATGGCGGTCTGGAAGATCGGACCGGCGGTCGCGGCGGGCAACGCCGTGGTGATCAAGCCGGCGCCGCAGACGCCGCGTTCCACGCTGGCGCTGGCGCGCCTTTTCGAAGAGGCCGGGGCACCGGCCGGCCTGGTCGGCGCGGTGACGGGTGGTGCTTCGATCGGGTCCGCTCTGGTACGGGACGACGGCGTCGACATGGTCAGCGTCACCGGGTCGACCAGCACCGGTCGCGAGGTCATGCGCGGTGCGGTCGACGGGTTGAAGCGGGTGCACCTGGAGTTGGGCGGGAAGGCTCCGGCCATCGTTTTCGCCGACGCTGACATGTCAGAAATGTCGGGCGGGGTGGCGCTCGGGGCTACCTACAACACCGGGCAGGACTGCACCGCCGCGACGCGCGTTTATGTCGAAGAATCGGCCTATAAAGATGCGGTGGCGGCGCTGGAAGACTCGCTGCGGCGGATCCGTCCCGGCGATCCCTGGGCCTCCGACACGGACATCGGGCCGTTGATCTCGGCGGCGCACCGTGAGCGTGTTGCCGGATTTGTCGAGCGGGCGGTTTCGGCCGGCGCGCGGGTCGCCGTGGGTGGTTCGGTTCCGTCCGGGCCGGGCTTCTACTACCCGCCGACGCTCGTGCTGGACGCCGCGCAGGACAGCGAGATCGTGCAGGACGAGCTGTTCGGGCCGGTCATCGTGGTGGTGCCGTTCTCCTCCGAGGACGAGGCGGTGCGCCTGGCCAACGACACCCGGTACGGTCTCGCGTCCTCGATCTGGACCCGGGACGTGGCGCGGGCCCTGCGGGTGGCGCACCGGCTCGACGTCGGCGTCACCTGGATCAATGATCATCTGCCGATCGCGTCCGAGGCGCCGCACGGTGGGGTGAAGGGGTCCGGTTTCGGCAAGGACATGAGCCAGGAGGCGGTCGGGGAGTACTCGGTGACCCGCCACCTGATGATCAAGCACGCAGCCCCCGCGGCCCGGGATTCGTTCCGGCCCGCGTAACGGAGGACGGCCGGTGTCCGCCAGCACCGGCCGTCTTCGCTTTCAGCTGCGGCCGAAGTCCTGGGTCCAGTACGGGGCGCCGCCGCTGGTGTACGCGACGCCGACGCCGACCGCGATGCTGCGGCAGTTGAGGATGTTGGCGCGGTGACCCGGGCTGTTCATCCAACCGGTGACGACGTCCTTGGGCGTGCGGTAGCCCCAGGCGATGTTCTCGGCCGCGGCGTCCCGCTTCGGATAACCGGCCGCCACCTCACGAGCCACGAAGCTGCTGCCGTTCGAGCCGGTGTGGCTGAAGAAGCGCTCGCTCACCATGTCGGCGGAGTGCCCACGGGCCGCCTTGACCAGCCGGTTGTCGATCTTCAGGGCGCCACAGCCGCGCGAGGTGCGCTGCGCGTTGGTGAGGCGGACGACCTCGTTCTCGAACTCCGTCGCCGCCGAGGCCGAGACCTTCTTCGCCGGCGCGTGCTTGGCGGTGGCGGCGAAGGCCGGCGCACCCGCGAGGACGGGCAGGGCGACAAGGGCGGCGATGACGGCGAAGCGCTTCAAGTGGTGACTCCCTCTGCGATCGGTGACTTCGCCATTCCGATCGGGGCCACCCCATGATCGAGTAAGCGGGTCAACCAACCCGCACCCGCGGCTCACCGAGTCGCAACCTCGGGCCGCCGATTTAAGGTCTGTTTAAAGTCGGCCATCTATGTCGGGCCTACCGTTAACCACCTTGCCAATCCCCCCGAGATGGCTGTTTAGGTAGGTATCCCCATGCGTAGACGGAAACTCCTCGCGGTCACCCTGTCCACCGCCGTGGTCGGCGCGCTCGGCGTCCTCGGCATCACCAACGCGTCCGCCGCCGCCCTCGACCCGACGCTTCCTCCCGGTGGCAACTTCGACCTCGCCATCTGGCAGTTGCAGCTGCCCACCGGCTCGCCCGGCTCGCCGGACACGATCTCGCCGGCCAAGCTCAAGGGTGCCAGTGGCTACAACAACCCGACATACTTCTGGACCGACAAGAACGACGGCTCGATGACGTTCTGGGCGCCGGAGAAGGGCGTGACCACGCCCAACTCCAACTACGCCCGCTCCGAGCTGCGCGAGATGAACCGGGACGGCTCGGCCGCCAACTGGTCCCTCTCCGGCAACCACACGCTGAGCGCCCAGCTGCGCATCCCGTCGGTGACCAAGAACGTCTGCGTCGGCCAGGTGCACCTGGGCACCGGCGGCTCGTCCACCAAGCCGCTGCTGGAGCTGTACTACCGCCCCAACGGCGACATCTACATCGGCACCGAGAACTCGCCGGCCGGCGGCCAGACGCTGCACAAGGTCGGCAACGTGGCGCTCGGCGTGAAGTGGACCTACGTCATCAACGTGACCGGCAACAAGATCAACCTGACGGTCAACGGGTCGAAGACGTCGTACACGATCCCGTCGTCGTTCAACCCGTACAAGCAGTACTTCAAGGCCGGTTCCTACAACCAGTCCTCCTCGGACAGCACGTCCAACGGAGCGAAGGTGAAGTTCTACAGCCTCACCGTCAGCCACGGATGATGTTGATGACCGGGGCGAACTGTTCCATGAACAGGCCGCTCACTCCGATGTAGGAGATGTCGAACTCCTCGCGGCGCCGGCAGAGCAGATCCGCGATCCGCTCTGCCGAGCCGACGAGGAAGGCGATCCCGCCGTTCCAGGCCATGTCGCGCGGGTCGCCGCCGACCATCCTGGACAGCCCCGACGGGATGGCGTCGATGGTCGCGGCCACGGCCGCGACATTGAGGTGCAACTCCAGCTCGTCGAATCTCTCGCCCGCGGCGTCGCGCAATTGCTGGACGGTACGGGCGAGAAGCGGCTCAGTGGTCTGCGGCGGCAGGCCCATTGCCACGATGTCGGCCTGGGCCGCCGCGAGCCGCAGCATCCTCGGCCGGCTGGCGGCGACCATCACCGGCGGGGCGTTCTCGAGTTTCCGGACGGCCGCGATGGTCGACGCGACCCGGTCGAGCCGTTCGCCCGGCGTACCGAAATCTCCGCCCAGCGATGCGGCGTCCTCGGCAGCGCCCGGCCGCCCGCCGCCGATGCCCAGTTCGAAGCGGCCGTCGCTGAGCTGTTGCAGCGTCTCCGCTTCCCAGGTGACCAGGCCCGGCGTGCGGTTGGGCGCGCTCAGCACGTAGGTGCCTACACGCAGCGAGGTGGTCGCGGCGGCGGCCGCCGCCAGCGCCGGGAACGGCGCGAAGGTGTTCAGGGTGTCGGGCACCAGTAGGGTGTCGTAGCCCAGCTCCTCGGCCCGCCGCGCGGTGGCGGCCCACTCGGTGCCGGACGGCGCTTTTCCGGCGACGACGCCGAATCGGAACTCACGCTCGGTCATGGCGCCATCGTCTCGTGGTCCATCGACGCGGGTCATCCGACCAGGGAGTACTTCCGCAGTACGACCTAGGGAGTATGGCCAGGAAAGCGCTCCCACGGCGGGCGCAAGGGTTTTCCCTGATTCGGAGATACCCATCGATGCCTAGCGTCTCACTTCAAGTCGTCTCGGTGTGACTTATCGTCCATCGGACCTTGAGCCTGCCCAAACCCCCGGGCAGAAAAGGAGTACCCGCGTGAAACGTCGAACCCCCCTGATCGTCGCGCTGGTCGCTGGTACCGCGGCCGCAACCGCGATGGTCGCGGTGGCCGGGCCGGCCACCGCAGAGCCGATCGACCCGGCGGCCGCCACCAAGCTGGCCGCCAGCAAGGCCGACGCCCTGATCGCCAGCAAGCCTGCCGTCCTCCAGGCCAGCTCGAGCGACACCTTCCAGCGCCAGACCGTCCTCTCCTCGCACGGCCTCAACTACACCCCGTACCTCCGCTTCTACAAGGGCCTGAAGGTCGAGGGCGGCGACCTCGTCGTCATGACCGATGCGAGCGGTGCGACCAAGTACACCTCGGTCGCGCAGACGAGCCCGATCGGCGAACTGTCCGTCACCCCGAAGATCGCTGACACGGCGGCCCAGGCCACGGCCAAGGCACAGCTCAAGACGGTCTCCAAGGTGGAGGGCACGAAGCTCGTCGTCGTCGCCGAGGAGGGCGAGGCCGCCAAGCTGGCCTGGCAGACCACGGTCAACGGCACCGGCGCCGAGGGCGTCAGCCGGCTCACGGTCAACGTCGACGCGCAGACCGGTGCCGTGCTCAGCACCAAGGAGCACGTCACCAACGTGACCGGCACGGGCACCGGCTGGATCAACGGCTCGGTCTCGATCGACACCACGCTGTCCGGCTCGACGTACTCCATGAAGTCCTCCACCCAGGCCACCATGCAGTGCCAGGACGCGTCGACCAACACGACGTTCAGCGGCACGGACAACGTCTGGGGCAACGGCACCGGCACCAACAAGGAGACCGGTTGCGTCGACGGCCTCTACGTCGGCGAGGGCCAGACCAAGATGCTCTCGGCCTGGCTCGGCCGTAACGGCCAGAACGGCTCCGGCGGCGCGTGGCCGATCCGGGTCGGCCTGAACGACCAGAACGCGTACTACGACGGCACCCAGGTGCAGATCGGCAAGAACACCGCCGGTCAGTGGATCTCCTCGGCCGACGTGCTGGGCCACGAGCTCGGTCACGGCATCGACGACACCACCCCCGGTGGTATCTCGGGCAGCGGCACCCAGGAGTTCGTCGCCGACACCTTCGGCGCGGCCACCGAGTGGTACATCAACAACCCGAACGACCCGCCGGACTACCTGGTCGGCGAAGAGGTCAACCTGGTCGGCTCGGGCGCGATCCGCAACATGTACAACCCGTCGGCGGTCGGCGACGACAACTGCTACTCCAGCAGCACGCCGAACGACGAGGTGCACGCCGCGGCCGGTCCCGGTAACCACTGGTTCTACCTGCTCGCGCAGGGCACCAGCGGCAACGGCCAGCCCGCGTCGACGACCTGCAACAGCACCACGATCACCGGCCTCGGCATCCAGAAGGCCATCACCATCATGTACAACGCGATGCTGCTGAAGACCTCGTCGTCCTCGTACCTGAAGTACCGGACCTGGACGCTCACCGCGGCCAAGAGTCTGTACCCGGGCGACTGCACCGCGTTCAACACGGTCAAGGCGGCCTGGACCGCGGTCAGCGTTCCGGCGCAGACGGCCGACCCGACCTGCACCGGCAGCACCACCTCGCCGACGGTGTCCCCGACCACGTCGGGCCCCACCACGACCCCGCCGACGACCGGCCCGACCAGCGGCACCTGCACCTCGGCGCAGCTGCTCGGTAACAGCGGCTTCGAGAGCGGCGCCACCACCTGGGCGCAGACCTCGGGCGTCATCTCCACCGCTTCGGGCACCAACACCCCGTACGCCGGGACCTACTTCGCCTGGCTCGACGGCTACGGCGCCACCCACACCGACACGCTGTCCCAGTCGGTGACGATCCCGTCGACCTGTACGAACGCGACGCTGAGCTTCTACCTGAAGATCACGTCGTCGGAGACCAGCACGACGACCGCCTACGACAAGCTGACGGTCAAGGTGGGCTCGACCACCCTGGCGACCTACTCGAACCTGAACAAGGCCACCTGGGCGCAGAAGTCCTTCAACCTGGCCGCGTACAAGGGTCAGACCGTGTCGATCTCGTTCAGCGGCGTCGAGGACTCCTCCCTCGCCACCTCGTTCCAGGTCGACAACACCGCCCTCAACGTGAGCTGAGGCTTCAACACCCCCCAAAGGTGGGAGGGCCGGCGCCGGTGGTCGGCGTCGGCCCTCCCCTTTGTCCCCGGTCCGCTACGGGATGATGCTTTCGATCGCCCGCAGCGTCGCGCCCGCCTCGACCGGGCTGCCGCCCGCGCTGGTCAGGAACTTGCGGCCCTCGGCCAGCTCGAAGTGCATCGGGTCGGAGCCGCCCCGCCAGGCCATCCCCGGCTCGAAGCCGTGCGCCACCATCGACTTGATGAACAGCAGGCCGTAGCCGTGCTGCCCGCTGAACTCGCCGGCCTTCGCCTCCTTCTCCCCGCCCGCCGGGTCGGGGGTGAAGAAGCCGCCCCGGCTCTCCGGCATCAGCCCGAACAGCTGGTCGAGCGACGGGTCGTTCACCTCCAACTTGGCGCCGAAGACGAAGCCGCCGGTGTTGTCGAGCAGCGCGTCCTTGAGGCTCTTCAGCGTCATCAGCTGGAACTTCTCGTCGATCAGGGTGTCGATCTTCTTCTTGCCCAGCGCCGCCGTCTTCTCGTCCCGGAACTTCCGGCGCACCGCCACGTCCTCCCGGGTGGTGACGACGTCGGCCTCGTTCTGGTCGAACACGGCCGCGGCCGGCACGATCCGCTTGGCCAGGTCGGTGAAACGGGGTCCGAGCTTGTCGGCAGCGGCCTTCAGGGCGGCGAGCGTCTCCTTGACCGACCCGACCTTGGCCGGCTTGATGTCGAACTTCGCCTTCGGCACGATCCCGGTCAGCGCCTCCTCCAGCGGTTCCACCCCGCGCAGCACCCCGCCGACCGCCTCCTCGATCTTGGCGAGGTCGGGATCGGTCAGGCCGGCCGCCTTCGCCGCGTCGATCCGGGCCTGCACCACCACCGCGTCCTGGTGCAGCTGCCGCAGCTTGCCGACGTCCGGGCCGGCCTTGATCGCCGCGGCCGCATCGGCCTTCCGCAGCGCCGCGATCCTGGTGGCCCGCTCGTCGAAGCCGAAGTCGCTGGTCAACATCTCGACGTCGACGTTCGCATCCGCGAAGTGCTGGTCGAGCACGGCGATCTTCTCGTCGATCTGCTTGGTCCACGGCTCGAACAACTTCGGCAGATCCGGGCCGATCTTCGCGTGCACCTCCGCGAAGTGCTTCTCGGCCGCCGTAACCGCGTTCGTCGCGGTCTCGATCTGCGCCGGGGTGGCCTTCGGTTTCGGCATCTGCAGCCGGGACAGCTTGCGCTGGGCGGTCGACACCGCGAAGCGGGCCTGCTCCAGCTCGCGCAGGCGGTCCAGGGTGCCCGCCGGCAGAGCGGTCTTGAACTTGTTCGACGCCTCCTCGAGCCGCTTGTACTCCGACTCCACCGAATCGAGCAGCTTCTTCGACTCGGCCGCGTCCGCCGTGCCCGCCCCCATCTTGATCTCCAGGTCGATCCGTTTGTCGCCCTCGACGCTCGCCTTCATGTCCGGCCGCCCGCCGGTCACCATCTCGAACAGGGCGATCAGCCGCGGATCCTTGATCTTCGGCGTCGCGGTGGCCCGCCAGTCCACCGCGAACCCGGCCGCGTGCGTGAACCAGCCGCGGCTGAGGCCTTTCGGCGACAGATGGTCGCCGCGCATGCCCAGACCCACGGTGGTCCGCGGCATCGGCACGCCCTGCGCCTCCAGCTCGATCTTCACCGCCAGCAGCCGCTCCCGGGTCGAGACGTGCGCCCACAGCTGCTGGCCGTCACCCACGTCGATCGGCTGAATCTCCTGGAAGTGCTTCTGGATCACGGTGTCGTCGTTGCCCATCGCCCACCGCATGGTCCGCATGAAGGTGATCCGGTTGCGCGCCCGCGCGTCGAGCAGTCCCTTGTTGCCCTTGTCGGCCGCCGCGACCTGCACGTCGCTGAAGTTGTCGATCTGCTGCTTGACGTGCGCCGGCAGGCTCTCGATCCAGTCGATCGGCGGCGGCGGTTCCCCCGCCTTGGCCGCCGGCGTCGTGGTCCCGGCCGGCTGCGGCGCCGCCGGCTGCTTTTGCGGTACGCCCTGAGCCGGCCCCGGCCCAGCCGTCGTCGGCCCAGCCGGCGTGGGTCCGCTCGGTCCCGGGCCGACCGGCTTCGGCCCGTTCTGGGTCGGCCCACCCGGTGCGGGACCCGCGGGCTTCGGGCCGCCCGGGGTGGGGCCGGCGAGCACCGGGCCGCCCGGGGTGGTGCCCGGTGGGGCGGGGCCGAACGCCTGCGGTGCCACGGGGCCGGCGGACGGGGCGACGGGCGTGCTCACCGGCGTACCCGGATCGGGGGCCAGCCAATTTGTCACCGCGCGGTTGCCCGCCAAGCCGCCGAGGCCGGCCAGCTCGTCGCGGCCCACCGGGCCGGCGGCGAGGCGATCGGCCGTCTCCCGGTTGCTCTGGATCGGCGGCCGGACCGGCGCCGGCGCGGACTGCTGCTCCGCCGCGGTTTCCTCCGCCGCGCGGAGACGTTCCACCATGCTGCGAACGGTATGCCTCCGCGTCCGTCGATGGTGTCGCCTAGACGTCGATCACCGGGCGAGCGAACTGTCGCACCCCGGGAGCACAATTCAGTCGTGGCGAGTCAGGCGCTGGTCGGCAAGGTGGGCACGGTGATAACCGCGATCCGCGGCGGCGAGCGCGCGGGCGAGGTGCGCGTGCTGGTGGACGGCTTGGCGCACTACTACCTGGCATACGCCGCGACGGCCATCGCCGCGGGCGCCGAGGTCCTCGTCATTCACAACCGTGGCGCGCGCCAGGTCGACGTCGAGCCATGGCCCGTCGTAGGAGGGTCGTAACAGTGTTCGGTTATCGGGTGCCCGCCCCCAACGAGGCGTTGCTGATCAGTGGCCGCAAGCAGCGCGGCGTGGAGGCGTTGCCGTTCAAGATCGTCACAGGGCACGGCGTGTTCGTCGCGCCCATCTTCTCCAGGGCCACCCGGCTCACCCTGGCCATGCAGGAGGCCGAGGTCATGGAGGACTGCTACACCCAGCAGGGCATCACCCTGTCGGTGCACGCGGTCATCGCGTTCAAGGTCGGCGACGACCACGAGTCGATCGCCTCGGCGGCCCGCCGCTTCCAGGGTGACCAGCGGCAGATGCCCACCCTGGTCGGCCGCATCTTCTCCGGCCACCTGCGCAGCATCATCGGCAGCATGACCGTCGAGGCGATCATCCGCGAGCAGCAGACCCTGGCCGACGCGATCGTCGACGCCAGCAAGACCGAGATGGCCCGGATCGGCCTGGCCGTCGACTCGCTGCAGATCAGCAGCATCGACGACAAGGGCGTTGGCTACATCCGGGCGCTCGCCGCGCCGCACCAGGCCCGGGTCAACCAGGAGGCCAAGATCGCCCAGGCGGCCGCCGACCGGGCCAGCGCGATGGCCCAGCAGGAGAGCGTCCGCCACCAGGCGGAATATGCGAGGCAGACGGCGATCGCCCAGGCGCAATATCAGGCCGAGATCGACCAGGCCCAGCAGACCGCGGCCCAGGCCGGCCCGCTCGCCGCGGCCCGCGCCGCGCAGGACGTGCTCGCCGAGCGTGCGATCGTCGCCCAGCGCAACGCCGAGCTGCGCCAGGCCGAGCTGATCGCCGAGGTGATCCGCCCGGCCGAGGCCGAGGCCGAGCGCATCCGGGCGCTGGCCCGCGCCGACGCCGACGCCACCAAGCTCTCCGCCGAGGCCGCGGCCGCCCAGGACCGCATCGCCCTGGACCAGGCGATCATCGACAAGCTGCCGGAGATGCTGCGGGCCGCCGCCGAGGGCCTGCAGGGGGCGAACATCACGGTCCTGGACGGCGCCGAGGGCCTCAACAGCGTGGTCGCGTCGCTGGCCGCCCAGGGCATGACCATGCTGGATACCCTCCGCACCGGCCTGCGGGTGGAGCAGCCCACCAAGCCCAACATGGCGGTGGCCCCACCCTCGGCCGCCTGAACAGCCACCTGACCGGCCCGCCCGACCTGACCGAGCCCCCTGGCTCGCCGGGCCGAGCTGGGCCGGGCGGGCCGGGCCGGGCTGGACGTGCCGGGCTGGACGTGCCGGGCTGGACGTGCCGGGCGGGCCGGGCGGGGCCGAGCCGGGTTGCGGCCTGGAAGGGCCTGGCTATATTTGGCCGTCGGTTCCCGAGCAGGAAGAATGTCGTTTTGCTTCCCTTTGTCAGGAAAATTGTCCTGGGCGGCGTTGCCGTCGGTCTGAGCGTCGCCTCCGTCGCCGGTTGCTCCGGGAAACCGGAGGCCAAGCCGATCTGGGCCGGCTCGACGCAGGGTCTGGAGACTCCCACCGCGGCGGCCCCGACGACCGCCGTCTCCGCCGCGCCACCCGCCACGCCGTCGGCCTCGCCCTCCCCGACCTCCGCCAAGATCACCTATACGTTCCCGGTGGTCGGCAAGAGCAGCTACGCCCACACGCACCACGACTACCCGGCGTCCGACGTGATCACCGCGTGTGGCAACCGGTTCGTGGCCGTGACCGGCGGCGTGGTTCTCGCGGTCTCGGCCAAGGACACCTGGACGGCGAAGAAGAACCTCGGTGCCACCCGGGGCGGCCTGTCGGTGTCGATCCTCGGCGACGACGGGGTCCGCTACTACGGCTCCCACCTGTCCGCGGTCGCCGGCGGCATCGAGCCGGGCGCCCGGGTCAAGACCGGGCAGACCCTCGGCAAGACCGGCGACACCGGCGACGCGAGCGCCTGCCACCTGCACTTCGGCATCTCCCCGCCGTGCGCGAAGCAGGGCGACTGGTGGAACCAGCGCGGCACCCTCTACCCGTGGCCGTACCTGGACTCCTGGCGCAAGGACGGCCAGAAGTCCCCGGTTTCCGCGGTCAAGGCCTGGCAGAAGAAGAACGGCTGCCCGACTGAGCCGACCGCCGACGCCTGAGAATCAGAACTTGGACGTCAGGAGCAGTCCACTTTCCACCGTGCGCCACGCCGCGGCGGGCTCTCCGGCCCGTACCAGCCGGCGGGCCTGCTCCAGGGCGGCCTGAAAGTTCGGGGGCTCGGGCAGAACCGGCGGCACGAATCTGTCGGGGTCCTCGATCTCGTCGGCGGTCAGGATCTCGGTGAGCAGGTTCCGGTACGGTCCGATCGCGGTGCGCTGCAGACCCTCCAGCGCGAGTGTCCGCCCCGCCGTGACCAGGTCGTCGGCTCCGACCGGCTGCACCGGGTGGCCGCCTGCCCGCTCAGCTCCTCGAAGGACACCTCCGGATCTTCGCGGAGGATCTGCCACAGGCCGGGGTCGGCTTTCCGGAGCCAATTGACGTCGCCGGTCGTACGCATGGTCCACATGAACGGGGCTCAGGTTCAGCCAGCCGTCGGAGACCGCGAGGAACGCCCGGTAACTTGGCGGCAGGGCCGTCCCGAGGCGCTGCTCGAGCAGTCTGAGCTTCGCGGTGCCCGCTCTGTCGAAGCCGAGCCAGCGGGCCGTTCGCTGCGCGTCGCTGAGTTCGGTGAGGTCCTTCTCCGGGAGGTCCGCAGGACGTCGGCGCTGTACTCGGCGAGGTATCGGCGCCACTGGCCGGCCGAACGTGTCGTCGTCGGATCACCGGGCCAGGCCGCGAACTGCCCACGCGGTCGCGGTCAGGGCGATCGCGCCGTCCGGCCGCCGGGGGAGCCGGGACTCCAGCCGGTCGCGGATTGCGCCCTGGTGGTCGGGGGACAGGCGGGCCAGGTAGGCCGGGGCGGCGCCCTGACCGCCGAGGAACGGCTGCCAGTAGTCGTCGAAGTCGGGGAACACCGTGGGGATGGTGATCGCTCTGGTCTCGATCGCGTGCAGGCCGGCGGTGGCCCAGGCGGATCGCAGGCCGTCGGGCCGGCAGATCGGGAAGCGGGTCGCCTCGTCGGGGGCGGCCGGGTCGACCTCCAGGGCCGCGTCCCAGAATTGGCGCATCAACTGCATGCCGTCGGCGTAGTCCCACACGTACGAGGCGACCGTCGCGCCCGGTGCCGCCACCCGGGCGAACTCGGCGACGGCGGCCGCGGGGTCGGGCACGAAGTTCAGGGCGAGGCCGCTCACCACCGCGCCGAACGAGGCGGTGGCCAGGGGGAGGGCGGCCGCGTCGGCATTTAGCACGGCGGCCGGCACCGAGCGGAGGAAGCCGGGCGACAGGTCGGCGCCGATCACCAGGCTTGGCGCTGCCGAGGCCAGGATCGTCCCGGTCAGGGCGCCGGTGCCGCAGCCGGCGTCGAGCCAGCGCGTCCCGGCGGGCACCGCCAGCCAGCGGACGAACTCGGCCGCGACCGGTCGGCTCCATCGGCCGACGTAGGCCTCGTAGGCGCTTCCGACCGCCCACACGTCACCGGTCATGTCTCGCAGGATATGTGGGTTGGCCACACTGCGCCTCCCCCACCTGCGGTGGGAGGCTTCGGCGATGGAAGAGGTCTCCGTCGCCGTCCGCGGCATCTCCCTCAACGTTCTGGTCGACGGCCCGGCCGATGGCACTCCGGTGCTGCTCGTGCACGGTAACTGTTCGTCCGCCGCCTTCTGGCGGCCACTTCTGCGGCATCTGCCGCCCACGCTGCGGATCGTCGCCCCGGACCTGCGCGGTTACGGGAATTCCGACACCGCTCCGGTCGACGCCACCCGCGGCCTGCGCGACTTTGCCGATGACATCGCAGAATTACTGGATAAATCTGATCTGTTCGGCGGAAGCGACAAGGTCATCGTCGCCGCCCACTCGATGGGCTGCGGCGTCGCGATGCAACTGCTCGTCGATCATCCGGCCAGGATCAAGGCACTGCTGCTGGAAGCGCCGCTCAGCCCGTACGGCTTCGGTGGCACCCGGGACCTCGACGGCACCCCGTTGCCGAACTTCGCCGGCACCGGAGGGGGCGGCGCGAATCCCGACTTCGTGCAGCGCATTCTCGCCGGTGACCGCAGCGACGACAGCCCGACCAGCCCGCTCACCGTGCTGCGCAGCGCCTACGTGGCCGACCCGGCCAGCCTCGGCGAGGATGAGCAGCTGCTGCTCGACACCGTGCTGAGCACGGCGATCGGCGACGACAACTACCCGGGCGACAGCAAGCCGACCGACACCTGGCCGGGCATCGCGCCGGGCGACCGGGGCGTGCTCAACACGATGGCGCCGAACCACTTCAACGTGGCCGAGGCGCTGGTGAACGTGCCGGACAAGCCGCCGATCACCTGGGTGCGCGGCGACCGGGACGCGATCGTCTCGGACACCTCGTTCTTCGACCTCGCCTATCTGGGCAAGATCGGCGCGGTGCCGGGGTGGCCGGGGGACGACGTGGCGCCGCCGCAGCCGATGGTCGGGCAGACCCGGGCGGTGTTCGAGCGCTATGGGCCGTACACCGAGGTGGTCTATGAGAACTGCGGGCACTCGCCGCACGTGGAGCGACCCACCGAGGTGGCCGCGGAGCTGCTGAAGTTGATCTAGATCTGGCGGTCCCGGCCGGCGTAGACGCCGGCGATCAGCTGCGGGACCATCAGGAAGATCATCAGGGCCAGGGGTACCCGCCAGCCACCGGTGTGGTCGTGCAGCAGGCCGATCAGGATCGGGCCGGGGATGGCCAGCAGGTACCCCACGCTCTGGGCGAACGCGGACAGCTTCACCACCGTCGCCGGTGAGCTGCCGCGCAGCCCGATCATGGTCAGGACCAGCGGGAACGCGGTGTTGACGATGCCCAGCAGCACCACCCACAGCCAGGGCGCGGCGGCCGGGTCCCACCACAGGCCGGCGTAACCGGCGATGCCGAAGAGCGCCAGGGTCGCGGCGATCGCGCTCTGACTGCGCACCCGGCCGGCCACCGCGGACAGCACCAGGCCCAGCGGCACGCCGAGCAGGGACGTGGTGGCGAACAGCAGGCCGGCCTCATCGGCCGAGAGACCGGCGTCGCGGTAGATCTGCGGGAGCCAGCCGATGATCACGTACGCCGAGGTGGACTGCATCCCGAAGTAGACGGCCAGGGCCCAGGCGACCGGGTGCCGGCTCACCCGTACGGCCGCCTCGGCCTTGGTCGGCGGAACGCCGGTTGCCCTTTCCCGCACCAGCGGGAGCCAGGCCGGCAGCGCGACCACCGCCAGCAGTGCCCAGCAGGCCAGACCCAGCTGCCAGCTGCCGCCGAAGGCGTGCGTGAGCGGAACCGTCGTGGCGGCCGCGAGGGTGGCGCCGAGGTTGAGCGCGACCGTGTAGAGGCCGGTCATCGTGCCGACCTGGGTCGGGAACCACTGCTTGACGATCATCGGCAGGAGCACGTTGACGACCGCGATGCCGGCCAGCGACACCAGGCTGAGCAGCAGGAACAGGGCGACGCCGGGCGCGTAGGGGCGCAGTGCGAGGCCGATCGCGAGCACGGCCAGGCCGACGATGATGACGCGATTGGCGCCGAAGCGCCGGGCCAGGCGGGGCGCGGCCAGGCCGACCGTGGCGAAGCAGAAGACGGGTACGGACGTGAGCAGCCCGGCGACCGTCGAGCTCATGCCGAGACCTTCGCGGATCTCGTGCAGCACCGGGCCGACGCTGGTCACCGCGAGCCGCAGGTTGACCGCCGCGAGCAGGAGCGCGGTCACCGCGATCAGCCGTTGGCGGGGCGCGGAAACGGTCAGCTGCTGATCGGCGGTCACCACTTACACATCATCGGTGTTACCCGGCCGGAACGCGCGGCCGAGTGCCCGCGATCACGCCTCCTGCTCGCGCTCCACCTGCTGGTTCCACTCCCGCTTGGTGCCCTGCCAGCCGTCCTCGTTCATGCCGCGGCGCCAGTAGCCGGAGATCGACAGCTGGTCGAGCGGGATGGCGCACTCCTTGCGCAGGAAGGCCCGCGCGTCCTTCACGAAGTTGGCCTCGCCGTGCACGAACGCGTGCACCTTTCCGGGCGGGAACTCGGCCGCGCGGACGGTCTCGGCCAGCAGCTCGCCGACCGGGCGCGCGCCGCGGTGCAGCCAGACGACGTCGACGTCGGTCTCGATCTTCTGTTCCTCGTCGGGGCCTTCGATCTCGACATATGCCCGGACGGTCGCGCCCGGCGGCATCCGCTCGAGGGCCGCCGAGATCGCCGGCAGGGCGCTCTCGTCGCCGGCCAGCAGGTGCCAGTCGGCATCGGGGCTCGGGGCGTAGCCGCCGCCGGGGCCCATGAACAGGAACCGGTCACCCGGCTTGGCGCCGGCCGCCCACGGGCCGGCGATGCCCTCGTCGCCGTGCACCACGAAGTCGATCCACATCTCCGGGATCTCGGGCAGCCAGCGGCGGATCGTGTAGGTCCGGGTCACCGGCCACGCCTCGCGCGGCATCGTCTCGCGGACCACGCCGGCGTCGAACGGCTCCGGGTAGTCGAAACCGGGCGGCAGGAACAACGCTTTCACGTAGTGATCGGTGCAGGAGCCCGCCTCGATCGCGCGCAGCCCCTCGCCGCCGACGACCACCCGGACCATGTGCGGGGTGAGCTGCTCCACGCGGGTGACGACCGCCTGATGGGCGGGTCGCGCCGGCCTGTTCGGCATGCTTTTCCTCTTCCGCTCGTATTCGCTGGTAAGGCTACCCTCACTCCTTCCGATCTCGCACACACGGCAAAGCGGCCCGGTCGGTTTCGACCGGGCCGCTCTCGTGGATCCGTTACTGCCAGGTGGTACCCGGGCGGCGGCGCCGGGTCAGCGCCATCACCGAGAGACCGATCAGCATCAGGACGACCGCGCCGCCCAGGAAGGCGACGGTGTTGCTGCCGGTCAGGGCCAGCACGCCGCTCTTCTGCTCCTGCGTGGTCTTCGCGGCGACCTGGTCGATCGTCGGCGGCTCCTCGCCCGAGTTCAGCTGGCCGTCGTCGTTCGAGTAGGTGTAGTCGCCGGCCGCGGCCGCCTCGGTGCTCTTGCTCGCCTTCGGCTTCGCCGGGGCGGTCGCCGTCGGCTCCGCCTCCGTCTCCTCCGCCGAGTCGCTCTCGCTCTCGGTGGCGTCGCTCTCGCTGCTTTCCGTCGTACGGGTGGAAGCCGGCTTGACGGTCTTCGTCTCGGTCGGCTTGGTCTTCGGCGTGCTCGCCGGCTTGACCGTGGTGGTGGTCGGGTTCGGCGTGAAGTCGTCCTTCACCGTCGCCTTGGTGGTGCTCCCGTTCGTGGGGGCCTTGGTCGTGGGCGCGGTGGTCGGGGACACCGTGGTGTTGGTGTTGTTCCCGCCGTTGTTGTTGCCGCCCTGCTGACCGCCGTTGTTGCCACCGTTGTTCTGGCCGCCGCCGTTGTTGCCGCCGCCGTTGTTGTTCCCGCCCTGCTGGCCGCCGTTGTTTCCGCCCTGCTGGCCGCCGTTGTTGCCGCCCTGCTGGCCGCCGCCGTTCGCGGTGACCCGGATGCGGACGGCGTCGATGGCCGGGGTCTCGTTGGCGCGCTCCATCATCGGCACGCGGTGCGAACCGTCACCGGCCCACGACGCGCACTGCGCGGTGCCCTCCTGCGGCAGGCCCGGCACCTGGATGGTCACCGTGTCGGGGGCCTTGCCGCCCTTCTTGTCCTCGGTGGCCACGAAGAACGCGGGCACCGGCGACGGGTCCGGGGCTTCCCGGGTGGAGGTGAGCATGCGGCACGCGGTGTGGAAGTGGCCGCGCTCGATGCCGTTCTGCAGGACCGAGCTCTCCACGTAGTAACCGCCCGCGCCGGCCGCGAGGAAGCGGTCGCGGATCAGGTTGCGAGTGCTGACCTTGAGCGTGAAGGGCGTGTTGACGTTGACCGTCCGCGGCGACTCGGTGATCAGCAGCGACGAGTTGTTGGCCGCCGAGCTGACCTCACCGAACTCGGTGGAGACGCAGCGGTCGCCCTTCTGGAAGCCGTCGTGCGGCGTGAGCTTGGAGTCCTTGCAGGTGTCGGTGAGGATCACCTGGCCGTTGACCACCTTGCCGGCGCCGCTGCCCTCGGGCACGTCGTTCTCGGCGGCACTGGAGAGTGTGGTGAACGCGACGACCGCGCCCAGTGCGGCGACCACCGCGCCGACCGCGAGGAGCCGCCGGTTGGCGCCGGTTGGCGCGGCAGCACGGCGATAAGCCGACCTACGCATGCGCGTTACCTCTTTTTCGAAGAATCTGCCCGGTTCCCTGACAACCGGCTCCCAGACGGTAAGAGGCATCCCGCGAAATAGCAATTAAGGAAGCGAATTTGATGGATTCTTGGCCCAATCTTAAAGAAAAGATATGGGAGGGGATTCGAACCCCGAGCATCCTCCGAACGGACGATGCTCGGAGTTCAACAAGATCACGATGAATTTCTCTGACCTGCGGAGATAGAAGTTGATCTCCGTGGGGTGCTCGCGGGGTGGCGCCGCCCCAGAAATGTAAACCATCCGCGACCCGGTGAAGCTGGGAAGTAGCTATGAGTGTTAATTGCCGGGCCATTTTCCGCGGGCGATATAAGTGTCCCGCAGGGCTGGCAGGTCGTCGGTCATGATGCCGTCGACGCCCAGATCGAGGAGGCGGTCGATCTCGGCCGGGGAGTCGACCGTCCACACGTGCACCTGCAACCCGGAGCGATGACAGCAGCGGACGAACCGGCGGTCCACCACCGGGAAACGGCCGTGGCTGACCGGCACCTGGGCCGCGACCACCGAGGCCGGCGTGCGCATCCGGCCGCCGTACAGCGAGACCAGCCGGAGGCGGGCCACCCCGCGCATGCCCAGCGATGTGGCCACGTCCGGCCCGGCCAGGCGGCGCAACGTGGCGAGGCGGGCGTCGCTGAACGAGGCCAGCAGGACCCGCGACGACGCGCCGGCCCGGCGGATCGTCTCCACCGTAGGCGTGGCGCCGGTGTCGGCCTTGACGTCGATGTTGAAGCGGACCTCCGGCCAGGCCGCCAGGATCTCGTCGAGGCGCGGGATCGCGGCGGCGCCGGCCACCCGGATCGTGGCGAGGTCGGCCCAGCGCAGGTCACCGATGCGACCGGTGTGCTCGGTGAGCCGGGTCAGGGTGCGATCGTGGAAGATCACCGGCACGCCGTCCGCGGTGGCGTGGACGTCGGTCTCGACGTACCGGTAGCCGAGCTGCACGGCCCGCTCGAATGCCTCCGCCGTGTTCTCGTCGCCGGTCGCGGCGCCACCCCGGTGCGCGAACGCCAGCGGGGCCGGTCCGTCCAGGTACGGATGCACCACCGGATTCTACGATCGCGATCTTGAAAAGACGCGTTTGTTGCACAGAGGTAAAAGTCCGTCGATCTCATTGACCATCTTCCGGGCGCCTGACAATCCTGTGATCACGGCGCGGGGAAGGTGGCTCAAGCTGGACACGAGCGAGTTCGACGTGGTCATCGTCGGGGGCGGAACGGCCGGTTCGGTCGTGGCCTCCCGGGTGTCGGCCGACCCGGCAGTGCGGGTGTGCCTCATCGAGGGCGGCCCTTCCGACGTGGGTGACCAGCGGGTCCTGCAGTTACGGAACTGGCTGAACCTGCTGGAGACCGAGTTCGACTACGACTATCCGATCGTCGAGCAGCCGCGCGGAAACTCGCACCTGCGGCACTCGCGGGCGAAGGTGCTCGGCGGCTGTTCCTCACACAACACGATGATCAGCTTCCTGCCCCCGCCCGGTGACTTCGCCGACTGGGTGGCGGCCGGCGCGACCGGCTGGTCCTACGACGAGATGCTGCCGTACTGGAAACGCCTCGCCGTCAACATCACCCCGGTGGCCCCGGCCGACCGCAACCCGATCACCGCCGACTTCGTGGCCGCCTGCCACACCGCGCTGGGCGTGCCGGTAGTCGACGACTTCAACGCGGCGCCGTTCGCCGACGGCACCGGCTTCTTCCCGGTCGGCTACCACCCGGAGACCGGCGTCCGCTCCTCCGCCTCGGTGTCCTACCTGCACCCGCACCTCGACCGCCCCAACCTCACGATCATGACCGACACCTGGGCGTTCCATCTCGACCCGGAGGCCGGCGTCACGGTCCGGCAGGGCGACCAGATCAAAATCATCAAGGCCACCCACGAGTACGTCCTGAGCGCCGGCGCCATCGACACCCCTCGCCTGCTGCTGTTGTCGGGCATCGGGCCGGCCGCCGACCTGGAACGCCTCGGCATCGCGGTGCGGGCCGACCTGCCCGGCGTCGGCGAGAACCTGCTCGACCACCCGGAGTCGCTGATCCTGTGGGAGGCGAGCCGGCCCATCCCGCCGATGTCGGCGATGGACTCCGACGCCGGCCTGTTCGTGCGGCGCGACCCCGCCGCCGAACGCCCCGACCTGATGTTCCACCTTTACCAGATCCCGTTCACGGTCAACACCGAACGGCTCGGCTACGACGTGCCCGAGCACGGCTTCGGGATGACCCCGAACGTGCCCCGCCCGCACAGCGTGGGCCGGCTGACCCTGGCCGCCGCCGACCCGGCGACCAAGCCGCTGCTGGACTTCCGCTACTTCACCGACCCCGACGGATACGACGAGCGGACCATCGTGGACGGCCTGCGGCTGGCCCGTGAGGTCGCCGCCACCGAACCGTTCGCCTCCTGGATCGCCCGGGAGATCGCCCCCGGCCCGGCGATCCGCACCGACGAGGAACTCTCCGCCTACGGCCGGGCCGTGCACCACACGGTCTTCCACCCGGCCGGCACCTGCCGGATGGGCGCCGAGTCGGACGAACTGGCCGTGGTCGACCCGTCGCTGCGGTTGCGCGGGTTCCCCAACGTCCGCATCGCCGACGCGTCGGTCTTCCCGACGATGCTCACGGTCAATCCGATGGTGGCGGTCTTCCTGGTCGGGGAGCGGGCCGCCGACCTGATAAGTGCCGATCTCTAGTTCCGGGGAGGGCCCGTGACGTCCACGATCACCGTCGAGCATCTGTGGAAAGTCTTCGGCCCCAAGCCGGAGCGGGTGGTCGGCACCGAGCTGGCCGATCTGCCGCGCGCCGAGCTGCGCGCCCGCACGGGTTGCCTGGCCGCGGTGCGGGACGTCAGCTTCGCGGTCGAGGCCGGCGAGGTCTTCGTGGTGATGGGCCTGTCCGGCAGCGGCAAGTCGACGCTGGTCCGCTGCCTCACCCGCCTGATCGAACCGACCAGCGGCGAGATCAGCATCGACGGCGAGGCGGTCCGGGCGATGAACGCCCGCCGGCTGCGCGACCTGCGCCGGCACCGGGTGGCGATGGTCTTCCAGCACTTCGGCCTGCTGCCGCACCGCTCGGTGCTGGACAACGTCGCCTACGGCCTGGAGATCCAGGGCCTGGGGCGGGCGGAACGACACCGCCGGGCCGGCGAGATGCTCACCCTGGTCGGCCTGGACGGCCACGAGAACCAGTACCCCGAGCAGCTCTCCGGCGGTATGCAGCAGCGGGTGGGCCTGGCCCGCGCGCTCGCCATCGACCCGGCGGTGCTGCTGTTCGACGAGCCGTTCAGCGCGCTGGACCCGCTGATCCGCCGCGACATGCAGACCGAGGTGCGCCGCCTGCACGCCGAGGTGGGCAAGACGCTGGTCTTCATCACCCACGACCTGGCCGAGGCCCTGACTCTGGGCGACCGGATAGCGGTCCTGCGCGACGGCGACGTGGTCCAGATCGGAACCCCGGAGGACCTGGTAGGCGCCCCCGCCGACGACTATGTGGCCGACTTCGTCCGCGACGTGCCCCGCTCCGACGTGTTGACCCTGCGCTGGATCATGCGAGACCCGCTCGACGGCGAGACCTGCGAGGACCAGCCGCTGCCGGCCACCACGGTGATCCGCGACGCGGTCCCCCGAATCCTGCGCGCGAAGCTCCCGGTCCAGGTGGTCGACGGCGACCGCCCGGTAGGCGTAGTCGACGCCGACCGCCTGCTCCCCGCCTTGATCAGCCACCACCGCCAGGTCCCGGCATGACCTCCGCGCAGCGTCTGTCTCCCGCGCAGCGTTCGCCGGGAGAGAGGCGCGTGGTCGCGGCTGGTCCGGCCGGTTGGCGAGGTCGGCCGTGACCGCGACCGCTACCCCGCCCACCATTCAGCCTGATGGCCGGGTGGTGGCCGTGGCGGGGGAGGGGGCGGCGCCGTGGCGGCGTGGGCTTACCCGGCGGCGGGTGCTCTGGGTTGTGTTGATTGCCGCGACCGTGGGGGCCTATCTCGGGTTTCGCACCGGTGGGGCCGCGGACTCGGACGACGCGGCGGCGTTTCGGTTCTTCACCGACGTGCGCAACTGGGTGGACGAGAACCGGGACACCAGCCCGCTCTTCCTCTACGGGTTCAACTATCTGCGGCTGGGAGTGCGGCTGCTGGTCGACGCGGTGCAGGCGGGCCTCTACGGACTCGGTTTCGCGGGGCTGGTCGCGGCGGCCGGCGCGGTCGCGCTGGTGCTGGCCGGCTGGCGGACGGCCCTGGTCGCGGTGGGTGGGTTTCTGGCGTTCGGCTTTCTCGGGCTCTGGGCGGAGAGTGTCGACACGCTGGTGCTGACCACTTCGGCGGTGCTGCTGGCGGTGGTGATCGGGGTGCCGATCGGGGTGCTCGCGGCCCGGGTGAACTGGGTGAGCGCGATCCTGCGACCGGTGCTCGACGTCATGCAGATCATGCCGACCTTCGCCTACCTCGCGCCGATGACGCTGCTCTTCCTGATCGGTGAGCCGGCTGCGGTGATCGCGACCCTGATCTACGCGGTGCCGGCCACCATCCGGATCACCGAGCTCGGCATCCGCGAGGTCTCGCCGACCACCGTGGAGGCCGCCACCGCGCTCGGCTCGACAAGCCGGCAACTGCTCACCAAGGTGCGACTGCCGATGGCCCGGCCGACCATCGTGCTCGCCGTCAATCAGACGATCATGATGGCGCTGTCCATGGTGGTCATCACCGCCCTGATCGACGCACCCGGCCTCGGCCAGAACATCATCCGCGCCCTCGAACGGGTCAACGTCGGCGCCGCCTTCGACGCCGGCCTGGCCATCGTGATCATGGCCGTCGTGCTGGACCGCATCACCACCGGCGCAGCCCGCCGCAGGCCCGCCGCGCCCGCCCGGCACCAACGGCCCACAGCGGCCAACGGGGTTGAGCGAGTCGGGGCGGGGCGGCGGGATCGGTGGCGCGCGGCGGGCGGCCGGAATCGGTGGGCTGTCGCGGCGGGGACGCTGGTTGTCGTGGTGGTGCTGGCGGTGCTGCCGATCTCGGAAGACCTGCCGCATTTTTCGTTCGCGGTGCCGGTCAATGAGCTCACCGGGTGGATCGAGCTGCACTGGTATGACGGGACCGAGTGGGTCAAGAACGTGGTCAGTGCTGGGCTGCTGGATCCGCTGGAGGGTGTGCTCACCAGCACGCCGTGGTGGCTCTTCGTGCTGGTGGTGGCGGGTTTCGGGACCATGGCCAGCGGGGTGCGGGCGGCCGTGATCGCCGCGCTGGCCGCCGCCGGGATCGCCGGGCTCGGGCTGTGGCAGCACGCTATGCAGACGCTCGCCACCGTGCTGGTCACCATCGTGCTGACGATGGCGGTCGGGATCGTGCTGGGGGTCTGGTCGGCCCGGCACGACTGGTTCGCTGCGGGGCTGCGGCCGGTGCTGGACGCCGCGCAGACCATGCCGTCCTTCGTCTATTTGCTGCCGGCCCTGGCGCTCTTCGGGGCCAGCCGGTTCACCGCGATCGTGGCCGGTTTCGTCTATGCCTTCCCGCCGGTGGTGCGGCTCGTCGACCGGGGGCTGCGGGACGTGCCGGCCGCCGTGGTCGAGGCCGCGGTCTCGGCCGGCTCGACCCCGCGGCAGCTGCTCTGGAAGGTGCAGTTGCCGATGGCCCGCGGCGGTCTGCTGCTCGCCGCGAACCAGGGAATCGTCATGGTCCTGGCGATGGTCGTCCTGGGTGGCCTGGTCGGTGCGGGCGCCCTCGGTTACGACGTGGTCGCCGGTTTCTCCCAGCGTGAGGACTTCGGCAAGGGCCTCGCGGCCGGTTTCGCCATCGTCCTGCTCGGCATCCTGCTCGACCGTCTCACCCAGGGTTTCCACCACGCGAAGGGACCTCGCTAGATGATGAGATTGCGGACAGTCGCCTCGGCGGCTCTGATTTTGAGCCTGACCGCCTGCGGGGGTGCCACCTCCGGCGCCGGGGAGTCGACGCCGAGCGCCGGCGCGAAGGGAACCGTCAAGCTGGCGGTCAATCCATGGGTCGGTTACGAGTCCGACGCGGCCGTCGTCGGTTACCTGCTGGAGAAGAAGCTCGGTTACACGGTGGAGAAGAAGGAGCTCAAGGAGGAGATCTCCTGGCAGGGCTTCGAGACCGGTGAGGTCGACGCGATCCTGGAGAACTGGGGTCACGCCGATCTGAAGAAGACCTACATCGAGCAGAAGAAGGTCGCGGTGGAGGCCGGTTCGACCGGCAACACGGGCGTCATCGGCTGGTATGTGCCGCAGTGGATGGCCGATCAATACCCGGACATCACCGACTACAAGAACCTCAACAAGTACGCCGGTCTCTTCAAGACCTCGGAGTCCAAGGGCAAGGGGCAGCTGCTCGGCGGCGATCCGTCCTACGTCACCAACGACGTGGCGCTGATCAACAACCTGAAGCTGGATTACACCGTGGTCTTCTCCGGCAGCGAGGCGGCGATCATCAAGGCGGCCCAGCAGGCCGGCGCGCAGAAGAAGCCGTTGCTCTTCTACTTCTACGAACCGCAGTGGCTGTTCGCCCAGGAGAAGTTCGCCCGGATCAAGCTGCCGCCGTACACCGCCGGGTGTGACGCCGACCCCAAGAAGGTGGCCTGTGATTACCCCGATTACGACCTCGACAAGATCGTCAGCAAGAAGTTCGCGGACGCCAACAGCACCGCTTACCAGCTGATCAAGAACTTCAAGTGGACCAACGACGACCAGAACCTCGTCTCGGATTACCTCACCAACCAGGGCATGAGCGCCGACCAGGCGGCCGAGAAGTGGGTGAACGAGCACGAGGCCACCTGGAAGCCGTGGATCCCGGCCGGGAGCTGAGCGATGCCCGGACCCAAGGTCGTGATCATCGGAGCCGGCATCGTCGGCTGCGCGCTCGCCGATGAGCTGACCGTGCGCGGGTGGACCGATGTCACCGTGCTGGAGCGGGGCCCGCTGTTCGTGACCGGCGGGTCCAGCTCGCACGCGCCGGGCCTGGTCTTCCAGACCAACCCGTCGCGCACGATGGCGCGCATGGCGCAATACACCGTCGGGAAGCTGGCCGAGCTGGACTGTTTCCGCTCGGTCGGCAGCCTCGAGGTGGCCACCACCCCGGAGCGGCTGGCCGAGCTGCACCGCCGTTTCGGTTACGGCCAGTCGTGGGGGATCGGCTCGGCGGTGCTCGACCCGGCCGAGTGCATGAAGCTTTTCCCGATGCTGGCCCGAAACCGGGTGCTCGGTGGCCTGCACGTGCCCACGGACGGTCTGGCGCTCGCGGTGAAAGCCTGCGAGTTCCAGGCCGCCCGGGCGGTGGCCCGCGGTGCCCGCTTCGTCGGCGGCGCCGAGGTCGTGGAGATCCTGCGGATGGGCGACCGGGTGGTCGGCGCGCGCACCACCGGCGGGGATTACCCGGCCGAGATCGTGGTGAGCTGCGCCGGTTTCTGGGGGCCGCGGATCGGCGAGCTGGCCGGGGTGCCGATCCCGCTGCTGCCGATGGCCCACCAATATGTGCGCACCGGCCCGGTGGGGGCGGCCGACGACCTGCCGATCCTGCGCCACCAGGACCGTGACCTGTATTTCCGGGCACACGGCGACACCCTCGGCATCGGTTCCTACCTGCACGAACCGATGCCGGTGGACCTCGACGATCTGCCCGGCGGCGAACACCCGTCGATGATGGCGTTCACCCCCGACACTTTTGCCGAGTCCTGGACGGCGGCCGGAGACCTTCTGCCCGTTCTGCGCGATGCCGAACGAACGGACGGCTTCAACGGCGTCTTCTCGTTCACGGCCGACGGCTTCCCGCTGCTCGGCGAGTCCCGCGAGCTGCGGGGCTTCTGGACGGCCGAGGCCATCTGGGTCACCCACTCGGCCGGCGCGGCGAAGGCCGTCGCGGAGTGGATGGTCACCGGCCGCCCGGAGACCGACCTGCACGAATGCGACCTCAACCGGTTCGACCCGGCCCAGCTCGCGCCGCGGTACGTGCGCGAACGGTCGATCCGCAGCTTCGTCGAGGTCTACGACATCATCCATCCGCTCGACCCGCCGTCCGTCCGCGAGCTGCGGGTGAGCCCGTTTCATGAACGGCAGAAGGAGTTGGGCGCGGTCTTCGGCGAGGCCGCCGGCTGGGAGAGGCCACTCTGGTACGCGAGCAACCCGGAGGGCGAGAGCCGCCGCGACGACTGGTCGGCACGACACTGGTCGGCCCGGGCCGCGACCGAGGCCCGCCTGACCCGCGAGGACGTCGCCCTCTACGACATGACCCCGCTGACCCGTCTGGAGATAATCGGCCCGGTCGACTTCCTCCAGGGCTTGACCAGCGGAAACGTCGACCGTCCGGTCGGCACCGTGGTCTACACGCTGCTGCTTGACCAGGCCGGCGGCATCCGCAGCGACATCACCGTGGCCCGCCTCGGCGAGCATCGCTTCCAGGTCGGCGTCAACGGCCCGCTCGACCTGGACTGGCTGCTCCGGCACGCCCCGGCCAACGTCACGGTCCGTGACATCACCGGCGGCACCTGCGGCGTCGGCCTCTGGGGCCCGAAGGCCCGCGAGGTGGTAGAGAAACTCACCGACATCGATGTGACAAATGCAGCGTTCCGCTACTTCCAGTGCCGCGAGGGCTTTGTCGGTCCGGTCCCGGTGGTCATGCTGCGTTTGTCGTACGTCGGTGAGCTGGGCTGGGAGATCTACACCCGAGCCGATCACGGCCTCAAGCTGTGGGACACGCTGTGGCAGGCCGGCCGCGACCACGGGCTGATCGCCGCCGGCCGGCACGCCTTCACCAGCCTGCGCCTGGAGAAGGGCTACCGCGCCTGGGGCGTCGACATGACCACCGAGGACGACCCGTGGCAGGCGGGCCTGGCCTTCGCCGTCAGCGAAGAGGTCAGCGGAGAGGTCAGCGGGGGCAGGCGGGAACCGGTGGATCGGAAGCTGACCTGCCTGGTGCTGGCCGACCCGGAGGCGGTGCCGATGGGTCGCGAGCCGGTCTACCTCGACGGGCAACCGGTCGGTCAGGTCACGAGCGCGGCCTTCGGTCACACGATCGGCGCGCCGATCGCCTACGCCTGGCTACCGGTCAGGGACCCGGGAACCGAGGTCGAGATCGGCTACTTCGACCGGCGGCTGCGGGCCACCGTGACCGCCGAGCCGCTGTTCGATCCACAGCACGAAAGACTGCGCCGGTAAGGAGCACCAGTTGTCCGCGTACGAGGTAATTGTCGTTGGTCTTGGTGGCATGGGCAGTGCCACCGCCCTGCAGCTCGCCGCCCGTGGCACCAGTGTGCTCGGCCTGGAGAAATACGGCCCGGCGCACGACCGCGGCGCCAGTCACGGCGGTTCCCGGATCACCCGGCAGTCGTATTTCGAGAGCCCCGAGTACGTCCCGCTGCTGCTGCGCGCCTACGACCTGTTCGACCAGCTGGCGACCGACTCCGGCCGGGACGTGATCACCCTGACCGGCGGGCTGATGATCGGCCACCCGGACACGAAGACGGTGTCCGGCAGCCGGGCCAGCGCCGAGCAGTGGGGTCTCCAGCACGAGATCCTCGATGCCACCGAGATCCGCCGCCGCTTCCCGACCCTGGCGCCCAAACCCGACGAGATCGCCCTGTACGAGGCGAAGGCCGGCTTCGTCCGTCCCGAGGCGACCGTCGCGGCGAACCTGGAGCTGGCCGCGAAGAAGGGTGCCGACCTGCGCTTCCACGAGCCGATGACGAGCTGGGAGGCGGTCGGCGACGGGGTGCGGGTGACCACCGCGAAGGGCAGCTACACCGCCGGCCAGCTGGTGATCACGCCCGGGCCGTGGGCGCCGGAGCTGCTGGCCGACCTGGGCGTGCCGTTCTCGATCGAACGGCTGGTGCAGTTCTGGTTCCACCCGCGCGGCGGGGTGAGCCCGTTCCTGCCGGACCGGCACCCGATCTACATCTGGGAGGACGTGAGCGGCGATCAGATCTACGGCTTCCCGGCGATCGACGGTCCGGACGGCGGCGCCAAGATCGCCTTCTTCCGGCGGGGGACGCCGACCACGCCGGACACCCTGGACACCGAGGTGCACCCGGACGAGATCGCCGAGATGGCCGACTACTGCGGGCAGCGGCTGCCGGACCTGCCCGGCGAGTTCCGGCGCGGGGAGCCGTGCATGTACACCACCACGCCGGACGAGCACTTCATCATCAGCCGCCATCCGGCCCACGAGTCGGTGACCGTGGCCTGCGGTTTCTCCGGGCACGGATTCAAGTTCGTGCCGGTCGTCGGCGAGATCGTGGCCGACCTCGCGACCTGCGGTTCGACCGTGCACCCGATCACCCTGTTCGATCCCCGCCGGCTGAGCGGAGCAAAACCATGACCTCGTCGCTGATCCCCACCCTGGCCGGTCACTACTACACCGATCCGTCGATCTTCGCGGCCGAGCAGGAACTGATCTTCGAGCAGATGTGGTTCTGTGCGGCGCGCGGCGAGGACATCGCGACGCCGGGCGCGTTCCGGACGGTCGACGTGGGCCGGGAGAGCCTGCTGATCACCCGGGCCGCCGACGGTGCCGCGCGCGCCTTCCTGAACGTCTGCCGGCACCGCGGCGCGAAACTGTGCGCCGAGCCCGAAGGCCAGGTGAAGCGCACGTTCCGCTGCATGTACCACGCCTGGGCGTACGACCTGGACGGCAAGCTGGTGGCCGCGCCCAACCTGGTGAAGATGCCGGACGTGGACCGGGTCGAGTACGGCTTGCGCGCGGTACACGTACGGGAATGGCTGGGTTATGTCTGGGTCTGTCTGGCCGAAAGGCCGCCGTCTTTCTCCGACGATGTGATGGGCGCCTGTGTGGAACGGCTCGGCGATCTCGACTCGATCGAACGGTACGGCCTGGAAGCGCTCACGGTGGGCCGCCGGATCAGGTACGACGTAAAGGCCAACTGGAAACTGATCATCGAAAACTTCATGGAGTGCTACCACTGCTCGACCATCCACCCGGAACTCGTGCACGTGCTGCCCGAGTTCGCCGGTGGCTACGCGGCGCAGTACTACGTGGGTCACGGCGCCGCGTTCGGCCGGGACGTGCAGGGCTTCACGGTGGACGGCAGCGCCGGGTTGCGGACGATCTCGACGATCGCCGAGGAGCAGGATCGCCGGTACTACGCGATCACCATCAAGCCGCAGGTCTTTGTCAACCTGGTGCCCGACCACGTGATCTTCCACCGGATGTACCCGCTCGCGGTGGACCGCACGATCGTCGAGTGTGACTGGCTGTACCTGCCCGAGGTGGTCGCGTCAGGAGCCGACCTGTCCCGCTCGGTGGAGCTGTTCGACCGGGTGAACCGGCAGGATTTCGAGGCCTGCGAGCGGTGCCAGCCGGGGATGAGTTCCCGGGCGTACGCCGATGGCGGGGTGCTGGTGCCGAGTGAGCATCACATCGCGGAGTTCCACCGGTGGGCGGAAGGCCGGATAAGTCCAATTCGAGGTAAATAACCGCGACTCGCTTACGCGGCTCTGCGCACTGTCCTACCTTAGGCCACGTCCAAGTGGGACAATTCATCCGAAATGGAGCGCAGAACCGTGTTCTTTTCACGTTCTTCGCGAGTCGCTCGCGGTGGCCTCGTGGCCGCACTCACCTTCTCGCTAGCGATCGCCACGGCGCCCGCCAACGCGTTCGGCGCCGACGACGACGCGCTGATCGACTACCCAACGTTCTCCGGCGCGTCCAAGACCCTCGACCGCAACGGCACCGCGGACATCATCACCTCGTCCGGCCACCTCCGGCAGCGGATCCTGCGCCTCAGCGCCGGCGGCTTCCGGCAGGCCGGTTCGGCCTGGGACACGCAGAAGATCGACCTGACCCGGTCGTTCGAGTCGACCTTCAAGGTCTACCTGCACCACGGACAGCCGGGTGCCGACGGCATCGCGTTCCTGGTGCAGTCCGAGGGCCCGCGCGCGCTCGGCGGCTGGGGCGGTGGCCTCGGCTACCGCGGCATCAAGAAGAGCGTCGCCGTCGAGTTCGACACGTTCCAGAACACGCCCGACCCGAACAGCAACCACCTCGCCGTGGTGCTGGGCGGCGACGCCGACACCCACCACAGCGTCGGTGAGCCGTCGATCCCGCTGTACGGGCGGCCGTTCCTGGCCCGGGTCAAGTACGAGGCCGACACCAACGACATCCGGGTGTACGTGAAATCGCTCCGGGCCGGTGCCGAGGAGCAGTTGGCGCTCAAGGACAACGTCGACCTGGCCGCCGAGGTCGGTGACTTCTCGGCCTGGGTCGGCTTCACCGCCGCGACCGGCAGTGCCCTGTCGAAGCAGGACATCTACTCATGGTCGGTCCAGGGCTCCGCAGGCTGACCCGAACCGACGACGCGCCGCCGGTGCCGCGGATCCCCGCGGTACCGGCCGTGCTGCCCGCACGTCATCGCACGACCGAGCCTTGGAGAACTGTCATGTCCACGGTCCCCTACGTTGAGCCATCGGCCGGAACGGGAACCGAGCTGCCACCGCCTCCGGTGGCAGACGCGAGTGAACCACTGGTCAGCGTGATCATCCCCGCGCTCAACGAGGCGCGGAACCTGCCGCACGTGATGGCGGCACTTCCCGAGGTCGACGAGGTGATCCTGGTCGACGGGGGATCGACGGACGACACGGTCGAGGTCGCCCGCCGGCTGATGCCCGGCATCCGGGTCGTCACCCAGAACCGGCGTGGCAAGGGCAACGCCCTGGCCTGCGGTTTCGCGGCGGCCACCGGTGACATCCTGGTGATGATCGACGCGGACGGGTCGACCGATCCGCGAGAGATCCCCAGCTTCATCGCGGCCCTGCGCAGCGGCGCCGATTTCGCCAAGGGCTCGCGCTTCCACGGTGCGGGCGGCAGCGCCGACATCACCCGGTTGCGCCGGGCCGGCAACAAGTGCCTCAGCCTGCTGGTGAACACGATGTTCCGGACCCGCTACAGCGACCTCTGCTACGGCTACAACGCGTTCTGGGCCCGGCACCTGGACGTCTTCGGCCTGGACTCGACGTCACCGCGGCCGGAGGGTGACGGCCGGCTGTGGGGCGACGGATTCGAGATCGAGACGCTGCTGAACCTGCGGGCGGCCCGGGCCCGGCTGCACATCATCGAAGTGCCCAGCTTCGAGCAGGCCCGCATCCACGGGGAGAGCAACCTCAACGCGATGACCGACGGCCTCCGGGTGCTGCGGACGATCGCCCGGGAGTGGCCGCGGCGCCGTAGCGCGGTGACTACCGTGGAGCACGCGCGGTGAGGATCGGCGTCGTCACCAGCGCTTACCACCCTGAGGTGGGCGGCGTGGAGACGCACGCTCGCCGGCTCTGCGCGGCCCTGGTCGCGGCCGGCGACGAGGTCGAGGTGCTCACCCAGCACGCGGTGAGCACCGACGAGACGATCGACGGGGTGCTGGTCCGGCGTTTTCCGCTGACCGTCGCGGCACCCAACTACCGCTTCTCCACCGCTCTCTGGCGCTACCTGCGCGGGCACGCCGGCCGCTACGACGTGCTGCACGCGCACAGCTACCACGCCCTCGCCGCGGTGCCGGCCGCGCTCACCAACCGCACGCCGCTGGTCTTCACCCCGCACTACCACGGCACCGGGCACAGTCTGCTGCGCCGGGCGCTGCACCCGATCTACCGGCCGATCGGCCGGCGGATCGTGGCCCGCTCCCACCGGCTGATCGCGGTCACCCACGCCGAGCGGGAACTGCTGGTCCGGCACTTCCCGGAGGCCCGGGCCCGGATCGTGGTCATCCCCAACGGCACCGACCCGGCTCGGACGGCCGAGCCGATCGACGAGCCCGGCCGCGGCATCCTCTGCGTCGGGCGACTCGAGCGCTACAAGCGGGTCGACCGGGTGATCCGGGCGATGACCCACCTCGGCGACGACCACCGCCTCGACGTGGTCGGCGCCGGACCGGCCCGCGACGAGCTGGAGCAGCTGGCCCGCCGGCTGGGCCTGTCCGACGACCGGGTGCGGTTCCACGGGCGGCTGCCCGAGGACGTCTTCGCCGCCCGGATGGCGGCGGCCGCCGCGGCCGTCTCCGCCTCCGCGCACGAGGCGTTCGGGATGGCGGTGGCCGACGCGCTCGCGGCCGGCCTGCCGACCGTGGCGTCGTTCATCCCGGCGCACCGGGAACTGGCCGTGATGGCCGGCTCCGGTGTTCCGCTGTGGCTGGTCAACCCGGACGACGAGGTCGCGCTGGCCGACGCGCTGCGGCTCGCGGCGTCGACCGGACGGGCCGATCTCGGCCGCCACCCGCTGCCGACCTGGAGCGACGTGGTGCTGGAGACCCGGGAGGTCTACGCGAGCGTCGCGCCGCGGGTGCGACTGATCCAACAGAGTGGAGCGGGAGCCGGCGAACGATGACCCTGACCGCGCCCGTCGCCGTACTGCCCGAGGAAACTGCCGAGCCCGGCCCCCGCCGGGATCGCAGCGCCGCCTGGTGCGCCGCGTCGCTGACGGTCGCGGGTGCGGCCGGGGCGGTGGCGCTGGTCGCAGCGGACCGGGCCGCCGAATGGGGTCGCGGTCGCCCGTTCGAGCTGTTCTGGCTCGGCATGCTGGTCTTCACGCTGCCCGCCGCGTACTGGGCGGGCCGGCGCGCGAGCACGTCCCGGCTGCGACTGGCGGTGGTCGTCGGCTACGCCTGCTTCACCTACCTGCCCAAACTCCTGCGCAACCCGACCGGGCCGCTCTACCACGACGAGTTCGCGCACTGGCGGCAGAGCCGGGAGATCCTGCTCGACGGCCGGCTGTTCGAGGCGAACCCGATCGTCCGGGTGGTCGGCGACTTCCCCGGCCTGCACGCAGCGGTCGCCGCGGTGTCGTCGCTGACCGGTGTCTCGGTGTGGCACGCCGCGCTGGCCGTCCTGATCGGCGCGCACCTGCTGCTGGTGCTGGGCGTCGCGGTGCTCGCCCAGGAGATCTGGCGGGACAGCCGGACCGCCGCGATCGCCGCCCTCGCGTACGGTCTGAACAGCTCTTTTCTGTTCTTCGACACCCAGTTCGGCTACGAGTCGCTGGCCATCACCCTCTGGGTGTGGACGCTGGTGGCGCTGGTCCGGGCACTGCGCTCGCCGGCCAAGGCGCCGATCGCGGTGCTGCTGATCGCGGCCACCGTCGTCACCCACCACCTGACCGCGCTCGGCCTGATCGCCACCATGCTCATCATCGCGGTGGCGGTAACCGTCAAACGGCGCGACCGGGTGGCCGTGACCGCGTGGGCGCTGACCCTGACCGCCGCGATCCTGACCACGTTCTGGCTGCTGTGGGTGGCGCCGAAGACCGCCGGCTACCTCGATCCCTATCTGGCCAAGGCGCTCGACCAGTTCGCCGGGATGTTCAGCGACAACGGGGAGAGCGGGCGCACGCTCTTCAAGCAGTCGATCGCGCCCTGGTGGGAGCAGAAGACGGCGTTCGTGGCACAGGTCCTCGCGCTGGTCGCGATGATCGGGGCGGCCGTCCACCTCTACCGCACGCGCAGCCGGGATCCGCTCGCGCTCGCGATGCTGCTGCTCGGCGTCTGCTACTTCCCGGCCGTACTCCTGATCCTCACCCCGTCCGGCGCCGAGGGCGCCCGGCGGTCCTGGGCGTTCAGTTATCTCGGCATCGCGATGGTGGTGGCGCCGCTCGCGGTCCGGCTGCTCGACCGCTGGGCCGCGAAGGCCGGCGCCGCGCTGCTCACCGCGTTCGCTCTGGTGATGGTCGGCAACACCGCGGCCGGGATGAACCCGTCCTACCGGTTCCCCGGCCCGCCGGTGTACGGCTCGGACACCCGGGCCCTCATCCCCGAGGTGGCCGCCGCGGCCGACTGGCTGCGGGCGACCCAGGGCCGCGGGCTGCGGATCGTCGCCGACCGTTACTCCGGGCTGATCTTCGGCTCGTTCGGCGGTCAGGACCCGGTCACCGGCTCGGTCACCTTCCCCACCTACGACGTCTATCTCACCCAGCCCGGCCGGCCGGTCAACCCGTCGCTGATCGGGCAGCTCAGCGCGTGGCGGTTCGGCTATCTCGTGGTGGACCGGCGGATGGCCCGCGAGGTTCCGGAGATCGGCATCTACTTCGAGAACAACGAGCCGATCCCGCACAACGGCCGGCCGGGCTTCACCCTCGGTCAGCTCACCAAGTTCGACCGCACGCCGTGGACCATCAAGATCTACGACAGCGGGAACATCGCGATCTACCGCTTCGACTTCGCCTCACTGACGGTGCCGGCGATCGGGGGCGGCAAGTGACCACCCCGCGGATCCTCGCCGCGGCCCTCGCCACCGTCGGCATCCTCGCCCTCGGCAACGGCTGGTGGCTGCTGCCCGGTCTTCTTGTCGGACTGCTCGCGCTCGGTGAACTCTGGCTGCGCGCGCTGGTCGCCGAGGCGGTCGCGCCGGTCGCCCGGATCGGCCTCGGTGCGGTGTCCGGGCTGGTCAGCCTGCCGCTGGTGGCGATCACCCTGCACCTGCTCGGGGTTGGGCTGCGGGGACCGCAGATCGCCGCCGGGCTGGCCGTGCTCACGGTGGCGCTGGGCGGGGTGGCGCTGCTGCGGGAACGGTCCGGCCCGGTGCCGGACGACCCGCGCTTCGCGCGGACTCTCGCGGCGATCGCCGTCCCGGTGGTGGTCGCGCTGGTCGTCGGGGGTGCGGCGACCATGGCGTACGTCCGGCTGCCGCACCCGTCGCAACCGGGTTTCACCAGCGTGGCCCTCGGCGGGTGGGCGGCCGGCATCGACCGTCCGGTGACGTTCCCCCGCGGCGGCCTGGACGTTCCGATCCGGGTCAGCAGCACCGGCGAACCGGCCGCGGTGGCCCAGCTCCGGGTGCGCGTCGGGGCCCGCCCCGCCGGCCCGGCCCGGCCGGTCACCGTCGCCGCCGACACCACCCGCTCGTTCGCCGTGCACGTGCCCGCCCCGCTGACCGGCTGCCTGCACCGCATCGAGATCAGCGTGGGCGGGGCGAGCACCGTCTTCTACGGTCGCGGGCCGGCCACATGCTGAGGGCGGTCGGGCGGGACTCGCTGGCCCGCAACAGCGTACTGATCATGGCGAGCACCGTCGGGACCAGCGGGCTCGGCTACCTCTACTGGATGGTCGCGGCCCGCGAGCTGCCGCGCCCGGCGATCGGCACGGCCACCGCGCTGATCTCAGCGGCCACCGTGGTCAGCATGATGGCCAACCTGGGCATCGGCCACATGTTCATCCAGCGGCTGCCGGAGGCCGGGGCCGCCGCCTGGTCCCGCATCGTCAGCGCCGGCCTGCTGCTGGGCTGCGCTGCCACCGCCGCCGCGTCGATCGCGGCGGCCCTGCTGCTGCCCCGGGCGGTCGGCAACTTCACCTTCCTGGCCGGAGCGGACGGCGTGGTCGCGCTGGCCCTGACGGCCATCGCGCTGACCGCGTCGATGCTGCTCGACTACGTCTTCGTCGCCCACCGGGCCAGCCAGGGCATGCTCTGGCGCAACCTGGCACTCGCGGCGGGCAAGGTGGCCGCACTGGCCGGGCTCACCGCGGCGGGCCTCGCGAGTGCCGCGGCGGTGGTGCTCGCCTGGACGGTTCCGTCGCTGATCGTCTCGGCCTGCACCCTGCGCTGGAGCCTGTCCCGGCTGCGGCCCGGATGGCGGCCCACCGGGGCCGGCCTCGGCGACGAACTGCGCCACGTGCGCGGCTCGATGACCGGGCACCACCTGGTCAACCTGGCCCAGGCCGGGCCGAGCGCGCTGCTCCCGGTGCTGGTCACCGCCCACCTCGGCGCGGCCGAGAACGCCCACTTCTACGTCGCCTGGATGACCGCGTCGGTGCTGTTCATGGTCTCCCCGGCGGTCGCCTCCGCGCTGTACGCCGAGCGCACCAACGCGAACAACCGGTCGGCCTCGCTGCCCCGGGCCGCGCTCGTCGTCCTCGTCGTGATCGGCCTCCCGGCGATCGTGCTGTTCCTGGCCGGCGGCTGGATCCTCGGCCTGTTCAGCCCGGCCTACGCGGCCGCCGGCGGCCTGCTGCTGAAGATCCTCGTGCTGGCGGCGATCCCGGACGCGATCACCAACCTGGCCGTGGCGCACTGGCGCTCG
This sequence comes from Paractinoplanes toevensis, assembly GCF_018332695.1. Classification (GTDB taxonomy): domain Bacteria; phylum Actinomycetota; class Actinomycetes; order Mycobacteriales; family Micromonosporaceae; genus Actinoplanes; species Actinoplanes toevensis. The sequence goes on from NZ_BOQN01000049.1 coordinate 106,535, forward strand.
CTCGGGGCACTGCGCCGCTGCCTGCGCCTGAACCTGGTGATGGCGGTCGCCTGCCTGGGCCTGACCTGGCTGTGGCTGCCGGCGATGGGCATCGAGGCGGCCGGGCTGGCCTGGCTGATCGGCCAGTCCCTGGGCGCGGCCCTGGTCGCCGCGCACACCGGTTACGCCCGCCTTCGCCGCCGTTTCACCCCGCAGAACGTCTCCGCGCCCCGCCCCCGGCGACCGCGTCCACGTTCCCATCCGGTCGTTCCGGGGCGCTTCCGCTCTCCTGCCCATTCCCGCCCGCGATCCCGGAGAGTCCCGTGAAGATCCTGCACCTGGCCAACCTCTATGCACCCGTCATCGGCGGGCTCGAACGCAGCATCGCCACCAGCAGTGAGGAGTTGGTGCGCCGGGGGCACGACGTCACCGTGCTCACCCTGGCCGCCCCCGGTTCGGTTGCGGAGGAGCGGCTCGGCGGCGTCCGGGTCGTCCGGGTCGGCAGCATCGCCACCAGCCTGCTGCCCGGCATCAACCAGGACCGGGCGAAACCGTTCCACCCGACCGCAGCCGACCCGCTCACCGTCGCCGGCATCCGGCGCGAACTGCGGGCCCACCGCTACGACGTGGTGCACAGCCACGACTGGTTGATGTACAGCTACCTGCCGCTGCGGTTCGGCCGGGACGGGGTGCCGCACGTGCACACCGCCCACGACTTCGGGCTGGCCTGCGTGAAGAAGACCTTCGCCCGGGACGGCCGGGGTTGCGCGACCGGACCGCGGCTCTCGCACTGCCTGCCCTGCGCCTCCGGCCAGTACGGCAAGCCCAAGGCGGTGGCGCTGACCGCGGCGCTGCGCGCGCACCGGCACCGGGGGATCGACGCGCTCACCGCGATCTCGCCGTCGGTGGCCCGGGCCCTGGAACAGGCCCGGCTCCCGGCCGGCCTGCCGGTGCGGGTGGTCTCCAGCCTGGTGCCGGACGGGCTGGACGAGCTGGCCCGCAACACGGCCCGGCCGCACTGGCTGCCCGACCGGCCGTACATCCTGTTCGTCGGGGCGCTCGGGCCGCACAAGGGCGTGGACGTGCTCTTCACCGCGTACCGGACCCTGGTCGACCGGTGGACGGGCCACGAGCCGGCGCCGGCGCTGGTCTGCATCGGGACCTGGCGGCCGGACACCCCGGCGGTTCCGCCCGGGGTGCTGGTCCGGCACGACGTGCCGCACCAGCAGGTGATGGCGGCCTGGCACGGGGCCGCGGCCGGGGTGGTGCCGTCCATCAACGAGGCGATGGGGCAGGTGGCGGTCGAGGCGCTGCTGGCCCGTACGCCGGTGATCGCCTCCCGGGTCGGCGGCCTGGCCGACATGATCCGGGACGGGGAGAGCGGCCTGCACGTGCCGACCGGCGACGCGGACGCCCTGCACGCGGCGCTCGTCCGGGTGCTCACCGACGACGCCCTGGCCGACCGGCTCCGCACGGCCGGCTATCGGCGCGGGCTCGACTTCACCGCGACTCGCGTGGTCCCGCAGATCGAGGAGGTTTACCGTGCGTGCAGCGCGTGAGTCCGCCGTCCGCCCGCCTGATCCGATTTATCGAGAAAAACCGCGAATTCTCGTGGTCGGCTCGGGATGGCGATTTCTCTCCGGGATCAGCTATTACACCTGCCGGCTCGCGAACGCGCTCAACACCCGCTACGAGGTCGGCACCGTGCTGATGCGGCAGCTGCTCCCGGCCCGCCTCTACCCCGGCCGGAACCGGGTCGGCCGGCAGCTCAGCGACCTGCGCTACGACGAGGGCATCCCGGTCTTCGACGGCGTGGACTGGTGGGGAGCGCCCTCCCTGCTGCGAGCCGTCCAATTTATGCGCAAATTTCGCCCGGACGTGCTCGTCCTGCAGTGGTGGACCGGCACCGTGCTGCACTCCTACCTGGTCCTCTGCCTCGCCGCCCGGCTCACCGGCGTCCGCGTGATCGTCGAGTTCCACGAGGTCCAGGACACCGGCGAGGCCGAACACCGCTGGGCCGCGGCCTACGTCCGCAAATTCATCCAGCCGCTGCTGCGGCGCACCGACGGCGTGGTGGTCCATTCGCGCTTCGATCAACAGACCCTTCGGGAGACGTACGCGCTGAGCACGGTCCCGTCGGTGATCGCCCGGCACGGCCCGTTCGATCACCACGACGCCGCCGTCCCCGAGCCGCGTGTCCCGGGTGGGCCGCGCCGGCTGCTGTTCTTCGGCACGATCCGCCCCTACAAAGGACTCGAGGACCTGATCGAGGCGTTCGCGACGCTGCCCGGCGACTACCACCTGACCGTGGTGGGGGAGACCTGGGAGGGCTGGACGCTGCCGGCCGAACTGATCGCCGCCTCGCCCGCCGCCGGCCGCATCGAGTTCGTCAACCGCTACGTCGCCGACGCCGAGGTGGACGCCTACTTCGCGGCGGCCGACCTGGTCGTGCTGCCCTACCGGCGCAGCTCGGCGAGCGGGCCGCTGCACATCGCGATGAGCCACGGCCTGCCGGTCGTGGTGACCGCGGTCGGCGGCCTGGTCGAGGCGGCCGAGGAGTACCCGGGCGCCCGGTTCGCACCGGCCGGCGACCCGGCGGCGCTGTCCGCCGCGATCCGCGACGCCGACCGCCTGGTCGGCCGGCGGCACGCCGACCCGTCGTCGTGGGAGAAGACCGTCGCCGCGTACGACGAGCTGATGGCCCGGATCGGCGTGACGCCGCCGCCACGTGGGGCGACGGCGTCCGCCGTTCATGCCGAGCCTCAGGAGGCGGACACCACCACGTCGTCGAACCAGACGGTGCCGGTGTTCTCCGCCGACTTGAGGTGAATCTGCATGCTGGCCGAACCGGCCGGGGCGACCCCGTCCACGACCAGCTTCGTCCAGTTGGTGGTGCCGGTCGGCAGGGTCGCCGAGGCGCCGCCACCCAGCCACTTGTCGTTGATGTCGAACCAGCTCAGCGCGATCTGGGTGGCGCCGGTGGCGGCGTTGCCGCGGACCCACGCCTCGCCGTGCCACTTCTGGCCGGAGACCACCGGGACGATCGGGGCGACCCGGAAGGACGGCGCACCGGCCGCGGTCTTGCCGGTGTTGGTGAGGGTGACCGACCACTTGCCGGTGCGCGCCTGCGCCTGCGTCTTGACCGCCTGGCCCAGCTCGGGCAGGTAGGCACGCCACGGGCTGAGGCCGGTGCCGTTCTCGAAGCTGGTGTCCATCAGGGTGGCCGGCGCGGCGGCACCGGTCCAGGCCGCCTTCACCACGGCCGCGGCCGCCTTGGCAACACCGTTCGTGCGGTACAGGCCGTAGTTGTACTGGGCCGGGATCTTCGACACCTGTGAATCGGGGATCGAGCCGGTGGCGAAGTCGGTCAGCGTCCACGGGGCCACCGACTGCACGCCGGCCGCGTTCGCGGCCTGGAACACCCGGGCCAGGAAGGCGGCCTGCTCACCCTCGGTGTTCTGCAGGGTGTTCAGGCCGACCTCGCCGATCACCATCGGGGTGGGCGCGACGGTGGCCTGGGCCTGCTTGATCACCGCGAGGGCCCGCTCCGAGCTGGTGTAGAAGTGGAAGTCGTAGAAGTCGATCGGGTTCGCGGTGAGCGCCGCCTTGATCTTGCCCATCCCGATGGCGCCGTCGTCACCGTTCACCGAGAAGGTCAGCGGCATGGTCGGGTACGCCGCGCGGACCAGCGGCACGATCTTCTTGGCCCAGGTGACCGCGCCCACGTCGTCCGGGTCGAACTCGTTCTGCAGCTCGACCGAGATGATCCGGGGGTCGTCCCGGTACGCCCGGAGCAGGTTGTTCGCCCAGTTGAAGCTGTTGGCGACCTCGCTGTACTGGCCCCACCAGTCGAACAGCGTGAACTTGACGGTCATCCCGTACTTGTCGGCGGTGTTCACGAAGGTGGCGAGCCGGCTGGTGTAGGTGGAGTTCAGCGTCGGGTAGCCGAACGTCGACGGGAAGATGATCGCCCGGGCGCTGGTGGCACCGAGGGCGTCCGCCTTCGCCATGTCGGCGTCGATCTTCGCGGCGTCGAAGCTGGTCCACATCTTCGACCAGCCGGCGTTGGCCGGGTAGTAGTTGATCGTCTTGGCGGCCTTGACGGCGGCGAGCCGGGAGGCCAGCGTCGGCACCGCGGTGACGGCCGTGGTGGCGACCTTCGTCGTGGTCGCGGGCTTCACGGCGGCGGGCTGGGCGATCGCCGGGGCGGCGGCGGGGGCGGACAGGCCGAGGAGGACCGTCGAGGCGATGACGGCGGCGCGGCGGCGGGAGAGGTTCACGTACGGGTCCCTTCCGTGGGACGAGGTTCAGGTGCGGAAGCGGCCCTCCAATCGGCGCAGTTGCATTAGGGGAGTCATGGTTTGCTGATTGCTTCGTCGGTGCACGACGGTGGCAGCCGGGTTGCGGCAACCGAAAAGATCGGACTCTTAGCCCCGCCGAAGGGCGCTGAGCTGCGGAAATGCCTTGATGGCCGGTAGAGTTCCGGAGTCGCCGAACGGTTGCCGGGCGGTAGCGGCGCCGGCCGAAAATGCATTCTGTGGCGGCGGAAAAGCCACTTTTCCGCCGCATAAACCCCGGCGTCGGTTGCGAGTGGGTTGTTATGCCTCGGGATAGTGCCGCGGCGTGTAGACGCGGGTCGTCCCGTCCGCCCCGGCGACCGCCCGTGTCCGGGTCGAACCGATCAACAGCAGGCAGCGCATGTCGACCGTGGCCGGGTCCAGCTCGGCCAGCGTGGTGACCCGCACCGACTCGGTCGGACCGCCCACATCCCGCCCGATCACCACGACCGTCTCCGGCGCGCGGTGCTCCAGCAGCGCCGCGCGGGCCCGCACCAGCTGCTCGGTGCGCGACCTCGACGCCGGGTTGTAGATCGCGATCACCAGGTCGGCCCGGGCCGCGGCGACCAGCCGCGACTCGACCACCGACCAGGGCTTGAGCCGGTCGCTCAGGGACAGCACGCAGAAGTCGTGCCCGAGCGGCGCGCCCACCCGGGCCGCCACCGCCTGCGCCGCGGTCAGCCCCGGCACCACCCGCACCGGCACGTCCTTCCACTGCGGGTCGTCGGCCACCTCGAGCACGGCCGCGGCCATCGCGAACACGCCCGGGTCACCGGCCGAGATCACCGCGACCCGGTGCCCACGCCGGGCCAGGTCGAGCGCGAACGCGGCCCGCTCGGCCTCCACCCGGTTGTCCGAGGGGTGCTTGCGCTGGCCCGGCCGAGCGGCCACCCGGTCCAGGTAGGGGCCGTAGCCGATCAGGTCGTCGGCGGCGGCGATCGCGGCCCGCGCCTCCGGCGTGAGCCACTGCGGGTCGCCCGGCCCCAAGCCGACCACGACGACCTCGCCCTCCTGGTCGTCTTCTCTTTCCGCACCTCTTTCCGCGCCGAAGGCGGCGGCCGCCGGACTCGGCAGCAACGCCAGCGAGAAGTACGGGACGGTGTCCGGATCGACGTCCGCGAGCGGGACGGTGCGCTCGCCGGCCGTGGTGGCCCGCTCGACGTACCAGGCGTCGGCGAGCCGGCCCGAACGTTCCAGCGCCGCCCGCACGTTCGGGAACGTGCGGCCCAGCTTCATCACCGCGGCCGACTCGGTAGCCGCCAGGTGCGCGGCCAACTCGCCGGCGGGCAGGGTGCCGGGCAGGATCGTGAGCACCTCGTCGCGCTCCATCAGCGGCCGGCCGAGCGCGGCCGACGCGGCGCTCACCGAGGTCACCCCCGGGACGACGGTCGTGTCGTACCGGTCGGCGAGGCGCTTGTGCATGTGCATGTAGGACCCGTAGAAGAACGGGTCGCCCTCGGCCAGCACGACCACGTCCCGCCCCGCGTCGAGGTGCGCGGCGAGCCGGGCCGCCGACTCGGCATAGAAGTCGTCGATCGCGCCCTGGTAACCGCCCGGATGGTCGGTGGTCTCGGTGGTGACCGGGTAGATCAGCGCCTCCTCGATCTGCCCGTCCCGCAGGTGCGCCGCCGCGATGGCCCGCGCGTTGCTGCGCCCGTGCCGCGCCGCGTGATAGGCCACCACGTCGGCGTTCTCGATCAGCCGGGCGGCCTTCACCGTGATCAACTCCGGGTCGCCGGGGCCGACGCCCACGCCGTAGAGCTTTCCGGCCATGGATGTCACTCCGTCTCCGAGGCGAGGGCGTTGACCGCGGCCGCGGTGATGGCGCTGCCACCCCGCCGCCCGCGCACGACCAGATGTTCCAGATCGGAGGCGGCGAGCGCCTCCTTCGACTCGGCCGCGCCGATGAACCCGACCGGGATGCCCAGCACCGCGGCCGGCCGCGGTGCCCCCGCCGCGATCATCTCCAGCAGCCGGAACAGCGCGGTCGGCGCGTTCCCGATCGCCACCACGCTGCCGCCGAGCCGGTCACCCCAGAGGTCGAGCGCCGCCGCGCTGCGGGTGGTGCCGAGCTTCGCGGCCAGTTCCGGCACGGCCGGATCGCGCAGCGTGCACACCACGTCGTTGCCGGCCGGCAGCCGCTTGCGGGTGATCCCGGACGCGACCATCTCGGCGTCACACAGGATCGGCGCCCCGTCGAGCAGCGCCTTGCGTGCCGCCTGCGCCACGAGCGGGCTGAACCCGACGTCCCCGGTGAGATCGACCATCCCGCAGGCATGAATCATCCGCACGACGACCCGACTCAGATCCGCCGGAAACGCGGTGAGATCGGCCTCCGCCCGAATGGTCGCGAACGACCGCCGATAGATCTCGGCCCCGTCCCGCTCATAGTCGAATTCCATGCTCAGCTCCTGCGTGCCGCAGCGACGAGGTCCGCCAGACCAGCGTCGAAGCCCGCAGCCGAGGGGTGGCCGGCCGCGGTCGGTGGGTGGGGGGTAATCGCGGTTGCCACCACGACCTGGCCGTCCGGCGTGGTGATGGCGTAGCCGTCGGGGGTGGCCTCGACGCGGACGTGCGGGCCGGCGGGGGAGCCGCAACCGCGCTCGCAGCCGAGCCAGTGCACCGGGAGGCCGTCGACGAAACGGGTGGCGGCCAGGGCGTCCGCGCGGATGTCGGCCCGGGATTTGGCGCAGCCGGGGAGCCCGGCGCAGGCGGTCACGCCGGTCCAGCGGGAGTCGGGGCCGGTCGGCAGGCCGGCCTCGGCGAGGCGGCGCTGCCACGCCGACACCGCCGACGGCGGAAGATCGGCCACGACGACCCCACGCCAGGGGGTCATGACCAGGTGGTCGGCTTCGGCCAGCACTTTCATCTGTACGCCGGTCAGCCGCCCCAGCGGAACGATCGCCCCGACCGCGACCAGCCCGTCGGACTGCGGCAGCACGCCCACCGGCGACGCGGGGTAGTCGGGAACGAGGCCCTGTTCGTCGCGCAGGGCGGCGCCCAGCCGCGCGGCCGTCAGTTCGGCGATCACCCGGGCGCCGCCGGGCAACTCGGCGAGGCGCCACGCGAGCTTTCCCGTGCCGACCACCGGCGTCGCCCCGGCCGCGGGCCGGTCAGCGGTGTCCGGCGTGGTGATGGCCGACTTGTGGTGGGCGCGGGCATCGAGGAACGCGTGGGCGGCGGCCAACAGGGCGGCCGTCACCCGGTCGGCGGGGACGCGGAGGCCCTCGTCGTGGCCGGCGAAGAGGATGGCGAACTCGTCGGCGGGGGCCGCACCGACCGCGACCGCGGCGACGTCGGTGGCCAGGGGGACCGGGCCGATGGCGAACAGGAAGCGGCCGGGGAGGGCGGTCAACTCCGGGTCGGCGCACAGGGCGGCGTCCAGGTCGTGGATCAGGGCGCGGGTCCGGGCGTCGGCCAACGGCGGGGCCGCGATGTTGCGTACGGTCTCGTGGGTCGGGGCCGGCAGCAGGCCGGCGGCCGACAGCCGGGCCGCGAGATCCGTGGGGTTGGTCCGGGTCAGCGCCCGCAGCTGAACGTTGGCCCGGGAGGTCAGTTCGAGGCTGCCGTCGCCGGAATCGGCGGCGATCGAAGCGAGCGCGGCCAGCTGGGTGCCGGTCAGCCGGCCGCCGGGGAGACGGATGCGCGCGAGCGGCCCGTCGGCTGCCTGGTGCAGTCGCAGGGCGCCGGGGCACGCGTCGGTCTCGGACCGGCGGATCGGGAGGGGCACCTGCCGGATCCTACGGAGGGCCACCGACATGAACGCATCCTCGGGTCGGCATCGTCACACACCGCACCCCGGCTTGACGGCGGTCGGCGCGGCCCGGAAGGCTGGGTGGTCACGAGCGGCGACGCCGCGGAGGAAGCCGGTGGAAATCCGGCGCGGTCCCGCCACTGTCACCGGGCCTACCAGGTTCGGGAGCCAGGAACTCCGGTCGCCGTGATCCGTCTACCCGGGGCGCGGACCCCGAGGGGGAGTGCGCGTGTTTCTGCTGCTGTCGACGTCCGACACCGATCTGCTCAGCGCCCGGGCCGGCGCCGCCGACTGGCGGCTCGCCAACCCGGCCCGCACCGGCGTCGACGATCTGCCCTCCCTGCTCGACGGGGTCGACCTGGTCGTCGTCCGGATCCTGGGCGGCCGGCGGGCCTGGGAAGAGGGGCTCGACGCGCTGCTCGCCGGGCCGGTCCCGGTGGTCGTGCTGGGCGGCGAGCAGGCGCCGGACGCCGACTTGATGAAACTCTCCACCGTGCCGGCCGGCGTGGCCGCCGAGGCGCACACCTACCTGGCGCAGGGTGGGGCGGAAAATCTGACCGCCGTCTTCCACTTCCTCTCCGACACCGTGCTGCTCACCGGGCACGGTTTCGCCGCGCCGGTGGCCGCGCCGGACTGGGGTCCGCTGCCGCGCGAGACGACGGCCACCGGGCCGGTCATCGCGGTGCTCTACTACCGGGCGCACCACATGGCCGGCAACACCGCGTTCGTCGAATCGTTGTGCCGGCAGATCGAGGCGAAGGGCGCGCGGCCGCTGCCCATCTTCACCGCCTCCTTGCGTACGGCGTCGGAAGAGCTCCTGGCCGAGTTGCGTACGGCCGACGCCCTGATCGTGACCGTGCTCGCCGCAGGCGGCACGAAGCCCGCGACGGTCGGAGCCGGCGGCGACGACGAGGCGTGGGACGTCGGTGTTCTCGCCGGTCTGGACGTGCCGATCCTGCAGGCGTTGTGCCTGACCAGCAGCCGTTCTGTCTGGGAGGCCGGCGACGACGGGCTGTCGCCGCTCGACGCGGCCACCCAGGTGGCGATCCCCGAGTTCGACGGCCGGATCATCACGGTCCCGTTCTCGTTCAAGGAGATCGACCCGGACGGGCTGTCGGTCTACGTGGCCGACGACGAACGGGCCGCCCGGGTGGCCGGCATCGCGGTCGCGCATGCCCGGCTGCGGCACGTGCCGCCGGCCGAGCGGCGGATCGTGCTGATGCTCTCCGCCTATCCGACCAAGCATTCGCGCATCGGCAACGCGGTCGGTCTGGACACCCCGGCCTCGACGGTCGCGCTGCTGGCCGCGATGCGTGAGGGCGGCTACCGGACCGGGTCGTTCACCGACTACGACGGGGACGGGCTGATCCACACGCTGATCGCGGCGGGTGGGCAGGACCCGGACTGGCTGACCGAGGACCAGCTCTCGGCGAACAAGGTGCGGATCACCGGCGCGCGGTACACGGAGTTCTTCGCCACGCTGCCGGCCGACCTGCGGGACCGCATGGTCCAGCACTGGGGGCCGCCGCCCGGCGAGCTGTACGTCGACAGCGGCGACATCGTGCTGGCCGCGCTCCAGGACGAGAACGTCGTGGTGATGGTGCAGCCGCCGCGCGGGTTCGGCGCCAACCCGGTGGCCATCTACCACGACCCCGACCTGCCGCCGAGCCACCACTACCTGGCCGCCTACCGCTGGCTGGCCGACGAGTTCGGGGCGCACGCGGTCGTGCACGTCGGCAAGCACGGCAACCTGGAGTGGCTGCCGGGCAAGAACGTGGGCATGTCGGCCAGCGACGGCACCGACGCCGCCCTCGGCGATCTGCCGCTGATCTACCCGTTCCTGGTCAACGACCCGGGCGAGGGCACCCAGGCCAAGCGGCGGGCGCACGCCACGCTGGTCGACCATCTGATCCCGCCGATGGCGCGGGCCGAGTCGTACGGCGACATCGCCCGCCTGGAGCAACTGCTCGACGAGCACGCCAACATCGCCGCGCTCGACCCGGCGAAGCTGCCGGCCATCCGCGCCCAGATCTGGACGCTGATCCAGGCCGCCAAGATGGACCACGACCTGGGCCTGGACAACCGGCCCGGCGACGAGGAGTTCGACGAGTTCATCCTGCACGTCGACGGGTGGCTGTGCGAGGTCAAGGACGTGCAGATCCGCGACGGCCTGCACATCCTCGGTGCCGCGCCGGTCGGCGAGGCCCGGGTCAACCTGGTGCTCGCCATGCTGCGGGCCCGGCAGATGTGGGCCGGCAAGGTGGCCGCGCTGCCCGGTCTGCGCGAGGCGCTCGGTCTGGCCGAGGACGCGTCCACCGCCCGCACCGACGAGGTGGAGGAGCAGGCCCGGGCCCTGGTCATGGCGATGGAGGAGGCCGGCTGGCCGACCGACGCGTCCCACATCTCCGACAATTCCGAGGTACGGCGGGTGTTGGAGTTCGCCGCGACCGAGGTGGTGCCACGCCTCGCCCGGACCACGGACGAGCTCACCAACGTGCTGCACGCGCTGGACGGCGGCTATGTCCCGGCCGGGCCGAGCGGCTCGCCCCTGCGCGGCCTGATCAACGTGCTGCCGACCGGCCGCAACTTCTACTCGGTCGACCCCAAGGCCATCCCGAGCGCGCTCGCCTGGGAGACCGGCCAGGCCATGGCCGACTCGCTGCTGGCCCGCTACCGCGCCGACTACGGCGACTGGCCGCGCTCGGTCGGCCTCTCCGCGTGGGGCACCAGCGCCATGCGCACGGCCGGCGACGACATCGCCGAGATTCTCGCCCTGATCGGCGTACGCCCGATCTGGGATCCGGCCTCGCGCCGGGTCACCGGCCTGGAACCGATCGCCCGCGAGGAGCTGGGCCGGCCGCGGGTCGACGTCACGGTCCGCATCTCCGGCTTCTTCCGGGACGCGTTCCCGCACGTGGTGGCGATGCTCGACGACGCCTTCCGGATGATCGCCGAGCTCGACGAGCCGGACAACTACGTGCGCGACCACGCCCTGCGTGACCAGGATTCTCATGGCGACTGGCGGCGGGCCACCATGCGCATCTTCGGCTCCCGGCCGGGCGCCTACGGCGCCGGCATCCTTCCGCTCATCGACAGCCGGAACTGGCGGGACGACAAGGACCTGGCCGAGGTGTACGCAGTGTGGGGCGGCTTCGCGTACGGGCGTGGCCTGGACGGCGTGCCCGCGCGCCCGGACATGGAGAACGCCTACCGCCGGATCGACGTGGCCGCCAAGAACATCGACACCCGCGAACACGACATCGCCGACTCGGACGACTACTTCCAGTACCACGGCGGCATGATCGCCACGGTCCGCGCGCTCACCGGCAAGGCTCCCGCCGCGTACGTCGGCGACTCCACCAACCCGGACGCCACCCGCACCCGGAGCCTGACCGAGGAGACGGCCCGGATCTTCCGGGCCCGGGTGGTCAACCCGCGCTGGATCGCCGCGATGCGCCGGCACGGCTACAAGGGCGCGTTCGAGCTGGCCGCCACGGTCGACTACCTGTTCGGCTTCGACGCCACCGCCGGCGTGGTCACCGACTGGATGTACGAGCAGCTGGCCGCCAGTTACGTGCTGGACCCGGAGAACCAGAAGTTCATGCAGGACTCCAACCCGTGGGCCCTGCACGGCATCACCGAGCGCCTGCTGGAGGCGGCCGACCGCAAGCTCTGGGAGTCACCCTCGCCGGAGACGCTGTCCGCGCTGCAGGAGGTCTTCCTGGCCACCGAGGGCGATCTCGAGGACCACTAGTCAAACGTGAGGAGCTGGCGGGCCTCGATGAAGGCGACGATCTCGTCGCGCATCGGCACCGCCGGCCGGGCTCGCCGGGCCAGTTCCGGCGGGTCCTCACCCAGCCTGGTCAGCAGCTCACCGGCGGCCTGGAGGTCCCAGTGGAAGGTGTACGGCGGCCCGTCCGCCCACGCTTGCCGATAAGCCAGCCCGGCATGGTGAATCGCCTGCTCGCGCCGGTCCAGCACGAACAGCGCCTCGGCGAGCCACCGGTGCGGCCGTGCATTCGAGCGTAACCGCGGAAGCCGGTGAAGCACCGCCTCGACGGCGGAGGCGGCGTCGTCCGTCCGGCCGGTGCGGGCGAGCAGATAGGCGAGCATCGCGGGCGCCGTGTCGACACCGGCGTTGCGGCTGAGCCGTTCGTGGAACTCGGCAACCGGTACCGCCGCGTCGAACTCCGCCTCCGCGAGGAGCGAATCCAGCCGGAGGGCGGTGAGCCGGATCCGATGTCGTGCGGAGGTCAGGCGGCTTTCGGCCCGATCCAACCGGATCGACGGCAGCCGGCCGGTCTCGCGGAACTCCAGTTCCAGACGATGCAGCAGGAGATTGCCGTGGTGCCAGGGTGAGTTCGGTTGCACCCGGAGCTGTTCGGCTTCCGCGAGCCCGCGACCTGCCTGCTCGGTGTCGCCGGTCAGCAGGCCGAACTCGGCGCGGGCGAGGGCGAGGTTGGCGTCGTGGGCCGGTTTGTCGCCTGTGGCGGTGACCATCTTCGCCCACAACGACAGCATCTCGGCCGCGTGGGCCAGTTGGCCGTTGCTGCGGTACACGGTGGTCAGCCGGGCCAGGCTGGTTCGGGCATGGCCGAAGATCCCGGCCCGTAACAGGTCGGCAAGCAGGTCACCCTCCTGGGCGATCGCCTCGTCGTGCCGGCCTTGTAGGTGGTACGCGACGGCGAGCGCGGCCCGAGTGGCGGTGCGGCCGGTTGACGCGATCGGGGTCAGCAGCTCCGTCGCGGTGGAGTAGGCGCCGAGTTGCACCAGGAGGATGTCGGCAAGGCTGCGCGCCCACAGTTCGTCGGCGTTGGCGACCAGTCCGGCCCCCACCAGAGCCCGGAAAATCGTGATCGTCTGGCGGAGGTCCTCGACGCCGGTCGCCCGCTCGGTGTCCTCGGGGGGAAGCGCCTGGAAGTAGTCCCGGACCGCCTGGTTCGCCCGCACCCGGTCGCCGGCCTCCAGCTGGTCGTAGACGTAGGACCGGATGACCGGATGCATGTCGTAGGTGTTGGACCCGCGGTCCCACCAGAGCAGGCCGCGCTCCTCCAGGTCGCGCAGCGCACGATCGAGCTGGGTCGTGGCGCGGGTAACCACTTCGGACGACCGCCACCGGGTCGCCCGCCGCTCGGTCTCCTCGGCATCGGCCAGGGGCTCCGGTGGCGGCGGCCGGAGCGGGTTGATCGCTTCGACCGCGGCCCACTCCACCGTCCCGGACAGCACCGATATCCAACTGAGCAGGCGCTGGCTCGACCAGGACAGCCCGGACGTCGCGGCGGCGAGGATGTGCGTGCGGCGCTGGGTCAGATCGAGCTCGACCAGAGCCAGCCGGCCGCCGGCCGCCGGATCGGCCAGCCAGCGGCCGAAGTCGCCGGGTTGCGGCCGATAGTCCCGAACCATGCCGGCCACGATCCCGGCCAGCAGTGGATGGTTGTCGAGCCGGCCGAAGAAGCCGGTGATCGCCGACCGGTTGCCGCCCACCCCGAGCCGGTCGAGCAGGGAGACCACGTCGTCATCGGTGAGGCCCGGCAGCCGGAGGTGCTGGACCCCGGTCACCTGTCGGCCGAAGCGCCCGATCACCGCGTCCGGCATGAGCCGGGTGCTGATCAGCACCTTGGACGGCCCGGCCGCGGTCAGCTCCCGCAGTACGTCCTCGGCGAGCGGGTCGATCATCGACCGCTTGGCCGGTTCGATCTCGTCGTCGCGTATTTTCGACGGATCGACTTCGTGGTAGGCGTTGAGCAGCCGCTCGAAGCCGTCCAGGACCAGCAGGAACGGGCGGCTGCGAAGGGCTGCCAGCACCTGCGCGGCGAGGTCGGTCCGAGACAGTTTACGGATCGAGTGCGGCGTGCGGCCGGTGGTGTAGGCGAGCACCTCCCGCAGGAACCAGGTGAGCGACGGGGAACGGTCGTAGAAACTCCACCACAGGCGTCCGGCGAGACCATCGATCGTGTCCGGCGCCCGGTGCACGGCCCACTCCCAGGTGAGGGCGCTCTTGCCGGTGCCCCCGATCGCCTCCACCACCAGCATCGGGTCGGCCGAGGTTCCCCAAGCGTCCAGCGCGGTCAGGTCGGCCTCCCGGCCGGTGAACGGCGCGCTGCCCACATAGGGCGGGAAGGCGTGAAACGCGGGCGGTGGAGGCAGCGGCCGCCCACCGGTCTCCGGTTCGGCCGACTCGTGCCCGCGCAGCGCGAGCAGCACGTCCTCGCGGAACGACTCGACGGTGTCGAACGCCTTGACCACGTGCCCGGTGGTCACCCGACCGATGAACCGAGCCAATGCCTCGGCATCCGGGCCGCTGTCGACATCGAGCGGTGACCAGGGGAAAGCTGGATCGACGACGAAGACCAGCACCGGGAGGTCGGGCCGCTCCACCGCCCATTCGTACTCCAGCTCGGTGTACGAGCGGGCCTCGCCCGGCGGACGCGAACCGTACCGGTGGGCGAGCACCAGCAGGAACACGTCACAACCGGCGACCAGGTCGCGGCAGACATCGGCGGGTGCCGGCCGCTGCGGATCGAACTCCTCCATGAAGACCGGGGTCAGCCCCAGCCGATGACACACGTCGACCGCGGCCTTGCGGTAGGGCGCAACTGCGCCCGACGCACTGCTGACGAAGACCCGGCGGCTCACCGCCCCACTAATACCATCACTTCGCGTCGGGGCGGCGTAATAGATAGGTGTCCATGATCCAGCCGTGGCGTTCGCGGGCCTCGGAGCGGATCTTGAGGATGTCGTCGGCGACGTCGGCGACCTTGCCGGAGGCCAGGATCTCGTCCTCGGTGCCCAGGTAGGCGCCCCAGTAGATGTCGGCGTCGGGGTGGGCGGTGAACGCCTGCTGGGCGTCGAGCATGACGATCACGTCGTCGACGCCGGCCGGCCAGCCCTCGTCGGCGAGCCGGCGGCCGGTGGTCACCTGGAACGCGCGGCCGACCCGGTTCAGCGGGATCCTGTGCCGGGCGGCCAGGGTCGAGACGCTGCTGATACCGGGGATCATCTCGTACTCGAAGAGGGTCTGGCCGCGGGCCAGGATCTCGTCGAGGATCGCGATGGTCGAGTCGTAGAGGGACGGGTCGCCCCACACCAGAAAGGCGCCGGTCTCGTCGTCCAGCAGGTGCTCGCTGATCAGCGCCTCGGTCACCTCGGAACGGCGGTGCCGCCAGTCGGCGATCGTGCCCTGGTAGTCGGCGGGCGTGCGGTCCCGGTCGGGGTCGCGGCCCTCGGCGATGCGCCGGCTGGGCCGGCCGTACGCCTTCATCATGCGTCGCCGCAGCTCGATCATGCTTTCCTTCGCCTCGCCCTTGTCGAGCACGAAGAAGACGTCGGTCCGGCCGATCGCCTTGGCCGCCTGCAGGCTCAGCTGGTCGGGGTCACCGGCCCCGATCCCGATCACGTAGATCTTCCGCACGATGCAGGCTATCGCGGAGCCGCGGGACGGGAGCGCGCCGCCGACGTGACTTTTAGTAGCGTCTATGTTCATGGGGAGCGAGCCGACCGCCGGGGCACTGCTCGCCGCGGGCAACGAGGCGATGCTGGAGGCGGCGTTCCGCACCGGTGACTACCTTCCGGCGCGGCAACTGCTGGAGGCGGCGCGGGACAGCGCACGCCGCAGCCGTGACCGGGTGGACGAGGCGGCCGCGCTGACCGGGCTCGGCATGCTGTTGCACTTCGCGGCGATCGGGGAGGACCTGAGCCGGGCCGACTGGCCGGCCGAGGAGCGGTTGTTCCAGGACGCCCTGGCCATCCAGCGGGAGGCCGACGACCCGGCCGGCGCGGCCGAGTCGCTGTTCGGGCTGGGTCTGGTGCATCAGGTGCTGCGTGGTGACTGGGCCACCGCGATGCCGTTCTACGGCGAGGCGCTCGAGCTGGCCGAGCGGTACGCCGACGAGATGGTGCGCTCCGAGGTGCACCGGCACATCGGGTTCTTCCACGTCTACGTGGCCGGCGACCCGGAGCAGGGGCTGCGGCACCTGCGCATGTCGCAGGTGCTGCGGGAGCGCTACGGCGACCCGCGCCGGGTGGCGACCGGCACGCTCGCGCTGGGCGAGGCCGAGCTGGCGGCGGGCAACCGGTCCGAGGCGATGCGCCTGCTCCACGAGGCGGTCTACCAGGCCCGCGCGGCCGGCCTGAGTGACCAGCGGATCGGCTGGGCGGAGCGGGCGCTGCGGGACGCCGAGGCCAGAGGAACCTGAGCGTTCCCGATGTCCAGCGTTCGTCGGGATTCCGACGGATCGATCGTGATCAGTTAACTCGACTGTAAGTTAACTGACAGCGAGCTGGTCATAGGGGGCGGCCTTGACCGAGCACAGTGCTTCGTCTTCTCCCTACCATCCGGTGATCGGGATCGATCTCGGCACGACCTCGTGCACGATGTCCGTCTGGGATGGTTCGAAGCTGATCGTCATCCCGGGCCCGGACGGCTCATCCGCGCTGCCCGCCGTGGTGGGGCAAAATCCGGCCGGCCGCATCCTGGTCGGCCGTCCCTCGGCGAGCGATGCGCTGCCGCAGATCGACGGCATCAAGCGTGGCCTGGGCACCGACGAGCGGCTCCGGCTGCGCGGCCGGCAGTACCGCCCGCCCGAGATCTGCGCCTTCCTGCTCATCGAGTTGAAGCGGCAGGCCGAGGCGTTCCTCGGCGGCTCGGTGCACGACGCGGTGATCACCGTGTCCGGTTCGGCCGGTGAGTCGCAGCGCCGCGCGATCCGCGAGGCGGCCGGTCTCGCCCAGCTCAACGTGCGCCGGCTGCTCGACGACCCGGTCGCGGCGGCGGTGGCGCTCGGTGCCGACGACCGCGAGCGGATCTACGCGATCTACGACCTCGGCGGTGGCACGTTCGACACCGCGATCGTGCGGATCGGGCCGGAGGGGGTGACCGTGCTGGGCGCGGCCGGTGACCCGCGGCTGGGCGGCGACGACTTCGACGAGCACATCGTGGGGTACGTGTTGCGCCAGATCCGCGAGCGGCACCACGTCGACCTGAGCCGGGACGAGCACGTGCGCCGGCGGATCCGGCGGGAGGCCGAGCGCCGCAAGCGCGAGCTGTCCAGCACCGAGACCACCGTCCTCGAGCTGCCGCTGCTGACCGCTACGGTCAGCGCGACGGTGCCGCTGTCCCGCCGGGTCTTCGAGGCGATGATCGAGCCGGACGTGACCAAGACGCTGGGTTACCTGACGGCCGCCCTGGCCGCGGCCGAGCTCGAGCACCGCGTGGTCCGGGCGGGCGTCGACCAGGTGCTGCTGGCCGGCGGCTGCTCCCGGATCCCGTCGATCCGGGAGCGTGTGGCCGATTACTTCGGCCTCGGCCCGGACGGCATCCGGGCTGACGCCGACCCGGCCGAGCTGAACGCGCGGGGTGCCGGCCTGATCGCCCGGGAGTACGAGCCGGCCCTGACCTTCGAGGGTTCCCGGCCCGGCCTGCTCGGCGCCAACCTGCGGTTACGCGCCGAGATGGCCGATCCGAACCCGGCCGCCGTGCCGGGTGAGCCGGACCTGCCCGATCTGCTGCCGGGGGTGCCGGCCGAGACCCCCGCCGACTTCCGCCCGGTCGCCGTGGCCAGCCGCGACCTGCTGGCCACGGCGCTGGACGGCGCCCGCGGTGAGCTGCGCGCCGCCTACCTGGCGTTCGTCGGCGCCATTCAGGCGGCGGCCCCGGATGCCCGCCTGACCGAGTTGGGCGAGGCGTTGTCGGCCGAATACGACCGCCGCTAACGTTGCTCTTATGTTGATCAGCCTGGGTTTGCCGGTTTCCGGAGCATGGGCGATGCCCGCGTCGCTGGTGCGGTTCGGGAAGCTGGCCGAGGAACTCGGCTATCACGGGCTGTGGGCGTTCCAGCGGCTGCTGGTCGGTGCCGATCAGCAGCTGGCGCCGGTCTACCAGAGCGTGCTCGATCCGATGGTGGCGCTGGGTTACACCGCCGCGGTCACGTCGCGCATCCGGCTCGGTGTCGCCGTGATCAACCTGCCGTACGTGTCGCCGGCCTACCTCGCGAAGCAGGCCGCCACCCTGGACGTGCTCTCCGGCGGGCGGCACGACCTGGGGCTGGGCACCGGCTGGTCGGAACCGGAGTTCGTGGCGACCGGTTCGGACCCGAACCCGCGCGGACGGCGCACCGAGGAGTACGTGGCGGCTCTGCGCACCCTCTGGAACGACCCGGTGGCATCCTTCGACGGCGAGTTCTACACCGTTCCGCCGAGCCGGTCGGCGCCGCCGCCGGTGCAGGCGGGCGGCCCTCCGGTGCTGCTGGGCGGCACCGCCGATCCGGCGCTGCGGCGGGCGGGCCGGATCGCGGCGGGGTGGGTGAGCAGCAGCCAGGCCCGGCTGGAGGACGTGCGGCGGGGCGTTCAGGTGGTGCGCCGGTCGGCCGAGGAGTCCGGGCGGGACCCGGACGAGGTGCGCATCGTGGTGCGGGGCTGGGTAAAAGCCGGCGAACGGCACGATTCGCTGCCGTTGTCGGGCGACGCCGAGCAGATTCGGGCCGGTGCCGAGCTTTATGCCCAGGCCGGCGTGACCGAGCTGTTCGACGACCTGAACTGGGATCCGCTGCTGGGCGGCCCGGACGCGGACCCGGCGGCGGCCCTGGAGCGGGCGGTAGAGATCATCACCGATCTGGCGCCGACCGACTTCGCAACGTAGGGAAGACGCCGGTCGAAGTCCGGGGAATGGCATGAAATGGCGTCCGATTCGTAATCAGAATGGCTCGCGAAAACTTTCGGCGAGTGCGTTGAGTAACGGAGATCAACACAGAACCGTGCTCCGAGGGGCCGTTGGACCGTGGATCCGGGGGCTCTCGGCCCGATCCACCGCAGATCTTCCGTGTGAGAGCGCTCACGGCCGAAGGATCCGGCTCGGCGCCTTCCCAAGATCGACATCTCGGTGAAACCCTGACGAAACAGCGGCTCTTCGAGGTCGCTCGGCAACTTCGATGACTTTGCGCAACCGTACGATTGCCCTTTGGGTTGTGATATCTCGCAAATGGGACACCGTGGATCGTCGAAAGGTACGATTTGCTCGGTCAAATGACGGTTCATTCCCCCATGGGGCTGCGTCTGGTATGGCCTACGTGATATGGGCTGTCAGCTGGCTGTTATTCATTCGATGCGTCAACCCATTTTCTACGGACGTTTTACGGGCTACCTTCCCAACCGCAGGATCCGAATACCTCTCGCGCACGGCGCATGTGAGGGTGTGTCGTTCGAGGAGGTGATTGAAGCGTGGAACCCCTGATCGAAGAGGCCGCGCTGGAGCCGAAGGGCGCGTCGATCGACGCGATGACGGCTCCCACAGGAGATCTGAAGAAGGTCGAGACCCGGCACAAGTCGCCGACCCAGATCGCCCTGGCGCGCTTGCGCAAGGACCGGCTCGCCATGGTCTGCCTGGGCATCTTCATCTTCTTCATCCTGATCGCCGTGTTCGCCCCGCTTCTCGCGAAGCTCGAGGGCCAGGACACGACGACACTGCACCAGGACCTGATCGACGAGTACGGTTTTCCGACCATCTCGTTCACCAGTGAGCATTGGTTCGGCATCGAGCCCCGACTCGGGCGTGACCTGTTCGCCCGCTTCGTCTACGGCGCCCGCCCGTCCCTGATCGTGGCCATCTCGGTCACCTTCATCACCGCCGTCATCGGCGTGTGCATGGGCCTGCTGTCCGGCTTCCTCGGCGGCTGGATCGACCGGGTCATCTCCTGGGTCATCGACTTCGTCCTGAGCCTGCCCTACCTCCTCTTCGCGATCGCCGCTCCGGCCGTGATCCTCAGCGTCATGGGCGACAACCCGACCGAGGCGGACGTCAGCCAGGTCACCCGGTCGCGGTTCATCGCGCTGATCCTGGTCCTCTCCTTCTTCGGCTGGGCCAGCCTGGCCCGGCTCATCCGCGGTGAAGTGCTGTCGCTGCGCGAGCGCGAGTTCATCGCCGCCGCCCGGGTGCTGGGCGTGCCCACCCACAAGGTCCTGTTCAAGGAACTGCTGCCGAACCTGGTGGCGCCGATCATCATCGCCACCTCGCTGGCTCTGCCGACCTACATCGTCGCCGAAGCGGGTCTGACCTTCCTCGGCGTGGGTCTGGTCGAGCCGACCCCGTCGTGGGGGCTCACGATCAGCAACGCCACGACGTACTACCGGGCCGACCCGCTCTACCTGTGGCTGCCTGTGCTGGCGATCAGCATCCTGGTGCTGGCGCTGAGCCTGCTCGGTGACTCGATCCGAGACGCTTTCGATCCCCGCACACGACGGTGACCCCGTCGACGCATTGTTAAGAAAGAGGAGAAATGGCAAGGCGCTTCAAGGTGGCCGTGGCGGCGACAGCCGCCCTGGCGATCGGTTTGTCGGGCTGTGGCAGCCCGTCATCCAAGAACGACACGGACAAGGGCGACACCGGCAAGCTTCAGGCCCAGCAGGCTGCGACCGACCCGAACGCCAAGGGTCCGGCGGCCGAGGTCGCGGGCGCGAAGAAGGGCGGCACGATCACGATCGTCGCCCAGACCACGCCGTCCACGCTCGACCCCACTGACACGTACTACACCGACTCGAACGAGATCGAGAAGCTTACTTTCCGTACGCCCACGCAGTACGACATCCGCGACGGCCAGCCGGTCCTCGTCCCCGACCTGACCGACCTCGGTACGGTCTCGGCGGACAAGCTGACCTGGACGTTCAAGATGACGGGCACGTTCAAGTACGAGGACGGCACCGACGTCAAGGTCGAGGACCTGGCGTACGCGATCAAGCGGTCCTTCGCCCACGACGTGTACCCGAACGGCCCCGCGTACCAGCTGTCCTACTTCAAGGACGGCGACAAGTACAAGGGCCCGTACGCCGACGGTGACAACTACTCCGGCGTGGAGACCCAGGGCACCGACACCCTGATCATCCACCTCGCGAAGCCGTTCGCCGACCTGCCGTTCTACCTGACCTTCCCGGCCTTCACGCCGATCCCGAAGGCCAAGGACACCAAGCAGGACTACAAGAACCACCCGCTGTCGACCGGCCCGTACATGTTCGACCAGTACGTTCCGGGCACCTCGCTGACGCTGAAGAAGAACCCGAACTGGGACCCCAACACCGACCCGGCCCGGCACCAGTACGCCGACGCGTGGAGCTTCAAGTGGGGCGGCGAGCTCGTCACCCTGCAGCAGAAGGTGCTGAACTCGGCCGGCGACGACGCCAACTCGCTCGCCTACGACGAGGTCGACGCCTCGCTGATCCCGCAGCTGACCGGCGACAAGGCCAACCAGCTGGTCAAGGGTGAGAGCCCCTGCCTCTACACGTTCAACATGGACACGCGGAAGATCACGGACATCAACATCCGTAAGGCGATCGCCAAGGCGTACCCGTACGACGCGCTGTCCAAGGCGAACGGCAACAACGACTACACCTCGGAGCCGGCCAGCACCATCCTGCCGCCGGGCGTCCCGGGGCACACCAAGTACACCCCGCTCCCCGACCTGGCCGGTACCGGTGCCGGCGACCCCGCGGGTGCCAAGAAGATCCTGACCGACGCCGGCAAGCTCGGCTTCGAGATCAGCTGGTACTACGACAACACCAAGCCGATCCCGCAGCAGATCTCGAACATCCGCGCCGACGCACTCACCAAGGCCGGCTTCAAGGTCAAGGCGATCGGTGTCGCCACCGCCGACCTGCGCTCCAAGGTGGGCGACTACGACGCTCCGGTCAACACCGGCCAGGCTCCGCGCGGCTGGTGCTCCGACTGGCCGACCGGTTCCTCGTGGCTGCCGGTGCTCTTCGAGAGCAAGAGCATCGCCGAGGGCCAGAGCTGGGGCATGCTGCAGGACCCGGCGCTCGACAAGAAGATCGAGGACGTCGCGAACCTGCCGACCGACCAGGCGACCGGCAAGTGGGCCGCGCTCGACCAGGAGATCATGGGCATGTACGTCGCCCTGCCGTGGTACTACACCAAGATGGCCGTCGTGGCCGGCACCAACATCGGTGGCGCCGTCGGCGACGCGACCGTGGGCATGCCGTTCTTCCCGGACATGTACCTGAAGAGCTGACCTAGGTCAGTAAACGGCCGGTGGCCCGGCCGCTCTGCGGCCGGGCCACCGATCACGCCTACCCGCGTTCTCCCAGTCACCTATCTCTATCTCTCTCACCACGAGGTGCCGCCGTGCTGCTGTACATCCTGCGACGCGTGATCAGTGCGATCTCGGTCGTGATAGTCACGGTGGTGTGCAGTTTCCTGCTGTTCTTCGCCGCGCCGCACGACCCGGCCGGCGTCATCTGCGGCCCGAAGTGCACGCCCGAACGGCTGAAGGACATCACCAACAGCCTCAATCTCGACCAACCCGTAGTCGAGCAGATCGGTCTTTACTTCAAAGGCATCGTGGTCGGTCGCGACTACTCCGCCGGTGGTGTCACCCGGCACTGCGACGCACCCTGCCTCGGTTACTCGTACATCCTCGGCGTCCCCGTCACCGACCTGCTGGCCCGGGCCGTCCCCGTCACGCTGTCGATCGTCATCGGCGGCGCGACCATCTACCTCTGCTTCGGCGTGCTGATCGGCACCATCGCGGCCCGCGTCCGCGGAACGACCCTCGACAAGGCGGCCGTCGGCACCTCGCTGGTGATCGGCTCGGTTCCGTACTTCATCGTCGCCCTGGTCATCGCGCTGTACGCCACGTTCCTGCCGAAGTCACAGTACGTATCGTTCTTCGAAAATCCGTTCCAGTGGGCCGCCGGCCTGCTCGCGGCCTGGCTCTGTCTCGGCCTGACCAACTCGGCGCAGTACACCCGGTACTCCCGCGCCTCGATGATCGAGGCACTGGGCCAGGACTTCACCCGCACCGCCCGGTCGAAGGGCATCTCGGAGCGGCGCGTGGTCTACCGGCACGGCCTGCGGGCCGCCATGACCCCGGTCATCACCATCTTCGGCGTCGACGTCGCCTACCAGCTGGTCAACACGATCTTCACCGAACGCATCTTCCAGCTGCCCGGCCTCGGCACCCGCATCATCAACGCGTTCAACCAGTACGACCTGCCGGTGCTGATGGGTGGCGTGATCGTCGGCGCCACGGTCCTGGTAGTGATGAACCTGGTGGTAGACATCCTGTACACGGTCCTCGACCCCCGGGTGCGGCTCGGATGAGCGACATCGACCCGACCACGACCCCATCTGTCCCGCAAGGCGGCAACATGACCGAACAGACCGTACGGGCACCGCAGACCGTCACCCGTGCCCCCCGCACCCGTGCCGAGGGGGAAGAGGCGTACCTCGAGGTCACCGACCTGCACGTGCAGTTCCCCACGGCGGACGGCCGGGTGCAGGCGGTCCAGGGCCTGAGCTACTCGCTGCCGCTGCGGCGCACGCTGGCGATCGTCGGCGAGTCCGGTTCCGGCAAGAGCGTCTCGAGCATGGCCATCCTCGGCCTGCACGACCGGAAGTCGACCTGGATCTCCGGGTCGATCAAGGTCGGCGGCAAGGAGGTCGTCGGCATGTCCGAGAAGGACCTGATGAGCTACCGCGGCGCCGACGCCGCGATGATCTTCCAGGACCCGCAGTCGTCGCTGCACCCGTTCTTCACGATCGGTGACCAGATCACCGAGTCCTACCGGGCGCACCACAACGTCTCGAAGCGGGCGGCCAAGGCGCGCGCGGTCGACATGCTCGGCCGGGTCGGCATCCCGAACCCGTCGCGCCGCGTGGACCAGTACCCGCACGAGTTCTCCGGCGGCATGCGGCAGCGCGCCATGATCGCGATGGCGCTGGTCAACGACCCGAAGCTGCTGATCGCCGACGAGCCGACCACGGCCCTCGACGTGACCGTGCAGGCCCAGATCCTCGACCTCATCGCCGACCTGCAGCGCGACTTCGGCTCGGCGGTCGTGTTCATCACCCATGACCTCGGCGTGGTGGCCGAGATCGCCGACGACATCCTGGTGATGTACGGCGGCAACGCGGTCGAGCACGGGCCGGTCGAGAAGATCCTCGGCGCGCCGCTGCACCCGTACAGCTGGGGCTTGCTGGAAAGCATCCCGGCGGTGTCCGGCACGCCCGGTCCGCTGCACCCGATCCCGGGCTCCCCGCCCAGCCTGCTGGCCATGCCGAGCGGCTGCGCCTTCCACCCGCGCTGCGAGTTCCGCGACCGGGTGGGCGGCGACCTGTGCCGGACGCTGAAGCCGGAACTCATCCCGCGGACCGCGGACCAGGGGCGCACCTCCCGGTGCCACCTGAAGGAACCCGACAAGGTCTTCGAGACCGAAGTCCTGCCCCGGCTGCCGTAAGAGGATCCTGACGATGACCACCACCACCGAGAAGTCCGGCATCAAACGTGTCGAGGGCGCTCCGCTGCTCGAGCTCAACGATGTGAAGATGCACTTCCGGGCGAAGGGCGAAGGCCTCCTGGCTCGCGGCACCAAATGGGTGCAGGCCGTGGACGGGGTCAGCCTGTCCGTGCAGCCCGGCGAGACGCTGGGCCTGGTCGGCGAGTCCGGCTGCGGCAAGTCGACCACGGCCCGGCTGATCACCCGGCTGCTCGAACCGACCGCCGGCGAGATCAAGTACCAGGGCGTCGACATCGCGCACATGTCCGAGCGGAAGCTGCGGCCGTACCGGCGCGAGATCCAGCTGATCTTCCAGGACCCGTACTCGTCGCTGAACCCGCGGCACACGGTCGGCACGATCGTCGGCACCGCGCTGCGCACGCACGGCATGGTGCCCAAGGGCGGCGAGCTGAAGCGGGTGCAGGAGCTGCTCGAGGTCGTCGGCCTCAACCCGGAGCACTACAACCGCTACCCGCACGAGTTCTCCGGCGGTCAACGGCAGCGCATCGGCATCGCCCGCGCGCTGGCCGCCCGCCCGAAGATCATCGTGGCCGACGAGCCGGTGTCGGCGCTCGACGTGTCCATCCAGGCCCAGGTGATGAACCTGCTGGAGAACCTCCGCAAGGAGCTGGGCATCGCGTTCGTCTTCATCGCGCACGACCTGGGCGTGGTCCGGCACTTCTGCGACCGGGTAGCGGTGATGTACCTGGGCCGGATGGTCGAGGAGGGCCCGCGGGACGCGCTGTACGAGACTCCGCAGCACCCGTACACCCAGGCCCTGCTCTCCGCCGTGCCGGACATCGGCGTGGTCCGCGGCGTTCCGCCGAAGCACCGGATCCGCCTGGTCGGCGACGTGCCCAGCCCGGTCGACCCGCCCTCCGGCTGCCGGTTCCGCACCCGCTGCTGGAAGGCGGAGGACATCTGCGCCACCGCCGACCCGGCGCTGGAGCGGAAGCCGGTCGGCGACACTGTGGTGGCCTGCCACTTCGCCGAGCCGCCGGTCGAGTCGATCGTCGCCGAAGCGGTCTAGGGGTGGTGGCCGCACCGCCGCCGGCAGCCCCGTCGGTCTATCGCACCCGTGCCTACCGCACCCGGCAGCGCGCTCTGATCGCGCTGGGTGCGGTGGGCCTGGTGGGTCTCGGTTACGGGATCGGGCGCTGGCAGGACACTCCTTCTGCCAGTCCGGCGGTCGCCGCGCCGGTTGCGAAGCCGGCGTCGGCCGCGCCGACCACCTCGGCGCCGCCGACCCCGACCGTCTACCA
Organism: Paractinoplanes toevensis; assembly: GCF_018332695.1. Taxonomy (GTDB): domain Bacteria; phylum Actinomycetota; class Actinomycetes; order Mycobacteriales; family Micromonosporaceae; genus Actinoplanes; species Actinoplanes toevensis. The sequence goes on from NZ_BOQN01000049.1 coordinate 132,145, forward strand.
GACGCTGCAGGCCGAGGCGGCCAACGGCAACCAGGGCATCCAGCCGCAGGACACCGAGGACCAGGGCGGCGGGCAGAACGTCGGCTGGATCGCGGCCGGTGACTACCTGCGGTTCGACAACATCGAGTTCGGCGAGGTGCCGGCGACGAAGCTGGACGTGCGGGTGGCCACCGACGCGGACAGCGGTCGGATGGATGTGCGCCTGGACTCACCCACCGGCGACCCGGTCGGCACGCTCCGGGTCACCAGGACCGGCGGGTGGCAGAACTGGCGGACCGACGAGGTGACGCTGACCACGCCGATCACCGGCGTCCACACGGTGTTCTTCACGTTCGACCGCGAGGACGACGGCGAGTTCCTCAATCTGAACTGGCTGCTGTTCCAGCACTGACGGATTCCCGCACCGGAATCTTCAGGGTCAGTACGCCGTTGTCGTAGCGGCAGTCGACCCGGTCGCAGTCCAGCGCGTCGGCGAGGAGCACCTGCCGGCTGTCCGGGCCGGTCTGGCCCTCGGCACGCTGGGCCCGCACCGTCAGGCCCTCGTCGTCGGAGCTGATGTCGATGCCGGCCGGGTTGACGCCGGGCAGGTCGATGTCGATGTGAAACGTATCGTCGATCCGGTAGGCGTCGAAGCGGGCGCCTGAGCTACGGCCGGCGGTGTCGAGGACGCGCACGTTCGCGGCACGAAGCAACATGGGTGGTTCCTCCAGCGGGATGCAAACCTGAGCCTTGTGAGCTCACGTCTACTCAATCGAGAATCTCGCTGTGGAATTCCCTCATATAAGTGTGGGGCGGGCAACGTGGCCCGCCCCACATCGATTTCCTGCGTGTTACGTGAATTACTTGAACGCTGCTTACTTAAAGAAGCCAGGCCCGGGGACGCCGACGCCGGTCTCGGCGTCGTAGCCGCGGGTGCTGTGAATGGTCGTCGTCTGCACGTCGACCGTCTGCAGCAGGAACTGCCGGCCGTCCGACGCGTCCTCGCCGTTCACGAAGTTCGTCCGGACCTGCAGCACCGGCTTCTTCGGCGCGGTGACGTCGGTGATCGCCGCCGTACCGGCCTTGCGGTAGTAGGCCGGGTTGGCGAAGCCGACGGGGTGGTGCGCCTTCTGGCTCTGCACCGCCTGGAGGCCCGCGAGCAGCGGCGACGCCAGGCTGGTGCCACCGATGCGGTACTCGTCGTAGTACGTGCCGTCGGTGAACTCCTGGGTCTGACCGACGATGAAGCCGGTGTTCGGGTCGCCCGGCATCGAGATGTCCGGGACGGTCCGCATCCGGGTCGCCCCGAAGTACTTCGAGATCGAGTCCGGCACGACGCCACGCTGGTAGAACGGCTGCCCGAACAGGATGCTCGTGCCACCGCCGCCACCGGACGAGTAGGCCGGCGCCTCCCACGTCTTCCCGTCCGCGGAGAGCGGCGAGTACGCGGTCTGCCAGCCGTGCTCCCACACCCGCTTGCCGTGCTTGTCGATGCCGACGCTGGTGCCGCCGACCCCGGTCACGTACGGCAGGTCGGCCGGGAAGTCGACCGTCTTCGCCTCGGGCACGGTGCCGCCCTGCGTCTCGTCACCGGCGTCGCCGCTGGAGAAGTCCACGGTGATGCCGGTCAGCGCCGCCTCCAGCGAGAACTGCTGGTAGAAGTCGATGTACTCCTGGCCCAGGTCCGCCACCTTGTCGGTGCCGGTGCCCCACGAGTTGGTCACGATGTCGGCCACGTGGTTGTCGATCGTGGTGGCCCACGCCTCGTCGAGGCCCGTCGAGCAGTCGGCACCGCCCACGTAGACGACCTTCGCGCCCGGCGCCATCGAGTGCACGGCCTCGATGTCGAGGGTCTCCTCGCCGTACCATCCGGCGCCGCCGCACTCGTCCACCAGGTCGTAGCCGTCCGGGGCCGGGGTGATCTGGGAGAACTGCTGCCGGCCGAACGCGGGCAGGCCGTGCTTGCGGTTGTACTTCGCGAGGTCGGCCGCGATCGTCGGCGAGGCGAACGCGTCGGTGACCGCCACGGTCACGCCACGTCCGTCGACGCCCCGCTTGATCAGATCGCTTACGCCGTACGCCGATTGGTATTGCTTGGGTTGGTAACCGCAGACCACGTACGGCTGCTTCTTGCCGTTGGCGGACGGCTGCGCCGTCGCGGTCTTCTCGCCGTAGTAGGACGAGCAGGGCTTGCCCGCCCGGAAGCCGGTGTCCGGGCCCGGCAGGGTGTCGCCCGGGGTCTTGAGCGCCTGGCCCTGGTCGAGTCCGAGCACCCCGGAGACCACACCGAGCACCGCCGAGGGGGTGTTCTCCGGCAGGGAGAGCTCGGTGCTGTTCGCGTGCACGGTCTTGCCCTGGTACGAGTAGTTCTTCACGGTCGTACCGAAAATCTTGTTGATCTGCGCGGTGCTGCCGGACGCCTCGACATACATCCCGCCGAGGGTGTCCCGCAGGGCGAAGCCCTGCCCCTTGAGCCAGGTGCGGACCGAGTCGACATCGGACTGAGCGGGCGCGTACTGGGCCTTGAAGTCGGCCGTCGTGAGCCACTTTCCGTAGCTCGCGCTCGACGGGTCGGAGATCTTGGCCAGGGTGGCTTCGGCGGCCGCACTGTCGCGCAGCTTGAGCAGAATGCCGAAGGAGATGGACTCAGCGGCCGCCGGTGCGCTGCCGGTGGCCTTGGCCCGGGCCAGCCAGCGTGGCTGACTGCCACTGAGGGCGTGCCGTCCGGGGCGGGGCGCGGCGGTGGCCGGGCCCGCTCCGAGGACAGAGGCGGCGGCGGTGCCGAGTGCGACAACCATCGCCAGCGTTCTTGACTTCACTGTGCCTCCAAATGGATGAACCTCCCCACATAACGCCGATCGATGTTCATCGGTCAATACTCATACGAAGAAATTTCTGTTGCATAGATAGATATCTTCCCAGCTCAGAGCCTCTTTGCTGGGGGCGGTCAGCTGGTGCCGAAGGCGTGGCGGAAGCGGTCCAGCGCCTGTTCCGGTTGGTCCGATGCCCAGCCTTCCAGCCCCACCACGCCGGAGTAGTTGAGCCGGCGGAGGGCGGCGGCGATGGCGGGGTAGTGGATTTCGCCGGTGCCGGGTTCGTGTCTGCCCGGCACGTCGGCGACCTGGATTTCACCGACGAACGGCAGGGCGCGTTCGACGAGCTGGATGAGGTTACCTTCGCCGATCTGGGCGTGATAGAGGTCCAGGTTCATGCGTACGTGCGGGCTGCCGACGGCTTCGACCAGGGCCATCGTGTCGGCGGCCGTCGCGAACGGGGTGCCGGGATGGTCGACGGCGGTGTTGAGGTTCTCCAGCGTGAACACGCGGCCGGCGCGTTCGCCCAGCTCGGCGAGGCGGCTGAGGGTCCGCGCCGCGGTGAGCCACATCGCCGGTGTCACGACGGCGGCGGGGAGGACGGGCAGTCCCTGATCGTCCAGGCCGGTGCCGTGGACATTGAGGCGCGGGCAGTCGAGACGCTCGGCGACCTGCAGGGACAGCTGCGCGGTGCGCAGTAGCTCGTCGGCGCCGGCCGGGTCGGCGAGGGTGCCGCGCAGGTAGCCGGTCATGGACGAGAAGGTGGCGCCGGTTCCGGCGAGGGCGTCGATGTCTTTACCGGCCCAGTTCCACATCTCGACCTCGAAGCCGAGGCAGGCGATGCGCCGGACACGTTCCGGGAACGGCAGGTCGAGGAACATCATCTCGGCGCAGACCGCCAGCCGGTAGCCGCTCACCTGGCCACCTCGTCGATCCGGACCGGGCGACCGGCGCGTACCGATTCGGCGGCGGCCAGGGCGATTTCGAGGGCGGCGCGGGCGTCCTCGCCGGTTACCCGGGGCGGGGTTCCGGTGCGGACGGCGTCGACGAACGCGGCGAGCTCGGCGGTGTAGGCACCGGCGAACAGCTCCTGGTCGCCACGGACGGTCTCGGTGATTCGGCCCGCGGCGCCGGAGAAGGTCATGGTGCTGCGGCGGCCGTCGCCCAGGGTGGTCATGCCGCCCGGGCCGAACACCTCGCCGCGCACGTCGTATCCGTAGGCGGCCTCGAAGCACCCCTCCGCAATGCCGACGGCGCCGTTGTCGAAACGCACCGTGACCACGGCCGTGTCGAGCAGGCCCCGATCGCGCCAGTCCGGCTCGACCAGCGCGTCGGCGACCGCGTACACCTCGACGGCCTTCGCGCCCGGATTGAGGAACCGCAGCGTGTCGAAGTCATGGATCAACGTCTCGAGGAAGATGGTGTCCGGTGCTACCCGCGCCGGGTCGAAGCCGCCCGGATCCCGCGTCAGCGACCGCAGCAGCCGCGGCGCGCCGATCTGCCCCGCCTCCAGCAGCGCCCGGGCGGCCTGCCAGTCCGGCGCGAACCGCCGGTTGAACCCCACCTGCAGCGCCACCCCGGCGGCCCGGGCGGCGTCGATGGCCCGCTCCGCGTCGGTCAGGCTCAGCGCCATCGGCTTTTCACAGAACACGCTTTTGCCGGCTTCCGCCGCCGCGACGATCAGGCCGGCGTGGAACCGTGCCGGGGCGGCGATCAGCACCGCTTCGACGTCCGGGTCAGCCCACACCTGCGCCGCATCGGTGTAGGAGCGGTCGGCGTGCAGGGCGCCGGCCAGGGCGTCGGCCGCGCCCGGCGCGGGGTCGGCGACTGCGACCAGGTGGGCGCTCGGCAGGCGCCGGCTCACCGTCGCACCGTGGAACGACCCCATCCGCCCCGACCCGATCAACGCCATGCCGAGGAAATCGGCCGTCATGAACTCGCCCTTCTACTGGAACGTTCCATAGAACGAGCGTGGGCCACCTGAGGTGGTGACGTCAAGACGTGAGGCTGGAACGTTCCAGAGTCTGCGACTAGGCTGGGCCGGTGCGGAGTACCGGGCCCAGGTCGACCCTCGCCGACGTGGCGGCGCGAGCGGGTGTGTCCAAGTCGTTGGTGTCGCTGGTGATGCGCAACGAACCGGGCGCAAGCGCCGAGACCCGCCGCCGGGTTCTGGACGCCGCCGACGAGCTGGGCTATCACCCGGACAGAGGGGCGCGGCTGCTACGCAGCGGCCGCAGCCGCCTACTCGGGGTCGTGTTCGGCATCCAACACGCTTTCCACGCCGATCTGGTCACGGCTCTCTACACCGCGGCCCGCGAGACCGGCTATGAACTGGCACTGAGCGCGGTCACACCGGACCGCGACGAGACGGAAGCGACCGCCGGTCTGCTGCAGGACCGCTGCGAAGCGCTGATCCTGCTCGGTCCGCAAACGCCCACGGCGAGCCTGGCTCGGCTGGCCACCCGGCTACCCGTCGTCGTGCTGGCCCGGGGCGTTCGAGGCGCGGCCGTTGACGTCGTCCATACCGCCGACGCCGACGGGCTGCACCAGGCCGTCGACCACCTGGTCCAGCTCGGACACCGCAGCATCGCCCATATCGACGGCGGGCACGCGCCCGGCGCCGCGCAGCGACGCCGCGGCTACCGCGACGCCATGTGCCGCCACGCCCTGGACCGGCACACAAGGATCATCCGGGGCGGCCTCACCGAAGAAGACGGCGCGGCCGCGGCCCGGGCGCTCCTGGCCGATCCGCCGACCGCCGTCACCGTGTTCAACGACCGCTGCGCCACCGGCGTCCTCGACGTCCTCGCTCACCACGGACTGAAAGTGCCCGACGACGTCAGCGTCGTCGGTTACGACGACAGCCGGCTGGCCCGGCTGGCTCACGTCAACCTCACCACGATCGCCCAGGACACCGCGACCATGACCAGACTCGCCGTCGCCCGGGCGATCGACCGGGTCGAAGGGTCCACGATCACCCACCGAGACGTCGTCCCGCCGCATCTCGTCGTCCGAAGCACCACCGGACCGCCGACTTCACCATGATCAAGAACCCTCGGACGGCAGAGAATCTCGCATTCGGGGCACCATCAACGTCGTCTGGGTCGGCAAACAACGCCTCATCCGACGCCTACCGAAAGGTTGGCAGTCGAACATATGTTCTAAGATGCTCGGCATGAGCATCCTGCACGCCGACCTCGACGCGTTCTACGCGTCGGTCGAGCAGCGTGACGACCCCGCCCTGCGCGGGCGCCCGGTGCTCGTCGGCATGGGGGTGGTGCTGGCGGCGAGCTACGAGGCGAAGGCGTGCGGTGTCCGCACCCCCATGGGCCTCACTCAAGCCCGGGCGCTCTGCCCACGCGCCGTCGTGGTCCCGCCCCGCATGCGGGCCTACAGCGCGGCGAGCAAAGCCGTGTTCGAGGTCTTCCGCGACACCACCCCGCTCGTCGAGGGCATCTCGATCGACGAGGCCTTCCTCGACGTCACCGGCCTGCGCAAGATCCGCGGTTCGCCGCGGTCGATCGCCGCGGTCCTGCGCGCGCAGGTGCGCGAACGAGTCGGCCTGCCGATCACCGTGGGAATCGCCGACACCAAGTTCCTGGCCAAGGTCGCCAGCGCGGTCGGTAAGCCGGACGGCCTGCTCGAGGTGCCGCCCGGCACGGAGCTCGACTTCCTGCATCCGCTGCCGGTCGAGCGACTCTGGGGCGTCGGCCCGGTCACCTCGGCCAAGCTGCGCGAGCACCGGGTCAACACGGTCGGCCACGTGGCCCGCATCGGCGAGGCCGCCCTGGTCACCATGCTCGGCGTGCACGCCGGCCGGCACCTGCACGCGCTGGCCCACAACCGCGACCCGCGCCGGGTCCGGGTCGGCCACCGGCGCGGCTCGATCGGGTCGCAGTGCGCGCTGGGCCGCCGCCCCCGCCCGTTCGCCGAGATCGACGCGACCCTGGCCGCCCTGGTCGACCGGGTCACCCGCCGCATGCGCGGCGCCAACCGGGCCGGCCGCACGGTGACGCTGCGCCTGCGCTTCGACGACTTCGGCCGGGCCACCCGATCCCGCAGCCTGCTGAAGGCGACGATGCAGACCCGGGCAGTCCTGGAGACGGCCCGGGCCCTGCTGGCCGAGGCCCGCCCGCTGATCGAGACCCGCGGCCTGACCCTGGTCGGCGTGGCGGTCAGCAACCTGGACACCGACGCCAACATCCAGCCGTCCCTGTTCGACGAACTGTCCGACGACGGCCTCGACGTGGCGATGGACGCGGTCCGCGACCGTTTCGGCTCCACCGCCCTGTCCCGGGCCGCTTCCCTGGGCCGCACCCTGAACCCATCGGTCCCGATCCTCCCGGACTGACACCGGGCTTCCCGGTCCGCTCACGCTCATTTTTCGGTACGGCGTCGGACCGGTCCCGTGACACGCGGTCCCGCTGAGCGAGACTCACCCTCCGAGCGCCCGCATCCGGGCGGACCCGACCCAAGCGCCGGCCCACCACCCGCCTGCGGCGGGGCCCTTTCACCGCCCGCGCCGGCTTCCGCTTCTGCCGGCCTCGTCCCCCCGGGTCAGTCGGTGGGGGTCAGCCCGGTCGAGGCGCGGAACGAGCCGTCCATCTCGAACGGCACCGACTCGTGCTCGTGGGTCACCAGCCAGCGGCCGTCGATGCGGCGCAGGCCCAGCGTTACCCGGAACCACAGGGTGAAGCTGTCGGTCGCGCCGCGCGGCACCGCGGTCAGGCTGTCGAGGCTGGTCGCGAAGGCCACGTCGCCATCGGTGGTGATCTCCAACCGGGTGACCTCGCGGCGCGGCGGTGCCTCGAAGGTGGCGATCCAGGCCGCCAGCGGGGCCGGGTCGCGGGCGTCACCGGGCTGTTGCAGCGGCGGGGCGAGGGTGTATTCGACGAAGCTGGGCGCGTAGTACGACAGGATGGCCCTGGCGTCACCTTTCTGCAGCAGCGCGGCCTTGCCCTCGATGACTTCCCGGATCTCGTCCATGACGGGTCCTACCTTTCTCTCTTTCCCGGGATGTCGAAGCCGGGCCGGGCAGTTTCGACGTCCCGGGAAAGAGAGAAGGAGAGAAGCATGAAATACCTGATCCTGATCCAGTCGAACCCGCAGTCGCTGGCCGTCTGGGAGACGCTGACCGATCAGCAGCGGATCGACTTCGGCCGCGGTCACCGGCGGCTGACCGAGGAGATGGGGGAGGCCGGGGTGCTGGTGGTCAGCGAAGGCCTGGGCGACCCGGCCCTGGCCACCCAGGTCTCGGTGCGGGACGGGAAGACGATCACCTCCGACGGACCGTACGCCGAGGTCAAGGAGCATCTGGCCGGCTTCTACCTGATCGACGTCGCGGATCTCGACGAGGCGGTCGCATGGGCCGCGAAGGCACCGGACGCCGCCTACACCCGGGTCGAGGTGCGCCCGATCCTCGACATGAGCACATGGGACCTGTGACCGGGCTGCCGGAACTGTTGCGGGAATGCGCGCCGCAGGTCCTGGCGGCCGTGGTGCGCCGCTACGGCGACTTCGAGGCCTGTGAGGACGCGGTGCAGGAGGCGCTGATCGCGGCCGCCCGGCAGTGGCCGGCGACCGGTGTCCCGGAGCAACCCCGGAACTGGCTGATCACGGTGGCCGGCCGCCGGCGGGTGGAGCTGCTGCGCAACGAGACCGCTCGCCGGCGCCGCGAGGAGGCGGCCGGGAGCGAGCCGGCGCCACCGGTCCGGGGCGATGACGAGCTGGCGTTGCTGCTGCTCTGCTGCCATCCCGCGCTGAGTCTGCCGGCGCAGGTCACGCTCACTCTGCGGGCGGTCGGCGGGCTCACCACCGCGGAGATCGCCCGGGCGCTGCTGCTGCCGGAGGCCACCGTCGGCCAGCGGATCAGCCGGGCCAAGCAGCGGATCCGGGACACCGGCACCCGGTTCGACCTGCCCGCGACGGGCGAGCGTCTCACCGCGGTCCGCCACGTGCTGTACCTGATCTTCAACGAGGGCTACACGGCCAGCTCCGGCGACGCCCTGAACCGGGTGGAGCTGACCCGGGAGGCGATCCGGCTGACCCGGCAGCTGCACCGCCGCCTGCCGGACGACGGCGAGGTGGCCGGGCTGCTCGCGTTGATGCTGCTCACCGACGCGCGCCGGCCTTCGCGTACCGGCCCGGACGGCACCCTGGTCCCGCTGGCCGAGCAGGACCGGGGCCGCTGGGACGCGGCCGCGATCGCCGAAGGCGTCGCGATCATCACCGACGCCCTGGCGCGGGCGCCGATCGGCCCTTTCCAGCTGCAGGCCGCGATCGCGGCGATCCACGACGAGGCGGCGCGGGCCGAGGACACCGACTGGCCGCAGGTCCTTGCCCTGTACGGGATGCTGCACGCCCTCGACCCGGGGCCGATGGTGACGCTGAACCGGATCGTGGCACGGGCCATGGTCGACGGCCCGGAAGCCGGGCTCGCCGCACTGGACGAGATCGCCGCCGATCCGGTGCTGGCCCGGCACCACCGGACCGCGGCGGTGCGGGCCCATCTGCTGGAGCTGACCGGCGACCGGGCCGGGGCGCGGGAGTTCTACCGGCTGGCGGCGCGGCTCACGCTCAGCCGGCCCGAGCAGCGCTATCTGGAGTCGAAAGCAGCCGACTGACCGCGGCCATCACCGCGCGGCGGCGGGACGGGCGGTCGGCGGCGGCTGCGGCCTCGGCGAACTCCGGGTTCATCGTGCCCCACGCGCTCGCCATCGCCTGGATCAGGGTGAGCAGCTCGACGGGGGAGAAGTCGGTGGTCACCCGGGCGGCGGCCAGGGCCTCCAGGCGAACGCGGTTGGCCTCGACCACCGCGGCCAGGGCGCGGCCGGCCGGGCGCTCCAACCTGTACCACGTGGTCAGGCGCTGGGCCTCCGGGTGGTCGGTGAAGTAGTCGAACATGCGGCCGGCGTAACCGGGCAGGTCGGTGGCGTCGAAGTGCACCGCGTCGAGGATCTGCCGGATCGTCTCGGTGAAGACGGCGTCGAACAGGGCGTCCTTGTTGCCGTAGTAGGCGTAGATGCGCTCCTTGGCGCTGGCCGCCTCGGCCGCGACCCGGTCCATCCGGGCGCCGGCGATGCCGTGCGCCGCGAACTCGGCGGTGGCGGCGGCCAGGATGCGGCGGCGGGAGGCGTCGGCGTCACGTACGCGAGGGGGCATGTGACGAGCTTAACCAACCAACCGGTTGGTTGCCAACTTACACTGGGGAGCGTAACCAACCAACTAGTAGGTAGGTAGAGAGATGGCTCGCACCTGGTTCATCACCGGCAGCTCCCGTGGCTTCGGCCGGGAACTGGCCGTCGCCGCCCTGAACGCCGGCGACAACGTCGTGGCTACCGCCCGCCGCCCGGAACAGCTCGACGGCCTGGGCGGCGACCGGGTTTTGGCTTTGCCGCTCGACGTCACCGACCCGGCGGCCGCCGAGTCAGCCGTGCGGCAGGCGGTGGCCCGCTTCGGCGGGATCGACGTGGTCGCCAACAACGCCGGGTACGGCAACTCCGGCTCGATCGAGGACACCCCGCTCGACGACTTCCGCGCTCAGGTGGAGGCCAACTTCTACGGCGTGGTCAACGTGACCCGGGCCGCGCTGCCGGTCTTCCGGGCCCGGCGCGCCGGTCGCTTCCTGCAGTTCTCGTCGATCGGCGGGCGGGTCGGCGGCACTCCCGGGATGGCTGCCTACCAGGCCGCGAAGTTCGCCGTGGAGGGCTTCTCCGAGGTGCTCAACGCCGAGGTCAAGCCGCTCGGCATCAAGGTCACCATCGTCGAGCCCGGCCCGTTCCGCACCGACTGGGGTGGCGCCTCGATGAGCTTCCACCCGGTGAGCCCCGACTACGAGGAGACCGTCGGCAAGACCAACACCTTCCGCCGGGAGACCGCCGGCACCTGGCCGGGCGACCCGGCCCGCGCGGCCCGCATCCTGGTCGACCTGGTCGGCAACCCCAACCCGCCGCTGCGGCTGCTGCTCGGCGCCACTGCCGTCGACCTGGCCGACCGCTCCTCGACGGAACGCGCCACCGAGGCGGCGGAGTGGGCGGAGATCAGCCGCGCCGCCGACTTCCCGGCGGACGACGCCTGAGCCCGAGCGGGTCGGGCGCCTGGGTTGGCCCGGCAATTGGCCGGGGGCGCCCTACGGCTGGGACCGGGCGCCTGGCCGGCTCTGAGTGCCAGCGGACCGTTTTGATGCCCGTACGTTAAGCGGAATCTCGAATGACCAACGACGGCTGGAAAGTTACCGATCGCGGCAGGCGGCCGGGGGTGGCGATGTGGGCCATCAGGACCTCGGCCATCTCGGCGGCCATCTCTTCCACGGGCTGGCGGACCGTGGTCAGCAGCGGGCGGCAGTCCAGGGCGGCGCTGCTGTCGTCGAAGCCGACCACGGCGATGTCGTCGGGGACTCGGCGGCCGAGGTCCTGGAAGACGCGCAAAGCGCCTTCCGCCATCAGATCATTTGCTACGAAAAGACCGTCGATGTCGGGGAAATCGGTTAGGAGCTGGCGAGCCGCGGCCTCGCCGCCGGCTCGGGTGAAGTCTCCCTCGATGGACGGCACCGTGGGGAAGCCTCGGGTGGCCAGGAACGAACGGTAACCGTCCAGGCGGTCCAGGCCGGATGGGATGTCGAGCGGCCCGCTGATTGTCGCCAGCGCGCGGCAACCCCGGTTGAGCAGGTGTTCCGCGGCCAGGCGGGCGCCCAGGCGCTGATCGACGTCAACGTAGCTCACGGCTATCGGGGACGTCGGGCGGGCCGAGACCACCGCCGGGATGCCCAGGTCGTGCACCTGGCGGGGGAGCGTGTCCTGCTCGTGGCTGCTGATCAGCAGGACGCCGTCGACGTGGCCCTGGCGCAGGTAGCGGACCACCTGGTGATGGTCCGTCGAGTCGGTCGGGATGACCACGAGGTGGATGTCGTGCGGGCGCAGGGCGCTGGTCGCGCCGGCGGTGATCCGGCCGAAGTAGGGGTCGGTGAAGATGCGGTTCAGGAAGCTGTGGTTGTCGGGGCGGTCGGGCTCGCTGATCACCAGCGCCACCGAGTTGGAGCGGCGGGTGACCAGGCTGCGCGCGGCGACGTTGGGGACGTAGCCGGTTTCGGCGATCGCGCGCTGGACCATCTCGCGGATCTTGGAGTCGACGCTGGGGGCGCCGTTGATCACGCGGGAGACCGTGGCCCGGGAGACGCCGGCCGCCTCGGCCACCTGGTCCATCGTCGGATGCTGGCCACCGCGAGCCGGCCGGGGATTCATGCGGTCTGTTATAGCAGCAGCGCCGTTGAGAGCGCTCTCTCCCCGTGGGGGCGGCCGACGGGTGCCGCCACCGCCCGCAGTGGCGGCACCCATGGCCATCTAGGGCCGTCCGTCCGCGCCGCACTTGACGATGATGCGGATGCAGTCGTTGACCCGGCGGGCCATCTCGTCGACCGGCCATGCGTTGAAGAAGTCGCCGTGCATCGTGTAACCGGCGCCGGACGCCAGGCGGAAGCCCGCCGGGTTGCCGTTCACCGGGTACCGCATGACCTGGCGCAGCTTCGGCACGACCACCGGGTGGCTGGCCGGGCAGGCGTTGCCCACCGGGTAGGCCATGTGGCTCTTGTGGTCGGTCGAGTCCAGGTTCTTCCCGTCCCAGCAGTGCGGGAAGTCCAGGTAGGACTCCAGCATCGAGCCGGCCGGGCAGGTGACGAAGTCCGCCGACGGGTTCACCTGGCCCGCGCCCAGGCACGACCAGCGCGCGATCGTGTTGTCGGCCGGCCCGGTGGCCTTCGCGTTACCGGCCACGATCCGCAGGCCGAGCGGGAACGGCTGGGTCTGCGCGATCAGCGCGTCGCTGACCCCCTCGCCCAGGTAGTAGAAGACGCCGGTGGTCGGCTCGACCGGGACGTTGTTGTTGTAGAAGGTGGGGATCCAGTACGCCGACTTGTCGATCGACGGGTTGCAGTTGCTGTTCGCATTGAGCAGGTCGTTGACCGTGGTGCTGGCCTTGGTCGTCTCGCTGCCGAAGAAACTGTGCATGTGCGAGGCGCCGGGCAGGTTGGGGAAGATGATCGGGTCGTCCGGCAGCCGGTGGCTGGCCGGGCAGTCGGCCAGGAACTCGGCCACCCGCACCGCGCCCGGCGGGATGGTCGGTGTGGTGGTCGACCCGCCGCTGCCGAAGACCTGGAACTCGTTGAGCGAGACACCCCACTGGGTGGCCCGGACAGTGGTTTCCAGCCGGACATATCGTCCGGTGCCGCTCACCGTGAGCGTCTGCCGCCCGCCGGCACCGGCCGTGGTGTTGTAGACGGTCGTCCAACTGCTCCCGTTGGCCGATGTTTTAAGAGAAAAGCTTCGCGCGTACGCCGATTCCCAGTCGATCAGGACCGAGGTGATCGTGGCGCTCGCGCCCAGATCGACCTGCAGCCATTGGGGGTCGCTGAAGGCGCTCGACCACCGTGTCCCGAAGTTTCCGTCCACGGCGTTGGACGCCGGGAACGCGGCGCTCTCGCTGGAACTCGCCGTGGCCGTCCTGCCCTGCGAGATCAAGCCGTCGGCGGCGTTCGCCTGCGCCGGGATGATCAACAAGGCGGCTATCAACAAAGCGGCCAGCAAGGCCCGCCTCACTGGTAGACCCGCACGTAGTCGACCAGCATCTGCGACGGGAACGGCGTGGTGGCGTCGACCGCGCCCGGCCAGTCACCGCCGACCGCCAGGTTGAGGATGAGGTAGAACGGGTGGTCGAAGATCCACGCGCCCCGGGTGTTCTCCACCGTCTCCTTCTCGGCGTAGAAGACCTGGGTGTTGTCGAGGAAGTACTTGATGCCCTTCGAGTCCCACTCGGCCGCCCAGGTGTGGAAGTCGTTGGACAGGTCGGCACCGCCGGCCGCCTTGTACGACCCGCCGTAGCCGCCCCCGCCGTTGTACATCGGCGCGTGCAGCGTGGAGTAGCTGGTGAAGGTGTCCTTGCCGAGGACCTCCATGATGTCGACCTCGCCGTTGTACGGCCACGGGCGCCCGGTCAGGAAGTCCGCGCCCATCATCCAGAACGCCGGCCAGAAGCCCTGACCCTTCGGCACCTTCACCCGGGCCTCGACCCGGCCGTACTGGAAGGTGAACTTGCCGCCGGTGTTCATCCGGTGCGACGTGTAGTCGCGGCCGCCGACGGCCTCCTTACGGGCGGTCATCACCAGGTGGCCCTGGCCGTCCATGGCCGCGTTGTCGCCGTTGGTGTAGTACTCCTGCTCGCCGTTCTGCCCGGTGCCCGGGTCGATCGTCCACTTCGACTGGTCGACCCGCGTGCCCGAGGTGCCGTTGAACTCGTCGGCGAAGACCAGGCGGCTGGCCGGGAAGGTCGGGTCGGCCGGCTTGGCGGGCGGGGCGGTCGGTGCGCCGCCGGTGCCGTAGATGCTGAACTCCCACAGCGAGTAGCCGTAGGCGCTGCTGCGGGCGGTGCCGTACATCCGGACGTAGCGGCCGGTGCCGGTGGCGTTGATGACGTCCTTGAGGCCGTCACTGTTGGTGGTGCTGTAGATCGAGGTCCAGTTGACGTTGTCCGGCGAGACCTGGATCTGGTAGGCCTTGCCGTAGGCCGGGTCCCACTGCAGGACGACCTGGCTGATCTGCGCGGTGGCGCCGAGGTCGACCGAGATCCAGCCCGGGTCGACCCAGCCGTTCGTGGAGCTCGTCGCCCAGCGGCTGGCCGGGTCGTTGTCGAACGCCTTGTCCGGGCTGCACGGGTTGCAGTTGACGTCGTTCTGCCAGGTGGAGGCCTGGGCCGGCTTGTTGTAGGACAGCAGCCGCGCGGTGCCGGCCGGAGGAGTGGTGGTCGCCGGCGGCGTGGTCGGGGTGGTGGTTCCCCCGGCGAAGACCTGGAACTCCCAGAAGGAGTAGCCGTACGCTTCGAGCGCCCGTGCCGTCAGGTTTATCCGGACGTAGCGGGCGGTGCCGCTGACCGTGATGCTCTGCTGTCCGCCGGTGGCGGTCGTCGTGGCATAGGCCTGGGAGTAGTTGGCACCGTCCGAGGAGAACTGGATGGTGAAGCCCTTGGCGTACGCCGCCTCCCAGTTGATCGCGATCCGGGTGACCGCCGTCGGCGTACCCAGATCCACCTGCCACCACTGGGCGGCGCCGTACGCGCTGGCCCACCGGGTGCCGTTGTTGCCGTCCACCGCCTCGGACGCCAGGTAGGCGCCGGCGATCTGGGTGGACGATGCCGTGGCCGGCTTGCCCTGCGAGACGACGACCTCGGCCGCGTCGGCGCGGGTCATGGTGACCACGAAGTAGGAGGCGAGCAGGCCGAGAACGGCCAGCGCCAGGGCGAAGGGTCGTCTGCGGACCAGGATTGGGGATGTCATGGGGTTGACTCCTGGGTCGGGGATTGTGTCAGAGCGGTTTCGCACCGGGGAAAGTGCTGTGAAAGCGCTCTTTTGATTGACACTGTGAACCGCTGCTTCAATCCCTGTCAATGCCTGGTAGCAGCCTCGGGAAGCGCTTCCCAGGTCGCCGCCGGTTCCGGAACCGGCGGCGACCCGTTCACACCTAGGAGACCGGCGCCCGGTCAGCGGATAACGGAGAACGCCGGGCGGCCAGCGCGAACACCGCCACCGCGGGCAGCAGGAACACGCCGGCCGCCGAGATGCCGGCGCCGATCGAGCGGCGCTGACCCACCACGCCGGCCGGTGGGCCGCCCACGATCTGGCCGAGCGCGTCGGCCTGGGCCTGGATGGAGAACACCGTCGCTCGGCTCCCCGCCGAAGTCGCCGAAACCAGCCAGACCGTCATGATCGGGGTGGCGGTGTTCCGCAGCAGGCGGACCAGCAGGTAGAGCCCGATCGCGAGCCACCACTGCCCGGCCAGGCCGAAGCCGATCATGCCGACCGCGGTGACCGCCTGCACGGCCGTCATCAGTTCGCCGATCCGGCGCGGGTGTCCGGTGTGCAGGTGACGCCCGATCAGGCCGGTCAGCCCGATCGAGCCCAGGGTCGCGACCATGGCCAGCCCGCCGAAGACGAGCTGCTCCGCGGCCGTACCGAAAAAGGGCAGCAGGAAGGGCTGGCTCAGCCGGTCGAAACCCTCGCTGCTCATGCCCGCGAAAAACGTGCCGGCGACGATGCCGGCCAGCAGCGTGCTGCGCCGGACCGCACGGCCGCCGGCCGCGACCTGCCGGCCCATCGACCGCCAGGACCCGCGGGTCTCGGCGGGCGACCAGCGTTCCTCTTTCATGAAGACCACCAGGAGTACGCCGAGGAGCACCGTGAGCACGCCACCGGCCACGATGGGTACGCCGAGCCCGGCGAAGGCGAGCAGCGTGGCGGCGACGATGCCGAACAGCGAGCCGGCCTGACCGAGCTGGCCGCCGCGCACGAAGGCTTTGGTGACCACCGAGGGTTCGATCTCGTCGGCGGCCCACGCCTCCTCGGCGCCGTCGACGCAGACCACGCCGACCGACCAGACCACGTTGGCCACCAGGATCGCGGCGAACGACGGGATCAGGCCCCAGATCAGCAGGCCGGCGCCCATCAGCAGGTAGCCGGCGATCACCGACAGGCGGCGGCTGTAGAGGTCGGCGATGACGCCGGTGGGCACCTGGGCGACGAAGCAGACGGTCTCCATGAGCGTGCCGACCAGCACGAGCTGAAGCGGGGACAGGCCGACCTCGGTGGCCTGATAGATGAGATTGAGGGTGAAGGCGGTCGTGCCCGCGAACGAGCCGAGACCACAGATGAGCAGGTACAGGCGGTACGAAGACATGCGGAAGCATCCTGGGGCCGGAGAAGGCCCGGTGCCATGGACGTGCCTAGTAGAGGGTCATCAGCCCGGCAGAATGCGCACGACACCGGAGTGGGCAGCGATGCCGCAAGGGGTTGTCATGCGAGGGAGTCTAGCCGCCGATGAAGAGCGGGGTGGGCGGGGCGAAGCCGTTGAAATTTGACGCGTACGCGAGGGTGTAGGCGCCCGCCGAGCCGAAGTAGAGCACGTCGCCGACGGTGAGGCCGGCCGGCAGCGGGATGGCGTACCCGACCACGTCGGTGGCGTGACCGCTCGGCCCGGCGATGGTGAACGGCAGCGTGGGCAGCTCGTCGTGGTCGGGCAGCGAGCTCGACATCGGGTAGTCCCAGCCGCCCGGCGACTGCAACGGCTCCATCAGCCCGTGGTAGGCGCCGACCTCGAGGTAGAGCCAGTGTTCCTCGCCGCGCAGTTCCCGCCCGATGATCGTGGCGGCCAGCACCGACGCCTCGGCCACCAGGAACCGGCCCGGCTCGGCGGTGACCAGCCCCGGCCGGTACGGCAGCAGGTTGATCTCCTCGGCGACGACCCGGCCGAGCTGCTCGATCGACGGGTCGCCGGCGACGTAGTGGGCCGGGAAACCGCCGCCCAGGTCGAGCATCTCCAGCTCGATGCCCTCGTCGCGGAGCCGGTCCATCAGCACGCCGGCCTGCCGGATCGCCGACCGCCATGCCCCGGTGCTCTGGCACTGCGAGCCGACGTGGAAGGTGACCCCGTACGGCTGGAGCCCGAGCCGGCGGGCCAGCAGCATCAGGTCGTAGGCCTCCTCGAGGTCCGTCCCGAATTTGTTGCCGGCCGGGAAGACACTGGTGCTGTCGTCGACCCGCAGCCGGACGTAGACCGACGCCTCGGGGGCGTTCTCGGCGATCTTGGTGAGTTCGCCGGGCGAGTCGAAGCCGAACCGCCGGACGCCGGCCTTCGCGGCCGAGGCGATCATGCCGGGGGGCTTGATCGGGTGGCTGTAGAGCACGTCGGCCGGGTCGACGCCGTGCACCTGGAGCATCCGCAGCTCGGCGATCGAGGAGATCTCGAAGCCCGAGCCGGCCGCGACCAGGGTCCGCAGGATCTCCGGCGAAGAGTTGCACTTCATCGCGTAGTGGACCCGCACCCCGGTCAGTGCGCCGGCGAACGCCGCGTACCGGTCGGCGACGACGTCCAGGTCGGTGACCAGGTAGGGCGCCGGTACGTCGATCAGTCGCAGGGCGATCGGGGCGGCGAACGCGACGGTGCTCATGCGGCTCCCTTTACTTCGGCGGACAGGAAGAGCTCGCCGGCCTCGGCAGCCGGGACCGGACGGGAGAAGTAGTAGCCCTGGGCGAAGTGGCAGCCCATCTCGCGCAGCGCGGCCAGCTGGCCGAACTCCTCGATGCCTTCCGCCACGGTGGCCATGCCGAGGCTCTTGCCGAGCTGCACGATGGTGTCGGCCAGCGCGGTGTCGTCGGTGAGGGCGCCGAGCCGTTCCACGAACGAGCGGTCGATCTTGAGGGTGTCGACCGGGAAGCGGCGCAGGTAGGCCAGCGACGAGTAGCCGGTGCCGAAGTCGTCGATGGCCAGGGTGACGCCGAGGGCCTTGAGCCGCAGCAGCTGCTCCAGGTTGTCGTCGGTGTCGGTCATCAGCACGCTCTCGGTCATCTCGAGGCACAGCTGGTCGGCCGGCATGCCGGTCTCGGCGAGGATCGAGGCGACCACCTCGACCAGGTCGGCCCGGTCGAACTGACGCACCGAGACGTTCACCGCCATCTTGACCGGCCGGCCCCCGGCCGCGGCCGACCACTCGACGGCCTGCCGGCACGCCTCGCTCAGCACCCACCGGCCCAGCGGCACGATCAGCCCGGTCGCCTCGGCGATCGGGATGAACTCGGTCGGCGGGATCATGCCGCGGGTCGGGTGCTCCCAGCGGGCCAGTGCCTCGAAGCCGATCACCTCGCTGGTCGCCAGGTCGACGGTGGGCTGGTAGTGCAGGTGCAGCTGACCACGGTCGAGGGCGGCCCGCAGGTCGGCCTCGAGTTCGAGCCGGGCCACCAGGCCGGCCAGCATCTCCGGGTCGTAGGCCGCGAAGCAGGCGCCGCCGGCCGACTTGGCCTTGTACATGGCCAGGTCGGCGTTACGCATGAGCTGCTCGGCGCCGTCGCCCTCCGGTTCGCCCAGCACGCTGGCCGCGGCCAGGCCGATGCTGGCCTGCACGTGGATGTCCCGGGCCTCGCTGCGGAACGGCTGCTCGAGCACCTCGACGATGCGCCGCGCCACCTGTTCGGCGTCGTCGGCGTCGAGCGACGCCTGGATCAGCACGGCGAACTCGTCGCCGCCGAACCGGGCGACCACGTCGTCCTCGCGCACCGAGGCGCGCAGCCGGTCGGCGACCTGCACCAGCAGCTGGTCACCGGTCAGGTGGCCGAGGCTGTCGTTGACCTCCTTGAACCCGTCCAGGTCGAGGAAGAGCACGGTCACGTCGTCGTCCGGGCCGCGGTGCCGCAGCGCCTCGGAGACCCGCTCCCGGAACAGCGCGCGGTTGGCGAGCTGGGTGAGCGCGTCGTGGTACGCCTCGTGGACGAGCTGGTCCTGCAGTTCCTTGCGCTCGCTGATGTCCCGGGTGTTGAGCACGAGACCGGCGACGCTCGGGTCGGAGAGCAGGTTGGTGATGGTGACCTCGGCCTGCCGGATCCGGCCGTCGTGGTGCCGCACCGGCAGTTCCAGCATGGTCGTCGCGTACGGCCGGCCGGCCACCTGGCGCAGCGCCTGGGCCAGCCGGATGCCCGACTCCGGGTCGAACATCTTGGTGAGCCGGCGGCCGGTGAACAGCCGGGCCGGGAAGCCGAAGACCCGCTGCACCGACTCGCTCTGGTAGAGCACGTCGGCCTCCGGGCTGACCACGGTGACCACGTCCGAGCTGTGCTGCACGAGCGCGTGGAACCGCTGCTCGCTGGCGAACAGCTCGGCGGTCCGGTCGGCGACCCGGTCCTCCAGGTTGCGGGTGAGGTGGCGGTTCTCCCGCAGGGTGAGCAGCTGCCGGCCGACGATCAGCAGGATCAGCGCCGAGCGGGTGTATGCCACGAACAGGTCGCTGTGCCCCACCTTGGCATACCAGAAGACGGTGGTGAGCAGGGCCGCGAGCACCGCGATGTAGGGCAGCAGCAGGCCGACCGGCTGGTTGCTCCCGGCCGGGCCGGCCGCGTCGTCCTGGGCCGGCAGCGGCTTCATGGCGGCGAGCAGGATCAGCGCGAAGCCGGCGAACCAGCCGATGTCGGTGACCGAGCCGGGCCGGTAGCCGTCGACCAGGTTGAGGTAGGCGTAGCAGATGTCGGAGATCGCGAACGCGCCGATCCCGGTGCCGACCAGCATCAGCGTGCTGAACGGGCGCCGCCCGCGGTGCTGCGCGAGCATGTACAGCACGATCGTGATGATGACGACATCACCGAGCGGGTTGACCATGCTGAAGTACAGCGACGACGGGGTCTGCCGGCCGTCGTCGAACCGGGGCGCGACCACGAAGATCCACGCGATCAGGGTCAGTGAGGTGGCCACCATCAGGCCGTCCAGGACGCTGCGGATGCGGTTGGCGAGAGCCTGGGCCGGGCTCGGCAGGACCAGCAGGCCGGCCGAGGTGAGCACGACCATGCCGAGGAAGCCGGCCGCCGACACCGACGGGAACCGCGGCGGCTCGGCCCCGGAGCGTTCCAGCAGCATCCAGGCGGCCTGGCCGAGGGCCCAGCTGAGCGTACCCAGCCCGATGAGGGCCCAGCCGACCCGGGCGCGACCGGTGTACCAGGCGGCGCAGACCAGGCTCGCGACAGCGGCCGAGACGGCGGCGTAGCAGAGCCCGAAGTCGGAGACGGCCTGCGACACCCGCGGACCGCCCAGTCCGGTGCTGAGCACGACGGCGAAGACGACCACGGCCGCGCCCACGACCAGGCACAACTGTGGCCAGCGCCGGCCGTGCGCGACCGGTGTCTTCAGCCGTGCTGGGGTGGCACCCATCAGACGTTCTCCGGTCCGGTGGTAGCCGCCCCGAGATGAGCGGCTGTACGGGAGATCGGGATCCGTGGCACCGGCTTGAGGGTTTTCCTGGGCAGAGGCGATGGCGCCGGGTGCAAATCGGTTGCGAACGCATTGACTCCTGTCACTTGTTTGCGACAACGTTGTCAACGGCAGATCACGCCCGTCACGGGAGGTTTCGATGTCCGCCTTCACCTCGGCTGTGGTGCTCGCCGCCCTGTTGGTCGCGCCGGCCAACGTCGCGCCCGCGCCGACCGACCAGCCGATAGACCTGGTGAACCCCTTCGTGGGCACCGAGAACTTCGGCAACACCTTCCCCGGCGCGAGTGCGCCCTTCGGCATGGTGCAGGTCAGCCCGGACACCGGGGGCCAGGGCGGATACGACTACAAGCAGGGCACCATCTACGGCTTCAGCCAGACCCACCTCTCCGGGGTCGGCTGCGGGGTGGCCGGCGAGTTGCCGATCATGCCGACCACCGGGGCGGTCAGCGTCGACCCGGCCGCCTACCGCTCGGCCTACTCGCACGACGACGAGGAGGCCTCGCCCGGCTACTACCGGGTCGGCCTGTCCCGCTACGGCGTCGACGCCGAGCTGACCGCGACCGCGCGCACCGGCTGGCAGCGCTACACGTTCCCGGCCGGAAGCAGCGCGAACGTCCTGTTCAACACCGGTAAGGCCAACCAGTCCGTGTTCGACTCGGAGATCCACGTGGTGGGGGACCGGACCGTCGAGGGCCGGGTGCACGCGGGCAACTTCTGCGCCGGCAAGGACGACCACACCGTCTACTTCACCGCCTCCTTCGACCAGCCGTTCGCGTCCTTCGGCACCTGGCGCGGCTCGTCCGTCACGGCCGGCTCCCGGGACGCGAGCGGGACCGGCGGCAACGGTGCGTTCGCGACGTTCGCCTCGACCAGCGTGGTGGTCAAGGTCGGGCTCTCCTACACCGGTCTCGCCGGGGCGCGGGCCAACCTCGCCGCCGAGACCGGCGACGGCTACGACTTCGACCAGGTCCGTTCCTCGCTGCGGGCTTCGTGGGAGGCCGCGCTTTCCAAAATCAAGATCGGCGGCGGTACGGCGGACCGGCGCATCGCCTTCTACACCGCGCTCTACCATTCGCTGCTGCACCCGAACCTGGCCGGCGACGTGGACGGGTCGTACGTCGGCTTCGACCGGGCCGTGCACCGGGCCGACGGATACACGCCGTACCAGAACTTCTCCCTCTGGGACACCTACCGCCCGCAGAACCAGCTGCTCGAACTGCTCACCCCGGCGGTCGCCCGGGACGTCGCGCTCTCCGTGCTCGCGATCGGGCGGGACGGCGGGTGGCTGCCGCGCTGGGCGCTCGCCAACAGCGAAACCAACATCATGACCGGTGACCCGGTCACCCCGTTCCTGGTCGAGGCCTGGTCCAAGGGCTTGCTGCAAGGGCACGAGCAGGAGGCGTACGGGCTGCTGCGCGCGAATGCCCTCAGCGAGCCGCCGGCGTCGTCGCCGTACAACGGGCGCACCGGGGTCCGTTACTACGCCGATCGCGGCTACATCCCCTCCGGGCTTCGCCTCGGCACCGACTGCGTGGCCAAGGGCGGCGACAACGACTGCCAGCACCCGGCGTCGGCCACCCTCGAGTACGCGGCGGCCGACGCGTCCCTGGCGCTGATGGCGTCCGGGCTCGGCCACGCCGCGGATGCCCGCCTCCTCGCCGGGCGCGGCCAGTGGTTCCGCAACCTCTGGGACTCCTCGATCGGGCAGTTCCGGCCGCGGACCGTCGACGGCACCTGGCTCACCCCGTACGACCCGGTGGCCGCCGGCGAGCAGTTCCACGAGGGCGGCGCCTACCAATACCAGTGGCTGGTGCCGCAGGACCCGGCCGGGCTGGTCGGGCTGATGGGCGGGCGGCGGGCCACCGAGCAGCGGCTCGACGACTTCTTCGCCTACCCCGGGCTGCTCACCGACCCGGCCGGCACCGCGCGCACCGCCTGGATCGCCAGCCCCTACGAGTACTACTCGAAACACACCTACAACCCGAACAACGAGCCTGACCTGCTCGCGCCGTACCTCTATCACTGGGCCGGGGCGCCGGCCAAGACCGCCACGGTCGTCCGGGCCGCGATGACCCTGTTCACCACCGGCCCCGACGGGATGACCGGCAACGACGACCTCGGCACGATGAGCGCCTGGTACGTGTTCTCCTCGCTCGGGCTGTACCCCACCATGAGTGGCGCCAACTTCCTGGCCGTGTCCAGCCCGCAGTTCCCGTCCGCGGTGGTGGACGTGGCCGGGCACCCGCTGACCATCACCGCCCCCGGCGCCTCGGACACCCGCCGTTACATCCAGCGCGTCTCGGTCGGCGGACGATCGCTGGCCAAGAACTGGATCCCCTGGTCGGCGATCGGGTCGGGCGGGACGATCGCGCACACCCTCGGCGACGCACCGTCCCGCTGGGGCACCGCGGCCGCCGACCAGCCGCCGTCGGTCAACCAGGCGCCGGCCGACAACCGCACCCACCTCGACGCCGCCGTCCGGCCCTCGTCGGCGGCGCTCGCTCCCGGCGGCAGCGTCACGCTGACCGTGGACATCGTCGGCCAGGCGCCCGGTGTGCTGCGGCCGCGGGTCACGGCCACGGTGCCCGAGGGATGGCAGGTGTCCGTCCGTCAGCCGCGGCCGATCACGTCACGCCACCTGCCGGTTTCCGCCTCAGCGGCAGTAACGGTGACGGCCCCGCAGGGTGCGGCGCTCGCCTCGTACCCCTTGCAAGTGAGCGTTAGCGGCGCCCAGCCGGAGGCGACGACGGCGAGCTTGGTCGTCAGTACGCCGTTGACCTGTGCTTTTTCCTCGTCCTCGGGATGCGCAGTTGATCTTGGCCCGATGCTGTCGCGGGACGGCACCGCAACCGTCGCCGCGCCCGCCGACGGCAACTTCGACGGCGGCGGCTGGAGTTTCGACGGCGACCTGCTCCCGCCGGCCGGCCCGGTCACCTGGGCCGGCGTCACCTACAACGCGCCGTCGCCGGCCGGCACCGCGCCGAACTTCGTGGCCGCCGCCGGCCAGCCCCTGCTGCTGCCCACCGGGTTCACCGGCGTGCACCTGGTCGCGACCAGCCACAACGGCCCGGTCAGCGGCGGGCTCACGGTGGGCTACACGGACGGCAGCTACGCGTCGGTGCCGCTGACCGTGGCCGACTGGTGCGCCGGCGATCCCGCCGCCGGAACCACGACCGTGCTGGCCATGGACCACCGGATCAAGGCCGGCCAGGGCGTGGACGGCCCGCCGGTCAAACTCTTCGGCGTGACCGTCCCGCCGGCGGCGGGCGCCTCCGGGAAGCAGCTGCGCTCGGTGACGCTGCCCGCCGCCGCCGGTCTCTTCGTCTATGCGGTCAGCCTCTACTGAACCCAGCCGTAGAGGTGCTCGACGTGGATGCGGACGACCAGCCGGCCGTCCGCCACCATGGCCCGCCGGTAGTCGTCCCAGTCCGGATGCTCCTTGCCGGCGATCGTCCGGTAGATCTCGATCAGCTCCTCGACGGTGGCGTCGTCCTCGGCCCAGGAGACCGCACTGAGCTCGGCCGTGCCCTCACCCACCGCGTAACCCCAGCCACCGGGCGCGGTGACCTTGATGCTGACCCGCGGGTCGCGGCGCAGGTTGTGCACCTTGGCCAGCGCGGTCCGGGTGGAGAACCGCACGAGCCGGTCACCGGCGGTGTAGCTGACATCGGACAGCTGAGGCCGCCCGTCCTTCTTGAGGGTCGCCACAGTGCCGAGGTTTCCGCCGGCGATGACACCCCACAGTTGCTCTTCGGACATGGCGTTGAATCTACTGTGCCGGGCGACCCGGCGACGGCCATCAGTTCGAGGCGCCGGATCATGGCCGGGTCCAGGCCAGGAACCGATCGAAGGCGCCCCGCAACGGACCCGGCCCGGCATCGAGCGCGTAATGCTCCAGATGGGTCCACATCAGCATGGCCAGTCGGGTGCGGTCGAACTCGGCCCGAAGGCTCTCCCGGGCCGGGCGGCAGGCCAGTCCGCGCCGCAGGTGCCGCCCAGGCCGAGGTCGAGCTGAGCCGACGCGATCCGCCGCGGCCGGGCATCCTCGGCCCGAAGCTCGGCGATCACCTCCCGCGCGACCACCTCGGCGGCGGGATCGCCGGCCCACGCCAGCGTCGTCGCGGCGTATGCGTGCGCCTTGCCTGGGTCGTAGCGGTAGTGATGCTCCGGCTGGTCGGGTTCGGCACGATGCCCGGCCAGGCGGTTCGGGGATCGGGTCGCCACGGCATCGCTGGCCGACAGCCCGGAGTCGCGGCAGTTCGCCGCGATGCTGCCGCTGACCGTGCACCCCCCAGGACGTGTGGGCGCAGGCCAAGTCCGGGCCGTTGCCGCACCCGATCACGGCCGCTGGCACCGCACCGGTCCATGACCCCGTCCCCGGCGAGCTCTATTTCTGGCCGACGACCGACGTGCTCGCCGTCTACTACGCCGACCTCGGGCAGGCCGTCCCCGACCCGGGTCTGATCCGGCTGGGCGCGATCGACACCGGCCTGGACGACCTCGCCCACGCGGGACGGCGAGTCACCGTCCGTATCGATATCGAGGGAGTGCAATGAACGGCAAGGTTGTCTTCGTCACCGGCGCGGCCGGCACTGCGACGTCACCCGGGCCGCGGATGCCGAGGCGGCGCTGGAGCAGACCGTCGCGACGTTCGGGCGCCTCGACATCGCTTTCAACAACACGGGTATCGAACAGCCCACCAAGCCGGCGGCCGAGATCGCCGAGGAGGAATGGGACCGGATCGTCGCCGCCGTTCTCTGGCTGTGCTCGGACGCGGCTCGTTCGTCGTCGGGCACGCCATGGTCGTCGACGGCGGTCAGACGACCGGCCGAGCCCAAGGAGGCCCGGCCGGTCGGTAACGGCTACAGCTTGCGGCACTGGCCGAGGCGGATGCCCGTCCCGGCGTTCTTCAGGCCGTTGTTCACCGGCGGGGGCTCATTGGCCGTACAGGTCAGGGAGCCGTTGATGGTGTTGGCCGCCACCACCGTGGAACCGTGGCCGGACGTCAGGGTTACGAAGCCGCGGATCGTGTTGTGTTCCAGGGCGGTCGGGCCGGACGCCGTGGCCGTGATCGCGCCCGTCACCGTCGAGTTGAGCAGGGACAGCGTGCCGGCTCCGGTGGCCGTCACGGCCGCCTTCAGGGTGGCGCCGGTGGCGTAGAGCGACGCGCCCTTCGTCACCGTGACCAGGCCGGTCACCGTGGCGCCGGGGGCCAGGCAGGTAACCCCCGACTTGACCGTCAGGGCGCCGCTCACCTGGTCGGCGATCGTGGTGGTGCAGGCGGGTGCGGGGTGGCCGAGCAGCTCCACCTCGGCCAGCGAACCGTTCAGGTCGAGGGCGTAGTACTTGTAGCGGCCCGGGTTGGCGATCTTGAAGGGTCTGGTCTGGAGCCGCCAGTCGAAGGCCTGCTCGGTGCGGCTGTCGATGGTGGTCCAGGTGGTGCCATCGTAGGAGCCGCGCAAGGTCCAGGCGGCCGGGTCGGTGCCGGTGGTGTCGGCCGAGGTGAGGGTGTAATAGGAGGCCTCTTCGCCGGCGCTGCCGAACGTGTAGGTGAACGAGCCGGTGACCGCCGCCCGGGTGGTCGAGGTGTCGTCGACCACGGCCGGAAGGGACGCCGTGCCCTTGCCGGGGCCGGTCAGGTCGCGCAGCGGTGACGCCACCGTGGTCCCGGTGGTCAGCGACGGCGGCGGCGAGTCGGCACCCCACGATGACGGCTGCGAGCCCATGTCGAAGTCGAGCGTGGCCCCGCCCGCCAGCAGCGAGTGCGGCAACGACGTACTCGCATAGGCCTTGCCGTTGACCTTGAGGCCCTGGATGTAGACGTTCTTCGCCGAGTTGGACGGCGCGTTGACGACGATCTTCTTACCGTTCTCCAGGTTGACCGTGGCCTTGGTGAAGAGCGGCGAACCGATCGCGTAGGCCGGGCTGCCCATCTGCAGCGGGTAGAAGCCGAGCGCCGAGAACACCTGCCAGGCCGACATCTCGCCGTTGTCCTCGTCGCCGGGGTAGCCCTGGCCGATCTCGCTGCCCAGGTAGAGCCGGGACAGCGCCTCCCGGACCAGCGCCTGCGTCTTCGAGGGCTGACCGGCGAAGTTGTACATGTACGGAATGTGGTGCGAGGGCTGGTTGCTGAAGCCCCACTGGCCCATCCGTACGTCGCGGGCCTCGAGCATCTCGTGGATCGTGCCGCCGTAGGAGCCGGGGAATCCGGCCGTCTCCGGCGTAGCGAAGAACTTGTCCAGTTTGTCGGCCAGCCCGGCTTTGCCGCCGTAGAGGTTGGCCAGCCCCTGCCCGTCCTGCGGCACGTGGAACGCCATGTTCCACCCGTCGGTCTCGGTGTAGTCGTAGCCCCAGACCCGCGGGTCGTAGTCGTCGGCGGGCAGGCGCCAGCGGCCGGCCGAGTCCTTGCCCTGGAAGAACCCGACGCTCGGGTCGAACATGTTGACGTAGTTCAGTGCCCGGTTCCGGAAGTACTCGGCCTCCTCGGTCTTCCCGAGCGCGGCCGCCATGTTCGCGATGCCGAAGTCGTTGATGTACCCGTCCATCGCCCACGACATCGCCTCGCCGGTGGCGTCCGACGGCGTGTAGCCCTTGAAGATCGAGCTGGCCAGGGCCTTGCGCCCGACGTTCTGGTTGGGCGGTGTGACCGTGGCGTTCTTCAGCGCGGCCTGATAGGCGGCTTCGACATCAAAACCTTTGACCCCCTTGAGGTACGCGTCGGCAAAGGCCACGTCGGAGCTGGTCCCGACCATGAGGTTGGCGTAGCCGGGCGACGACCAGCGGGAGATCCACCCACCGTCCTTGTACTGCTGCACGAACCCGTTCACCATCTCGCCGGCGTCACTCGGGGTGAGCAGCGAATAGGCCGGCCACGTAGTGCGATAGGTGTCCCAGAACCCGTTGTTGACGTACACCTTCCCGTCCTTGACCGGCGCGCCGGTCTCGGTGGGCGTGCTGGCCGGCGAGCTCACCGCCGACTGCACGGTGTGCTTGAAGACGGGAGCGTCGGAGGTGCCGGTGTTCTCGTAGGCCGAGTTCGGGTAGAGGAACAGCCGGTAGAGGTTGGAGTACAGCGTCGTGAGCTGGTCCTCCGAGGCTCCCTCGACCTCGATCGTCTGCATCTTGGCATCCCATTCCCGCAACGCGGCGGCCCGCACCGACTCCAGCGTCGCGTCCGCCGCGACCTCCAGGTCGAGGTTGTGCCTGGCCTGCGCCACGCTGATCAGCGAGGTGGCGATCCGCAGGTTCACGGTGCGCGCGCCGAACTTCAGGTAGCCCGTCGACGGCCGGTTGCCGCTGGGCAGCATGCCGCTCGCGGTGATCGGCGCGTCCACCGTGGCGTAGACGAACAGTCGCGTCCAGCCGGCCGACAGGCTGCCGCTGTTGACGTCGGACCAGCCGGAGAACGCCTGGTTGGCGGCGTCGATGGTGAGGCCGGAGTTTCCGTTGACGTTGTCCAGGATCAGGTTCGCGTCGTCGCCCGGGAAGGTGAACCGCATCAGCGCCGCGTGGTCGGTCGGCGCGAGCTCGGTCTTGAGCCCGTTGTCGAAGGTCACGCCGTAGTAGTACGGCTTCGCGATCTCGTTGTCGTGGCTGAAGCTCAAGGCGCGATTTACCCGGTTCGCATCCGTCGCCACCGACGGCATGACCTGGAACGTCTGCCGGTCGCCCATCCACGGCGACGGTTCGTGGCTGGCCGAGAACGCCTGGATGGTCGGCCGGTTCGCCGCGTTGTTCTGCCGCGACCACTGGTAGAGCCAGCTCGTCGACCCGGCGTCGGTCACCGGCGTCCAGAAGTTGAAGCCGTGCGGCACCGCCGTGGCCGGGAAGTTGTTGCCCCGCGAGAAGTCGCCGGACGACTGGGTGCCGCGCCGCGTGTCCGCGTACTCGGCCAGATGGGTCTTGGGCGTCGCCGCCGCGTCGCTGCCGATGGTGATGTCGTCGAACCAGGCCCGGAAGGTCGTCGGCCCGCTCGGCTTGTCGTACCCGACCAGGATCCGGTCGATGGTCTTGCCGGCCGCGACCGCGCCGATCCGCGCGGTCCGCTGGTTCCACTGCGCGGTGTAGAGGGTCTTGGACGCACCCTGTGCGGCCGGGCTGACCACTACACCGTGTTGATCGGTCGCCTTCAGCTCGGACAGGTAACTACCGTCGGTGAAGGCCAGATCGACCGCCGTGTAAGTGGCCGGGTTGCTGAGATCGGTCCGGTTGAACTCGGGGAACACGAGGTAGGACAGCTCGGTGTCGGCGCTGACGCTCAGATCAACATCGAAGACCTTGCTGTACGCGTACCCGCGCCCGTCCGCGGTGTGCCGCCCGGCCAGCTGGAACGCCTTGAGCCCGGTGTAACCCGCGTTGGCCTTGGCGGTCGGTGAACTCGCCGGCCCGTTGCCGACCCGGCTCTGCGGCGGCCCGCTTTCCGGCGGCGTCGTGTTCGCGTCGGCCAGCTCCAGGTCGGCGAGTTGGGTGAGGTTGCCCGAGGGGTGCCCGGTGACGGTGAGCCGGTAGATCGGGTACGAGGCCGGGGTCGCCACGTCGTAGGTGTTGGTGGTGAACCGGTCGGCGAACGACTCACCCGATCGGGTGTCGACGGTGATCCAGCTCTGGCCGTCGGCCGAAGCCTGCAGCGTCCAGTCCCGCGGATCCCGCTCGGGCGCGTCGTTGGCGCTGGTCAGCGCGTATTTCACGACGGTCGCCGGGGCGTCCAGGGTGTACTGCGCCCAGCTCGGCGAGGTGTCCACGAGCCACTTGGTGGCCGGGTCGCCGTCGTTGAGGTTGTTGCCGTTCTCGTTGGCGTTGGGCTGCGCGTTGACCGCGATCGCGGTGACGTGGGTGCGCAGGCTGCCCGGCATGCCGGCGCTGATGTCGCCGTTCACGCCGCCGGCGCGCTCGACCGTGTCGGTCCAGTCCGGCTGTGGATCACCCGACTCGAACGACGACGCGAACGCCGGCGCCGCCGCGTGGGCGGGACTGCCGATCATCATCGCTCCCACTAGGCTGCTTGCGGTCACTGTCGCCACTATCCAGTGTGGTCGTCGCATCCGGGCTCCTCAGGTCGTCCGCGTAACCTCCGCGACACATCGTTACTGGTAGATCTATCAATGGGCAAGAGTCTTTCAAACACAATCGCGCATGATTGACATCGATGTCAGTTGGCGCCTTGCGAGGGCCTCTGGCTTGGCATAGTGTTCGATACGGACGGATCGGGCTTTCCCCGGCCATGTTGGAATGTGTGCGTTTATCGATGCTGCCTGAGTGGCTCTCCGGGTGGTGCCGGGAGCATCTCGGTGCCGCGCCGGCCGCGGTGCTGCACTCGTCCGTGCACATGTCCGAGGTGTTCGGCCTGCGCCTAATCGACGGCCGCGACGTCGCCGTCAAGGCCCGCCCCGACCAGAACGGCCGCGAGGCCACCTGCGTCGAGGTGCAGCGTTTCCTCGCCGCCAACGGCTACCCGTGCGCGGCACCCCTCACCGGCGTCACCATCCGTGACGGTTGGGCCGTGCACGCGGAGGAGTGGCGCCCCGGCGGCCTGATGCTGCGCGACACCGGCGAGGCGACGGCCCGCCTGTTCGCGGCCCCCCTCGCCCGGATGGTCGCCCTCGCCGCCGACATCGAGGTGGGTGGCGACGCGCCGGGCGCCGTCGAGCCACCCCTGCCCAACCCCGAGTGGACCCGCTGGGACCACGCCGACGAGCCCGGCCCGTGGCCCCGCATCCACTACCTGGAGGGCCACGACCACGTGGAGGTGCCGGTCTACGTCACCGAGGCGGCCCGCCGCATCCACGAGCGCCTGTCGGCGGTCTACCTGCCGAGGGTGCTCGGCCACGCCGACTGGGAGAGCCAGAACCTCCGCTGGCACGACGACCGCCCGTGGGCCGTACACGATTGGGACAGCCTGGCCTGGCTCCCCGAGGCCGCGATCGCCGGCGCCGCCAGCGGCGCCTTCGCCAGCGCCGAGTCACCCACGCTGGCACCGATAGCCAGCTCGGCGGCGTTTCTCGACGCGTACGCCGAGGCCCGCGGCCGCCCGTTCGACGACCAGGAGACCGAGGTCGCGTGGGCGGCGAGCCTGTGGCTGGCCCTGCACAACGCCCGCTCCGAGGCCTTGCACGGCAGCCGCCCGGTGGCGCTGACCGCGGTGGCCCAGCAGGCGGAAGAACGGTTACGCCTGGCCGGCGCCTGATCCGTTCGCTGGGGCTATGCGCCTATAAGCAGATGACGAAAAGCCGTCTGCCGTTTCGATCTGCCTATCGGCGTCATTCGTAAGGACGCATGGCAAAGCGAGACCCTCCAAATTTTAATGGAGTTCTGGGTGGACAAGATCAAAGTGACGCGGCTCCTCGACAAAATACGAAACAAACGCGGGTTCGACCTGGACGACTTCGCATTGGCGAACGAGTTGATGGGCGAGCTCCGGACGTGGTTGAACACCACATTCCCGGCCGATCCGAAGTTTGTTCATGAACTTTCCTATCGTGACGCGATTTCATATTTCATCGACAGTCGGCCCAAGAGTGATCACGTCACGAAGGGCGCCATGCTGCGGTCGGATCATCGCGACGGCACGTCGCTGGTTCAGGTGTTCCTCGACAAGCGGGACGAGGTGGTCTGCGGCGACAACGGTCTGCCGTTCGGCCGCCGGCTCACGGTCGGCCGGCTCGACGACGAGTTGGCGGAGACCTTCGGTAAACGCGACCTCGTCATCGTGGAGTAGCACATGCCCATTCCGATCATCTTCGCCATCCTGGCCGCTGTCGCGGCGGTGACCGCGGTAATCGTCGCGATCATCTACTACGACGAGGTCATCGACTGGTTCCGTAACCGGAACTCCCTCAAGGAATCGGACCGGGACGCGGTCGGCATCACCGTCAAGCAGCGGCTCGAGGACGGCAATTACAACCTCGTGCAAGGGATCTTCAACAAGCGCGAAGATCGACTGATGGACGCGCGCGTGGTCAAGACCAAAGCGTTCGACGAGAAACTGGAGAACCTCCACCGCTACGACGATCTGGTGATCTACGAATGACGGCCGCCGCCCTGAGCCGGCTCGACCTGCAGGTGGCCGGAATACCGCCGGAAGCTACTCCGGCCGTCTCGGCGATCTGCCGATCGCGTCTGCTGAAAGCCGGCCGGGACCTCGCCGCCGAGCTCGGATCCGTCGACTTCCTGCTGCAGGTGGGCACCGCGCGGCCGGCTCGGCCGGAGAACCCGGAGAAGCGGCCCGCCGCGGTCCCGGCCCGCGAACCGCTGTTCACGTTCGACCAACTGGTGGTCGAGACGTCGGTCCGCGAGGAGCTGGCGACCGCGGTCGGCCTCATCCGGGTACAGGACCGGGTGTTCGGTGAGTGGGGACTGCGCGCGATCGAACCTTTCCCGCGTTCGGCGCTGAACTTCTACGGCCCGCCCGGCACCGGCAAGACCATGGCGGCGCACGCGGTGGCCGACCGTCTGGGCCGGCAGATCATGGTGGCCAGCTATGCCGAGGTGGAGAGCAAATACCACGGCGACGGCCCGAAGAACGTGAAGGCGCTCTTCGCCGCGGCGGAACGGGCCGGCGCCGTGCTGTTCATCGACGAGGCCGACTCGCTGCTGTCCCGCCGGCTGACCAACGTCACCCAGGGCTCCGAGCAGGCCATCAACTCGATGCGCAGCCAGCTGCTGATCTGCCTGGAACAGTTCGCCGGCACGGTCGTCTTCGCCACCAACCTGATCGAGAACTACGACCAGGCGTTCGCCACCCGAGTCCGCAACATCGAGTTCAAGCCGCCGGACGAACCCGCACGGGCCACCATCTGGCAGCGGCACCTCGTCGCGCGACTGCCGATCGACCCGGCACTCGACCGGACGGCCCTGGCGGCCGGCCTGGCCTCGGAGTTCGACGACCTCTGCGGGCGCGACATCAAGAACGCGGTGGTGGACGCGGCCGTCCGGGCCGCGATCGCCGGCCGGGACACCCTGGTCGAGGCCGACTTCCAGGCGGCGGTCACGCGGATCAAGGACGCTCGGGCCTACCTGCCCCGGCCACTGCGCCCGGACGAGGTGGCGGCGGTCGAGACCACCATCCGCGATCACCTGAACTCCCCATGAGGTCGGCGGGCACTCGCCGTAGGATCCGGCGACTCGTCCGGGAGAACGCCAAGGCCCTCATCGCGGTGCTCGCCGTGCTCGGCTTCGGCGCCGGCCTCCTCCTCGACCTCACCACGTCGTGGGCCGCGCGCATGCCGCTGACGTCGAACCTGATCGCCGGCCTGCTCGGCGCGCCGCTGCCGTTCCTGCTGGCCCTGCTCCTCTTCGACCGCCTGGTGGCGGCGGAGCGGAGCAGGGGCTGGCTGTCCCGGCACTCCGACACCCTGATCGACGTGGTCGTGCCGCGGACCGCGGCGGTGGAGGCCGAGATCGTCCGCACCTGGCCGCTCGACCTGCCCGACGTGGAGACCGAGGTCAACGAACTGGCCCTGCTGCTGGAAACCCTGGCCGAACAGCTCGTCGTCGGAGCCGACGCCTTCCCGGCCGGGGTGCTCCTGCCGCTGAAGAAGGTGGCGGCGCTGCCGTCGCTGGATCTCGCGGCCGTGCCGGCCGGGCTGCGGTCCCTCATCACGGACCTGGACATCGTGGCCGGGCAGAGTGAGCTGCCGCTCCTGTCCGAGGCGGCCATCGGTGCGCAGACCGCGGCCAACAACCTGCTGGCCGGGTTGGCCGGCTACGGCCTGCGGGCGGAACAGTTCATCCGGGACGTTCAGTCGTTGGCCGGCTGCCCGTGGGTCTGGGAGGGAAGCAACTTCCGGGTGACGCACGAGTTCGGATCGAGCACGTCGCATCCCAACTATGTCGCCCGCGCCGGCTTTCAGTACCTCCGCCTGCTCGGCGAGGCCCGCGTGCTCGCCGAGAACTGCCGCGCGGTGCGGCGGGTGGTGCAGCAGGCGATGGTCTAAACCCGGGACAGCCAGCGTTCCACTTCGGCCGGCGTGCGTAGCAGCACCGTCTCGGGAAAATCCGGGTCGGCCTCCCAGGCCCGCATCCGGCGCTGCTTGCGGTTGAACGACCGGAAGTGGAACAGCAGCAGCGACTCCCGATCGAAGAAGGCGTTCCGCCAGGTCTCGTAGTTTCCGTTGCAGGTGGGCGTCCGCCGCACGATGTGCCCGACCGTGCGGCGCAGCAACCGCCCGAAGCTCCGCCACCGCGGCAGATCGAGCCCGACGATCAGCTCCACCCGGGCCAGCGGAATGTCCAGCCACCGGGCATAGCCCGCGTCGATCACCCAGGCGTCCCCGGCGCAGACGGCCCGCACCCGCTCGCGCTGCACCTCGTCGCTGACCGGCACCCAGCCCGGCTCCCAGGTGAGATCATCGATCGAGTGGTAGGGCAGCCCGGTCCGCTGCCCGATCCGTCGGGCCAGAGTGGACTTCCCCGACCCGGTCACCCCGTAGACCAGAATTCGTCGCACCCCGCCACCATACGGTCGGCCCGGCGCAGGTCCCGGCCCTGTGGCCACCGGCCTCGACAAATATCCCGGCATTACTTTGTCGGGCACGCCGGTCGGCGGCTCCCTAGCGTCGTCCATCGATGAGACAGCTACTTGTGAGTTCCGTCCTCGCGGTCGCCATGGCCGGTGCGCCCGGTGCCGGCGACCCGTACTTCCCGCTGGACGGCAACGGAGGCTACGACGTCCGCCACTACGACCTGGCCGTCGGCTACGACCCGGTGTCCGGCGTGCTCACCGGGCACGCCACCGTCGACGCGGTCGCCACCGGGGACCTGTCCACGTTCGACCTCGACCTGACCGGCCTCATGGTGAGCCGGGTGACCGTCGACGGCGCGGTGGCCGGGTGGCGGCGCGACGGCGGCGAGCTGGTCATCACTCCGGCCGTCGCGCCGGTCCGCAGGGCCGCGTTCACCGTGGTCGTCGATTACTCCGGGGTCCCGTCGCCGATCGACGACCCGGAGATCGGCACCTCCGGCTTCGTCCGCACCGACGACGGGTTCGTCATCGCGGGCGAGCCGCACGGCGCCGCCACCTGGTACCCCGTCAACGACCACCCGAGCGACAAGGCGACCTACGCGTTCCACGTCACCGTGCCGAACGGCCTGACCGCGATCGCCAACGGCACCCTCACCCGCAAGACCGCCGCGACCGGCGGCCGGACCACCTGGCACTACGCCGAGACCGCACCGATGGCGTCCTACCTGGCCACGGTTAGCGCCGGGAAGTACGACGTCCGCTCCTACACCGTCAACGGCGTGCACTACACCGACGCCGTCGACCCGGAACTGAACGCGCCCGAGTACCGGCCGCGCACCGGCACCCGACTGCTGTACTCGCAGGGCGGCGTCCCCGCGTACCGGCGGCTCAGCCACGTCGTCGACGTCCCGGCCGGTGGTGGTTCGCTGAGCTTCTGGGCCAACCTCAACACGGCCGACTCGGCATACCTGTTCGTCGAGGCGCACACCGTCGGCGCCGACGACTGGACCACGCTGCCCGACCGGGACGGCTTCATGCGCGACTGGGGCGGGTCGATGTGCGACGGCACGCTGCCGTTCCTCGCCCACTACCTGACCCGCGAGGCCGACGGCACGTGCAGCCCGGCCGGCACCACCGGGAACTGGCACGGCGACAGCTCGTTCAACTACGGACCCGGCGACGAGAACGAGTTCGTCTTCGACCTGGCCGATTACGCCGGAAAGCAGATCGAGCTGTCGATCACGTACGCGGCCAAGCCGCCCGGCCCGGGCAAGGACACCACCGAGCGCCTCGGCGTGTTCCTCGACGACGTGACCGTCTCCACCGGCCCGGGCACGACGTCGTTCGAGGACGACGGCGACACGATGGACGGCTGGACCGTCGCGGACGACAACGGCTGGAAATCGGTCACCGTCGACCAGGTGCCCGGCGCCGGCTACGTGATCACCCGCGCGCTGTCCCGCCAGCCGGCGATCATGACGTTCCTGACCCGCAACTTCGGGCCGTACCCCTTCACCGAGGCCGGTGCCGTCGTCGACAAGGCGCCGATCGGCTTCGCCCTCGAGACCCAGACCCGCCCCACCTATTCACCGGACTTCTTCGCGTACGAGGAGCAGGCGGTCAGCGTGGTCGTGCACGAGATGGCCCACCAGTGGTTCGGCGATGCGGTGAGCCTCCAACGGTGGCGCGACATCTGGCTCAACGAAGGCTTCGCCACCTACGCCCAGTGGCTCTGGCAGGAGCAGAACGGCGGCGCCTCGGCCCAGCACAACTTCGACGGCAACTACGCGGACCTCGACGCCGACTCGCCGTTCTGGGCCAAGCCGCTCGACGACCCCGGTGCCGACAGTGTCACCGAGTTCCCGGTCTACCTGCGCGGCGCCATGGCCCTGCAGGTGCTGCGCAACCGGGTCGGGGACCGCACATTCTTCCGGATCCTGAAGACCTGGACGGCAACCTACAACGGCGGCAACGCCACCAGCGCCGACTTCCAGGCCACCGCCGAACACGTCGCCGGCCGCAAGCTGGACGACATCTTCCGCGCCTGGGTCTTCACCGCGGGCAAGCCGACCGTGGTCGAGTAACCGGCGGTCAGCTCGACCCGCGGACCGTGAGCGTGGTGGGCAGGCGGCCCGGCGCCGGCAGGCCCGGATCGAACAGGTGATGAAGGGCCGACGCCGCCTCGTCCTCCACCGGCATGTAGACCGACGACAGATCCGCCGCCTCCGCCAGGGCGCTGCCGTCGAAACCGACCACGGCGACGTCGTGCGGCACCCGCCGCCCCGTCTCGCGCAGGGCCTGCAGCACGCCCATGGCGGTGACGTCACAGGACGCGAAGACGGCGTCCAACTCGGGGTCGCGGGCCAGCAGCTCCTTGGCCGCCGCATAGGCCCGGGCCCGGGTGAAGTCACCGTCGACCGACACCACGGGCTGGGCGGCGGCCGCCAGCACCCGCAGGAACCCGGCCTTTCGTTCCTGGGCACACGGCGTCGGCGGCCCGAAAACCGCACCGATCCGCCGCCGTCCGGTGGTCACCAGGTGAACCGCGGCCTGGTGGCCACCGCCGTCGTTGTCCGGGGCGACGAACGTGACGCCGGGAGCCGACCGACCCAGCGAGACCGTGCGGCCACGCCGCGCATAGGCCGCGCCGGCGGCACCGGCCATGTTGATCAGCAGCCGCCCGAACGGCGGGTCGCCGTCGTCCAGCGGCGGCGCGTCCACCCGGCGAACCTCCAGCGAGACGTCCCGGTCACCGACCGCACGCAGCGCACCGGTCAGCACCCGCGAATAGAACGGCTTGACACTCAGCGCCGCCGGGTCGGGATCGACGATCAGGATCTCGACCCGCTCCCGCCGGTTCGCGCTCACCCGGCCGGTGGCGAGGGCGCGCGCCACCGCGTGCGGCTCGAAGCCGATCTCCGCCGCGACAGCACGCACGCGGTCGCGCATGGCCGCCGAGGTGCCGTAGGAACCGTTGATCGCCCGCGACGCGGTAGCCCGCGACACACCGGCCACCCGCGCGACGTCGGCCAGGGTGGGACGTCGAGTCATGCCACCGACGATATCCTCGACCCCGCTCTAGGATCGTCCCGTGCGACCGGTCGCCGCGTTTTCCGTCGTCGATGCCGGCCACTTTTGCCGCCCGGCCCGGCCCGGCCTGGTCGGCGGCGCCGCGGCGATCAGGAACTGACCAGGCCGTCCTCGAAGGCGATGATCACCAGCTGGACCCGGTCGCGGACGCCGAGCTTCGCGATCGCGCGGGTGATGTGGGTCTTCGCGGTCAGTGGGCTGATCACCAGTTCGCGGGCGATCTCGTCGTTGGACAGGCCGGTCGCCACCAGGCGCACGACCTCGCGCTCGCGGTCGGTCAGCACCGCCAGCCGCTTGCCGTTCGGCGTCAAGGCCGGGACCGGGCGGTGGGCGAACTGGCCCACCACGCGCCGGGTCACGCTCGGTGACAGCAGGGCGTCACCGGCCGCGACCACTCGGACGGCCTGGCGCAGGCCGTCCGGCTCGATCTCCTTGGTCAGGAAGCCGCTGGCGCCGGCGGCCAGCGCCGCGAAGACGTACTCGTCGGTCTCGAAGGTGGTCAGGATGATCACTCGGGTGTCGAGGTCGGCGAGGATCTGGCGGGTCGCGGTGATGCCGTCCAGGCCGGGCATCCGGATGTCCATCAGGATCACGTCGGGCCGCAGTTGCCGGGCGGTGCGGACGGCCTCGTCGCCGGTCGACGCCTCGCCGACGACCGTGATGTCCTTGTCGCGGCGGAGCAGGCTGCGGAAACCGGCGCGGACCAGGTGCTGGTCGTCGGCGAGGAGCACGGAGATGGTCACGGAAGGCCGCCGATCGGGATCGTCGCCCGTACGGTGAAACCGGTCTTGCCCGGACCGGCCGTGAGCGCGCCGCCCAGCGCGGCCACCCGCTCCCGCATGCCGGAGATGCCGTGGCCGTCGGCCGGCGTCTCGGCGCCGTGGCCGTTGTCCTGCACGTCGACCACCACGCTGCCCGGCGCGTAGCGCAGCGTCACCGCCACCCGTGACGCTCCGGAGTGCCGCACGGTGTTGGTCAGTGACTCCTGCACCACCCGGAAGACCGCGGTGGCGACCGGCGCCGGCACGTCGGCCCGGTCGCCGAACTCGTTGAGGGACACCTCGAGCCCGGCCGCCCGCACCTGCTCGACCAGCCGATCCAGGCCGCCGAGCTCGGCCAGCGGGTCGCGGAGCACTCCCACCAGCGACTTCAGGTCGGTCATCGCCCGGCCGCGCACCTCCTGCGCCAGCCGCAGCGACTCCTTCGCCTCGGCCGGGTCGGCGTCGAACGCGTCCAGCGCCACGTTCAGGTGCACGCCCACCACCGCGAGGGTGTGCGAGACGACGTCGTGCAGGTCGCGGGCGATCTCCACGCGCTCCTCGGCGCGCCGCCGCCGGGACTCCAACTCCCGCTCGTGCTCGTCCTGTTCCAGCCGCCGGGCCACCTCGGTGCGCCAGCGCAGAGAGTTACGGTAGGCGGTCGCCACGGCCAGGACCGCCGCCACCCACAGTGTCTCCCCGCCGACGTGCGCGAGGGCCCAGTCGGTGCCGTGGTCGAGATTGACCAACGTGTCCCAGATGAAGCCGTACGCAAGCCCGCACGCAGCCGTAATGACCGCGGCCCGCAGCCGTCCGCTCAGCGCGAGGGCCGTCAGGGCGGCCGTGGCCGGCCAGACCCAGCCGGCGGCGGTCAGCTCGCCGGTGCGGAACGCGGCCACCGAGAGCATCGACAACACCAGCACGGACAGTGGCCAGCGGCGCAGGAAGAGGGTGCCGATCGCGAGCCAGCAGGCCAGCGTGGCGGTCATGATCGTTTGCGAGTTGCCGCCGGTGATCGCGAGCCCGGCCGGCACGCCTACCAGGGTGAGGATGAAGTTCATGCCCGGCACGCTATTTTCGGCGGCCGCCAGCACGCGTCGTACCGATGGTGTCACCTCGGACTACACCGATCGGTGTATCGGCCGCCGTCACTCATCCCGATAAGGTAACCGGGTGACCGCCGCGGAACTACTCGCCGCCTCCGGACGATTCCCCATCGCTCCCGGGCTCTCCGACTCCGAACTCTCCGCCATCGAGCACGAATTCGGCTTCACCTTCGCCCCCGACCATCGCGATTTCCTGGCCGCCGGCCTGCCGACCGGCCGCGGCTGGCCGGATTGGCGCGGTCCCGACCGCCCGGCATTACGCGAACGCCTGGCCACCCCGGTCGAAGGCGTCCTCTTCGACGTCGTCGAGAACCATTTCTGGTACGAAGGCTGGGGCATCCGGCCGGGCGACCCGAATGCCGCGACGGCCGCCGCGAAAACGTTTCTGCTGACTGCACCGCGAATGATCCCGCTCTATTCGCACCGCTACCTGCCGGCGGTGATCCCCGGCCACCCGGTGCTCTCCATCTACCAGACCGACGTCGTCCACTACGGCAACGACATCACCGATTGGCTCAACCGCGAATTCGGCCTGGGAAAACCCGCGGACCATCCGGTCCGTGCGACCGCGACATTCTGGCGGGACCTTTTATAGGTACGCGTGACAACTCCCATCCCATTTTTCGCCGCCCCGGGAAGCTCGGCTCCTACTCGGCTTCCCGGCGCGCCTTGGCCCGCCTTTTCCCCTCGTGCATGGCCTGCACCCGGGCCACCGGAATGGTGTGTCCCTCCTCGACCAATCCACGGTCCAGGGTTTGCGGGGAGGGCATGGCCTCCGCCCACAGGTCGCGGTCGCCGAGCAGCCCCGGCACCGTACGGATGGTGAAGTCCTCGGGTTTGACGTTGTCGGCGTCGTCCCAGGCGATCGGGAACGAGACCCGCACCCCCGGCCGGATCCGCGGACTGTAGGCCGCGACGACGGTGGCGCCGCCGGACCGGGTCGCGTCCAGGAAGACCTTCCCGTGCCGGTCCTCCCGGATGAAGGCGGTGGTGGCCAGCTCCGGGTCGAGGCGTTCCGCCCGGGCCGCGACCGCCCGGGTCGCCGCGGCCACCTCGTCGGCCGGCGCTTTCCCGTCGAGCGGCACGAACACGTGCACACCCTTGGAACCGCTGGTCTTCAACGCCCCCGCCATGCCGATGTCGGCGAGAACCTGCCGCACGAGCTTGGCGGCCGCGACCGCCGCCCCGAACCCACCACCCTCCGGCGGATCCAGGTCCATGATCAGATGGGTGGGGTGATGATCGCCGGCGAGCATCAGCCCCGGGTGATATTCGATGGCCCGCTGATTGCCGAACCACAGCAGCGTCCGCCGGTCGTTGCACAGCCCGTAGGTCACCTTCCGGTGCGAGGCCTCGGCCCACACCTCGGTCCGCGGCACCCACTCGGGCGTGTATTTCGGCAGATTTTTCTGCATGAATTGGTCCTGTCCACGCAACAGCCGGATCACCGACAGCGGCCGATCCGCGAGCACCGCGACGAACCGCTCACCGACCGCGTCCAGATAGTCGACGAGGTCGCGCTTGGTAGCGTCCGCCCCGTCGAACAGCTCCTGGTCAAGGTTGGTCAGCTTGACCCCGTCGCGTTCCTCACCCGTGTCCGCCACTCCGCCATCCTCTCGCGTCCGGGCCGTATTGTCGGCCCATGTCGCTGCCCCAAGTCGTGGATTCGATCGTGTTCGACTGCGACGGCCTGCTGGTCGACACCGAAACGTGCTGGACCCGGGCCGAGACCGCGATCTTCGCCCAGCACGGCCACGGCTTCGGCCTGGAGCAGAAGAAGCTGCTGATCGGAAAGACCCTGCAGGACGGCGCCGCCGCGATGGCCGCCTACTTCGGCCGCCCGGACGAGGTCGACGCGGTGACCCGTCGCCTGCACGACCTGGTGGCCCGCGAACTGGCGGCCGGCGCGGACGCCCTGCCCGGCGCCCGCGAACTGGTGGCGACGCTGCGCGAGCGGGTGCCGATCGCGGTGGCGAGCAACAGCCCACGCCCGTTCGTCAAGGCCGCGCTGATCTCGGCCGGCCTGGCCGACCTCTTCGATCACGTCTACGCGGCCGACGACGTCGACCGCCCGAAACCGGCCCCCGACCTCTACCTCGCCGCCTGTGCGGGGCTGGGGGCGGACCCGGCCTGCAGCGTCGCCTTCGAGGATTCGGGCACCGGCGTGCGGTCCGCCCGAGCGGCCGGCATGTTCGTCATCGGCGTCCCGTCCCTGCCGGGGGTGTCGCTGGAGACCGACGCCACCTTCCCGGCCTTGACCGACCCGGCCCTGGTCGCCTGGGCAGGCAGGGTAGTCGCAGACGACCGGGTCACCCGCTGACAGATTTGTGTCGACGGGCTCCGGTGCGGATGGATACCGTCGCGCGGTGACCTGCAGCGGGAGATGCCGCTGACACGGTCGAGCCGAACTCGACGAACCCCTGACCTTCGTCGTACTGGACCGTCCTGCCGGTCTCAGCCGTATCGCTCGACGAGTGCGTTGCCGATCGAGGCCAGGTGGTCTCGCACACCCGCAGGGCCGGTTACCTCGATCCATTCGATCAGCCCGGCAAGCTCGCCGGCGAGTATGGATTCGTCGTTGCCGCGGATCACGATCTCGATGCGGCCGTCGGTGGTGGAACCTCCCACCTCGAGCCGACTACCGAACCCCATCCGGAGCACGCCTATCCCGTGGGGCGCGCACACCGCCCGGGCCTCGAGGGGTGTTCGTTTGCGGTCGACCTCGTCGGCGATCGCGCGCCAGCTCTCGGCAAGGTCGAAGTCCTCGGGCCGGTGCACGGGATCGCCGGTCGGGTCGACGGACGACACGCGATCGATTCGGAAGGTCCGCCGACCGGCCTCGGTGTTGGCGACGAGGTACCACGACGGGCCTTTGGCGACGATGCCCAGCGGGTGGACGGTTCGCTCGGTTTCGGTGTGTTCGCGGTCGACGTAGCCGAGCCGTACCTGGACGCCGCGGATCACCGCGTCCTGGAGTTCGTCGAGGAAGCGAGGCGGTCGGTGTTCGACCCGGCTCGATCCCCATCGCTGCGGATCCAGGACGAGCGAAGATGCTGCCGCCTCGGCCTGCACCCGGAACGGCTCCGGCAGGGCATGGACGAGCTTGCGCAGCGCCGCTTTCACGGCCGGCGTCGCAGCCGAGGCGGGACCGGCGACCAGGAACAGGGCGCGGGCCTCACCCGCGGTCAACCCGGACAGGTCGGTGCGGGCCCCGCCCACGAGGCGCCAGCCGCCACCCCGGCCCTGCACGGAGTACACCGGCACGCCGGCCATGCCCAGGGCGTCGAGGTCGCGGCGGGCGGTGCGCTCGGAAATTTCCAGCTCCCGGGCGACCTCCGCTGCTGTCACCTGCTCGCGACGTTGTAGCAGAAGGAGGATGGCCATCAACCGGTCGGCTCGCACTCCGACAACCATTCCGCAAAAACCGGTCAGGAGGTGACCGGTATCGGTCGGCAAGATGCCGGCATGACAACCGATTTTCCCGAGCCCAGCCGCATTTCGGTCAACGGTGTGGAACTCGAAGTCTTCGAAGCCGGCCTCCAGAACGCGGGGAACCCCATCGTGCTCTGTCACG
Organism: Paractinoplanes toevensis; assembly: GCF_018332695.1. Lineage (GTDB taxonomy): Bacteria > Actinomycetota > Actinomycetes > Mycobacteriales > Micromonosporaceae > Actinoplanes > Actinoplanes toevensis. The sequence continues at coordinate 174,710 of NZ_BOQN01000049.1, forward strand.
GCTGGCCGGAGCACGCCTTCTCCTGGCGCCATCAGATGCCCGCCCTCGCGGCAGCCGGCTACCACGTCATCGTCCCGAACCAGCGGGGTTACGGTAACTCGTCCCGTCCGGCCGAAGTCACCGATTACGACATCGCACATCTGTCGGGGGACCTCGTCGCACTGCTCGATCACTACGGATACGACAATGCCACCTTCGTCGGTCATGACTGGGGTGCAGCCGTCGTCTGGGGCCTGACCCTGTTGCACCCGAACCGGGTCAACAAGGTGATCAACCTGAGCCTGCCGTACCTCGAGCGCGGAGAAATGCCCTGGATCGAGGGCATGGAAGCCGTGCTCGGCAGCGACTTCTACTTCGTCCACTTCAACCGGCAGCCAGGCGTCGCGGACGCAGTGTTCGAGGAGAACACGTTCCGGTTCCTTCGGAACCTGTACCGGAAGAACGTGCCCCTCGCAGAGCCTCAGCCGGGCAACACGTTGATCAACCTCGCCCGAGCGGAAACCCCACTCGGTGAGCCCGTCATGAGTGACAGCGAGCTGGCCGTCTTCGTCTCCGCTTTCGCATCAACAGGGTTCACGGGCGGAATCAACTGGTACCGAAACCTGGACCGCAACTGGCGCCTACTGGCGGACGCGGACCCGATCATCCGACAACCCACCCTCATGATCTATGGCGACCGCGACACGGTCGCGAGGTCGGAAAGACTGACGGAATTCGTGCCGAATGTGGAAGTTGTCAGTCTGGACTGCGGTCACTGGATCCAGCAGGAGAAGCCGGCGGAAACGACCGAGGTGATCCTGAAGTGGCTGGACCAACGGGATGCCGCCTAGCATTCCAGCAGGAGATCCGCTCCACGGCCCGCTGAAAGGTCGTGGGTTGTAGTCGCTGGTCATGCCCCCTGCGCTACGGGCCGCGCCTTTCGCGCATCGGCCTGTTGTCGTCATCGTGGGCGTAACTGATCTCGATGTCCGGCAGCTCGTTCTGGAGTTCGTAGGCGAGCTGCAGCCCCAGCTGAGCCCAGCGCCGCTCCTCCTCTTGTGTAGGGAAGTCGAAGTCGGTGAAGGCAGTCCGTTGGTACTGCGAGTTCCACGCTCGCAACCGCTGGACGAGGCCGGCACTTACTCCCAGGTCGTCGAGGACGAAGGGACTCACTGTGTCCCAGACGCCGTCATCGCCGATGTGCTCGGCCATGACACGCAGAGCGGAGGGGCGGTATGGCACATCCACCTGCCGATCATGGCAGGACCGCGGGTCGTTTCATCCGACAACTTCGCGGCCGGGGCCGTCTCGAGGCGGCGCACCATGCCCAGGACGTGTGCGGAACGCGGTCAGAGGCGGGTGATCGCGGCCGCCGGCAGGACCATCAGCAGGGTCAGGACCACGTAGGCGCCGCCCAGGCCGAAGCGGTGGTTCTTCGTGGCGGTCACCGCTGCCGCGAACGGGCCCAGCAGCGTCATGAAAGCGGCCAGCTCGAAGATGTCGTCGCCGCGGTCTCGGCCGGTCAGGCCGAACCCCAGCACGAGCGGGACGGCGACCAGCCAGGCCAGGGTGATCGCGGTCAGTTTGAGGTGCAGGTGGGTGCGCCGGGCTGGCTCCGTGGGGTCCTTCTGCAGGGCGAACGCCATTCGCTCCGCGTAGCCGGCGGAGGCCGGCTGGTCCTCGGTGGTCACGGGAGAAGCCTATTGGTTTGCGGGGGTATGCGTCTCATCCGGACCGGACAATTCACTCACCCCCGCCGTGCCACGAAGTCAGCTCTTGACCGAACCCGCCATCAGTCCACCGATGAACCATCGGCCCAGCAGGACGTAGACGATCAGGGTGGGCAGCGACGTGATCAGCGCGCCCGCCATCGACGCAGCGTAGTCGGGGGACTGGGCGCCCGCCAGGGCGTTCAGGGCGATCGTGATCGGGCCGTTGCGTGTGTTGGCCAGGAAGATCGCGAACAGGTAGTCGTTCCAGGCCGACGTGAACTGCCAGATGACGGTGACCACGAAACCGGGGATGGAAATCGGCAGGATGATCCGGGTGAACGTGCGCAGCAGGCCCGCGCCGTCGACCCGGGCCGCTTCCACCAGTTCCTCGGGAACCGTCGTCGCGTAGTAGTTGCGGAAGATCAGCGTGCAGATCGGGATGCCGTAGACGCAGTGCACGAAGACCAGCGTGGGGATGCCGGGCGGGATGCCGACCGTCGTCACGATCTCGCGCAGCGGGATCATCACCGCCTGGTACGGGATGAACATGCCGAACAGGATCAGCGTGAAGACGAAGTCGGCGCCGGGGAAGCGCCAGCGGGACAGCACGAAACCGTTCGCGGCGCCGATCAGTGAACTGATGATCGCCACCGGGATGGCCAGTTCGAAGGTGCGGATGAAGGACGGGCGCAGCGCGGTCCACGCCTTGCCCCAGGACGCCGTGGTCCAGTGCGTGGGCAGGTTCCACTGGCTGGTGACGCCGATGTCCGAGCCGGCCTTGAAACTGGTCACGATCAGTACGTACAGCGGCATCAGCACGACGATCAGGAAGAAGATCGCCAGGAGGTACTTGATGATCGACGCCGGGCCGAAGGAGCGCCGGGGACGAACGCGCGGGGCCAAGGTTTCCACCGCGGCGGGGGGTGCGGTCACCGTGGTCATCGGCTCTTCTCCACCCGGTTCGTGTAGATCAGGTACGGGACGATGACGATCGCGACCAGCAGGAGCAGCACGATCGAGATGGCCGCGGCCTTGGCGTAGTCGCTGGTCAGCAACGTCTGCCAGACGTAGACGGCGGGCACCTCGGTGAGCCACTGCGGGCCCGAGATGCTCATGATCAGGTCGAACATCTTCATCGACATGTGGCCGAGGATGATCAGTGCGCTGAGCGCTACCGGCGTCAGCTGCGGGAAGATCACATTCCGATAGAGACGGTACGTGCTGGCACCGTCCATGGCCGCCGCCTCCCGCAGCTCCTGCGGTATGCCGCGGAACCCGGCGAGGAACAGCGCCATCACGTACCCGGAAAGCTGCCAGACGGCCGGCATGGCCATCGATGCCATGCCCCAATCGGGGTTGGTCCACCAGGTGCTCTGCAGAAAGTCGAGGTGCAGGCCGCCGAATACGGCGTTCAGCCCGCCCGCGTCGTCACCCTTGAGCGGGTTCATCAGCCAGCGCCACACGACGCCGGAGGCGATGAAGCTGACCGCCATCGGGAACAGGTAGACCGTACGGAAAAAGCCTTCGCCTCTGATTCCGCGTTCCAGCAGGAACGCCCACAGCAGGCCGAAGAACATCGCGCCGACCAGGAACACCAGGGTGAAGATGAGCAGGTTCTTCAGCGAGTGGGTGAACCGGTCCTGGATGTCGTTGGTGAAGAGATTCTGGTAGTTCTCGAGCCCGACGAAACCTTTCGAGCCCAGGGCATTGTGCTCGTCGGAAAGGGAGACCTTCGTGGTCCAGGCGATCAGCCCGTAGACGAAGACGGCGAGCAATATGAGCGAGGGGGAGAGCAGTAACAGACCCGGTCCCCAGTGCCGAAGGCGGCGCATCAGGGCTCCTCACGGAAAACGGGCGGGACGGCAGACGCCGCCCCGCCCAGGAAACAGAATTACTTCTTGACGAACTGCGAGGCGGCCGAGGCGAGGGCCTTCTGCAGGCCGGCCACGTCCTGGTTGGTGGAGAACGCACCGAGAGCCGAGTTGGCCGCACCCTGCCAGCCCTGCGAGCAAGCCGAACCGTGCGCACACGACGGAACCTGGGTCGACGACTTCCAGTCCGCCATGGCGGCCTGCTGGTACTTCGGGTAGTCGGCGGGGCTGGCATCCGTACGCGCCGGAATTGAGCCCTTCTTGGTGTTGAAGGCCTTCTGGCCCTCGGCCGATCCGACCGTCTTCAGCCAGCACTTGGTGCCTTCGACGTTCTTGGCGCCCTTGGGCAGCACGAACGAGTCGGCCAGCCACTGGAACGTGGTGCCGTTGCCCGGGAAGGTGAACCAGGCGTAGTCGGCGAACTTCTTGGCGTCCAGATCGGCGGCTTCCCAGTCACCCATCAGCTGGTAGGCGGCCTTGCCGTCCATGACCAGCTTCTCCGCGTCGGTCCAGTCGAGGGCGTCGCGGTCCTTGTTCGTGTAGGTCAGCAGTGTCTTGAAGTCGTTGATCGCCTTCGTGACGTCGGCGCCGTCCCACGGGGTCGTGCCGTTCCACAAGCCGGTGAACTTCTCCGCGCCCAGGTCGGTGATCAGCACCGACTCGAACAGCATGAGCTGGGTCCAGTCCTTGCCGATGGCGAGCGGCGCGGCGATGCCCTTGGCCTTGACCTTGTCGAGGTCGGCGATGAAGCCGGCCAGGTCGGTCGGGTCGCTGGTGATGCCGGCGGCGGCGACGACCTTCTTGTTGGTCCAGACCACGTTGGCGCGGTGGATGTTGGCCGGCACCGAGTAGATCTTGCCCTCGACCGTGAGGTTCTGGATCAGGCCCGGCGGGAACGCGGTCTTGAGGCCCCACGTGTCGTAGTCGGCGCTGATGTCCTCGACCTGACCGGCCAGGATGTAGTCCTGGAGCTCCGCACCGGCGTGCGCCTGGAACGTGTCCGGCGGGTCGTTCTGCTGCAGGCGGGAGGCGAGCACCTGCTTGGCGTTGGCGCCGGCGCCACCGGCGACCGCGCCGTTCACGAATTCCTGGCCGGCGCACGAGGTGCCGAACTGCGCGACGAGACCGTCGAGGCCGGCCTTCTCGCCGCCGTCGGCCCACCACGTGAAGACTTCCACCTTCTTGGAGCCGGAGCCCCCACCGTCACCGTCGTCGCTCGACCCGCAGGCCGAGGCGGTCAGCAGCGCGGCGACACCGATGACGGCAACTGCGGCCCGTCGAGTGAAGCGCATCTTGGATATCTCCCATCGAGATATTGACATCGTTGTCAAGTACGTCGGGGAGTACCGTGCCGCCTAAACCGCACACGTGTCAACGAAAGTTTCCGTGTCGTTACGTGCGGACCTATGTGGATCGTTCACCGGATCCACGGGCAATGAGAGATGTAGATATGACGATGGTGCGGGCCGGGCCAGTATGGCCGCTGATCCGTTCGTAGGCGAGCCTCGCCGCCTCCCGCCCGATGGCGCTCATGTCGTGAGCGACCACGGTCGTCCCGAGGACATCGGCCAGGTCAAAATCATCAAAACCCACCAAAGCCGGCGGCCGTACGACGTCCCGCAGCGCCCGCAGAGCGCCGGTGGTCAGCCGGTTGTTCGTCGTGAAGATCGCGGTCGGCGGCGTCTCCAGCAGAAGAAGGTCGCGGACCGTCCGCTCCGCGTGCCGCACGTCGTGCACATCGGTGCGCAGGTACGGCTCCCACGCGGTGTTGCCGGACGATTTCATCGCGCTCACGAACCCGTCGATGCGCCCCCGTTGCGGCGCCATCCGGGCCAGGTCGGCGACCATCGCGATGCGCCGGTGGCCGCCCGCCAGCAGATGTTCCCCGGCCGACCGCGCCCCACCCGCGTTGTCGATCAGAACGGCGTCGGCGGCCAGCCCGTCCGGCGGCCGGTCCAGGAAGACGAACGGGACACCGCGGTTGCCCTCGATCGCCAGGTACTCGTGGTCGTCGCCGCTCGGGATCACCAGCAGCGCCCGCACCCGGCGCTCCAGGAACGCGTCCACCAGGCTGCGCTCCAGGTCGGCGTCCTCGTCGTTGTTCGCGGTGATCAGCAGTAGGCCGTGCTGGCGCAGCTCGCGCTCGATGCCGCTGGCCACCGCCGAGTAGAATGGGTTGGCCAGATCGCCGCTGACCAGCCCGACCAGCGCGGAGGTGGCCCCCCGGCGCAGCTCGCGGGCGATGCCGTTGAGGCGGTAGCCGAGCGAGTCGGCCGCGTCCTGCACGCGGCGGCCGGTGGAGGGTGCGACGTTGGGTTCGCGGTTGAGCGCGCGGGACGCGGTCTTGAGGCTGACTCCCGCGAGCGCGGCCACCTCGGTCAGCGTCGGCCGGCGGACGGTCGATTCGGAGGGCATGTCGCTCCGAGGGCTCGGCGGCGGGAACGCAGCAAGTATGGCATCGAAGCAGCCCAGGAGCTCACATTGATGATCCTTCATCCTTATCTTGCACACAGCGTCACGACAGTCCCGGCTCAGCGCCCGTTGGTTCGCTTCTTCTCACCACCGGAACGACCCAGGAGGCGAGCCTGTATGCCGGACCCAGACCTCGACAATGCCGCGTACGTACGCGAGGTGCACGACAAAGGACTTCGATTCGACCTGAACACGATGAGCCGCCGCCGGATGCTGGCCGTCCTCGGCGGTGCCGGGGTGGTCGCGGTCACCGTTCTCTCCGGCGGGCCGGCCCTGGCCGACACCCTTGAGGAGGTGGAGTCGGAGACCGCCGGCCCGTACCCCGCGGACGGGTCGAACGGCCCGGACGTGCGGACCCTCGACGGCATCGTGCGCAAGGACATCCGTTCCTCGTTCGGCACCGCCTCGGGCACGGCCGAGGGCATCCCACTGGACTTCTCCCTCACGGTCCTCGACCTGGACGGCGCGCCGGTCGTCGGCGCGGCCATCTACGCCTGGCACTGCGACCGCGACGGCAACTACTCGTTGTATTCGACGGGAATCACGGACCAGAACTACCTGCGCGGCATCCAGGTGACCGACTCGACCGGCACGGTCACCTTCACCAGCATCTTCCCGGCCTGTTACTCGGGCCGCTGGCCGCACATCCACTTCGAGGTGTACGGGTCGCTGGCCAACGCCACCAGCGGCGACGGGCCGATCGTGAAGACCTCGCAGATCGCCATCCCGGAGGACGTCGCCGACCTGGTCTACGCGACCGATGGGTACAGCAAGAGCGTCACCAACCTCAGCCAGGTCACGCTGGCCACCGACAACGTCTTCGGCGACGACTCGGCGGCCCGCGAGCTGGCCACCGTGACGGGCACCGTGACCGACGGCTTCACCGCCACCCTCACGATCGCGGTGGACCCGTCCGGCACGGAGGAGAGCGGCGGCGGCACCCCACCGTCCGGCTCGCCCCCCTCCGGCGCGCCGACGGCGTCCGCCACCGCCACGGCGTCGGCCACGGTGTCCCCCTCGACCACCGCGTCCACCTCGGCCACCGCTTCGGCCGGCAAAAAGAAGAAGAAGTGGTGGAACCCGCTCTCCTGGTGGTGATCCCCGCTCAGACCTCGGTGGTCACTTCGTAGATCTCGGTGGTCGGGTGGCCGGCGCGCTCGTGGATGCGCAGGACGGCCTCCTTGCTCGGGCCGGTGCTCAGGCAGAAGACCTTGCCGGACTCCGGGTCCAGCCAGGCGCGCTCGAAGTGCACGCCCTCCTCCGCCTCGATCTTCAGGTCGGCCTCGTGGGCGTCGGCGAGCTGCTCCGGGGTGACGCCGACGAATCCGCTGTGTACGTCCATGAACTTGGCCATCGGGTTACTGCTCCTCGTGGTTGCGGTGTTGCTGACATGGGAAGACTGCCCGGCCGGAGGCAGTCGGACATCGGTCATTGCACCTAGGGAGACCAGCTTCGGTGACCTAAAGTCGCGGGCGTGGACAGCGCGCTCAGCTCTCCGATTCTCGTCGGGCGGGACGACCTGGTGGCGCTCGCCTCGCGTCGGCTCACCGCGGCCGGGCAGGGGAGCGGGGAACTGCTGTTCCTGGCGGGCGAGGCCGGGATCGGCAAGACCCGGCTGCTGTCCGAGATCGTCCGGCGCGCGTCCGGTTTCACCGTGCTGGGCGCGGGGGCGTCACCCGGCGACGCCGAGGTGGCCGGTGCGGTTCTGACCGATCTCGGCGCCGAGATGGGGCGCAACCCGGCCACCGCGTCCGCCGGTGCGGGCGTTTCCCGGCGGCTGCGCGAGTTCGTCGACGGCGACGCCGACCGGCAGCGGCGGTTGCTGGTGGCCGACCTGACCGAGCTGATCGCGGCCGCCGTTTCCGGGCCGCTGCTGATCACCCTCGAGGACCTGCACTGGGCCGACGACCTGACGCTGGACGTGCTGGCCCGGCTGGGCCGGCGGGCGTCGGACCTGCCGCTGCTGCTGGTCGGGACGTACCGCAGCGACGAGCTCTACCCGCGGGTTCCGATGCGCGCCTGGCGCACCCGGCTGCTGACCCAGCGGCACGCCGAAGAGGTGCGGCTGACCCGGCTCAGCCTGGCCGACACGGCGGCCATGGCTGCGGCCATCGCGGGCGGCTCGCTGCCCGGATCGGTGACCGGTGACGTGTTCGTGCGCAGCGACGGGATCCCGCTGCACGTCGAGGAATTCCTGGCCTCCCGGGACAGCCTGCCGGACACCCTGGCCGACGCCGTCCTGGCCCGGGCGTTCGCGCTGTCCGCACCGTCCCGGCGGCTGGCCGAGGTCGCCTCGGTGCTGGGCCGGTCGTTCGATCTCGACCTGCTGACCGCCATCACCGGGGACGGGCCGGATGTCGTCGACGACGGACTGCGGGAACTCAGCGAACGATTCTTCGTGCAGGCGCACCCGGACCGGTCGACCTTCGACTTCCGGCACGCGCTGATCCGCGACGCGCTCTACGCCGATCTGTCCCCGCACCGGCGGCGCGAACTGCACGCGCGGGCCGCGGCCGCCGCGGTGGAAGCGGGCTTTCCCGCCGCCTTCGTGAGCGACCAGTACGAACGGGCGGCGCTCGCCGGGCCCGCCTTCGACTACGCGATGTCGGCCGCCGCGGCCGCCGTGGAGATGTCGGCCCATCGGGAAGCGGCGGAACTCTACCGGCGTGCCCAGCGGACCGCCCCCGGGGCGCTGCCGGTGGAATCCCGCGCCGGCCTGCTCACCGCGCTCGCCGGCGAACTGGCCGCCGTCGACGACAACGCGGCGGCCGCCGCCTGCTACGAGGAGGCCTACCGGCTGCGGCTGAAACTCGACGATCGGCTGGCCGCCGCCACCCTCGTACCGGAATGGGTGGCGGTCCGGCACCAACTCGGCGCCGGCCTCGACGAACGGGCCGCGGCGCTGCGCGGCGCGCTGCCGCTGATCGCATTCCGCACCGATTCCCGAGCCCAGGAGGCGCGGGCCAACATCCACGCCGCGCTGGCCGCCGCCTACATGCTGGACCGGCGGCTGGGCGAGGCGATCGAGGACGGGGAATTCGCCCGGTCCATCGCGGTCGAGGACTGCGACCGGGCCATGCGCTGCAACCTCGACGCGACCCTCGGCGCCGTCTTTCTTTTCGCGGGGCGGCTCGCCGAGGGCCGCGAACTGCTCGAGAACTCCATCGCCCGGGCGCAGGGCTGGCGATTCGAGGGGCAGACCGCCCGCGGCTACCGGATGCTCGGATCCAGCATGTCGGTGCTCGTCGAATACGAGATGGCCCAGAAATGGCTGCCGGAGGGAATCGCGTACGCCGAACGGGTCGAACAGATCAACGACCGTAACTACCTGAGCGCCCACCTCGGCCACGTCCGGTGGGCCACCGGCGACTGGGCGGGTGCCGAGGCGGCCGCCCGGCAGGCCCTCGCCGACGGCGGCGGGATCACCACCCGGATCACCGCACTGCATGTCCTCGGATACCTCGCGATGGGCCGGGGCGCGCACGCCACCGCGGTCGACCACCTCGGCGAGGCCGCGTCCCTCGGCTCCGGCATGCGGGAACTGCAACGGGTGTCCCCGGCCTGGTGGGGCCTGGCCGAGGTGGCGCTGCTGGGCGGGGACCTCGCCACCGCGGTGCGGCGCTGCGAGGAGGGATTCGAGGCGTCGGCCCGGGTCCGGGACGCCGCCTACCTGTTCCCCTACGTGCTCACCGGGGTGCGGGCCCACCTGGCGCAGTCCGGTCCGACCGCCGCCCGCGAATGGCTCGGCCGGGCCGCGGAACTCCTCGACGAACGCGGCATACCCGGCACCCTCGGCGCTGTCCCGCACGCCCGCGGCCTCATCCACCTGCACGAGGGCCAGACCGGCAAGGCACGCGCGGAACTGGCCGAGGCCGCGGAGTTCTGGGCCGGCCGATCCCGCTTCTGGGAGGGGACGGCCGCGCTGGTCGATCAGGCGCGGTGCGCTGCGCGCAGCCGCCGGGCCGGGGACGCGGCCGGATTCATGGCGGCAGCCCGAGACGCGTACGGGCGGGTAGGCGCACCGATCCCCGGTTATCTGTCGTCACCGGACGATGCGGCCACGCCGGCGCCCAACCGGTCGCCCGCCCCATCGCCGCACGCAGCGTCGCCGTACGCAGCGTCGCCGTACGCGCCGTCGCTGAACGCGCCGTCGCTGTCCGCCCGGGAGCTGGAGGTCGCCCGGCTCGTCGCGGCCGGCCTGACCAACCGGGAGATCGCCGGGAAGCTGGTGATCGCGCCCAAGACGGCGGCCGCGCACGTCGAGCACATCCGCACCAAACTCGGCGTTTCCCGTCGCGCGCAGATCGCCGCTTGGGTGGCCACCCTCGGCTGAACCGCCACTCTTGGGTGACCGCCCCGGCTGATCCCCAGTCTTAATTCGATCGGGGTACGTCAAACGGGCCATAGCTGGTGATCGATCAACCTGGCGACAATCGTTACCATGACCGCCCCCGGCAACTCAGCACTGCTCCTGACCCTGCTGGCCGTCTTCGTGGCCTGTTGCGGCTACGCCGCCGGCCGAATTCACCAGCGGCGCCAGACGGAGGACGACCGCGAGGAGGCCTACCGCGACGGCTACGAGACAGGCACCCGAAGCGTCTTCAGCGTCGCGGCCCGCATGATCGCCCCACGCCGAGCAGCCCGCGCGTCCGCCCAGGTGACACCCGCGGTGGACATGCCCGCACCCGCCGAGCCGTCCGCCGCCGCCCCCGGCCTGCCTGCCGACAGCCGGTCGGTCGCCGGGTTGTCCGCCAGCGGGTCGCCGGTCGCCGGGTCGCCGGTCGGTGGGTTGTCCGCCAGCGGATCGCCTGTCACCGGGCTGTCGGTCGCCGGGTCGGCCGTCGGCGGGCTGTCCGCTTCGGAGTCGGTCCGCGATCTGCCCGGGGCCGGCGACTCGGCCGGCCGGCTCGCGCCGCCGGAGCCGATCGCGTCTTGCGCGCAGTTCCCGGCCGACCCGCGCGACGTGGGTGGACAGCCGGCCTTGCTGCGACGGGCGGGCGTGCCGGGCGCCCAGCCGCCCGCTCAGCCGATCCCGATTCCCCCGGTGCCGGCCCCGGCGATCCCGGCGTCCCGTATGCCGATGGCTTCGGAGACCGACGAGACCTCGCTCGGATTCCCGGTCCCGCCGGCCCCCTCACCCCGGGTGATCGCCGAACCCGCGGCCGTCGGCGGGGTGGTCTACCGACCGTTCCCCGACCCGCGAGCGCCGCTCGACGCCGTGCTGCCATCGGACGAGGGCACCCACCACCCCATCCCTGCCGCTTTCGGCCCAAGCCGGATGCCGCGCTCAGCGCCGATTCCGTCGAGCAACGCCCCCGACCCGACGGCCCCGACCTCGTCGGGCACCGTCGCCGGCCCGGCCGCAGCGGTCCCCTCGGAGAGGGTTTCCAGCACGCCCGCCTCTGCGGCGCCGATCGTGTCCGCAGGTGCTTTTGGCCGGCACAGCCCGCCAGCGCCGGCAGCCGCGGGGAGCATGTCGGGCCCCGAAGACGATGCGGCGGATCTGGGTTTCTCGGAGCCGGGAGCTTCGTCCACTGTGCGGCCGGGCGCCGACCGGAGTGTGCACGATCACAGATCAACTCGGATGCGGCGGTCGTCCTGGGCGTTCGCCACCGGCTCGGAAGCCGACCAGCCCGAGCCGGCCGGCGGGGTGGATGAGCCCGCGCCGAGGCGATCGAGGGTCGCCTCCCACGCGGCGAAGACCGGTGCTGTGCGGCCGACCGGCGGCACACCCTCCGCCGACGCCGTAGCCACCCCGCCGCCGTTCCTGGGAATGCCGGGACCGGCGAGCGGAATGCCGGACGCGTTCGCCGGCCCTCCCGACACAGCTGGCCTTCCGGGTGCGGCGGGGGTTCACGGCGCCGAGCGTGGTCCGGGTGCGGCGGGGGTTCACGGTGCGGAGCGTGGTCCGGGTGCGGCGGGGGTTCACGGTGCGGAGCGTGGTCCCGGTGTCGCCGGCGTTCACGGCACTGGCGGCGTTCCCGATGGTGCGGGTGAGGACGTCGGAATGCTGGTCGAGTCCTCAACAGAATCCACCGGGCGGCATACCGTGCCGGACGAACTGGTGCAGGCCACGACCTACCGGCTGCCGGCCGACCGGATTTTCCGGGCCAAGGTGCCGGAACCGGTCGCGCTGCCGGAGGAGCCCACCACCCGGCTCGGCGTGCCGAAGCCTCGGCAGTCCTGACGCGGCGCGGAAGTGTCGTACCCCCGGCGTACGTTCTCGGCATGGTCACCGTCGACGACGTGCGCCGGGTGTGTCGTGATCTGCCGCGCAGCTCGGAACATCTGATTCACGATCGGGTCAAGTTTCGCGTGGGCTCGATCGTCTATGTTGCCTTTTCCCGCGACGAGACGGTGATGGGGTTCGGCTTCCCCAAGGAGGAGCGGGCCGCGCTGGTGGCGGCCGAGCCGCATCTGTTCCATCTGCCGCGCGAGTCCGACCTGCGGTTCAACTGGGTGCAGGTGTGGCTGTCCGAGCTGGACGAGGAGCGGATGACCGAGTTGGTCCTGGACGCCTGGCGGATGGTTGTGCCCAAACGGGTCTGGTCGGCTTACCTCCCGCGCCTGGCCTAGCGATTCCGAACGAGGGAAGTTCTACCGCCATCGTGTCAACTAATCCGTTTGGATATTGGCGCGGCCCCGGTGACCCGCGACCCTGATCAAACGATGTTCCGGGCACCACCCCCAGGGGAGAAGATGAAGCGCCTCAGCGCATTCGCCGTTGTCTCGTTCGCTGCCGTCGTCGTGCTCAGCGGCTGCGGCATTCTCGACAAGAAGACCGACGGCAACTCGGCCTCGGCCGCCGGCGCCCCCACCGGCGATGCCGCCCAGCCGACGCCCACCGCCTCCGCGGTGAGCGGTGTCGGCTCGGCGAAGGACGCCGGCGACCTGCCCGACCCGTGCACGCTGCTCAGCAAGGCCGAGGTCGTCGAGCTGACCGGCCGCAAGATCACCCAGATCGACGAGGACGGCGCCCAGCCGAGCGACACCACCCGCTTCTGCCAGTGGCAGCAGGACAGCGGCCAGCTGGCCGTCTTCATCGCCCGCACCACCGAGGAAGAGTTCAAGACCACCATCGCCGACGCCCAGCCGGTCGACGGCGTGGGCGAGGACGCCTTCGAGCTGGCCGGCCACCTCTACGTCCTTTACGGCACGGTCCAGGTCGACGTCTACTCGCGCGGCGCCTCGGACGACCAGAATCTGACCGACTCCAAAGAGGTCGCCGACAAGGTGATCCCTCGCATCTGACGCGCGCAGCCCAAGCCGAAGCCGCCCGCCCCCGGCGACCGGTGACCGCGGGCAGGTGGTCGGCCACCTGCGGTTACGCGGCTGGCGTCTTGCCGCGAGGCGGCTGGCGACCGGTGGCCCGGCGGCCGGCGTTCTCCGGCCAGGCGGCCGGCGTCCTGCCATGAGGCGGGCGGCAGGCCAGCCGCGAGGTGGGCGGCAAGTCTGGGGTCAGGCGGGCGGCAGGCCAGCCGTGAGGCGGGCGGCAAGTCTGCGGTCAGGCGGGCGGGCGGGATCGGGCTGGTTCGGGCCAATGGTGGGCGGCGTTGCGGATTTCCTGGATGAACAGGGCGGGCTGTTCGAAGGCGGCGAAGTGGCCTCCTCGGGGCGGCTCGTTCCAGTAATGGATGTTCGGGAAGCGTTGCTCGGCCCAGCGGCGGGACGGGTGGGGGATCTCGCGGGGGAAGACCGAGCAGGCGGTGGGGGCGGTGATCACGTCGGTGGTGCCGGTGCGGAAGACGGCCTGCACCTCGGCGAAGCTTTCCCAGTAGAGCCGGGCCGCGGACGCTCCGGTGGCGGGCAGCCAGTAGAGCATCAGGTTGTCCAGCAGTTGGTCGTCGGTGAACACCGTGGAGAGGTCGCCGTCGTGGTCGGTCCAGGCGTGGAATTTCTCGATGATCCAGGCGCACAGGGCGGCGGGGGAGTCGACCAGGGCGTAACCGATGGTCTGCGGCCTGGTCGACTGCTCCAGCGAATAGCCGTCGCCGGTGGCCGCGGCCGTCAGGTCGGCGATCGACTTTCGCTCGGCGGGTGTCACCGGGTCGAGCGGGGCGACCAGCGGTGGCATCAGGTGGATGCCGATCAGGCGGTGCGGGTGGCGGACCGCCAGGGACGTGCTGATCGTGGTGCCCCAGTCGTGGCCCTCAGCGATGAAGCGGGGGTAGTCGAGGCGGGTCATCAGCTCGGCCCAGGCGTCGGCCACCCGGTGCACCGTCCAGCCGGCCACCGCCGGCTGGTCGCTGAATCCGTAACCGGGCAGTGACGGGCACACCACGTGGAAGGCGGGCTCGCCCGGTGGCGGGGTGGTCAGCGGGGTCACCACCTCGGCGAACTCGACCACCGAGCCGGGCCAGCCGTGTGTCATCAGCAGCGGGCGGGCGTCGGGGCGCTCGGAACGCGCGTGCAGGAAGTGAATGGCCACGCCGTCGATGACCGTGCGGAACTGGGGATGGCGGTTGAGGCGCTGGGCGGCCGCGTCGAAGTCGTAACCGTCGGCCCAGTAGGTGCACAGCGAGCGGGCGAACTCCAGTGGCGTGCCCTGCGCCCAGCCGGGGGCGGTCTGCGCCGAGGGCCAGCGGGTGCGGCGCAGGCGGGTGCGGAGGTCGTCGGGGTCGAAGGTGACCGTGAAGGGCGTGATCATGAGCGGGGTGGGCCGGCCGCGATGCGGTCGCGGATCTCGTGTTTGGTCTCGGACTGCCAGCGGGTCTCCATCCACCAGGTGCAGCCGGCCTCGGCCCAGGGCTCGACCAGCGCGGCGCCGCCGGCCGCCGGGGTCTCGCCCTCGGCCAGGATGTCGGCCGTGCTGCCCTGCTCGGTGAGCCAGGCGCGCAGCTCGCGGGTCGTCTCGGGGCTCGGGGAGTGGCCGGGGATGACGCCGTCGCAGCGCAGCACCCGGCGCATCGATTTGAGCCGGGGCCACACCGCGACCACCCAGATCGGGATGCGCTCCTGCACCGGCCGGACGGCCTCGGACAGGTCGTCGCTGCCGACCGCATAGGTGTAGTGCGAACCGGAGAACGTGCGGGCACCCGACCACAGCGCCCGGATCAGGTCGATGCCCTCGTCCATCATCGCGGCCCGCTCGCGCAGGTCGGTGGGCTCGCCGGTGGCCGGCAACCCGGCGTCGACCGCGCCGACCCCGATGCCCAGGATCGCCCGGCCGCCGGAGAGCTGGTCGAGGGTGGCGACCTGACTCGCCACTTTCCACGGGCGGCGCCAGGGCAGCGGTGTCAGCATGGTGCCCAGGCGGACGCGGCTGGTGCGGGCGGCCATCGCGGCCAGCAGCGACCAGGCGTCGACGCCGTAGGCCGCCTCCCACACGAACACCCCGTCCCACCCGGACTGCTCGGCCAGCACCGCCTGCTCCAGCTGCTCGCGGGCGCTGCCGGCGGGGAGGATCACTCCGAACTTGAGTGTCATGCCTCGTTCTTAACAGGACCCTCCGACAGTTTTGGCCAGGACGGGTCACGGCCGAGCAGCAGCAGGATCTCGTCGAGCGGTGACACCCCCGGCGGCAGGGGCCGAGCCGGGGCGAAAGCGGCGTCCGGCGCCTGGCGGGACGCATCGTCGGGCACGGCCCGGGCGATCGGCCGGGCGAGGGCCAGGACGTCCGGCTCGACCACGTACGGGACACCGAGCGTCGCCGCCACGTCCCAGCCGTGCACCACGTAGTCGACGAGGTGGAACCCGATCGCCTGCCGGCCGGGGAAGGTCATCGAGGGGTGGATCTCGGGCAGCAGGAAGGGCCGGTCGAGCACCCCGGGCGCGGCGAAGGCGGAGGTCACCAGCTCGGCGGCCGCCGCGTACGTCCGTACGGAAGGAATTTGAACGCCGAGCGCAGCGGAGGCGAAGATGCGATGTTGTTCGGTCATGTGCGCGATGAGCGCACCGAGATCCCAGCCCGCGCAGGGGGTGGGCAGTGTGAGGGAGGAGGCCTGAGCAACCAGCTCGACGGTGGCGGCGACGGTGGCCGCGTCGGCCGAGATCAAATCAGTAGGCATGCGCTTATCGTCTACGGGCGCTTACGATTACGCAAGAGTAGGAAGATCTAAGGGTGGACAGCGAGCGGCCCGATCTGGGCGCGATGGTGATGCGGCTGGGGCGCCGCCTCATCGCCATGGAGGAGCCCATCCTGGAGCGGCACGGCCTGACGATGTGGGCCTACGTCGTGCTGACGGCCTTGCGGGAGGGCCCGACCCGCACCCAGGCCGCCCTCGCGCAGAGCATCGGCGCCGACAAGACCCGGCTCATCCCGATCCTCGACGACCTGCAGAAACGCGGCCTCATCGAGCGTGACCCGGACCCGGCCGACCGCCGGGTGCGCCTGCTGGGCCTGACCACCGAGGGGCAGCGGAAGCAACGCGCGATCCAGAGCGAGATCCGTACCGCGGAAGATGATCTTCTGGAGGACGCCGCGGATCGCGAAGCCTTCGTCCGCGCGCTACGAGACCTGACCTAGGGCTTCCTGCAGGCCCCGGGCGGCCAGGCGGTCGGCGCGCTCGTTCTCGGGGTGGCCGGCGTGGCCCTTCACCCAGTGCCACTGCACGTCGTGGCGCTTGACCACGGCGTCCAGCCGCTGCCACAGGTCGACGTTCTTGACCGGCTGCTTGGCGGCGGTCTGCCAGCCGTTGACTTTCCACTTGGGCACCCACTTGGTGATGCCGTCGCGGACGTAGATGCTGTCCGTGTAGAGCATGACGGTCACCGGTGCGCGGTTCAGCGACTCGAGGGCGCTGATCGGGGCCAGCAACTCCATGCGGTTGTTCGTCGTCATCGCCGAGGTGCCGCCGCAGAGGTCTTTTTCCCGGGAGCCGTAACGCAGGACGGCACCCCAGCCGCCGGGGCCGGGGTTGGGGACGCACGCCCCGTCGGTGTAGATCTCCACCACGGTCATGCGTGCACCCTACCCACGGGGCAGAGTGAGGTCGGCCATGCGGAGGCGGGGTGTCCGTCGCCGGCACGTAAAGTGGCCGGGGCGGAAGGGGTTGAACCGGTGAGTGACGGCGCGGTCGAGGTGCGGGAAGTCGTCGTGCGCTACGGCGCCACGACTGCCGTCGACGGGGTGTCACTGACCGTGCCGCGCGGCCGGGTCCTGGCGCTGCTGGGGCACAACGGCGCCGGCAAGACGAGCCTGCTCCAGGTCTGCGAGGGGTTCCGCCCGGCCGACGGCGGCGAGTGTCGCGTGCTGGGCCTCGACCCGGTCCGCGACCACGACGAG
This sequence comes from Paractinoplanes toevensis, assembly GCF_018332695.1. Taxonomy (GTDB): domain Bacteria; phylum Actinomycetota; class Actinomycetes; order Mycobacteriales; family Micromonosporaceae; genus Actinoplanes; species Actinoplanes toevensis. The sequence continues at coordinate 191,968 of NZ_BOQN01000049.1, forward strand.
CTGATGCCGAGGCTGGGCATCATGCTGCAGTCCGGCGGCGTCTATCCGTGGGCCACGGCCGGCGAGATCCTTCGACTGTTCGCGTCGTTCTCGGCAAATCCGCTGAACCCCGACATGCTGATGGACCGGCTGGGCTTGCGGAAGTTCGAGCGCACCCGGTTCCGGCGGCTGAGCGGTGGCGAGCAGCAGCGGCTCTCGCTGGCGATCGCCCTGGTCGGCCGGCCCGAACTGGTCTTCCTGGACGAGCCGACGGCCGGCATGGACACCGAGGCCCGGCACACGACCTGGCAGCTGATCAACGAGTTGCGCGACCACGGCGTGAGCGTCCTGCTCACCACGCACCTTCTGGACGAGGCGGAACGGCTCGCCGACGACGTGGTGATCATGCGGGCGGGCCGCGTCGCGGCTACCGGAACCCCGGCGGAACTCACGGCCGCGGCGGGCATCGACCTCCTGGAGGTACGCGCCGATGCCGGCCTGAAACCGGAAAGCGTCCACTTCAAGGCCGTCGAGACCAGCCCCGGGGAGTACGCGGTGAGCGGTGCCCTCGACGCCGCCGTGATCGCCGAGGTGCTGACCTGGTTCGCGACGAGCGGTGCTCAGGTCACGGCGGTCAACAGCCGGCGGCGCACGCTGGAGGACGTCTACCTCGCCCTGACCAAGGACAACCGAGCAGGAGTGGGCCGATGAGCAGCGGCACCTTCGCGCCGGCGCCGGCCCGCGCGCCGATGCGGGCGATCCTGCGCAGCCAGATCCGGATGGAACTGGTGCTGACCGCCCGCCGCGGCGAGGCCGTCGTGCTGGCCATGGGCGTGCCGTTGCTGGTCTTGCTCGGCGCCGGGCTCACCGACGTCACCACCGTGCCGGGCGATGACCGGCTGGCCTACGTGGTCCCCGGCGTGCTCGCGCTGACCGTGATGTCGACCGCGTTCACCGGCCAGGCGATCACCACCGGCTACGAGCGCAGCTACGGCGTCCTCAAGCGACTCGGCGCGTCCCCGCTGACCCGGCCGGGCCTGCTGATCTCGAAGACCGCCGCGGTGCTGAGCCTGATCGTGGTGCAGTTGCTGGTGCTCGCGGCGGTCGGCATCGCGGTCGGCTGGCGCCCGGAGGCCGGTCAGCTGCTGCCGGCGATCGGGGTGACCGTGCTGGCCACGGCCGCCTACAGCGGGCTCGCCCTGCTGCTGGCCAGTGTGCTGAAACCGGAGACCACGACCGGCGCCGCGACGCTGATCTACGTGCTGATGCTGGCGGCCGGCGGCATCATGTTCACCGCGCCGGACGTCGCGGTCGTGCTGCCGCTGGCCGCGCACGCCGAGGCCCTGCGCGCGACGCTCTCGCACGGCGCGGCGGTGCCGGTGAACGACTGGCTCAGCCTCGCGGCCTGGGCCGTCGTCTGCGTGACGGCCGCCGTCAAGAAGATGCGCTGGGAGTAGACGTCCACCGAACGATGGACACGGGATGACGGTCTACCGGTCCTGTTGATCACGCATGATCAACACGCAGGATTACCGGCATGGACGTCATTGAAGTCAGCGGACTTCGCAAGACCTACCGGGGCCACGACGCGGTTCGCGGTATCGACCTGAACGTGCCGCGCGGCGAGGTGTTCGCGCTGCTCGGCCCGAACGGCGCCGGCAAGACCACGACCGTGGAGATCCTCGAGGGCCATCGCCGGCGCAGCGGCGGCGAGGCCCGGGTGCTCGGCGAGGACCCGGGCACGGCCGGGCGGGTCTGGCGGGCCCGGATCGGGGTCGTGCTGCAGGACGCCGACGACGCCGCCGATCTGACCGTCACCGAGATGGTCCGGCACGTGGCCGGCTTCTACCCCGACCCGCGCCCGGTGGCCGAGGTCATCGACCTGGTCGGCCTCACCGAGAAGAGCAAGGCCCGCATCCGTACGCTCTCCGGCGGTCAACGCCGCCGGGTCGATGTGGCGCTCGGCATCGTCGGCCGCCCCGAACTGCTCTTCCTCGACGAGCCCACCACCGGCTTCGACCCGGCCGCCCGCCGCCAGTTCTGGGACCTGATCCGGGCTTTGGCCGCCGAGGGCACGACGATCCTGCTGACCACGCACTATCTGGAGGAGGCGGAGGCGCTCGCCGACCGGCTCGCGGTGCTGTCCGGCGGCCTGATCGTGGCCGAGGGAACGCCCGCCACGCTGGGCGGCCGGGGCGCGGCGGGGGCGAGGGTGAGCTGGCGGCACGGGGGCGTGCAGCACACCGAGCAGGTGACCGACCCGACCGAGCTGATCCGCAAGCTCGTCGCCGAGGACGCCGACCTGACCACGCTCACCGTCACCCGCCCGACCCTCGAGGACACCTACCTCACTCTGATCGGAGACCACCGATGACCGCCGCCGTGCTGCCCGGTACCGCCCACAACGGCCTGGCCCGCGGGCGGGTCGAGCTCCTCCAGTTCATCCGCGACCGCACCGCGGTGATCTTCACGTTCGCCTTCCCGGCGATGCTCCTGCTGCTGTTCGGCACGATCTTCGGGGACAGCTACGAGGACACCGGGGTCAGCGTCAGCCAGGTCTACACCGCCAGCATGATCGCGTACGGCATCCTGAGCACCGCGTTCATCACCATGGGTTCCGGGCTCGCCATGGACCGCGAGGACGGGACGCTGAAGCGGCTGCACGGCACGCCGATCACCTCCACGGCGTACCTGATGGGGAAGTTGATTCTGGTCTTCGTCCTGAGCATCGCCGAGGTGACCATGCTGCTCCTGGTCGGGGTGCTGGTCTACGACATGCCACTGCCGGACGCGTCGCACTGGGTGGTGTTCGGCTGGCTGTTTCTGCTCTCGGTGATCGCCTGCACGCTCTGCGGCATCGCGGTCAGCGCCCTGGTCAAGCGTGCCCGCACGGCCGGCGCGATTCTGAACGTGCCGCTGGTGGCGCTGCAGTTCATCTCCGGCGTCTTCATCCATCCGATCACCCAGCTGCCGTCCTGGCTGATCACGGTGGCCTCGCTGTTCCCGGTGAAGTGGATGAGCCAGGGCTTCCGGTACGTCTTCCTGCCCGACTCGATGAAGGTCTACGAGGCGGCCGGGCAGTGGGAGTTGGGCCGCATCGCCTTGGTGCTCGGCGCCTGGTGTGTGATCGGATTGGTGCTGTGCCTGGTGACGTTCCGCTGGACCGAAAAAGACCGGTGACGACCGGTGAGGCACACACCCGCTACGCGCAGTGGTGGGATGTGTACTTCGGCATCGTCGCGGTGGCGATCGCCATCGCGCTCCTCCTGGGCGACGATCACCCCCGGTGGCGGCGGCTGATCGCGGTCGGCGCCATCGCCGGGATGATCGCGCTGCAGGGCCTGGTCGGCCGGCGGCTGGCCCGGCGGGACACCGTGGGCCGTCTCGCCCTCACCGTCCTCATCGGACAGATCAGCCTCTTCGCCGTCGCGGTGCTGGCGGTCCCGTTCAGCACCTGGCTGCTGTTCGCCGTGATCCCGCTGATCTTCCAGCTGGTCGAGATGCGCGCGGCGATCGCGCTCGTCATCGTCGTCAACCTGATCACCCCGGTGATCGACATTTTCCGGTATCCCGAGGCGGTGCTCGCCGACCTGATCGTCTCGGTCATCTCGGCGGCGACCGGCATCTGGCTCGGCTTCTGGATCATCCGGGTCATCGAGCAGAACGTCGAGCGCGGTCAGCTGATCGAGGAGTTGGAGGCGAGCCGGGCCGCGAACGCCCGGTTGTCCCACGAGGCCGGTGTGGCGGCCGAGCGGGCCCGCCTGGCCGGGGAGATCCACGACACCCTTGCCCAGGGCTTCACCAGCATCATCACGCTGCTCCAGGCCGCCGACCCGGCGCTGCGCGACGAACGCCTGGCGCTCGCGGTGCGCACCGCGAAGGAAAACCTGGCCGAGTCGCGGGCCCTGCTCGCCGCGCTGGCGCCGGCTGCGTTGTCCGCGGGCTCACTGCTTGATTCCGTACGCCGGCAAGCAACCCGATTCACCGAGGAAACCGGCATCCCGGCGACCGTGCGGGTCACCGGCGAGGAACGCGCGCTGCCGACGGCGGTGGAGGTGGTGCTGCTCCGGGCCGCCCAGGAGGCCCTGACCAACGTCCGCCGGCATGCCGCGGCGCGGGAGGCCGGGGTCCTGCTCGCCTATGCTCCGTCATCGGTGCGGCTGGTCGTGCGGGACGACGGCCGCGGCTTCGACCCGGACGCCGCCGACGGCTTCGGACTGAACGGCATGCGCGCGCGAGCGGATCAGGTGCACGGCACGCTGACCGTGCTCAGCGACCCGGACATGGGCACGACGATCGAGCTGGAGGTGCCCGCATGACGATTCGGATCGTGCTCGTGGACGACCACCCCGTCGTGCGGATGGGGCTGCGCGGCATGCTCGACGCCGAGCCCGATCTTCAGGTGGTCGGTGAGGCCGGCTCCGGTGCGGCCGGGGTGGAACTGGCCGCGGCCGAGCGGCCCGACATCGTGCTGATGGATCTGCGGATGCCGGACGGCGACGGGGTCTCCGCCACCGAGCGGATCCTCGCCACCGTGCCCGGGACCCGGGTGATGGTGCTGACCACCTACGAGTCCGATCGCGACATCCTGCGCGCGATCGAGGCCGGGGCCAGCGGTTATCTGCTCAAGGACGCGACGCCCCAGGAACTGGCCGACGCGGTGCGCGCGGCCGCCCGCGGCGAGACGGTGCTCGCCCCGAGCGTGGCGTCCACCCTGGTGCGTCAGGTGCGCCGACCGGCACCGCCCGCCCTGTCGGCGCGCGAGGCCGAGGTGCTGCGCCTGGTCGCGCAGGGCCACACCAACGCCGACATCGGCAAGCGGCTGTTCATCTCCGAGGCCACCGTGAAGACCCACCTGCTGCGCGTCTTCAACAAGCTGGACGTGGCCGACCGCACCGCCGCGGTGACCACGGCGATGCGGCACGGCCTGCTCTGAGACCTACCGCTCGGCGAAGCGCTGCACGAACGCCAGCGACGTGTTGGCGACCTCGAGCCAGCCGCTGTCGATGGTCAGCGAGTGACCGCGGCCGGGGATCTCGGCGTACTCGGTGACGCCGCTGTTCTTCTGCTGGATCTTGTAGTTGAACTCGGTGATCGCGGTCGGCACCGTGTGGTCCTTCTCGCCGCCGATGACCAGCAGCGGTCCGCGGTAAGGGTTGTCGTGGTCGACCTTGACCTCGGACCACGGGTTGAAGTTGGCCACCGCGGCCTGGAACAGCGGCTTGGCCGGGGCGGGGACGGCGAACTCCTCGTAGAGCTGGTGGGCCTCGTCCTCGTCGACGGCGTTGGCGAACGCGTAGCGGAACTGGTCGTAGGTCAGCGGGATCGCCTTGTTGATGTTGGCCGGATTGCCCAGCACCGGCGACGCCGAGCGCAGCGCCGAGATCGGCAGCGGCAGCACGCCCTGGAACGGCGCGGCGTCGATCGCCACGGTCACATTGGACAGACCCCGGCCGGCCAGGATCTGCGCGAGCAGGCCGCCGAACGAGTGCCCGATGATGGCGGGCTGCTTCTCGAGCTTGCCGATGATCTCGGCGTAGTGGTCGGCTACCTGGCCGACGGTCTTGCCGGCGAACACCTCGGGGTGCGCGTTGGCCTCCTCGACCGTCTCCGGGTCGTCCGGCCAGCCGGGCGTGATCGGCGCGTAGCCGGCCGCCTTGAACACCTCGGCCCAGCGATCCCAGCTGCTCGGCAGCAGCCACAGTCCGTGGATGAAGACGACCGGGGTGAGCCCGGTCGCGTTGACTTCGGCGATCTCGTCGAGGGTGTGCTGCGGAATGACGGACATTCGGTTCCCCCAGGTGTTCTTGGCTTCGATGTCCAACCTAGGGAGTAGGCGACCCGGGCCGATACCGTCCTTCGACTTAACTTTGGTCTCACAGCAAGTGCGAAGCATGCACACAGGTCAGGGCGAGACCGGTCGCGCACTCTTTGTTGAGTCATCAACGAAGGGGGAGCGCGCAGATGAAGCGGGAAACCGGACTGCGGCGAACGTCGTTGCTCACCGGCGCCTTGATCGCGGCCAGCCTGGCGGGAACCGTCGGTATCGGGGTAGCCGCGTACGCCGCCGACAACTCATCGACATCGACCTCCACGTCCACCGACTCCAGCAGCTCATCGTCGAGCAGCAGCAGCGACTCGCCCACGCTCTCCGGCAGCAGCGACAGCGGCAGCAGCGGCAGCAGTGGCGCCACCACCGGAGGGTCGTGACATGCCGCTCGTGGAGACACTGCCGATCGGCGCGGACACCGCGCAGTGGTCCGTCTGGGGCACCGTCGCCCGGATCGTGGTCACCGACCCGGCCCGGGTCGCCGAGGCGGCCGAGCTGGTCAAGGCGGAACTGACCGCCGTCGACCGGGCTTGCAGCCGCTTCCGGGACGACTCCGAGCTGCGCTGGGCCTGCCGGTCCGGCGGCCGCCCGGTCACCGTCAGCCCGCTGCTCGCCCACCTGGTCGCGGCCGCCCTCGACGCGGCCCGGCAGACCGACGGCGCCGTCGACCCGACCGTCGGCGCGGCGCTGTGCGGACTCGGCTACGACCGGGACTTCGCGCTGCTCACCGGCCGGGAGGTGGCGCCCGCGGTGCGGGTGTTCGCCACCCCCGACTGGCGGGCCGTGAAACTGTCCGGGCGGGAACTGACCGTCCCCGACGGGGTGCTGCTCGACCTGGGCGCCACCGCGAAGGCGGCGGCGGCCGACCGGGCCGCCGCCCAGGTCGCCGAGAAGCTCGGCGGGGGCGTGCTGGTGGCGCTCGGCGGCGACATCGCCACCGCCGGGACGGCGCCGGCCGGCGGCTGGGAGATCCTGGTGCAGGACCGGCCCGGCGACCCGGCCGACACGATCCGGATGCCGGCCGGGGCGGCCCTGGCCACCTCGAGCACGGCCGGGCGCACCTGGGGCCGGCCCGGCGAGCAACTGCATCACATCGTCGACCCGGCCACCGGGCGGCCCGCGGTGCCGGTGTGGCGCACGGTGTCGGTGGCCGCCTACAGCTGCCTGCGCGCCAACACGCTCAGCACGGCCGCGGTCGTCCGCGGCCACGCCGCCCCCGACCTGCTCGGCAGGACCCCGAGCCGGCTGGTCACCCGGTCGCTCGACGTGCTGCGTCTCGGCGGGTGGCCGGCATGAGCGACGCGCTCTGGTATTTCGCCCGGGGCAGCGGTGTCGTCTCGATCGTGCTGCTCACCATCGTGGTGGTGCTCGGCATCGGATCCCGGTCCGGCAAGCCGGCGTTCGGCCTGCCGCGGTTCGCGGTCAGCCTGCTGCACCGCAACGCGGCCCTGCTCGCCGTGGTGCTCGTCGCCGGCCACGTGATCAGCCTGCTCTTCGACCCGTACGCGCAACTGCGCCTGTTCGACATCGTGCTGCCGTTCGCCGGCAACTACCGGCCGGTCTGGCAGGGGCTCGGCACGCTCGCCTTCGACCTGCTCGTCGCGATCATCGTGACCAGCCTGCTGCGGCACCGGCTCGGCGCCCGCACCTGGCGGGTCGTGCACTGGCTCGCGTACCTGTGCTGGCCGGTGGCGCTCGTGCACGGGCTCGGCACCGGCAGCGACAACGGCACCTGGTGGCTCTGGACCATCTCGATCGCCTGTGCCGTGACCGTGGCCGCGGCGGTGGGGTGGCGGCTGTCGACCGGCTTCAGCCGGTTCCCGGCCCGGGCGGAACGCCGGGTCGCACCGCGACTGCGGAAAGAGTTGGAGGAGGTCCGATGACCAGCGTGGCGGAAGCACCGGTCGCCCGGGTGGAACGGCGGCTGCTCGACGGCGAGCTCGGGCTCGACGCCCACCTGGCCCGGCACGGCCGGCTCCCGGTCCTGGACGGCAGCCAGATCATCGGGATGGCTCGCGACGCCGGGCTCACCGGCCGGGGCGGGGCCGGTTTCCCGGTGTGGCGCAAGCTGAGCGCGGTCGCCGCGGGTGGTGGTGCCGCGGTGGTGGTCGCCAACGGCGCCGAGGGCGAGCCGGCCAGCAAGAAGGATCGCGCTCTCCTCGCGTACCAGCCGAACCTGGTCCTCGACGGCCTGCAGTTGGTCGCCACCGCGACCACGGCCGAAGGTGCCCATCTCTATGCGCCGAAGGCGGCCTTGCCGGCGCTGCGCGCGCTGCTGGCGGCGCGCGCCGCCGCCGGACTCGACCGGCGGCCGGTGACCCTGCACGCGGCCCCCGACGCGTTCGTCTCCGGGGAGGAGTCGGCGGTGGTGTCGGCGATCAACGGGCGCGGCGCGGTGCCCGCCGACAAGCGGATCCGGGTCGTCCAGGCCGGCGTGGGCGGCGCGCCCACCCTCGTGCAGAACGTGGAGACCCTCGCCCACCTGGCGCTGATCGCCCGGTACGGGGCCGGCTGGTTCCTGTCGGCCGGCACCCCCGACGAGCCCGGCACGTTCCTGGCCACGATCAGCGGTGCGGTCCGGCGGCCCGGCGTGGTCGAGGCCGGTTACGGCGTGCCGCTCGGCGAGCTGATCGCGGCGGCCGGTGGGGCGACGATGCACCTGCAGGCGGTGCTGATCGGCGGCTATCACGGCGGCTGGGTGCCGGCCGATCCGGCGCTGCCGGTGAGCCGGCAGACCCTCCAGCCGTACGGCGCATCGCCCGGCGCCGGGGTGATCGTGGCGCTGCCGGCCGGTGCCTGCGGGCTGGGGGAGACCGCCCGGATCACCGGCTACCTCGCCGAGCAGGTGGCCGGGCAGTGCGGGCCGTGCATCAACGGCCTGCCCCGGATGGCGGCCACGCTGGCCGACCTGGCCGCCCGGCGACCCCGGGCGGGCCTGGCGGCCGAGGCGGAACGACTGGCCCGGCTGGTGTCCGGCCGGGGCGCCTGCCACCACCCGGACGGAACGGCCCGGCTGGTCCTGAGCGCGATGCGGATCTTCGAGGCGGATGTCGCGGCACACCTGAACGGGCGCTGCCTGGCGGCGGAGGGACAGCGATGAAACTGCACGTCGACTGGACGGCCTGCGACGGCCGCGGCGTCTGCACCGAGTTGCTGGAGGAGGTGCTGGTCGAGGACGACTGGGGGTTCCCGGTCGCCCGGGACGGACAGCGATCACCGACGGTGCCCCCGCCCCTGGAAGCAGCGGCGAGACAGGCCGTCGACCGGTGCCCGATGCTGGCGCTCAAACTGAGGTCCCGCTAGCCCCACCGAACGCCCGCAGCCCGACTGGGCCGCGGGCGTTTTTGCATGCCAGAAAATTGACGAGTACGGATAAGGCAATTGCCGGATACGAGGTCGGACAGCCCGCCATACTGATCAAGTTGTGGCCTGTTTTTGCAGGTCAGACCATTCTTCCTGCCTGTACGGCGCAAGGCGCCGCGGTGGTGGTGTGAAGGTTCTTCGCCAGAAAAAAGGCGTTCCGCCAAAAAGAGTCCGTTATGCCGGTTAGATTACGGATGGCGCCGCCTCACGTGGATCTTCAAACCGCGTGTCTGCGCTGATGAGGGCCGGTTTCACCGAGGCCCCGACCGCCCCAAGGTGCGGGTACCGAACAGGCAACCCCCGTCGGCCGAGTCGGCCGACGAGGACGCGAAGCCAGGGGCCTCCCCGCTGGAGAGGTTGCCCAGCCGCCGAAGGAGACAGGAAGAGAATGCGTCATCGACCAATCCAAACGGCGTCGCACGAGCGAGTGCCGTTCACACTCTGGGGACCGGGGAGGATCCGGAACGTTCTCGCCGGCCTCGCCGCTGCGGCCGTCGGTCTCGTCCCGACGGTGATGATCGCCTCGCCGGCGCAGGCGGCCCCGATCGACTTCCTCAAGATCTCGGACGCCGCCAACTGGGAGAACGGCGACCTCGTTTTCACCGTGACCTACACGGGCACCACCGCCAACGCGTCGTTCGACTTCGCGACCGCTACCGGTAGCGCGGGCGCGGGCGACTTCGACTCCACCCTCGACTCGGATTACTTCGACTCCGGCACGACGATCATCTTCAACGCGGCGAGCGCCTCTGCGCCCGCCACGGCGACCATCACCGTGCACACGACGGACGACGCTGACAACACCGATGCGGCCAGTGAGAAGTTCACTCTGACCGCCATCCCGACCGGCGGTCAGGCTCCGGTCGTCTCGGGTACGGGAACGATCTGGAACCTCGACACGACCAACAGTGTCGTTCTCACCGGCGGGACGACCGTGCCGGAGACGGCTTCCGGCGGCGTCCAGAGGGCGGTCACGATCACCGCCACCCAGACGAACCCGCAGCAGCACGACGTCGTGATCCCCGTGCGGACGTTCGACGGCACCGACGGCACCTTCAAGACCAGCAACGCGGTCGCTGCGGGCGGGATCAACCGGGACTACTCGGCGCTGGCCGCCGACGCGACGATCACCATTCCGGCCAATGAGACCACCGGCACGACCCAGGTGTCGCTCTGGGACGACGCCAACGACGAGGCGGACACCCAGGACTTCAGCGTCGGGGTGGACACCAGCCGGACCCCGGGCGGCCTCGACGTGTTCGGCGGCACCATGGTCACCGGCCAGACCTCGGCGAAGATCAACATCACCGACGACGACGCGACCCCGGTGATCAGCATCGGTGACGCGGCGACGGTCAAGGAAGGTGCACCGCTGATCTTCCCGCTCTCGCTGACCACCGCCTCGGAGCGGGGCGTCACCTACAACCTCAACGCCGTAGGTGCGACCAAGGGCAGCGCGGGACCGGCGACCGGCGACAACACCGGCGGCAACAGCGCGACCGCCGACTTCCGCTGGGGCACGGGCGGGACCGGCGACGCGACCAGCCTGACCGTCCCGCTGTACGCGAAGGCCGCGAACGTCCTGATCCCGACGCTCGAGCAGCCGTTGGACAACAACAGTGACCCGGTGTTCGAGGGTCCGGAGAACGTCCGGGCCAAGCTCACCGTCCCGAACAACGGTGCCAACGCCACTCTGGGCAGCCCGGCGATCGTGGATGGCATGATCACCGACACCGGTTCCGGCCAGGACATCGAGTGGAGCGACGTCGACGACCCGTTCGACAACACGTGGAACCAGCGCTGGACGGAGACCAGCAACGGCCCGGTCGAGAAGAAGATCTGGCTGCGCTTCGCCGCCGGCACGACGCTGCCGGACACGCTGAGCTACAAGTTCGTCGACGTCGATGCCAAGAACGGCGTGGACTACATCGGTAAGGACGGGACTGTCACCATTCCCGCCAACTCCGCCACGCCCAACTACGTGTCGATCCCGGTCACCATCACCGGCGACCGGATCTTCGAGCCGGACGAGACCTTCAAGCTGGTGCTGACCGATCCGAACGGGATCGCCGAACTGCCCACCAACGGTGAGGTCACCTTCACCATCGTCGATGACGACTCGAAGCCGATCTACACGACCGGTGACGTCTCGATCCAGGAAGGCAACGCCGGCACCACCATCGCCAAGGTTCCGCTCAAGCTGAACACCCCGGCCGGTACGGACGCCGTCTTCACCGCGCAGATCTCCACCGGCAGTGCCACGGAGAACGCCTCGACGCCCGGTGGCAACGACTACGACCTGCCCAAGGACCTGACCGCCACGATCAAGGCCGGTGACTCCATCGGTTGGCTCGAGGTGCCGATCGTCGGCGACGCGATCTACGAGCGCGACGAGTCGTTCACGGTCGACTTCACCAACGGTGAGCCGAGCAACGTCGACCACACGTCGGACAGCCAGCGCAGCTCGAAGGTGACCATCACCAACGACGACGCCCAGCCGACGGTCACGTTCGCGTCGGCCAGCGGCTCCGAGGGTGGGAAGGTAGCGGTCGTTCCGACCGTCGTCGGTGAGTCCCAGTACCAGTACGACATCGGCTTCAGCGCCGGTGCGGCCGGTGACCACCCGGCCACCGTCGGCACCGACTTCGAGATCCCGACCAACCTGGTCACCTCGATCGCCACCGTTCCCGCGGGCTACACGGGAGCGCTGAACAAGATGCCGAGCCCGTTCGACGTGCCGGCGTTCCAGCTGCTGCACGACGACATCGACGAGCCGACCGAGACGTTCTCGGTCACGGCCAACGAGGTCACCTCGGTCCTGCGCGGCTTCACCACCGCCTCGACGATGGTGAAGGTCAACGACGACCCGATGGACCTGCCGCCGGCGGCCTCCATCGGTGACATCGCGGTCGACGAGAAGCAGCACGTCGCGAAGGTCCCGGTCGACCTCGCCTTCACCGGTGACGCGACCTCGACCGTCCAGACCGTGACGATTCCCTGGTACACCCAGGACGGCACGGCCAAGGCCGGCTTCGACTACAAGGCCAGCAAGGGCACGCTCCAGGTCCCGCCGGGAACGATGAAGGCCTGGATCGAAGTTCCGGTCATCGACGACCACTCGAAGGAGCCGAACGAGAACTTCACGGTTCGCCTGGGCACGCCCGGTCCGCTCGGCGCTTCGGTGATCAAGGGTGACTCGACCGTCACCGTCAAGTCGGACGACACCGTCGACACCAGCCTCACGCTGACCGTCGCCGGCACCGTCTCCGGTGGCGTCAACACGCCGATCTGGGGCAAGACCGCTCCGGGCGCCGACGTCGAGCTCTGGGGTGCTCCCATCTCGGCCAAGAACGCCCCGCTCGCCAAGCTCGCCACGGTCAAGGCGGGTAAGGACGGCGTCTACAAGTTCACCCGCACCCTGAGCCAGGGCTACCGGTTCAAGGTGGCCTCGGGCGGCGACGAGTCGATGGAGAAGCGGGTCATGGTCACCCAGGCTCCGGTCTTCGTGGCCAGCTCGCCGAGCAAGGGCGTGGTGAGCTTCGCGGTCCAGGGCACCCCGCGCGGGGTCGGCCAGGTTGTCATCGTCCAGAAGTGGGTCGGTGGCAAGTGGGTCAACACCTGGAAGGGCACGACCGGTAGCAGCAACCAGTGGAAGGCAACCGCCAAGGTCGCTTCCGGGTCGCTCACCGTCCGGGCCTTCGTGCAGGGCTTCACGCCCAACGGGATCGGCGGCGGCTACTCCGCCAGCAAGAAGATCACCGTCAAGTAAGTAGTACGTAGCAACATCTGACCCGACGAAGACGGGGGCGGCCATCCGGCCGCCCCCGTCGCCCTGTGTGGAGAGGTCAGTCGACTTCCGCCACCGCCTGGGCGAACTGGGCCGAGTACAACCGGGCGTACGCCCCGTCGGCCTCGATGAGCTCGTCGTGGGTGCCCATCTCGACGATGCTGCCGTGCTCCATCACCAGGATCACGTCGGCGTCGCGGATGGTGGACAGGCGGTGCGCGATGACGAAGCTCGTGCGTCCGGTGCGCAGGCTGTTCATGGCCCGCTGGATCAGCACCTCGGTGCGGGTGTCGACCGAGCTGGTCGCCTCGTCGAGGATCAGGATGCTCGGCTCGGCCAGGAACGCGCGGGCGATGGTGATCAGCTGCTTCTGCCCGGCGCTGACGTTCGAGCCCTCCTCGTCGATCACCGTGTCGTAGCCGTCCGGCAGCGTCCGCACGAACGCGTCGACGTGGGCCGCCTCGGCCGCCGCCCGCACCGAGTCCAGGTCGAAGCTGTCCGCGCCGTACGCGATGTTCTCGGCGATGGTCCCGCCGAACAGCCAGGTGTCCTGCAGCACCATGCCCATGTGTTCGCGCAGTTCCTCGCGCGGCATCGCGGCGATGTCCACCCCGTCCAGGGTGATCCTCCCCGAGTCCACGTCGTAGAACCGCATCAGCAGGTTGACCAGCGTGGTCTTGCCGGCGCCGGTGGGTCCGACGATGGCGACGGTCTGGCCGGGCTCGGCCACCAGCGACAGGTCGTCGATGAGCGGCTTGTCCGGTAGGTAGCGGAACGACACGTCCTCGAACGCGATCCGGCCCCGCACCCGGTCCAGGCCGGCCGGCGCCGGTTCGGGGCTCTGCTCGGCCGCGTCGAGCAGCTGGAACACCCGCTCGGCCGACGCCACGCCGGACTGCACCATGTTGGCCATCGACGCCACCTGGGTGAGCGGCTGGCTGAACTGGCGCGAGTACTGGATGAACGCCTGCACATCGCCCAGCGACAGCGCGCCGCTGGCCACCCGCAGGCCGCCGACCACCGCGACCAGCACGTAGTTCAGGTTGCCGAGGAACATCATGGCGGGCTGGATCATGCCGGAGATGAACTGGGCCCGGAAGCTCGACGCGAACAGCTTCTCGTTGTGCTCGTCGAAGGTCTGCTGCGCCTCGTCCTGCCGGCCGAAGACCTTGACCAGCGAGTGGCCGGTGAACATCTCCTCGATGTGGCCGTTGAGCTTGCCGGTGGTCTTCCACTGGGCGACGAAGTTGGGCTGGGCCCGCTTGCCGATCTGGGTGGTCACCAGGAGCGACAGCGGCACGGTGATCAGCGCGATCAGGGCGAGCAGCCAGGAGATCCAGAACATGAAGGCGAGGACGCCGATGATCATCAGCAGCGAGTTGAGCAGCTGGGCGAAGGTCTGCTGCAGGGTCTGCGCGATGTTGTCGGTGTCGTTGGTGGCCCGGCTGAGCACCTCGCCGCGCGGCTGCTTGTCGAAATACGACAGTGGCAGCCGGGACAGCTTGGCCTCGACGTCGCGCCGCAGCCGGGACACGCCGGTCTGCACGACCGTCGCGATCAGCCGGCCCTGCATGACGCCGAGCATCCACCCGACCACGTAGACCACGACGACCCAGGCCAGCAGGTGCCCGAGTTTATCGAAGTCGATGCCCTGCCCGGGCGTGAAGTCGACCGCGGAGAGCAGGTCGGCCTGGGTGTTGTTGCCGGCGGCGCGCATCGCGGCGATGGCTTCGGCCTTGGTCGTCCCGGGCTGGAACAGATTGCCGATCACGCCGGAGAAGATGATGTCGGTGGCCTTGCCGAGCAGTTTCGGCCCCCACACCGTCAGCCCGACGCTGGCGATGCCGAAGACCAGGGCGGCGCCGACGAGCAACCGCTGCGGCTTGAGCAGCCCGAGCAGCCGCAGGGTGGAGCCGCGGAAGTCCTCGAGTTTCTCGGTGGACTTGCCACCGGCCATCATCATCCGTGCGGCCGGCGGCCCGCCGACCGGCGGCCCGGGCCTGTTGGGCGCGGTCATGCTCTTCCTCCAAGAAGAACAGAAAGGCCAAGAGCGCGAGCGGTCATGCCGCGGCCTCCTGCTCCGTGAGCTGGGACAAGACAATTTCCCGGTACGTAGGGTTGGTGTCCATGAGTTCGGTGTGGGTGCCGGTTCCGACCACCTTGCCGTCGTCGAGGACGATGATGCGGTCGGCGTCTCGGATGGTGCTGACCCGCTGGGCGACGATCACCACAGTGGCGTCGGCGATGTAGGCGGTCAGCGCGGCCCGCAGCGCCGCGTCGGTGGCGTAGTCGAGCGCCGAGAACGAGTCGTCGAAGAGGTAGATCTCCGGCCGGTGCACCAGCACCCGGGCGATGGCGAGCCGCTGCCGCTGCCCGCCCGACACGTTGGTGCCGCCCTGCGCGATCGGCGCGTCCAGACCGCCCTCCATCTTCTCGACGAAGCCCTTGGCCTGGGCGACCTCGAGGGCCTCCCAGAGCTGCTCGTCAGTGGCGTCCGGGTTGCCGTACCGCAGGTTGGTGGCGACCGTGCCGCTGAACAGGTAGGGCTTCTGCGGCACCAGGCCGACGGTCCGGGACAGCAGGGCCGGGTCGAGCTGCCGTACGTCGGCGCCGTCGACCAGCACCTCGCCGTCGCTCACGTCGAACAGCCGCGGGATGAGGTTGAGCAGCGTCGTCTTGCCGCTGCCGGTGCTGCCGATGACCGCGGTGATCTCCCGTGGCCGGGCGGTGAGGTTGACGTCGTGCAGCACCGACGCCTCGGCGCCGGGGTAGTGGTAGTCGACGTCCCGCAACTCCAGATAGCCGTGCCGGCTCAGCGTGGTCACCGGACTGGCCGGCGGTTCGACCGTCGAGTCGGTGCCGAGGATCTCCTCGATCCGCTCGGCGCAGACCTCGGCCCGCGGGATCATGACGAACATGAAGGTCGCCATCATGATCGACATGAGGATCTGCATGAGGTAGCTGAGGAACGCGGTCAGCGCGCCGACCTGCATGTGGCCGGAGTCGATGCGGTGGCCGCCGAACCACAGGACGGCGACGCTGGAGATGTTCACGATCAGCATCACGGTCGGGAACATCGTCGCCATGATCTTGCCGGCCCGCATCGACACGTCGGTGAGCTCGGCGTTGGCGCCGGCGAACCGCTTCTGCTCCCGGTCGTCGCGGACGAACGCGCGGATCACCCGGATGCCGGTGATCTGCTCGCGCATGACCTGGTTCACCTTGTCGATGCGCACCTGCATCGAGCGGAACAGCGGCCGCATCCGGCTGATGATCAGGGCGACCACCGCGATCAGGACCGGCACGATGACCAGCAGCAGCGACGAGAGCGGCACGTCCTGGTGCAGGGCGAGCAGCACGCCGCCGACGCACATGATCGGCGCCGACACCATCAGCGTGAAGGTGAGCAGCACCAGCATCTGGACCTGCTGCACGTCGTTCGTGGTGCGGGTGATCAGCGACGGGGCGCCGAACTGGCCGACCTCGCGGGCCGAGAAGCTCTGCACCTGCCGGAAGATCGAGGACCGGAGGTCACGGCCGACCACCATGGCCGTCTTGGCCCCGAAGTACACCGCCACGATCTGGGTGGCGATCTGCGCGACGGTGATCGCCAGCATGAAGCCGCCGATCTTCATCACGTAACCGGTGTCGCCCTTGATGACGCCGTTGTCGATGATGTCGGCGTTCAACGTGGGCAGATAGAGCGTCGCCAGCGTCTGGAGCAGCTGGAAGAACACGACCAGTCCGATGGTCCCCCGATAGGGCCGGAGATGGACGCGTAGGAGTTGGATGAGCACGTCTACTGAGCCCCCCGCTTGAGAAAGCCGTCTAGTAGGAGCGAGACCAGATCGGCCCCGCGGAAGTTGTCCGGGTCGCCGAACGGCCCGTACGTGTTGGCGCCGCAGAACAGCAGCAGCATCTGGGCCACCGCCTCGGGCGAGTGGCGCAGCCGCTCCGCGTCCGGCGCGATGACCTCGACCAGCGCGTCCTTCAGCCGTTCCCGGCTGGACGCCATCCGCTTGCCCGCGTCGGGGTCGTCCTGCCCGGCCAGGATCAGTTTGCGCGCCGCGGTCATCAGCGCCGCGTTCTCCGCCATCCGGGCATGGATCAGTTCGGCCGCCTCGGCCATCCGCTCGCGCAGCGGCAACCCCCGGTCGATCCGGGCCAGCCCGTCCAGCGTCACCTGCGGGTCGAGCGCCTTGATCACCGAGCACACGACCAGCGAGTTCTTACTCTCGAAGACGCCGAAGATGGTGCCCTCGGCGACGCCCGCGGCCGCGGCGATCTGCCGGGTGCTGACCTCGAGACCGTGCTCGTGCAGGAGCGGGATGGTCGCTGCGATCAGGGCCGCGCGGCGTTCCTCCGGCGCGAGCGCCGGAACTCTTCTACGCCTGTTCTCCACGTGTCCGTACTCTACTGAGCGAGCGCTCACTCAGCCACTGACATTTGTCATGGGTGTTTTCCTCAGGCCGCCGGGGCGGCGGCCGATGGAGCGCTCGTGCGGCGAACCCCGATGGATGATCACACGGCGGACTACTGGGCCCGTCAGATCCGGATCGGCGCGCTCATCGCCGCCGTGGTCACCGCGATCGGTGCCCTGCGCATCGCGATGAGCTGGTCCGGGGCGGGCCGGTGGTGGCTCATCCCGGTCCTGCTCGCGGTCGTGGCCCAGGCGGTCCTGATCCGGCTGCCGTGGAACCGGCTGGTGCGCCGGGAAGGATTCCGCCGCCAGTTGCTGGTGTGGTGGTTCGCCGAGCTGCCGGTGCTGCTGCTGTTCGGCTTCGCCGACCCGGGTGGAGCCTTCCTCTACCTGCCGGCCGCCGTCCTGCTGCTGATGTCGGCCGCCGCCCTCTGGGCGCCCCGGACCGTCGTGCTGTTCGGCGTCCTCTCCGGCCTTGGCTATCTGGTCCTGCTGCCGGTCAAGGCGCACACCGGGGTCGCCCTGACCTTCGTCGTGGTCGCCATGTACGGCTGCGTCACCGCGCTCACCGCGATCAACTCGCAGAGCCGGCGCCGCCTCGACAACCGTCGCCGGTCCGCCGAGCAGCGCGCCGAGACCCTGCTCGAAGCGTCCGCCGACACCGTCCTCGCGGTCGGCCGGGACGGCGCCCTGAAGTACGTGAGCCCGTCGATCGAGCAGCTGCTCGGCTTCCGGGCAGCCGACCTGCGCGGCGCCCGGCTCACCCACGTGATGGCCGAGGACCGGCTGGGCGAGCTGCACGACTTCATGACCAAGATGCTGGCCCTGCCGATCGGGCAGAGCATGCGGGTGGAGAGCCGGCTGCGCAACGCCGCCGGCGAGTGGGTCTACGTCGACATCATGGGCACCAACTGGATCAACAGCCCCGAGCTGCAGGCCATCGTGGTCAGCCTGCGCGACATCGGCGCCCGCCGCGAGCTGGAGATGCAGCTCAGCCGGCAGGCGTTCACCGACTCGCTGACCGGCATGCCGAACCGGGCGAAGTTCCGGCAGCAGCTCGAGGAGGCGGTCGAGTCCGGCGGTCCCGAGCCGGTCACCGTGCTGCTGCTCGACCTCGACGACTTCAAGCTGGTCAACGACAACCTGGGACACAGCGCCGGCGACGAGCTGCTCACCACGATCGCCGAGCGGTTGCGCTCGGTGGTCCGCCCGGCCGACGTGCTGGCCCGCCTGGGCGGCGACGAGTTCGCCATCCTGCTGCGCGACCTCGACCCGACCGACGCGTCCGGCCTCGCCGAGCGGCTGCTGTCCATCGTCCGCGAGCCGATCCGCCTGGCCAGCCGGGACATCACCTGCTCGCTGAGCATCGGGCTGGCCGCCTCCACCGGCGGCGAGATCGGCGCCGAGCAGCTGCTCGGCAACGCCGACCTGGCCATGTACGCGGCCAAGCGAGCCGGCCGGAACGGGTACGCGATCTTCGACCCGACCATGACCCTGTCGGTGCTGGAGGAGGCACAGCAGCGGGCCGACATCGAGCACGCGCTGGAGCACGACGAGTTCCGGGTGCTCTACCAGCCGGTCGTGGACATGACCACCCAGCAGCTGATCGCCGTGGAGGCGCTGGTGCGGTGGCAGCACCCCCGCGACGGACTGCTGGGTCCGTACCATTTCATCGCCGGCGCCGAGGCGAACGGCCTGATCGTTCCGCTCGGCCGGTGGGTCCTGCGGCAGGCCTGCGCGCAGCTGGCCCGCTGGCGGGCCGAATCGCCGGCCGCGGCCGGCCTGCACGTGAACGTCAACCTCTCGGCCCGCCAGTTCCAGTACGCCGGACTGGTCGACGACGTGGCGGAGGCCCTGGCCGACGCCGGTCTGGACGCCGCGTCGCTCACCCTGGAGATCACCGAGTCGATGCTGATGGCCGACATCGAGACCGCCAAGGAGACCCTGCACGCCCTGCGCGGCCTCGGCGTCCGGCTGGCGATCGACGACTTCGGCACCGGCTACTCGTCGCTGAGCTACCTCAAGCAGCTCCCGGTGGACGTCATCAAGATCGACAAGACGTTCGTCGACGAGGTGCACATCGACGAGGACGACGTGGCCCTGGTGGACGCGGTGGCCGGCCTCGGCCAGGCGCTGAAGATGAAGACCGTCGCCGAGGGCATCGAGACCGATGAGCAGTGGGACACGCTGCGCCGGATCGGCATCGATCACGGTCAGGGCTACCTGTTCGGCAAACCGGCCGAGCAGGAGCGGATCCTGGAGATGCTTGCGGTTACCGTGGCTTGAACCGAGCCCCGGCCCTCGCCGTTTACTAGTTGCAGGTAGTAATCGGCGGTTAGGAACCCGAGTTGTCCCAGATCAAGCACCATCTGCGCCGTGTCGGCGGCGCTGTGGTCACCACTCTCGCCGCTCTCCTGGTCTTTCTCGAGCTCGTCATGCCCGACCAGATCACGAGGCTCCCACCCGGTAATTTCTGGCTGAACGCGCTGGTCCGGATCCCTATCGAGGCGATCGTCGTGATCGCCGTGCTGCTCGTCCTACCGGAGCGCGCCCGGCGCGTCGGCGCCACCGTCCTCGGTCTCACGCTCGGCCTGCTGACCGTCGTGAAGATCATCGACATGGGCTTCTTCGCGGTGCTCGCCCGCGAGTTCGACCCGGTTCTCGACTGGGTGCTGTTCACGGACGGCTACCACTTCCTCGAGGACTCGATGGGCAAGCTCGGTGCGTTCGGGGTGGCCGCCGCGGCCGTCCTGCTCGCGGCCGCCCTGCTCACCTTCACCACGCTGGCGATGCGGCGGCTGTCCCGGCTGCTCGCCGCGCACGCCCAGCCCACCCGGCACGCCGTCTTCGCCTTCGCGAGCGCCTGGATCGTGCTGGCCGTGCTCGGCGTCCAGATCGTCGGCGGCATCCCGGTGGCCTCGCAGGCGGCCGCCGACCTGGCCCGCGACACCGCGCTCAAGGTGCCGCAGGACATCGCCGACCGGAAGGCCTTCGAGCAGGAGGTCAAGGTCGACGCGTTCCGCAACCTGCCGGACGACCAGCTGCTCACCGCACTGCGCGGCAAGGACGTGATCGTCAGCTTCGTGGAGAGCTACGGCCGGGACGCGGTCGAGGACCCGGAGTTCAACTCCGCGGTGCTGGCCCGGCTCAAGGCCGACGACGCCAAGCTCGCGGCCAAGGGGTTCGCGTCGCGCACCGGTTTCCTCACCTCGTCGACCGCGGGCGGCGGCAGCTGGCTGGCCCACTCGACGTTCCTGTCCGGGCTGTGGATCGACAACCAGCAGCGTTACCGCAGCCTGGTCAACACCGACCGGCTCACCCTGACCCGGGCGTTCAAGCGGGCCGGCTTCCGCACCGTCGGGGTCGAGCCCGGCGTCACGTACGCGTGGCCGGAGGGCCAGTTCTACGGCTACGACCAGGTGTACGACTCGCACACGCTGGACTACCACGGGCCGATGCTGAGCTGGTCGACGATGCCCGACCAGTTCGTGATGAAGCAGTTCCAGCAGCTCGAATACGCCAAGAAGAACCGCGGCCCGCTGCTCGCCGAGATCACCCTGACCTCCAGCCACACGCCCTGGGCGCCGATGCCGACCATGCTGCCGTGGGAGCAGATCGGCGACGGCTCGGTCTACGGCCCGATGATCGCCGCCGCCCCGGGCGCCGGCACCGTCTGGAAGAACGACCACCGGATCAGGCAGGCGTACGCGTCGTCGATCGCCTATTCGATCGACTCGCTGACGTCCTACGTCGAGAAGTACGGCGACGACAACCTGGTCTTGGTGTTCCTCGGCGACCACCAGCCGGCCTCGATCGTGGTGGGGCAGAACGCCAGCAAGGACGTACCCATCTCGATCGTGGCCAAAGACCCGAAGGTTTTGGATCGCATCGCGAGCTGGGGTTGGACGACGGGGCTCACACCGGCGCCGACGGCGCCGGTGTGGCCCATGAACGAGTTCCGCGACCGCTTCCTGACGGCCTTCAGCCCGCTAGGGTCGCCGCACTAGTCGATCGTGCGCGGCAGTGTCGCGGCGGCCTGCTCGAGGGCGGCCGCGGCGCTGCTGTAGGGGTTGTAGGTGTACGTCCGGGAGAGCATGCCGGGCACCGTGAAGTACTCGGCCGCCAGCTTGGCCGGATCCGTCGCGATCTCGCCCCGCGATGGTGTGTCGTTGCCGTCGTCCCAGCCCCACGGCGCGTTCGCCGAGTTCGTGGTGCAGGAATAGGTGCCCACCCCGCAGTCACCCGTGGTGTCGCCCTTGAACGTGCCCAGCGCCGCGAACAGGCTGGTGTTGTTGCGCTGCGCCCACATGCCGCCGGCCGCGAAGATGTCGATCAGCTGGTACTGCACGTCCCGGTCGTCCGCGCTGCTCGGCGCCTCCGAGGCGGTCAGCGACGGGTAGTAGACGAGGCCGTCGCCGACGATGTCGTACTGCGGCCAGGCCTTGAGGCCGTGCCCCTTCGCCTCCTGCGCGGTCACCGGGTGCTGGAGGGAGTCGTGGGTGGACGCCTTGAGCTGCAGCGTCCCGTCGATCGTCTCCTTGCCGCCGGTCCAGGTGCTGCCGGCCGGGGCGTACGAGAAGAAGTCGCTGTGCGCCACGGAGACGGCCGCGCGCAGTACGCCGTACTCCGAACCGTCCTTTTCGATGATCTCGGTGAGACCTTCGCCGTCGTTCTCGTGCTCGCCCTCGAAGAAGGGGTGATCGACCCAGTCCCGCGGGTGGTAGAAGAAGTAGGTGATGAACCAGTGGTCGGCGGTCTCGGTCACCGAGTAATAGGCGGCCGCCGCGATGCTCTGCCCGGCGTGGTCCCAGTTGTCGGTCCCGACGAGGTTGTTGTCGTAGTCGTACCGGGTGATGAAGTCGGATTTGCCACTCAGTGCGTGGCTGCCGGTCGTGTCCACGTCCTGGTAGTGGATCGGCGCCCAGCGCAGCGCCAGTTCGGCCCGCGACGGCGCCGCGTGTGCCGGCGCCGCCACGAGCGCTGTCGCCAGCCCCGCGACCGCCGCCATAACCCTGATCCTCATGCCTGCTCCCACGTTTCGGCTCGATCGATCCGGGTAAATGTATGAATAAGTTTCTGATCTGCGGGTGGCCTGGCGGCGAAATATGCCTGGACAGGAGACGTAGGCTTCCCGCGTGTACAGCGTCGATCTCGGGGGCGGCGCCGAGCTGCGACCGCTCGAGCCCTGGCAGGCAGCCGAATTCCTGGCCCACATGGACCGCGCCCGCGACACCGTCGACCCGTGGATCCCCTGGGCCTCGATCAGCACCGACCTCCCGTCGGCCCGCGCCACCCTGCAGCGCTACGCCGACAAACAGGCCGCCGACCAGGGCCGCATCTACGGCATCTGGCTGGCCGGCACCCTGGTCGGCGGCACCATGTTCGTCACCTTCGACGCGGACAGCGGCATCGCCGAGGTCGGCTGCTGGCTGGAACCGGCGGCCACCGGCCGAGGCCTGATCACCGCCGCCGTCCGGCTGCTGATCGACTGGGCGTTCCGGGTGCGCGGCCTGCACCGCATCGAATGGCACTGCCGCCCCGACAACATCGCCAGCTCCGCCGTCGCCCGCCGCCTCGGCCTCCGGTTGGAGGCCACGCTGCGCGAGAGCTACCCCTGGAAGGGCGTCCGGCACGACACCGAGATCTGGGCGATCCTCGCACCCGAGTGGCTCGGGTAGGCTGCGTCCATGTCCCAGACACCCCCGTAGGCAGGCGCCGCTCACCCGCGCCCCTACCCGTCTGGACATTCCTGGAGTTTTCATGCCCGCCCCCGCCGAGGCGGGAAGTTACCGTGCGGTCCTCCGGCTGCCATCCGCGCTGCGCATCTTCGCGCCCGCGCTGGCCGGCCGACTGGCGTACGGTCTCCTCCCGCTGGCCACCCTGTTCACCGTCAGCCAGACCACCGGCTCCTACGCCGCCGCCGGCCTGGCCATCGCCCTCTTCGGCCTGACCACGGTCACCCTGCCGCTCAAGGCCCGCCTCACCGACCGCCATCCCGCCCTGCTCCCGCTGCTGGCCCTGGCCTGCGCGGCCCTACTGTCCGGCGCGGCGCTGCTGCCCTGGCCGGTGCCGTTCGTCGCGGCCGCCGGCCTGGCGGCCCCACCGCTGGGACCGGCCATGCGCTCGGCGTGGCGCTCACTCACCGAGGGCACCACCCTCAAGGAGCGGGCGTACGCGCTGGACGCGATCGCCGAGGAAACCCTCTACCTGGTAGGCCCGCTGCTGACCGGCCTGCTGATCGCGGTAGCCCCCGCCCGGGGGGCCCTGCTGCTGACCGCGGCCCTGTTGCTGACCGGCACCATCGGCATGACCGCGGCAGCCCCCACCCGCTCCCCAAGGACGCCGCAGGTCGCGGGCACCGACCTGCAGCGGTTGCTGAGCCGGGCCCTCGACCCCGGGCCGCTGCGGTCCACCCGGCTGTGGCGGGTCCTCGCCGTCCTGGCGGTGGCCGGGGCCGGCATCAGCGTCGCCTTCACCGCGATGGCCGTGGCCGCCACGCAGGCCGGCCACCCCGGCGCGGCCGGCCCGCTGGAGGCCGGGGTAGGTGCCGGCAGCGTGGTCGGCGGCCTGCTCTGGGCGAGGCGACGGCACACCCGGCCGCGGGCCCTGCACTTCGGCGGCCTGCTGGGCCTCTTCGGGGCCGGCCTGCTGGCCGCCGCGGCCGCCCCCGGCCTGCTGGTGCTGGGCGCGGTGATGACGCTGGCCGGCGTGGCGGTCTCCCCGCTGTACGTGGCCGCCTACCTGGCCGCCGACGACCTGACCCCACCCGAGCACCGCACCGAGGCCGGCACCTGGGTGAACGTGGCCGCCAACGCCGGCAGCGCAGCCGGCGCCGCGGCCGCGGGCCTGCTGACCGACCGGGCCGGCCCATCCACGGCGTTCCTGGCCGCCGGCACCCTCCTGGCCGCAACCGCGCTGGCCGCCCTGCTCACCAGCACGAGAGCCAACCAAAACCGTCCCGGCCGCGCCGACCGCACCGTTGTCGTGGAGCCGGACGGCTCCGACCGGGCTGTTCACCGGGATTAAGGTCGTCCGGTGTTCCCCGAACCCGCGCTGACTCACCGCCGTGAGGGCGGCCACGACATCCCGCTGCTGGTCTGGCGCCTGCCGGCCCCGGCTTTGGCGATCTCGTCGGCCACCCTGGGCGGCGGCGTGGGGGAGTGCCACTGGTTGATCAACGCCAGCGTCCCGATGTCCTACGACCGCGACGACCCGGCCACCCACCTGTCCGAGATCGCGGCCGGCCTGCACCTGGCCGGCCGCGGCGTGGGCTTGCTGACCGGCGTAGACGTGGCCGACGTGGTCGCCGAGGACGCCGACGGCGTGCGGCTCTGGGCGACGGTAGGCCTGGGCGCGCCGATCCAGGCCAGTGCGCCCGCGAACGAGGCGGGCGATGCGCCGCCGCCCGTCGGCACGGTCAACGTGGTCGCCTGGGTGCCTCAGCGGCTGAGCGACGGCGCCCTGGTCAACGCGGTCGCCACCATCACCGAGGCGAAGACGCAGGCCATCCGCGACCTGGGCCTGGCCGCCACCGGCACGGCGACCGACGCGATCTGCGTTCTCTGCCCGCCCGCCGGCCCCGAGGCGCCGTATGGCGGCCCGCGCTCCCGCTGGGGCGAGCCCCTGGCCCGAGCCGCCTACGAGGCGATCCTGAAGGGCGGCGGGATCAACCTGGTGGGCGCCCAATCCTGGAGCGAACGCAACGCCCTCCAGCGGGAGTCGCCGGACACTCCTCGGTAACCGCCCGGCGCGGCGCCGTCGGGGGTGTCAGTGGTAGGTCAGTTCGCCGGCCTCGATGGCTGTGGTCAGGCGGTTCTCCGGTGGGGCCAGCGGGCACAGCCAGGCGTCGTCGTAGGCGCAGGACGGGTTGTAGAGGTAGTTGAAGTCCAGGCGGACCCGGTTGCCGCCCAGTGGCTCCACGCCGCGGCCGTGGGTGCCCTTGACCGTGTCGGTCAGGTAGCGGCCTCCGCCGTACGTCGTCTTTCCGCAGGTGGCGTCGCGCACCGGGAGGAACAGGCCGCCGCCGTAGGCCGCGATCCACCACAGGGACAGCTCGCCGAACGGGGTGGGCAGGATGCCGGCCCGCCGGTAGTGGACCACGCCGTCGGGGCCGCCGGTGTCGATGTCGATCTCGCCGTCGGCCGGAAGCACCTCGACCTCGACGATCGCGTCGTCGTCGGGCGGGTAGTAGCGCAGGCCGGTGAAGGTGCCGGCCGGGATCGGCGACTGGGGGTGGGTCGCGAAGAGATCGTCGCGGCGGGCCCGGAAATCCTTGAGGTCGGCGGACTCCAGGTAGATGCGGGCGTTCGCGGCGCGGTAGTCGGACAGCTCGAGTGCCTCCATCCGACCCACGCTATCCGTCAGGCGGGGTAGGCGGTCGCCTCCGTGGCCTTCACCGTGGCCCACACCTCACGTCCCGGTTCCAGCGCGAGCTGCACGGCGGCGGCCGGGGTGACGTCGGCGGCCAGCTGGATAGGGCCGGTCAGTTCGATGCGGAGGGCGTCGCCGTGCCGGGCCACCGAGGTCACCGTGGCCGGCCAGGTGTTGCGCGGGCTGCCTTCGGGGCGGGCCGCGAACAACGACACCGCCGACGGCGGAAAGGCGACAAACACCCCACCTTCCTGCGGTACGGCGGTGACCAGCGAAAAACCGTCCGGAAGCAGGACGGTGGTGCCGTCCGCCTCGCCGCGGTAGAGGTTGAGGCCGACCAGTCGGGCCACGTAGTCGGTGCGCGGCCGGGCGGTGATCTCCGCGGCGTCGCCGGACTGCACGATGCTCCCGTCCTCGACGATGACCAGGCGGTCGGCGAGCATGAGCGCGTCCAGCGGGTCGTGGGTGACCAGCACCGTCGCCCCGGGGAACGACGTGAGGTGGCCGCGCAGGGCGGCCCGGGTGTCGAGGCGGGTGCGGGCGTCGAGGGCCGCGAGGGGCTCGTCGAGGAGCAGCAGTTTCGGTTCGGCGGCGAGGGCGCGGGCCAGGGCGACCCGCTGGGCTTGGCCGCCGGAGAGGTGGCGCGGCTTCTTGCGTACGTGATCGGCCAGACCCACCCGCACCAGCCACTCCCGGGCCGTCTCCCGAGCTTCCCGGCGCGGCACGCGCCGGCAGCGGGGTCCGAAGGCCACGTTGTCGAGGGCGGTGAGGTGCGGAAACAGCAGGTAGTCCTGGAAGACGACGCCGATCCGGCGGTGCTCGGGCGGTTCGCCGTCGAGCCGCACCCCGTCGAGGGTGACGTGCCCGTCGTCGAGCGCGGTGAGCCCGGCGAGCGCCCGCAGCGCGGTGGTCTTGCCGGCGCCGTTGGGCCCGAGCAGCGCGACGACCTCGCCGGGCTCGACGGTCAGCGTGATGTCGAGCGTGAAGCCCGGGCGCTGGACGATCAGGCGAGCATCGAGTGTCATGCCGCGCCCGTCCGGAACACGTCGGGCCGGCGGCTCACGGGGCGACCCACCGGTCGCGCAGGGCGGCCAGGATGACGATCGACACGACCAGGAGCAGGAGGCTCAGGACGATGGCGGCGTCCACGTCCTGTTCCAGGGCCAGGTAGACGGCGAGCGGCATGGTCTGGGTGCGGCCCGGGAAGTTGCCGGCGAAGGTGATCGTCGCGCCGAACTCGCCCAGGGCCCGCGCCCAGCACAGCACCCCGCCGGCCGCAACGCCCGGCGCGATCAGCGGCAGCGTGACGCGGCGGAACGCCGTCCAGCGGCCGGCGCCGAGGGTGGCCGCGGCCTCCTCGTAGCGGGCGTCGGCGCCGCGCAGCGCGCCCTCCACGCTGATCACCAGGAACGGCATGGCCACGAACGCCTCGGCCACCACCACACCGGTGGTGGTGAACGGCAGGCTCACCCCGAACGTCGTGTCCAGCCAGCCGCCGAGCAGGCCGCGCCGGCCGAAGACCAGCAGCAGCGCCACGCCGCCGACCACCGGTGGCAGCACGAGCGGGACGGTGACCAGGGCGCGGACGATCCGGCGGCCGGGGAAGTCGGTGCGGGCGAGCATCCAGGCGAGGGGTACGCCGAGGACCAGGCTCACCGCGGTGGCCAGGGTGGCGGTCAGCAGGGAGAGTCGTAGTGCGGCGAGGATGCCGGGCTCGGCCAGGCGCTCGGGCAGCGTCGACCAGGGCGCCCGCCAGAGCAGCCCGAACAGGGGGAGGACGAGGAACGCCAGCCCGGCGATCGCGGGGATCGCCAGGGCCGGCGGAACCCGGAGGCGTTGCTTCTTTATGGCTTCTGGAACCCTGCGTCGATGAGTACGTCCAGCGCGGGACCGCTTTGCACGTAGGCCACGAACGCCGCGGCGGCGGACGGGTTGGGGGCGCTCTTGAGGGTGACGATCGGGTAGTCGTTGATCGCGCCGGCCGACTCGGGGAACTCGATGCCGTCGACGTCGGAGGAGGCGGCCTTGGCGTCGGTGCGGTAGACCAGCGCGGCGTCGACCTCACCCAGTTTCACCTTGGACAGGGCCGACTTGACGTCCTGTTCCAGGGTGACCGGGGTGACCTTGACGTTCGCGGTGGCCAGCGCCTTCTTCGCGGCCGCGCCGCAGGGCACCTGCTCGGCGCAGAGCGCGACCTTCAGCGACGAATTGGTCAGGTCGGACAGGCCCTTGATGCCTTTCGGGTTGCCCTTGGCGACGGCGATCACGAGCTGATTCTTCACGAAGACGGTGGCTTCACCGCCCGCGTCGCCGGCATCGGTGACGGTCTTCATGGTGGCGGGGCTGGCGGCCGCGAACACGTCGGCCGGGGCGCCCGAGGTGATCTGCTGGGCGAGACCGGAGCTACCCCCGTACGAGAAGGTGACCTTGACTCCGGGGTTCGCCGTTTCGAAGTCCTTGCCGATCTTGTCGAACGACTCGGTCAGCGACGCCGCCGCGAGGACGGTGAGGTTGCCGGAGATGGCTCCGCCGCTGGTGGCGGACGTCGGCGACGCGGAATCACCGCAACCGGACAGGGCAAGGAGGGCAACTGCCACTCCGGCCAGGGTTCTTTTCATTCAGGTGTCCCTCGTTCCACGACCACCGTGGTCGACTTGATCACGGCGACCGCCGTGGAACCGACCTCGAGCGCCATCTCGTCGACCGCTTCCCGGCTCATCAGCGAGACCACCCGGAACGGGCCGGCCTGGATGTCGACCTGTGCCATCACCGAGTCGCGGGTGATCGCGGTGACGATGCCGCGCAGCCGGTTGCGCGCCGAGGACCGGCGGGAGCCCGGGTCGGGCTCGTCGGCCAGCGATCGGATGAAACCGGCCAGGTCGGCGCCGCCGATCTCGCGGTGACCGTGGTCGTCGCGGCCCGCCGGCAGCCGGCCCGCATCGACCCAGCGCCGCACGGTGTCGACGCTGACGCCGAGCAGTTCGGCCGCCTCGCCGATGCGGTAGGTCGTCACATCGCCACTCTAGGGCCGCAAAAGCCAGGCAAGTAAGCGCCAACGGGCCGCAGCTGCGGAACCGTTGCACGGGTCACACCCCCGACGGCATGCTGGACGGCGTGCCGCAACGGATCCATGAGGTCACCGCTTTCCTCGCCGAGGTGCTCGCGCCGCGGGCGCCGCTCACCGTCATCGTCGACGGCGGCGATCACGGCGCCGCCGCGAGCTTCGCCGCCCGGCTCGCCGAAGCCTTCCCGCCCTCGGCCCGCGCCTGGACGGTCGACGCCGTCCTCGGGCTCAGCGGACCGGCCGGCGGTCGTTTCGACTCGGCGCTCAACGTGCTGGAGCCGGCCGCCGACCGGGTCATCGTCTATCTGCGCAGCGGCCCGCGCGGCCGGCCACTGGGCAGCGGCGAGGGGGAGCGGCGCGCCCAGGTGGTGATCGACCACCACGATCCGCAATGGCCGGTCATCCGGCACGTGCATCCGCGGCTGGCCGACCCGGAGAGGTGGTATCTCACCGAGAGCCGGGCGTTCTTCGGCGCCCGGGCAGCCGGCTGGGACGCCAAATTCGGCGACGATCTCCCGGCGTACGCCATGGCGGTCGAAACGGCCGCACCCCGCCCCGGTGACCTGGCCATCGACGTGGGTTGCGGCACCGGCCGGGCGTTGCCGGCCCTGGCCGCCGCGGTCGGGCCGGCGGGCCGGGTGATCGGCCTCGACGTGACCCCCGCGATGCTGCAGGCGGTCCGCGACGCCGGCCGGGGCGATCGCGCCGATCTGGTGATCGGTGACGCGCGCCGGCTGCCGTTCCCGGACGCGGTGGCCGGCCTGGTCTTCGCGGCCGGCCTGGTGCAGCACCTGCCCGACCCGGGGGCCGGGCTGGCCGAGCTGGCCCGGGTGACCCGCCCCGGCGGCAAGCTGATGATCTTTCACCCGTCCGGCCGTGCCGCGCTGGCT
The DNA here is from genome assembly GCF_018332695.1 of Paractinoplanes toevensis. Classification (GTDB taxonomy): domain Bacteria; phylum Actinomycetota; class Actinomycetes; order Mycobacteriales; family Micromonosporaceae; genus Actinoplanes; species Actinoplanes toevensis. The sequence continues at coordinate 221,671 of NZ_BOQN01000049.1, forward strand.
GCGCGACACGGCCGGACCCTGCGTCCCGACGAACCGCTGAACCGGGAGAACCTGGAGCCACTGATGGCGAAGGCCGGTTGGCGGCTGTCTCGTTATGACGACCCGGAGGACTACTTCCTGGTCCTGGCCGAGCGCCTGCTGTGATCAGTAGGTGAAGCGGGACACCGTGACGTGCAGTTCCTGCGACATCCGGGAGAGCTCGGCGGCGGACCGCTGGGCGTCGACCACCGACTCGGCGGTGACCCGGGCGTTCGAGGCCACGGTCTCGATGCCGGAGTTGATCTGGATGGTGGCGCCGGCGGCCTCCGCGACGTTGCGGTTCATCTCGGCGGTGGTGGCGCTCTGCTCCTCGACGGCCGAGGCGATCGTGGTGGTGTAGTCGTTGATCCGGCCGATCACCTCGGCGATCTGCTGGATGGCGGTCACCGCGTGGCCGCTGTCCGACTGGATCGCCTCGACCCGCCGGGAGATGTCCTCGGTGGCCCGGGCCGTCTCCTGAGCCAGGTCCTTGACCTCGCTGGCGACGACGGCGAAACCCTTGCCCATCTCACCGGCGCGGGCGGCCTCGATGGTGGCGTTCAGCGCGAGCAGGTTGGTCTGCGCGGCGATGGCGGTGATCACCTTGATCACGTCGCCGATCTCCCGGCTCGACTCGCCGAGGGTGGCGATGGTCCGGTTCGTCGACTCGGCGACGGTGACGGCCTCGCCGGCCACCTGGGCGGCCGCGGTCGCGCTCTGGGTGATCTCGGCGATGGCGGCGCCCATCTCCTCCGAGCCGGCCGACACGGTGGTCACGCTGCGCGACACCTCCTCGGAGGCGGTCGACACCACCTGCGCCTGGGCCGAGGCGTCCTCCGCGTTCTTGCTGATCTGGTTCGCGATCGTCGAGGTCTCCTCGGCCGCCGCGGCCAGGCTCTGCGACGCCGCGCCCACCGACGCGATGACCTGCCGGGTCTCGGCGAGGGCGCGATTGAGCAGCCGGGCCATCTGGCCGACCTCGTCGCGCTGGCGGACGTCCGCCTCGACGGTCAGGTCGCCGTCGGCGAGGGCACCGAGGGACCGCTTGACCCGATCCAGCGGGCGCACGATCAGCCGGGCCACGTAGATGCCGAGGCCGAGGGCCACCAGCAGACCGGCGATGAGCACGGCGAGGACCATGGTGCGGGCCGTCGAGGCGGCCGACTGGCTGGCTTCGGCGCGGGACTTCGCCTCGGCCAGCACGGCGGCGTTCTCGGCCTCGATGGCGTCGGCCGCGTCGTCGACGATCGGCTTGATGTCGGTGCGGTACTCGGCGTAGAAGCCGGTGACGCTCGTCGTCGCCAGGGGGAGCAGCTTCTGCTCGGCGCCCTGCACGATGGCGGCGTAGTTGGTGGTGAACTTCTCGAAGGACGCGACGTCGGTCGGCTGGTAGGCGGCGATCTCCTCGGTGAGAGCCGCCTTCTTCGCGGCGATCTCCGTGTCCAGGCTCTTGCGGACCGTCGCGGTTGCGCCGCCGTATTCGAGGTAGCGCGCACGGAGACCGTTGAAGCTGCGCTGGATCTCCGACAGGTTGGTCAGTGGCCGCACGTCGTCCTCGTAGAGCAGGCGGCTCTTCTCGCTGAGAACGTTGAGCTGCACGATCCCGGTGATCCCGATGGCCACGGCGGCGGTGGCGGCCACACCTACACTCGCCAGGATCTTGGTGCTGACCCGTAGATCGGCGAAGGAGCGACGGCCGCCCTTGTCGTCGGAACCTGTCACGGGAGGAACCCCTTGCTGTCGGCGAGGCTGATTGCCCGAACAGATCGGTCCCGCCGGGGGCACCCTGAGGTTTCCTGAAGGGCGCTAAAGGTCAGCCAATTCCCGTTCGAGCAGGCCGGTCAGGTGGTCGTGGCGGCCGTCGGTGAGCTGGATGCCCCGGCTCGGGCCCTCGGCGATCATCAGGGTGTAGAGGTGGATGCGGTAGAGGGTCAGCCGGACGCGGGCCGACTCGTCGAACGGCGCCGGGCGGTAACCGGCCAGGAACGGGTGATCCGGCATCTCCTCGATCCGGTGCCGGATGGCCGGCGACACGAGGTCGAGCAGCGGGTCGCCGTAGAGGTAGCGCTCGCCGTCGACCAGGCCGGTCAGCGCGCCGTCCGGGCCGACAAGCACGTTGCCGTCCCACAGGTCGAAGTGCAGCAGCGCCGGGCGGGTCACCGCGGCCAGCACGTCGCGGTGGCGGGCGACGACGCCGTCCAGCGGAGGCAGCGGAACGTTCCAGTCGGCGGCGTCGGCCCGCAGGTCGTCGATGATCGCCTGGAACGCCGTGGGCCAGTCGGCGCCGGACGCGCGGTCGCCGGTGTAACCGAAGTGATCCCCGGTGATGGTGTGCACCCGGCGCACCGCGGCACCGCACTCGGCACGAGCCCGGGCGGAGTCATGGCCGGTCAGCGGCGTGCCCGGGAGCAGCGACGTGATGATCCAGCCGGGGGTGGCCGCCAGCACGGCCGGCACCGGAACGTCCGGGACGTGGGCCGCGACCATCGAGAAGTACTCCGCCTCGGCCGGGATCATCCCCGCTTCGTACCGGAGCATGCGGGCCGACTCCGGCGGGCCCACCTTGACCACCACCTGGCGGCCGTCGTCGAGGCCGGCCTTCCAGACGGCGGCGAAGGTGCCACCGCTGAGCTCCTCGGCACCGGTGATCCCGGTGCCGAGGCCCTCGGCGACGATCGCGGCGATGTCCTGTTCGGACAGATCGAGCTGGGTGGGGCTGCGCATCCCGTGAATCTAGACGGTGACCGCCTGCCCGAACCGCCCGCCGAGGGTGTGTTCGCTGAAAGTGCGGTAGCGGGCCAGCTCGATGAACAGCCACCCGATGCTGATCGCGCCGAGAATGATGTACGCCCACAGGTTGGTGAACGTGTCCCAGCAGGTGTGCAGCGCCACCGCGCCGACGAAGGTGAGCAGGAACTGCACGACCCGTTTGCCGCTCGGGCTCGAGATCAGCGCCCAGAGCGCCCCCGCGGTCAGGCCGGTCCAGGCGGTGTGCCCGGCCGGCGAGGTGAGGCCACGGATGAACAGTGTCTCCTCGACGGCGCCGATGTTGCCGTCCGAGGAGAGCAGCGCCGTGAACGCGTACCCCATGGTCTCGAGCGCGGCGAATCCCATGCCGGAAGCCACCCCGATGACGAGGCCGTCCGACGGCAGCCGGCGGCCGTGCCGGGACAGGATCCAGAAGAGCAGGACCACCGGAACGATCAGCTTGGCCGACTCCTCGATGACGGCGACCAGCACCATCGGCAGCACGCCGAGGCCGCGCAGCGAGTTGTACTCGAGGGTGCCGGCCACCACGATGCCGATCACGCCACCGAAGAAACCGGCGATGACCAGGGTGGACGCCGGCACCTGCCAGCGGCCGGTGCGGGCCTGGGCGAAGGTGAGGAACGACAGCGGCACGACCGTCGCGCCGAGCAGGATCAGCGACGGGACGAAGTTGGGGTTCTGCGTGTGGACCAGGGTTCGCAGAACGACGATGTAGAGAATCAGCCCGGTGACCAGGACACCGAGCCACGCCCACCGGCGAGTTCGATCGCGCATGGTCAGAGTCTTTTTCCCAGCGGCCTTTCAGTCAATCCGTGATTGCAACGACAGCGCGGCTGCACGGAACATGAACCGTCGGTATCCGCCGGAAGTTCAGACCGTCCGGGACGAACGCTGAATTGATCTTGGTCTAGGCAGCCGCCTAGCGTCTCGGCGCATGATCGTTATCCGGGTTGCTACCGCCGTCCTGATCGGCGTTTCCATGATGGGCCTGACCGCGTGCGGTACGGCAACCGAGACGGCGGCACCGGCCGCCACCACGGCGGCCGCCGCCGCCGAGACCACTGCTGCTCCGGCCGCCGCCGAGACCACTGCTGCTCCGGCCGCCGCCGGGAGCACCGACAAGGAAATCTGCGAGCAGGCGAACAAGGCGTCCGAGTCGTTCAAGAAAGCGGTCCTCGTCTTCGCTCAGACCGTCGACGAGATCCCCGCCGCGGACGCCAAGCTCATGCTGACCGACTTCGCGAAGAGCCTGACCAAGGCGGCCGAGGGCGCCGACGGCGCGGTAGCCACGGCCGTCAAGGCCAACGCCGACGCGGCCCTCGAGGCGGCCGCCGCCAAGCACCCGGTCGAGGCGGCCGACTCGGCCGAAGCGGCGAAGGCCGGCAAGGACCTCAACGCGGCCTGCAAGGCGGCCGGGGTCACGACGAACTTCTGATCCGTCGACGGGTGCCCGGCTCGCGCCGGGCACCCGTCAGTGCGCTACGACGATCGGGGTGTCGAACTGCTCGACCGGGAGCTGCCGCGGGCGCACCACGGCGTACAGCGTGATCGTGGCCGCGGCCATCCCGCCGAACACCACGATCGCCATCGACACCGCGCCCCCGCCGAACACGCCGACCAGCGGCGCGGCCAGCGCGCCCACCCCGAACTGCACCGCGCCCAGCAGGGCCGCCGCGGTGCCGGCCGCTTCGCCGTGCCGGGACAGGGCGATCGCCGGGGCGTTCGGCATGGCCAGGCCGACCATCGCCAGCACGAACCACAGCGGCACCAGCAGGCCGACCAGGCCGCCGATGTCGGCGATCGAGAGAACCAGCAGCACCAGGCCGCCGACGACGCCGGCCAGCAGCGAGCCGCCCAGGATCTGCTGCGGCGACCAGCGGCGCAGCAGCCGCACGTTGAACTGGGTGGCCCCGATCAGGCCGATCGCGCCGCCCGCGAAGACGTACGCGAACTGCTGCTCGCTCAGGCCGTACTCCTCCTGGAACACGAACGACGAGCCGCTCACGTAGGCGAACAGCGCCGAGAACGCGAAGCCGGCCACCAGGATCAGCCCGACGTAGACCCGGTCGGTGAACAGCCGGCCGTAGTCGCGCAGCACCTGCCCGCTGCGGCGCGCGGCCGGCGGCAGCGTCTCCGGCAGCACCAGGGCGGTCGCCGCCATGATGGCCACGCCGGCCACGGTCAGCACGACGAACACCCCGCGCCACGACGTCCACTCCAGCACCAGGCCACCGATGGTCGGCGCCAGGATCGGCGCCACCCCGACGACCAGCATCAGGCGGGAGAAGAGGCGGGCCGCGGCCAGTCCGTTGAACAGGTCACGGACGATCGCCATCGCGATGACGGCCGCGGCCGCGGCCCCCAGGCCCTGCAGGACCCGCAGCGTGCCGAGGACGGCCAGGTTCGGGGCGATCACACACAAGATCGAGGCCAGGATGTGTACGGCGATGCCGGCCAGCAGTGGCAGCCGCCGCCCGAGCGCGTCGGACAGGGGCCCCACGATCAGTTGCCCGAACGCCAGGCCGACCAGCGTGCCGGTCAGGGTGAGCTGCACGGACGCGGCGCTGGCGGACAGGTCGGTGGTGATCGTCGGAAGCGACGGAAGGTACATGTCGATGGTCAGCGGCCCGAGCGCGGTGAGGAAGCCGAGAACGAGCACGATCCGGAAGCGACGGCCGGTGGGAATCAGTTCCCCCGGAGAGAGGTCGATGGCGGGCGGGCTGGTGAGGGTCTCGGTCTTTGCCACGACTGGTGACAAGTAGTTTCCGCCGCACAAGATTCCGCCCGTCATCCTCCTCACAAGGGCTTTACTTCTTCATGACGTACGGGCGGTAGAACTCGTACAGCTGCCGGTCGCCCACCTTGCTCAGCATCGACTCGCCGTCCATCAGGTAGACCAGGCTCGGGCAGTCCTCGTCCTCGCCGTTCACCTTCGCCTTGTCGAGCAGCTGTCTGCCGGTGGCCGCCTCGAACAGCCGCACCCGGTAGACCGCCTTCTTCATGGCGATCTTCTCCGGCTCGGGGTCGTCGAACTTGCAGCTCTTGACCGTGCCGCCGGTGCTGACCAGGTCGACGCAGCCGACCAGCTGGGTCTTGGCCGGGTCGGACGGGATCCAGGCCCGCCAGATCGACTCCTTCAGGTCGGGCACGCTGACCGACGACATCATCCGGCGGCTGGGCAGGGCGGTGCTGTCGATGACCCCGACCGAGATCTGGTGCGGCGCCTTGCCGGTGAACTTCGGCGACTGCGGGTAATACCACCCGTCGCACACCCGGCCCAGGTCCTCGGCCTCGCGCACCGGGTAGGTGCTGGCCCGGGGCCCGGTCTCGACCGGCGTGCTCTCCTGCGGAGTGGGCGGCGCCTCGGTCGGCCAGGTGCGCGGTGCGGTCCACCGGTCGTCGTCGAGCGCCGCCACCTGCTTCGTGGTCGAGTCGACCACCCGGTAGATGTAGAACACGTAGCCGGCGGTGGCCAGCAGCACCCCGAGCACGATGATCAGCACGATCGCCCACGGCTTCAGCTTGGCGGCCGGCGCGGTGAACGGCGGCAGCTGATCGCCGGTGACCTGCGGCTCCCAGTTCGCCGGCGGATATCCGGGCGGCGGCTGCCAGCCGGGCGGCGGCGGCTGCCAGGCGGGCGGTGGCTGCCAGGGGACGGGCTGCTGCCACTGCGGTTGTTGCCACTGCGGTTGTTGCCACTGGGGCTGGCCGACCGGCGGCCGGTGCCACTGCGGGCCCGGTTGGGCCGGCGGTGGCGCAAGAGCATCGGTGGTGGGCGGCGGCTGCGTGCCGTCGGCGGGCGGCTGGTCGGGCGCCGGTGGGCCCTGTTCTTCCATGACTGCGGTCCCCGTTCGAAAAGCTGGACCGCGACTGTATCGAACACCGACTATTTGCGGGCGTCAGCCGACCGAGGCCGCGGCCTCCCGCTCCCGGTAGTAGTCGCCGGCCAGCACCGGCGGATAGTCGGTGCCGCCGCCGATCGGCGGCGCGAGCGGCGTGACCACCCGGTCCATGTCCGATTCGCAGAAGACGATGAGGCTGATCAACTCCTCGTCCGGGTCGGCGCCGGACGGCGGCAGCACCCGGTGCCGGGTGGATCGCCACCGGTCGCCGGTCCACCGAGCGAGCAGGTCGGCGATGTTGACCGTGAGGGCGCCCGGAACGTACGGCGCGTCCGCCCACTCGCCGTCGAGGGTCTGCACCTGGAGCCCGCCGTAGCCCGGCTGCCGGTCGAGGATGGTGAGGATCCCCCAGTCGGTGTGCGGCCCGACCCGGAACTGCCCCTCGACCGGCGCGCCGGTGACCGACAGCGCCGGATAGCGGTTGATGTTGAACGTGTGCGGCGCGTTCCTGGTCCGCTCGACGAAGTAGCCCGGTTCCAGCCCGAGCGCGGTGGCCAGCACCTCCAGCAGCTCTCGGTAGAGGTCCTGGACCTGCTCGGCGTATGCGGTGACCGGGTCGCGCAGCGAGGGCACCTCGGCCGGCCAGACATTCGCCATGAACCAGGCCGGGTCGCCGTCCGCGTCCTCGCGCCCGAGCGTGAAGGTCTCCTTGAGGTCGGCCGTCGCCGCGTCGCCGACCTCCCCGTAGTACGCGTTTGCCTCCCGGCCACGGGCGATCCACCCGCGCCCGCCGACGCCCGTCCCGTACGCGTCCTTGACGGTGTCGGGCAGCGCGAAGAACGCGCGGGACGCCGCCCGGATCCGCTCCGTGCGAGATTCGTCGATGCCGTGCCCGCTGACCAGGAAGAACCCGGAGTCCTGCATGGCCCGGTCGAGCCGGGCGGCGAGCGCGACCCGCTCGTCGAGGTCGGCGGCCCGCCACGCGGAGATGTCGAAGAGCGGAATGTCCGGCGTACTCACGCCCCGACCGTACGTGGCCACTGTTACGACTGCCGTACCACCTCGGTGACGGCGGCCCGGACCTGGTCGCGGAGCCAGACGTGGGCCGGATCGGTGTCATAGCGCTGGTGCCAGGCGCAGTTGATCGGTGGGCTCGGCAGCGGGATCGGCAGCGGCGCGGTGACCAGGTCGAACGCCTCGATCAGGGGGCGCCAGGTCAGTTCCGGGACGGTCGCCACGGCCAGGCCGCGGGCGATCAGGTGGGCGGCGGTGGCGGTGGTGCCGACGGCGGCCAGGACCCGGCGCCGCAGGCCGTGCGACTCGAGCAGGTGGTCGACCGGGTCGGTGAGCCGGCCGCGGCGGGAGATCAGGACGTGCGGCTGGGCGGCGTAGGCCGGCAGATCGAGGCGGTCCGCGTACGGATGATCGCGGCGCAGGACCACGACGAAGCGGTCGTGGCCGGCGGTCTCGTGCCGGATCTCGGGCAGCGCCGGCACGTCGGCACCGATCTCCAGGTCGACCCGGCCGTGCCGCAGTTCGTCGGTGTCGACCGCGGCCTCGGGCAGGAACCGTAGCCGCACGCCCGGCGCCGACCCGGCCACCCCGGCCAGCAGCGGCGGTGCGAGCGCGGTGGCCAGGGCGTCGTGGCATTGCAGGGTGAAGACCCGGTCGAGCCCGGCCAGGTCGAGCTCCCGGCTGGGCGCCAGCACCTCCCGGGTCTGCCGCAAGAGCTCGCCGACCTGTTCGCGGACGGCCAGCGCGTACGGCGTCGGGGTCATCGTCCGCCCGGTGCGCACCAGGATGTCGTCGCCGGTCAGCCGGCGGAGGCGGCCGAGGTTGCGGCTGACCGCGGGGGAGGACAGCCGCAGCCGCTGCGCCGCCCCGGCGACGCTGCCCTCCTCCAGCAGTGCGTCCAGCACGGTGAGCAGATTCAGATCCAGTTGCATGGCGGTAAATCGTAGCTTCGAAAGGTTGCACTGGACTTAACCGAATCGCGGACCGAGAGTCGAGGCATGCAAAAACTCCTGGTGGAAGCAACCGCGGCGGTCCGTGCGGCCGCGTCCCGTGTCACCCGTCCCGAGCGCACGCCGACGACCTCGGCCGAGCTGTTCGCCGCCCTGCGGGCCAACGACGAGGCCGTCACCGAGGTCCTCCGGCCCGCCCTACTCGGCGCCCTGCCCGGCGCCCGGTGGACGTCGGACGAGCACGGCTCCGGCCCGATGCCGGACGGCGACTGGTGGGTCGTCGACCCGGTCGGCGGCAACATGAACGCGGTGCAGGGCATGCCCGACTGGAACGTCGGGGTGAGCCTGGTCCGGGCCGGCCGCCCGGTGCTGGCCGTCCTGCACGCGCCGGTGGCCGGCGAGACGTTCACCGCGACGGCGGGCGGCGGGGCGTTCCTCGACGACGTACCCCTGCGGGTCTCGGCGAAGACCGACCTGAGCCTGGCGCTGACCGGAACCGGGCAGGCCAGGCCGACCCGCGACGCGGCCGGCGCCGAGCGGGCGGGCACGGCGATCGCGGCGATGATGCGGCACGCCCTGTACGTCCGGGCCTCGGTGCCGGTCGGCCATCAGCTCGCACAGGTCGCGGCCGGCCGGATGGAGCTGCACTGGCAGTTCGACAACCTGCGCTCGCACATCGCGCCGGTGCTGCTCGTCCAGGAGGCCGGCGGCACGGTCACCGACCTCGACGGCAAACCGTGGCAGCTGACCAGCGACGGCTACCTGGCGTCCGCCCCCGGCGTGCACGCCGCCGCCCTCGACGTGCTCCGCCCGCTGCGATGAGCCTGGAACTGACCGTGCTGGCCGCGTCCGGGGCGACCGGGCTCGAACTGACCCGGCAGGCGCTGGAGCGCGGGCACCGGGTCGTGGCGATCGCCCGTGATCCCGGCCGGATCGCCCTCCCGGACTCGGCGCGTCTCACCCGGGTGGCCGCCGACGTGCGGGACCCGGACGGGATCGCCGGCGCGCTGGCCGGGCGCGGGATCGTGCTCTCCGGTCTCGGCATCGCCGGCGGTGACCGGCCGGGCGTGCTCACCGCGGGCGCCCGGGCCGTGGCCGACGCCGGGCCGGACCGTGTCATCTGGCTCGGCGCGTTCGGCACCGGCCCGTCCGCCCGGGCCGCCGGCCCATTGACCCGCACCCTGCTCAAGATGCTCGGCGATCAGCTCGCCGACAAGGTCACCGCGGACGCGATCGTGCTGGCGGCGGGCGGCACGGTCTTCCACGCCGGCCCGCTCTCGAACGGCCCGCTCGGCCCGGCCCGCCGCACCGTCGGCCTGGCCGAGGTCCCGGCGCGGCTCTTCCCGTCCCGGGTGAGCCGCGCGACGGTGGCCGCCGCCATGCTGGACGAGGCGGAGACCCCCGCCCATCCGGGTGGCGTCGCCGTGCCGCTGGAGCGCTGACATGGCGGTGCCCCGGGCGGCGGGGACGCCGGCCCGGGGCACCGGGGGTGAAGAGGATCAGAACGGGGTCATCGTGATGGTGGCCAGGCGCGGGTCGCCGTCGTGGACCAGGGATTCCTGGTTCTGGACGTCGTCGAAGGCGAACGCGTAGGCCTTTCCGTCGACCATGTTCTCGTGGACTGCCTTGGCGTACACGTCGGCCGGGTTGTTCTTGTAGAAGTCGGCCGCGGTGCCGCTCGGCTGGGTGTCGAGGGTGCCGAGCGTGCCCCGGGTGAGCGCCGCGCACAGGGTGCGGGCGATCGGGCCGACCACCTGGTCGTTCGGGGCGCCGAGGGCGCCGTCGCAGCCCCACACGTTGGAGGTGGACGGCTTGGTGAACGACGCGACCGTCTTGCCGGTGGTGTCGGTGAAGTTCATGACGTTGCCGCTGGTCCGGCCGAGGAACTTGTTGTTGGGCTGGTCGCCGAACGGCACCACGGTCAAGTTCTTGCCGGTGTAGGCGTTCCACGCGGTGTTGATGTACGAGTCCAGGTAGGTCGGGCTCATCAGGCCGGCGTCGGCCGCCTTGCCGGGGGCCAGGACCCGCAGGACCGTGCCGTCGGCCCGGGTGATCACGCTCTTCGCGAAGTCGGCGTTGGCCTTGATGGTGTTGATGACGTTCTGCCGGCCGCCGGACTTCAGCCGGCCGGTGGAGAGCTCGGTGCCGGCGCCGTTGGTGATGCTGACGATGTGCGGCACGGCGAACATGTCGACCTGCGAGCTGTTCAGGAACAGGCCGCCGGCGTCGAGGGTGAACTCGCTCCAGTCGAACAGGATGTCGTGGTTGGGGTCGCCACCCGCCCACGGCGCGGGCTGCACCAGGCCGTCGGTGGTGATGCGGAAGTCGAGCTTCTGGCCGAACGACATGTACAACCGGCCGGAGAGACCCTTCGGCATCTTGATCGTGGTGCTGCCGCCGTTGGCCGGTCCGGGGATGGACACGTCCGGGGCCGGAACGGGGGTGGCGGCGCCGCCGGTCCAGGCGGTGAAGGTGCCGGCCGCGTTGACGTACCCGAGCTTGCCGGTCGCCAGGTTGACGCCGAGCAGGTAGAGGAAGACGTTCTCGCTGCGCCCGGTCTTGTTGGTCACGGTGACCGGCAGCAGGTTCGAGGCGGGCGGAACGTCGGCTTTGGGAGTCGACGTGGTAGGCGCGACGGTGGTGGGCGCGACCGTCGTGGGTTTCACTGTCGGCGTCGTAGTGGCAGCCGTCGTGGTCGGCACCGCGGTGGTCGGCGAGACGACCCCGTTGCAGGGCAGGCCGTTGATCTTGCAGTTGGTGGGCCGGCCGCCGGAGCCGACGAACCCGAAGGTCGCCTTCGCCCCGACGGCCAGCGTCCCGTTCCACCCCTGGTTCGCAAAGGTGACGTGCTGTCCGGAGACCGTCATCTGTGCGTCCCAGAAGCTGCCGATCTTTGCCCCCGACGGCAGATCGAACTCCACCTTCCAGGCCGTCATGCCCGCCGCCCCGGTGTTGCTGACGGTCACCTCGTCCTGCCAGCCATTGCCCCAGTCGGACACCGTGCGGAGAGATGCGGTCGGTGCCGCTGCCGAGGCCGGCAGAGCGATCCAGGTGGTCCCCGCGGCCGCCACCGCGAGGACTGTGGTGAGGATGAGAGTTCGTTTGCGGCGCATCGTCGGGCTACTCCAATGGATCGGCTTGGGGACCGGCCAATCTTGGAAAGCCGCCCGCCGATGCGCCGCATGTGAACGGATCTTTTACGGTTCCTTTAAGGTGCTTCTGCCCGTTTGTCGGGGCCGGATTACCCGCGGTGCCACTTCTGGTTGGCGGTGCCCCCGCAGTCCCACAGCTGCAGCCCGGCGCCGTCGTTGCCGTTCCAGTCCTTGATGTCGATGCACTTGTTGGCCTGCGGATTCACCAGATCACCGGCGGCCGACAGGACGAACTGCTGGGCCGCGTTGCCGCTGCAGCCGACGATCTGGATGACCGCGCCGTTGGCCGTCGAACCCCACGCCACGTCCATGCACTTGCCGTTCGAGGTCTGCAGCGTCCCGTTCACGAACGTCCACTTCTGCGCGCCGCTGGAGTTGCAACCCCACATCTGCAGCGCTACGCCGTCGGAGAAGTTGCCGTTGGGCACGTCGATGCAGCGCCCGTTCCAGTCGCTGATCAGCGAGTTGGTGCTGCCACCGCCGCTGGTGGTCAGTGACAGACCGTAGGCGCCGAGGATCTCGTTCACCGGCTGGAACCACATGGTGCCGCCGGACGAGCAGTTGCCCGAGCCGCCGGACGTCACGCCCTGGGCCTGGTTGCCGGAGATCCAGGACCCGCCGGAGTCGCCCGGTTCGGCGCACGCGTTGCTGCGGGACAGCCCGGAGACCGAGCCCTGGGCGTACACGATCGTCTCGTTGCGGCCCAGCAGGGTGCCGCAGCGCCAGCCGGTGGTGCGGCCGGAGCGGCAGATCGAGCTGCCGATCGCGGCGTCGGCCGAGCCGGCCACCACCACGTTGCCGCCGGAGTAGTTGTTCACCCACGGTTGCGGCGTCCAGTTGCCGTTGGTGCGGATCCACGAGTAGTCGTTGCCGGGGAACGACGAGCCGGCGAACGTGCCCTGGCTGACGTTGTTGTAACCGAGCGTGGGGCTGCCGGTGCCGCCGCAGTGCCCGGCGCTGACGAAACCGCCGGCCACCGCGAACCCGATCGAGCAGAGCGTGTTCCCGTTGATCACGTACTGGTCGCCGCCGCGGATGTCGTACATCGTCCGGGGTTGTTCGGCTTCCGGCAGGATCGTGACGTCGGTCGCGCCGGCCGCCTGGGCGAACGTCCGGGCGGCGCTCTCCGCGCCGGGCTTCGCCATGACCACGACCCGGTTGGCGGGCACGTCGACATACCAACCCCGGACGTTCGCCTGCGCCGCGCGGCCGGCATTGCGGTCCAATTTCGTACGGGTGGCAGCAAGATCAGCGGCGTCGTGGCGGACGAGAACCGGGTTCGCGCCTTCCGCCCGTACCGAAGCCTCGGCCGACGCGGAAGTGACCGCGACCGTGAGTTTCGACGCGCCGTCGGGGATCCAGGCACCGGCGAAGGCGGAGCCGAGCCGGGTTTCCAGCCGTTTCTGCACCACCGGTGCCGCCGCCTCGGTGCGCAGGCGGGCCGCGATCTGGTTGTCGTCGAGCTTCAGGTCGCGGCGCATCGCGGCCAGCATGCCGGGCGCGAGATCGAATCGGGGCGCTGCGGCGGACGCCGGTTGGGGGGTCAGAGTGGCCACCGTGATCGCCGCAGCGGCGATCGCGAGCATTCTTCGGGCCATGGGGGAGTCCTTCCACGCAGGGGGAATGTGAGGAAGGAGAGCGCTCTCTTGATCGAATTCTGTCTATCTGTGACAACGCTGTCAAGAAACCTTACGGAAACTTGCCCCTCCATACGCACGTGTGCTGGATCGCCTGCCCTCGCCGCCGATAGGTGGGTCGTGCAAGGCTGGTTCTTTCCGGAGGATGGGGTACGCGGCATGGGCATGATCAAGGTCGTCGGGCTGGTATTGCACCCGCGGCGCGACTGCGGCTCGGCGATCGACGCCATCGTCGAGTGGGCCACCCGCCGTGAGGTCACCGTCCTCGGCCTGCACGACGAGATCAACCGGATCGACTGCGAGGCCGTCGCGGTCAGCTCGGAAGAGATGGTCGAGCGGGCCGGACTGCTGGTCAGCCTGGGCGGCGACGGCACCATGCTGCGCACCATGCGCCTGGTCGAGGGGCGCAAGACACCCGTGCTCGGGGTCAACGTCGGCCGGCTCGGGTTCCTCGCCGAGGTCGACCTGCCCGACCTGCCGGGCGCGCTGTCCGCCATCGATGAACACAAATTCACCATCGAATCGCGTACGGCCGTGCGTACCACCCTGCCCGATGGGCGAGAGGTGTCCGCTTTCAACGACATCGCGATGGTGCGGGTGCCGGGCGACGGTCTCGCCGCGGTCGGCATCGCGGTCGAGGGTAAAAACTTCGTTAACTACGCGGCCGACGCCGTGATCGTGGCGACGCCCACCGGCTCGACGGCATATTCGTTCTCGGCCGGCGGCCCGATCGTCTCGCCCAACGTCGAAGGCCTGATCGTCAGCGCCTCGGCGGCGCACTCGTCCTTCAACCGCTCGCTGATGCTGGCCCTGTCCGAGCGCCTCGAGCTCGGCGTGCTGCCCACCAGCGGACGGCTGGCCATCGAGGTCGACGGCATCATCGAGGGCTACGCCGAGCCCGGCACCAAGCTCGAGATCGATCCGGTCCCGGCCGCCGCCCAGGTCGTCCGCCTCGGCGGCACGTCGTTCTACGAGCGGGCCCGCCGCAAGCTGCGGGTCGAGGGCAGCGCCCAGGTCGGCGTGCCCGACGCGGCCGCCGACGCCACCGTGGTCGACAGCTTCGAGCGCCGGCGCTACGAGATCCTGCTCGGCGGTGAGGTCGCCGGGGTGCTGCACTACCGCCGCCACGGCGAGAAGATCGAACTGATGCACACCGAGATCGAACAGACGTTCTCCGGTCAAGGCCTGGCGTCCCGCCTCGCCTCGGCCGCCCTGGAGGACGCCCGCGTCCGTGCCACCCCGGTGGTGGCCACCTGTCCCTTCGTCACCGGCTACCTGGACCGCCACCCGGAGTACTCCGACCTGCTATCAGATGGGGTTTGACAGCATGGGCCATCCCGCCATCCTGACCGTTGACGACGACCCGTCGGTCTCCCGCGCCATCGCCCGCGACCTGCGCCGCAAGTACGGCGAGCAGTACCGCATCGTGCGCGCCTCCTCGGCCGCCGAGGCGCTGGACGCGCTCAAGGAGCTGAAGCTGCGCGGCGGCCGGGTCGCCGTCATGCTGGCCGACTACCGGATGCCGCAGATGAACGGCATCGAGTTCCTCGAACAGGGCATGGACCTGTTCCCCAACGCCCGCCGAGCCCTGCTGACGGCGTACGCCGACACCGACGCGGCGATCCAGGCGATCAACCTGGTCGACGTCGACCACTACCTGCTCAAGCCGTGGGACCCGCCGGAGGAGAAGCTCTACCCGGTGCTCGACGCACTGCTCGACGCCTGGCAGGCGACCGGCGACCGCGAGATCGAGGACATCCGGGTCGTCGGGCACCGGTGGTCCGAGCCGTCGTACCAGATCCGCGACTTCCTGGCCCGCAACCTCGTCCCGTACCGCTGGCTGGCCGCCGACGAACCGGAGGGCCGCCGCCTGCTCGAGGCGGCCGACGCCGGGCCGGAATCCATTCCGCTGGTGGTGACCGCCGACGGGCGGGCCCTGGCCCGGCCCACCACCGCCGCGGTCGCCGAGGCGGCCGGCCTGCCCACCACCCCCGGCCGGGACTTCTACGACCTGGTCATCGTGGGCGGCGGGCCGGCCGGGCTCGGCGCGGCCGTCTACGGCGCCTCCGAAGGCCTCAAGACCCTCCTGGTGGAACGCCAGGCGATGGGCGGCCAGGCCGGCCAGAGCTCCCGCATCGAAAACTATCTGGGCTTCCCCGACGGCATCTCCGGGGTGCAGCTCACCGACCGGGCCCGCCGGCAGGCCACCAAGTTCGAGGCCGAGGTGCTCAACACCCGCGAGGTCACCGGGCTGCGGCTGGACGGCTCGGCCCGCACCCTCACCTTCGCCGACGGCGGCGAGATCTCCGCGCACTCGATCGTGCTGGCCACCGGCGTCGCCTACCGCCCGCTGCCGGCCGACGGCATCGCCCGGCTCACCGGCTCCGGCGTCTACTACGGCTCGGCCTCCACCGAGGGGCCGGCCTGCGCCGGCGCCGACGTCTACATCGTCGGCGGGGCGAACTCGGCCGGACAGGCCGCGCTCTTCTTCTCCCGGTACGCCAAGAAGGTCACCCTCCTGGTGCGCGGCCAGTCGCTCGAGGCCTCGATGTCCTACTACCTGATCCAGCAGTTGGCGCAGACCGACAACATCGAGGTCCGCACCAACTGCGAGGTGCTCAGCGCGCACGGCGACGGCCACCTGCAGGCCATCACCATCTGCGAGAACAAGGGCACCCTGGAGACCACCGTCGAATGCGGCGCGCTCTTCATCTTCATCGGCGCCGAGCCGCGTACGGACTGGCTCGGCACCACGGTGGCCCGCGACGAGAAGGGCTTCGTCTACACCGGGCCCGATCTGCTGGCAAACGGGTCCCGTCCGAAGGGATGGGATCGGGACCGCGATCCGTTCTACCTGGAGTGCAGTGTTCCCGGCATCTTTGCCGCCGGCGACGTCCGGGCCAACTCGGTCAAACGGGTGGCCTCGGCGGTCGGCGAGGGCGCGATGGCCGTCACGCTGGTCCACCGTTACCTGGAGGCGCAGTGATGTCCGACGTTCCTACTCTCGTCCCGTGTGACCCCGGTGCGCTGACCCCGGACGAGCTGCGCACCCTCTTCCTGTTCGAGAAACTGACCGACGAGCAGCTCCGCTGGATCGCCGACCACGGTTGCACCATGCACATGCCGGCCGGCGGCATGGTGATCCGCGAAGGTGACCCGGCCGAGCAGTTCTTCGTGCTGCTCAGCGGCACCATCGCGCTGTCCCGCCGGGTCGGCCAGGACGACGTGCAGACCTCACGCACCGAGCAGCGCGGCGTCTACATGGGCGCCACCCAGTCCTACCTGCGCGACGACGGTGTACCGCGCACCTACATGGCGAGCATGCGGGCGCTCGACGACGCCGATTTCTTCGTGATGTCGGCGAACGACTTCGGGCACATGATGCGCGAGTGGTTCCCGATGGCCATCCACCTGCTCGAGGGCCTGGTCATGGGCATGCGCAGCTCGGCCGCCGCGATCAGCGAGCGGCAGCGGCTGCAGGCCCTCGGCGCGTTGTCGGCCGGCCTCATGCACGAGCTGAACAATCCCGCCGCGGCCGCCTCCCGGGCCACCGCCGTGCTCCGCCAGCGGGTCGCCGGCATGCGGCACAAGCTCGGTAAGCTCGCCTCCGGCAAGGTGCCCGCCGACCGCCTCGACGCGCTCGTCGAGCTGCAGGAGGAGGTCATCGAGAAGGCGTCGAAGGCGCCCACGCTGACCGCCATGCAGGCCTCCGACCGCGAGGACGAGCTCGGCGAGTGGATGGACGAGCACCGGGTCACCGGCGGCTGGGACATCGCGCCGGTCTTCGCCCAGGCCGGCATCGACATCGACTGCCTCGACGACATCGTGGTCAAGGTCGGCTCGCCCGAACTGCTCGACCAGGCCATCCACTGGATCGGCTACGCGCTCGAGACCGAGCAGCTGATGAGCGACATCGAGGACGCCACCGGCCGGGTGTCGTCGCTGGTCAACGCGGCCAAGCAGTACTCACAGATGGACCGGGCCGCACACCAGTGGATCGACGTGCACGGCGGCCTCAAGTCGACGCTGGTCATGCTCACCCACAAGATCGGCGACGGCATCACCGTGGTCAAGGACTTCGACCGCTCGCTGCCGCAGATCCCGGCCCACCCGGCCGAGCTCAACCAGGTCTGGACCAACCTGATCGACAACGCGGTGCAGGCCATGAACGGCGTCGGCACGCTGACCATCAAGACCTACCGGGAGGACGACCACGTGGTCGTCTCGATCGGCGACACCGGGCCGGGCGTGCCCGAGGACCTGAAGAAGCGGGTCTTCGAGCCGTTCTTCACCACCAAGCCGGTGGGCGAGGGGACCGGGCTGGGCCTGGACATCTCCTACCGCATCGTGGTCAACGGCCACGGCGGCGACATCGTGCTGAAGTCCGAGCCGGGCGACACCCGCTTCCTGGTACGGCTGCCGCTGACCGAGCCGTCGTCCGCCTGAGAAATACGGATGCCCGCGGCGCCGCCGGCTCGTAGGGTCGGCGGCATGCTGTGGGATGCGGAAACCGCCGCCGGCTATGACACACCCGGCGAGGGCATGTTCTCGCCCGAGGTGCTCGACCCGACCGTCGACCGACTCGCCGCCCTGGCCGGCGGCGGCGCCGCGCTGGAGTTCGCGGCCGGCACCGGGCGGGTCGCCCTCCCGCTCGCGGCCCGCGGGGTGCCGGTCACCGGGATCGAGCTGTCCGAGCCGATGATCGACCGGCTGCACGCCAAGGACCCAGCGTTCCCGGTCGTGACCGGCGACATGGCCACCACCCGGGTGCCGGGCGAGTTCACCCTGGTCTACCTGGTCTTCAACACCATCTCCAACCTGCTCACCCAGGCCGAGCAGGTGGAGTGCTTCCGCAACGCTGCCCGCCACCTGACCCCGGGCGGCCGGTTCGTGATCGAGCTGTGGGTGCCCGAGCTGCGCGCGCTGCCGCCGGGCCGCGCCGCCACCGTCGGGGTCGTCGAGCCCGGCTACATCCTGCTGGACACCTACGACGTGCTCAACCAGCACGTCGTCTCGCACCACTTCCGCTTCGACGACACCCGGCAGGCAACGCTGGGCCGCTCGCCGCACCGCTACATCTGGCCGTCCGAGCTCGACCTGATGGCCCAGCTGGCCGGCTTCACCCTGGAGTCCCGCCACGCCGACTGGGTCGGCACCCCGTTCACCGCCGACTCACCGTCCCACGTGTCGACGTACCGCCTGCCGTGACCAGCTGCGCGGAGTCCCGGCCGAGCTGGCCGCCGCGGCCGACGAGCTGGCGCGGGCCTTCGCCGCCCTGACCCCGGCCGAGTGGACCCGCACCGCTGTCTACAACTTGCCGACCGTCGAGTCCCGCACCCTGCTGTGGCTGGGCCGCCACACCCTCCACGAGGTGGAACACCACCTGACCGACATGACGCCCTAGGGTCCCGCCAACGCGCCGCCACCGTCGAGGAGATCGCCGCCGGGGCCTAGATCGGCATCAGTCCTCCGGGGTCGTCAGCTCGTAGAGGTGTTCCTCGGTGTCGTCGAAGTCGCGTAGGTCGATCAGCACCTGGCGGAACTGGCGGCAGCCCTCCTTCACCAGCTGCTCCATGCGCAGGGCGTCCTGGGCCCGGGCCACCGCGAGCTGCGCCTGGGCCGGGATCGCCGTGCCGCCCTCGTACTGGACGCCCTGCATCAACTGGGCCACGGACCAACCGGCGATGCGGAACTGGAACAGGTCGTACAGCCGAACCAGCTCCTGTTCCTCGGCCCGCAGGGCCAGATGGAAGAAGGCCAGGAACCGGATGGCGGTGGTCGACGCTTCCTGACTGCGCCGCACGGTCAGCTTCATGGACGGCAGAATAGCCGCATGGATTGTCGATATCCGGGGGCCGGCGGGCTGCGGGTCAGTGGTCGGCCAGGGCGATGCGGCCGTTGCGCAAGGAGGTGGCCCGCTCGGGGCGTACGCCCAGAGCGGTCGCCGTCTCCAGCAGGTCGTGGTCGCGCCGCACGACGAAGGCGTGCGTGGCCAGCAGCCGGGACATCGCCGCCGGGGTCCACGTCGAGCGCCACGGCTCGGCCGCCCACGGGTTGAAACGGCGGGCGGCGGCACCGATCAGCTTGCGGGCCACGCCGCCGAGCAGCGACGGCGCCTGGTAGTTGACGATCAGCCGGCTGCCGGGCGCCGAGCGGGCGGTGACCGCGGCGACCGTCGCGGCCACCTCGGGGCGGGTCAGGTAGGGCACCACGCCCTCCCAGATCCAGGTGGTCGGCTCGTCGTCGCGGTGCCCGGCCGCTTTCAGCGCGTCGGTGAGGCGGTCCCGGGCGAAGTCCACCGGAACGTACCGCGGCGGCTCGCCCTCCAACACCGCGGCGCGTTCGCGTTTTTCCTGCTGGGAGGCCGGATGGTCGACCTCGAAGACGACTGTCCCGGGCAGGTCGAGGCGCCAGGCCCGGCCGTCCAGGCCCGCACCGAGGATCACCACCTGCGGGGTCGGCACGGCGCGGACGGCGTCGTCGATGGCGACGGTGCGGGGCACGATGATCTCACTGCCGGCGCGGATCATCTCATACTGCATGCGCTCGGCCATGCCGTTGGGGGGCTGCTCATCCCGTACGCGTGAAACCTGCGCACGTTCCGCCTCGCGCAGCAGCGGCATGGCCGTCGGATCCGCGAAGCGGTCCGGCGCGATCCGGCCGTGCGCCACCGCCCGGCCCTGGCAGACCAGCACGGCGGTGCGGCTCGCGCGACGCTCGGTCACGCTGTGAGTCTCCCCGATGACCGCGAACGGCGCCAATCGCGCGGCGCCGTCCCGAACGCCGTACTGAACGCCCGGCTGAACGTGGACGCCGAGCGGAAGCCCGCGCGCTCGGCGATCGTCTCGATCGGCAGCCGCCGGCCGGGGTCGTTCTCCAGCAGGTCGCGGGCCCGGCCGAGGCGGGCCTCGCGGATCGTGTCGGCCACCGTGGTGTCCTCGTCCTCGAACGCCTTCTGCAGGGTGCGCAGCGGGACGCCGAGGTGTTCGGCCACCGTGGCCGGTGTCAGCGTGCCGCTGCGCAGGTACAGCTGGATGTGTCGGCGGGCACGGAACACCAGGCCGGCGGTGCCGTCGCCGCTCCGGCCGCGGCCGGTCACGTCGCCGGCGAAGCCCCGGGCCAGGTCGACGATCGATTGGGCCAGCGCCGCCCGGGACGCCTCGCCGAGCCGATCGCCGGTCATCAGCTGGTCGGCCATCAGGGCGAGCAGCCGGGGTGCGCCGTCGGCGAGCGGATAGCTGCGCGCCCCGATCGTGTCGATCTCGGCCGAGGTCAGCGGCAGGACGGTGGGGCTGAGCCGGATCGACAGAGCCCGGAAGTCCGGCGTCATCCGGACCCGGGTGACCCGGGGCACGTGCTGGACGGTCAGGTGTCCGGCCCGGCCGGCCGTCTCGGCTCGGCCACGGCCGGCCACCACCGCCCCGCCCGCGATGAAGGACCAGGCCAGCACGTCGCCCGGATCCTGGTAGCGGGTCCGCGGGTCGTCGCGGGGGTTCGACGCCTTGAGGTGGTCGAGCCGGACCGGGCCCACGGTGGTCGTACGCAGAACGGTGCTGACGGTGGGCTCGAATCCGCTCGCTGTCCGGGTGAAGTCCGGCAAATACATCACTGGCCTCCTCGGCGCCCATCCCCGGTGTGACGATGTCGATCTTCATTGCAGCAGCGTGCGGTGGTCGGATACCACGAAGAAGAGATGAAGAATGACGACGCCTTCGGGGCGATGCTGCGACGGCTGCGCCTGGCCGCCGACCTGACCCTGGAACAACTCGCCGCCGATTCGGGGCTCAGCGACCGGGCGATCAGCGACATGGAACGCGGTGTGAGCCGAGGACCCCGCGTGCGCACGATCGAGCTGCTCGCGGACGCGCTGAAACTGTCGCCGGGGGATCGGGCCGCGCTGCAGGAGGCCGCCCGGGCCGGGCGGGCCGGTGCGCAGGCCGGGGCGGCCGGGCTGCCGATGCCGCGCCGGATGGCCGACTTCACCGGCCGGGCCGCCGAACTCGCCCGCATCGCCGGCTGGGCGGGCGCCGCCCGCGAGGACGCCCCGGCGCCGGTGATCGTGATCAGTGGCGAGCCCGGCGTGGGCAAGACGTCCCTCGCCATCCGCGCCGCCGAGGCGTGGGCGCCGGACGAGCGGCTCTTCGTCGACCTGCGCGGCCTCGACGCCCGACCGGTCACCCCGGCCACCGTGCTCGGCCGGCTGATCCGCGCGGCCGACCCGTCGGTCAAGGCCGTGCCGCGCGATCTCGACGAGGCGACGGGTCTGTGGCAGGGGCTGATCCGGGGGCGGCGGTGCGTGCTGATCCTGGACAACGCGGCCGGGGAGAGTCAGGTGCGGCCCGTGCTGCCCGCGGCCGGGCCGGCCGTGGTGCTGGTGACCAGCCGGCGCACGCTCGGCGGGCTGGAGGGCGCCCGGTGGACGCGGCTCGACCGGCTGCCCGAGACCGACGCCGTGGCGCTGCTGGCCGCGATCATCGACGACCCGATGGCACCGGCCGACGATTTGCACACCATCGCCCGGCTCTGCGTACGGGTGCCGCTCGCCCTCCGGATCGCCGGGAACCGCCTGGTCAGCCGGCCGGGCTGGACGACCGGGGACCTGATCGCCCGGCTCGGTTCGCAGGACCGGCGACTGGACGCGCTGGCCGCCGGTGACCTGCGGATCGAGGCGGCGTTCACGTTGTCGTACCGGCAGCTGTCGGACGTCGGGGGCCGGATGTTCCGGCGGCTGGCGCTCGTGCCGGGGCCGTCGACCGGGCCGGATCTGGCGGCGGTCCTGGTGGACGAGCCGCTGCCGGTGGCCGAGGACGCCCTCGACGAGCTGGTCGACCTGAGCCTCGTGCAGCAGCGCACCGACGGCCGGCTGCAACTGCACGACCTGCTGCGGCTGTATGCCCACGGCCGGTTGGAGCCGGCCGAGACCGCGGCGGCGATCGAGCGCCGCAACGCCTGGCTGCTGGACCGGACAGTCCGGGCCGGGCGGTACTTCGAGCCGCGGTACGAGTCGGCCGGCTTCGAGTCGGCCGGTGCGGCCCGGGACTGGCTGGTCGCCGAGGCGGACAACTGGCTGCCGGTGCTGCTCGAGACGACCGACGACGCCCGGATCGTCGAGGTGGCCGAGTCACTGCACTGGTTCGGCGACTGGTGGCCGTACTGGCCGCAGTGGGTGGACGTCTACAGCGCCGCGGCCGCGGCCGCCGAACGGCTCGGCGACCGTCTCCTCCAGGCGATCCATCAGGGCTATCTCGCCTGGGCGCACATCCTGCCGGCCCGCCGCCCGGACCTGGCGCTGGAACCGGCGCGGCGGGCGATCGCGGCGGCCGACGCGGCCGATGATCCGCAGCAGCAGGGGTGGGCCCGGTACTACCTGAGCTGGGCCCTGCGCGACCTGCGCCGGCTGACCGAGGCGCTGACCGCCGCCCGCGAGGCCGCCGTCGAGTTCCGGCGGGCGGGCGACCGGGAGGGCCTGCCGAACGCCCTGTCGCAGGTCGCCAGCATCCTGGACCTTCTCGGTGAGTTCGACCGCGCCCGGTCCTGCTATCAGGAGGTGGTGGGCGTCGCCACCGACCCGGCGACGGCCCCACCGCGGAGCATCGGCGGCTACATCGAGCTGACCGCCCGCAACGGGCTGGCCGACCTCGAGATCCGCACCCGGTCCTGGGCGGCGGCGCGCCGCCAGATCGACCAGGCCCAGCAGGTGATCGTCGAGCTCGGTGGCTGGTCCGCCGTCCGAGCCGCGGAACTGGCGAGCCGGCGCGCGCTGATCGCCGCCCACGTGGGCGACGGCGCCCTGGCCCGGGCCGAGCTCGACCAGGTCGCGACCCTGCTGAACAGTGCCGGGGAGGCCGAGACGCCGCCGCCGATCGCGCGCCGCGTCGCCGAGGCCACCCACCTGCTCGGCGGGTGACCCCGGCCGTGCCGGTCAGGCCGCGAGCACCGCGGACAGGTGCGCGACGGCCTGCTGGATCGCGGCCTTCGACTGCGGGGTGCCGTGCAGGCTGTTGACCATCACGAAGTCGTGGATGATCCCGCCGTAGCGGACCGCGGTGACCTCGACGCCGGCCTCGCGCAGCTTCGCGGCGTACGCCTCGCCCTCGTCGCGCAGCACGTCGCACTCGCCGTTGATGACCAGCGCCGGCGGCAGGCCGGCCAGGTCCTCGACGCTCGCCCGCAGCGGTGCGACGGTGATCAGGTCGCGCTCGGCGTCGCTGGTCGTGTACTGGTTCCAGAACCACTGCATGGCGTCCCGGCGCAGCCAGTAACCCTCGGCGAATTCCAGGTACGACGCGTTGTCGAAGGCGGCGTCGGTGACCGGGTAGAAGAGCACCTGGCCGCGGAACGTGACGTCGCCGCGCTCCTTGGCCATCAGGGTCAGCGCGATCGCCATGTTGCCGCCGACCGAGTCACCGGCGATCGCGATCCGGGAGCCGTCCAGGCCGTGCTCGGCGCCGTGCTCGCCGATCCACCGGGCGACCGCGTAGGACTGCTCGTTGGCGACCGGGTAGCGGGCCTCGGGCGAGTGGTCGTACTCCGGGAAGACCACCGCGGCGCCGGTGCCGACCGCGAGGTCGCGGACCAGCGCGTCGTGGGTGTGCGCGTCGCCGAACACCCAGCCGGCGCCGTGCGTGTAGAGCACCACCGGCAGGTCGTTCCCGGCGTCGAGGGGCTTGACGATCCGCACCTTCAGGCCGTCGACGGTGATCCACACGTCGTCGACCGCGGGCTTCTCGATCGGCGAGTCCTGCACCGAGTCGACGATCTTGCGGCCCTCGGCGGGCGGCAGGTCGAACAGGAACGGCGGGGTGTCGGTGGCCTCGCAGAACGCCAGCGCGGCCGGGTCGAGGGCGTAGTTCTTCGGGTTCGCGGTCACTTCTCGACCTCGCGGACGGCCTTTTCGATGACGTCGGCGACGTCCTTCGGGTTGGTCTGCATGACCAGGTGCGGGCCGTCGATCTCGACCACCTCGCGCACCCCGGCCCGCTGGTAGCCGAAGCGCTCCACGTCCGGGTTGATGGTGTGGTCGGCCGACGACACGATGCCCCAGGACGGCTTGGTCTTCCACGCGGCGGCCGGGGCCGCCTCGCCGAACGCCTGGGCGGTGAGCGGACGTTGCGACACGGCCAGCACCTCGGCGACGGCGGTGTCCACGCCGGCGGCGAAGACGGCCGGGAAGGCGTCGACCTTCACGGAGACGTCGGTGCCACCCGGGTAGGGGGTGTAGACGAGGTTCGCGGCCAGGTCCGAGTCGGGGAAACCGCCCTGCAGCTGGCCCAGGGACTCGCCCTCGTCGAGCGCGTAACCGGAGACGAAGACCAGCCCGACGACGTTGTCGGCGGTCCCGGCGACACCGATCACGGCGCCGCCGTACGAGTGGCCGGCGAGCACGACCGGGCCGGTGATGCTCTCGCAGAACGCCTTAACCGAGGCGCCGTCCTCGATCAGGCTGCGGTTGTAGACGGGCGGGACCAGGACGGAGTGGCCGCGATCGAGCAGTTCCCGGGTGACCGGAGCCCACGAGGCGGCGTCGGCGAACGCGCCGTGTACCAGAACGATGGTTGCTGACATGACTCGATCGTGTCGCCGCGGCGAGCGCGGAACGCCGTCGTGCGCGTCCGGTCATGTGAGCCTGCGCGTCGTGCGAAGAATTCGCGTGAAGTAGAAGCACAGCGACCCCACAGTTGATCCATGGATTGCCGCCCTAACGTCAAAACATGTTGATTCTGGTGCTTTTCGTCATGCTGGGGGTCGGGGCGGCGGTTGCCCTCGCCGGCGGGCGCCGCGGCGCCACGATCCGGGACGACCAGGCGGCGGGGGACTCGCGCGCCGAGGCGCAGCGGTGGTACGAGCGGCTCGGCGGCCAGCTGGTGAACCTGCCCAACGACAACCCGATCGCCCGGCAGGCGCTCGCCGACGCGGCCGAGCGACACCAGGCCGCCGGTGCGCAACTGGCCCAGGCTCGTACGGTCGTGCAGTTCCAGCTCGCGCGGGAGACCGCGTTGGAGGGGCTGGCCTACGTGCGGGGCGCCCGTACCGCCCTCGGCCTCGACCCCGGCCCGGAGTTGCCGCCGATGGCGGCGTCCCGCGGCACTGGGATGATCATGGAAGAGCGCGAGATGAACGGCTACCGGATCGGGCCGCGGTCCAGCGCCGCGACGCCCTACTACTACCCGGGCGGCTACGTCGAGGGCCGGCCGGTGCCGGCCGGCTGGTACTCGACGCCCTGGTGGAAGACGGCCCTCGCGGCCGGCGCAGGCACGGTCGGCGGCATGCTGATCTTCGAGAGCCTCTTCGGCGGTCACCACGGCGGACCGGGTGGTCCGGATATGTTTGACCTGTTCTGAGTGACCAGGGGCACGTGTGGGCTTGGCCGCGATTCGTTGTCGCGGCCATGCCGCGAGAGAAGGCTTGCTTCCGTACGCGTAAGTAGCGAGCGGAGAGGCAGACATGTCCATGCGACCCGGCTGGAGAGCATGGGCGGTATGGTCCGCCGGTCTCGCCGCCTACATCATGGCGGTGCTGCACCGTACGTCCCTCGGTGTCGCCGGGCTCGACGCGCAGGACCGGTTCGGTGTCGGAGCCGGGGCGCTCGCCTCGTTCGCGGTGCTGCAGCTCCTGGTCTACGCGGCCCTGCAGGTGCCGGTCGGCCTGCTGCTCGACCGGTTCGGCTCGTTGCGGCTGGTGGTCAGCGGTGGACTGATCATGGCGGCCGGGCAGGCCCTGATGGCCACCACGCACGGGGTCGAGGGTGCGGTCCTGGCCCGGGTCCTGGTCGGTGCGGGCGACGCGATGACGTTCATCAGCGTGCTGCGTCTGGTGCCGCGCTGGTTCCCGACCCGGCGAGTGCCCGTTCTCACCCAGCTGACGGGTCTGGTCGGGCAGGCCGGGCAGGTGCTGTCCGCCGTACCGCTGGCTGCTCTGCTGGCCGGTCCTGGATGGACCACCGCGTTCCTCGGCGCCGCCGGCGCCGGCCTGTTCGTCGCGATCGCGGCGTTCGCGGCCCTGCGCGACACCCCCGAGAAGAAGGTCAGCAGCGGCCCGCCGATCACCATGCGCCAGCTCGGCACCGACCTGGCCGGCGCGTGGCGGCACCCCGGCACCCGTCTCGGGTTGTGGAGCCACTTCACCACCCAGTTCACCGGCACCGTCTTCGCGCTGATGTGGGGCTTCCCGTTCCTGATCGCCGGCGAGGGCCTGCGCCGGGAGACCGCGAGCACGCTGCTGACCCTGTTCGTGCTGGTCGGCATGGCCGCCGGGCCGGTCATCGGGATGCTCGTGCAGCGTTACCCGCTGCGTCGCTCCTACCTGGTGCTCGGCATCATCGGCGCGAACGCGTTCAGCTGGGGCCTGGTGCTGGTCTGGCCCGGCCACGCGCCGATGGCGGTGCTGGTGCTGCTCGTCCTGGCGCTCGGCCTCGGCGGCCCCGGCTCGATGATCGGCTTCGACTATGCTCGCACCTTCAACCCGCCGAACCGGCTCGGCACCGCGACCGGCGTGGTCAACGTGGGCGGCTTCGTCGCCTCGCTGGTCTCCATCGAACTGATCGGGCTGATCCTGGACGCGCGCACCGGCGGGAGCTCCGACTATGACATCGGCGACTTCCGGGTCGCCATGTCGGCGCAATATCTCATCTTCGTCATCGGGCTGATCGGCATCCTGCGTAACCGCAGGCTGGCCCGGCGGCACCTGGCCGCCGAGGGTGTCGTGGTGCGCCCCCTGCGGGTGGTGCTGGCCGAGCGGCGGGGTTTAGCAAAGAGCCGTCAGGTAAAGGCAGAGACCTTATCGAGAGGAACCCAATAAAGAGGGCAGAGGAGGACATGGCCGAGCACGCACCGGACCGCATGTGGTCCGGCATCGACATCCCGAAGACCATTGCCGGAGTGCTGGCTGCGGTGTCGGCGGCCGTCATCGGATCGTTCCTGGGCGTGGCCGGCACGCTCGTGGGCGCGGCGGTGGCGAGCCTGATCGGCTCGGTGGGCACCGAGATCTACCACCGTTCCATCGATCGCGGGCGCAAGAAGATCCAGGGAACGTTCCTGGCGCCGGCCGCGGTGGGCACGCCGCCCGTGGAGGCGGCGGCCGAGGAGAAACCGTCGGCGCCACCGACCCCCACCAGGATCCGATGGGCCCGGGTGGCCATGGTGGCCGGGGCGCTGTTCGTCCTGGCCATGGGCACGCTGACGGTGGCCGAGCTGGTGTCGGGCAAGTCCATCGCGGACGCGACCGGCGGCAACACCAGTGGTTCCACCACGGTGAGCAGCTTCCTCTCCGGGAAGAGCCGGAAATCGGATAAGCCGCCCGCGACCACCGAGTCGCCGGCGCCGACGTCGCCGAACTCAACGACTTCTCCTACCGACCAGGCCACCACCGACCCCGACCAGCCGGCCCAGCAGGCCACGACCGGACCGACGGACGCACCGGCCACTGACGCACCGACCACCGAGGCGCCGACCGGCACCACCGGGGACAGCGACACCACCGGCGACAAGCCGGGCGCCGATACCGGCAACCTCGACGGCGGAAGCGGCGGCGGCGCGGATACTCAGAATTCGAGCGACGGGACGGAGTGAACATGGACGCCAAGGACATCCTGACCGACGCCTTCGGGCGTCTCCCCGACCTGGTGCACGCCGCCGTGCAGGACCTCACCCGCGACCAGCTCGCGTGGGCTCCGGCACCCGGCGCCAACTCGATCGGCTGGCTCGTCTGGCACCTGACCCGGGTGCAGGACGATCACGTGGCCGACCTGATCGGCACCGAGCAGCTCTACGCCACCGGCGGCTGGGCCGAACGTTTCGGCCTGCCGGCCGACCCGTCCGACACCGGCTACGGCCACACGCCCGACCAGGTCGCCGCGGTCAACCCGGAGAGCTGGCAGGTGCTGGACGAGTACTACCGAGCGGTGCACGAGCGCACGCTGGACTTCATCGCCGGCCTGACGGCCGACGACCTGGACCGGGTGGTCGACAAGGCCTGGGACCCACCGGTCACCCTGGGCGTGCGCCTGGTCAGCGTCTACGACGACGACGCCCAGCACGCGGCCCAGGCGGCCTACGTCCGCGGCCTGCTCTGAGAGCATTTCCGAGGCGGGTACGCGGTAAGCCGCGTACCCGCTTTTTCATGCCGGGCGGAGACCGTCGAGCAGAAAGGCCAGGCTTCGATCGAGTACGCCGGCCGGATAGTCGCCGGTCTCCGCGGCCATGCTGGCGCCGCGGAGCAGGGCAAGGATCTCGGGGAGGGCGGCATCCGGGCGTACGGCCCCGGCCTGTTGCGCCTCGCGCAGGAGATCGTCGATGGCTTTCCGCATCTCCGCCGCTTGGCCGGCCTGGCCCGCCTTGGGGTCGATGCCGGCCGTGCGCAACGCGTCGATGTAGGCCTTCTTGCCGGCGGCGTCGACGACGACGCGGGTGAAGAACGTGAAGAACGCGGTCCGGGGCTCGCCGGAATCCCGCAGCTGGGCCGCCTCGGCCAGTAGCTCGTCGACGCGCGCGGTGACGATCGCCTGGTAGAGGGCTTCCTTGGTGGCGAAGTGGCGATAGACCGTGCCCACGCCGACCCCGGCCCGCCGAGCGATCTCGTCCATCCGGGCGGACAGACCCTGCTCACCCAGCACCGCCTCGGCCGCCCGCAGCACCTTCTCGCGATTACGCACCGCATCTGAGCGCGCCATGGCTCCCTCCCGTCATGCGGAATCCGGATTCCGTATATTGAAGTGGAATCCTGATTCCGATTCTAGTGAGGTCCGCATGCCCTACTCGCCACTGGGCCACTCCGGCCTGCACGTCTCCAACGCCTGCCTGGGCACGATGAATTTCGGCACCGACCCGCAGGCGCCCACCTCGGAGGCCGAGGCCGGCCGCATCATCGGGACGTTCCTCGACGCCGGGCACAATCTCGTCGACACCGCCGACACCTATCGCGGCGGCACCAGCGAAGAGATCGTCGGCCGGGCCATCGCCCACCGCCGAGCCGACGTGGTGCTGGCTACCAAGGGCGCCGCACCGCAGGGCGACGGCCCGAACAACCGGGGACTCTCCCGCGCACACCTGACCCGGGCCCTCGAGGCCAGCCTGCGCCGGCTCGGCACCGATTACATCGACTTGTATCAGTGCCACGTACCCGATCCGCACACACCGATCGACGAGACCATGGCCACCCTGGACGGCTTCGTCCGCTCCGGCAAGGTGCGCTACCTCGGCTGCTCCAACTTCACCGCGGCCGGCGTGGTCTCGGCGCAATGGGCGGCCCAGCGTCGCAACGGGACACCGTTCGTCAGTCTCCAGGTGAGCTATTCGCTGCTGGACCGGGACATCGAGACCGAGACCCTGGCCGTCTGCCGGGAACACGGACTCGGCATCCTTGCCTACAGCCCGCTGGGCAGTGGTGTGCTGGCCGGCCGATACCGGCGCGGCGCCGCACCCTCGCCGGGCTCGCGGCTGGCCGAGTGGGCGGCCATGCCCGGCCCGCGCGCCCGCGCCTACGTGGACGCGCTCCTGACCGACCGCCATTTCGACATCGCCGACGATGTCGCCACGGTCGCCACCGGACTGGGCACCACGAGCGCGACCGTCGCCGTGGCCTGGCTCGCCACCCGGCCCGGGGTCACCTCGGTGGTCCTCGGCCCGCGCACCGCCGACCAGCTGGCCGCCAATCTGGCCGCTCTGGAGTTCACCCTGCCCGCCGCGGTCACCGCCCACCTGGGCTGATCCTTCTGGATTGTTCCCTCCCCATCGCCGCCGGTGCTCGCGTGCCGTCGGCTTTGCGTCGCCGTTGCAGGATGGGCGGCATGCGTCGGTGGGCTCCGGTGGCCGTGGTCGGCGGCCTGCTCGCGTGGACCGCGCTGGCGACGCCGCTGAGCGTTGCGGTCGGCGAGTACTTCGCCTACTACGACCCGCAGTCCGACCCGGAGCGGCTGGAGTTCCACCGCGACCTGGCGGCGCACGTGTACACGACCGGGCATTGGCTCGGGCAGCTCGTCGCGGCGCTCGCCGGCGCCTGGCTGGTCGCCCGCTCAGGGGTGTACCGCCCGGCCACGATCGGGCGGGCGGCCCTGGCCGGTGTTCTGCTCGGCCTCGTCACCGGCGCGGTGGCGATCGCCGCCGGCATCCGCCCGATGCGCACCAACGGGTACCCGAGCGTGGCCGCCGACCCGACGATGCTCTCCGAGCCCGCGCTGCGCTGGTGCCTGCTGGCGAGCTCGGTGTGTTTCCCACTGTGGGCGATCATCGGGGCGGCCATCGGCGGGCTGATGCGCAGGGGCGGGCTGGTCGTCTCCGCGGCCGCGGTTCTGTGCCAGCCCGTCACACTCCTGTTGGTGGTGGGGGTGGTCGCGCCGCCGTCGAGCCACCCGGTGGCGGTGTCGCTGATCGTCGACACCGGCCGCGCGGCGCTGCAGATGGTGGCGATTCTGCTCGCCTGGGCCACCGTGGCCACGGCGGCGGCAATCGTCGTGGGACGGCACCGGAGGGGTACGGTTGAGACGTCCCGGGAGCGATGACACCCCCCTGCTGAGGTGCCGCCACGCCGGCCTTTCCCCCGGAGGGGGATGCCATGTCCAACGATCTTCACCAGCCCGCCGAAACCTTCCCTGAACCGCCCGTCACGGAGCTGTCCGACTCCCCGGCAGCGCGGCACACCCGCACCGGCGCCGCCTGGTTCGGCATCTGCCTGGCCGCGGTGGTGCTGGTGTTCCTCATCGTGTTCATGCTGCAGAACACCGACTCCGTCGAGGTCACGTTCCTCTGGATGCATGGCAACCTGCCGCTCGCGCTGGCCCTGCTGGTGGCAAGCGTCGGCACCGCCATCGCCACCATGATCGTCGGTGCCGCCCGCATCATCCAGCTTCGCCGTCAGGCCCGCCGCCAACGCCACTGACAGCATGACCAGGCGGTCAGCTTCCGGCGACGGCCTTGCAGTTCTCGGAATCGGTGCCGGTGGCCAGCTCCTTGCCGTCGACAGACACGACACTCACCGAGCCGACACCGTGGGTCGAGGCCTCGCTGGCCGCATTCTGGCAGAGGCTGGCGGCCTGGTCGCCCTCATCGGCGCCCAGTGACGTGGCCACGATCGCCTTGTCGCAGGTCGGCACGTCGACCGAGGTCACCGCGCCCATGCCGGTCAGCGACGCCTTGATCTCGGCTTGCGCGGCACCGCAGTCCTGGGCCGGCGCGTCCGTCGTCATGGTCGCGGGCCCGATCCTCGCGCCGTTGCTGTCGTCCGATGTGCCACACCCGGCGGCGAGGCCGAGCAGAACGGTGAGACCGACCGCAGCGATGACCTGTCCGTACCGGTGGTGGCTGAAAGAATTCACTCGCATGATCCGCACAATGGCAGCCTCACGCGATTACGGCAATAGCCATTCCAAGTGCTGTTCGGCGTTAAGAGTTCCTTTGGAGCGGCCCGATAAAATGAATATCAAAAAGCCTTGTCGGCGTTGGCGGAATTCGGGGGAAAGGCCGCGGTGACCGGTCTTTCGGCCGGCCACCGCGGTGGGAACGGAATCAGTGCCGGCGCCAGGTCCACCGGTTGCCGGAGGGTGCCAAGTCGGTGCTGACCGGCGCCGTTTCAGCGGCAACCGTCGCGGCCGCGGTGGCCGAGTCGGCGGGTGGTGTCACGCCGTCACAGCCGCCGGAGTCGGGGCGGCCGGTCAGGAAATACGCCTCGAGGTGCTCGGTGCACTCCGGCACCCGCGCGACCGAACCGTGAATGTCGTCCTCGACCGTGAATACGGTGCCGCCGATCTTCGCCTGCACCTGGGCGATCCACGGGAACGGCGTCGGGCTCTCCCACCGGTGCCCGGACAACTGCAGCGAGCCGTTCGACCGACGCAGCTGGAACGGTTCCTTCGCGGGGATCGGCCAACCGGCGCACATCTGGGTGAAGGGCGCCAGGCCCGCGGTGATCGGGAACTCCCGCTGCCAACTCCGGTACGTCTTCCAGAAGGTGGGGAAGTCGTGCGGACTGGTGTCGTCATTGCACAGGATCGCCCGCCCGGCGGTGTCGTTGAACTGCTCGGGAAGATCGGCCGGCGGCTCGGTGGGCTCCTGCGGCCCGTCGCCGATGAGGATCGGCCGGAGCGCGTCCGGCACCGGATCGCCGGTCTTCGCCGTGGCCAGCGCCGCCAGCGCGGGCGTGGCTTCGGCCCACAGCGGGCTGGGCGCGACGGCCAGGAAGGCGGCCAGGTTGCCGTCGATCGGCTGGTCGAGGTCGCTGAATTGGATCGGCGCCGCATCCAGCTTCGCCTTCAGCTGCTTGACCAGGGCGATCACCTCCTTGACGGTGTCGCCGAGGTGGTACGTCCCGTCCCGCTCCGCGGCCCAGGCGGCCCAGCGCGGAATCTTGCCCTCGTCGGCCGCGGTCACATCATGGAAGCGCGAGTCGAGCCGGTTCGCGGTCGGGCCGACCACGCTGTCCAGCCACATCCGGCCCACCGACTGCGGGTAGAGGCTGCGGTAGACCTGGCCGAGGAGCGTGCCCCAGGAGACGCCGAAGTAGCTGAGCTTCCCCGGCCCGAGCGCCCTGCGCACCTGCTCGAGGTCGCGGGCCACGTTGGCGGTGGTGAGCTGCCCCAGGAAGGTGGGGTCGCTCTGCCAGCAGGTCCGGTTCTGCAGAACCTGGAAGTCGTAGATCTTCTTGGCGGTCTCCGCGGTGAGCGGCCCGGCCGGGATCTCGGGCGGTGTGACGTCGTCGCCCGGGCGCGCGCAGGCGGCCCGGGTGCTGTAGCCGACGCCGCGCGGGTCGAACCCGATCAGGTCGTACCTTTCGGCGAGCGCTTCGAACTGAGGGCTGGTCAGAGCCAGCTCGTGCGGCATGAGGTAGCCGCTGCCGCCCGGGCCGCCCGGGTTCACCGCCATGCTGCCCAGCCGGTGCCGCTGGTCGGCGGCCCGGAGCCGGCTGATCGCAACCGTGATCTTCGTGCCGTTCGGGTGGTTGTAGTCGAGCGGCACCTGGACGGTGCCGCAGTCGGTTCGGGCGAGCAGCGCCCGGATCCTGGGTAGCTCCTCCGGCCGGACGCCCATCGCTTCGAGGGTCTCGTCCGAGTAGGCCACGCATTCGCTCCACGTCACCGCTGGTGGCGCCGCGCTCGCCGCGACCGGCGGGGCGAGGGCGACGAGCCCTGCCCCGGCCGCCATGACGAGCACCCCGATCCCGGCGACAGTTCCTGTGCGTCGTGTCATGCAGAGATTGATACAGGTGGACGCGTCACACCGAGGTAACCAAAATCGTCCAGGCTTCTCTCAGCCACCGTCCACCTTGTGTCACGGAGTGTGAGGGGTTATCTCGTCGCCCTGATCACGGCGTACATTAGATTTGATTAACGCCCTCTCTGAAGTCTAATGATCGCTTGCTGGCGCGTGTCCTGCCGACCGCGAGACAATCTGTTTATGCGGCAGCTGGAGTTCTTTAGCAGGTCTTAGATTGCCGCTATGCGTGACCCGATGAGAGCGCGGAATTATTGGCCGGGGAAAGCGGAGTTTCGTCGCGATCATGAGCGGCGCCGGCGTTGGGGGCTCAAGCGGCGCCACGGGTGGAGGGTGTGCCGGTCGAGAGGCCGTTCCCGCACCTGCGGGGAGCTTGGTCTGCATGAGGACGTCGAGAGTGTTCCGCCGCTGATCTGGCCGGAAGGGGCGACGTGTGTGCGGCCGTCCGGTCGGGCCGAACCCGCGGCCCGGTCAGTGCCCGAGGCTTGCATGCCGGCTGTTCCTGCAGGCCAGGCAACGGACGCCGCTGTCGGGGACGACGCTGCCGTTCGGGACGACGCCGCCGTTCGGGACGATGCTGCCGTTCGCGACGACGCTGGGCGGGCGGAACCGCGCGAACAACAAAGCCACCGGATGGCCCGGCCCTGGCGATCACCCGGGGCTGCTGGCGACCGCCGACCGCCGTCGGCAGGGCGTGGCCCGGTGTCCGGAATCGGCAGCGCCGTCCGGCATGGCACCTCCGATCGGGCGTGGCCGACGTCGGGTCACCGCAGGTGAGGAATGCGCACCGTTTCATGAGAAATCAATCGGGGGTGGTCGCTACGCCGGGAAGTCCGTCGGCTTGGTGTGGGGTTAGGTGTTCCAGCTCTGTCAGGTGTAGCCTGACGGCGTCAGGATATGCCTGACAAGCCGCTATCGCCGGGAGACGCCATGCCGAGTGAGACGAACACGGCCATCCAGTTGAGCTGTTCCTTCTGTGCCAAGCCGAGCTCGGACGTCGAGAAGGTGATTGCCGGGCCTGGCGTGTACATCTGTAACGAGTGCGTCGGGCTGTGCAACGACGCCCTGCGGTCCGAGCAGCCGGATCCGGTCGAGTCGGGCACGCGGCTGTCGGCCTGGGAAGAGGGGATGGCCGATGAGCAGATCCTGGACCAGCTTCCCCGCGTTGCGGCGGTGGGGGCGCAGACCGAGGCCAGTCTCCAGCGGCTGGTCACCCTCCTACGGCAGCGGAAGGTGACCTGGGCGCGCATCGGCGCCGCCCTCGGAATCACCCGGCAGTCCGCGTGGGAACGGTTCTCCGGTGAGGAGTAGGCGTTCCAGCAGGGCGGCAACCCTGGGGGCCGACGGCTGGTGGACCACGTGGTAGGTGACTGATGGCAGGTCGAGGAGTGGGTGGGCGATCGAGCCGGATGAGGGGGCACGCAGCCGTTGACGATCGGCACGAGCAGGACCTGGGGGAACGTGGCCAACTCGGTGGTGGTCAGTCGTCGGGGAGGACGTCGAGCACGCCCACGCCCAGGTGGGCAGCCGGGACAGGGCGAACGCCTATGCCGGGTCGTCGACCGTGGCGTCGTGGGTTACCGGGGACTCGCCGCCGAGGGCGTGGGTGCGGCACACGCTCACGTGGGCAGAAGCCGAGCAGTCGATCCGCCGAGAAACGCCGCCAGCCGCGATGCCTCGGCCAGCAGCGGGGCCGGGTCGGCGGGCGGGGTGAACGGTTCGACGTCCAGGGTTTCGCCGCGCAGCCGCCAGGTGCCCTGCCACGTGCCGTCCAGTAGGTAGGTGCCCATCGTCGCGCCGTTTCCCGGGGGCAGCGGCACGCGTCGCGGCGACGGGATGAAACGGGTGCGGTCCCGGTGCGACAGCAGGAGGTTGTCGTACTCGGGAAGGAACCGTGGCGGCGCGGGGGTGTCCTCGTCGGGTCGCGGGGCGTCGGGTAGGTCGTACAGCAAAGGGCCGGCCGGTGAGCGGAACGTGCGCAGTGAGAGTGCGCCCACCACCTCGCCGAGGCGGGTCAGGCCGGACCAGGTCTGCAGGTCGGCGATGGTCGCGGGGCCGAAGGCGCCGAGGCCGCGCAGCACCACCGCGGACACCGGGGTGGTGCTGCGCGGCGCCTCGCCCAGCCATTTTTCGACCAGCGCCCACGCGGCGGGGCCGGTGCGGCCCCACAGGCCGCGCGGCGGCACCTGGCACATCGCCACCTCCTGGGCGGCGGCGAAGGCCAGCGCGCCCGGGTCGGCGCCCACAAAGGAAGCCGCGAGCAGCCGGCCCAGCTCGGCGCGGGTGCGCGGTGAAGCGCGGAGCAGACGTTCGGCGGCCGTGCGCAACGAGGTGCGGTCGATCGGCGGCAGGCCCGCGGTGTTCGGGGTCATCGCGGCGGCGTTGCGAGGTTGGAAGAGCGTGTGCCAGTCAAGGCAGTCGCGGGCGCTGACCAGGTGGACGGTGGTGCGCATCAGGTGGGTGCGCACGGTTTCGCGGCGGGACATGAGCTCGGACAGAACGGCAGGATCAAAGGCCGACAAACGCGACCAGAGACCGACGTACGGGGCCAGCGGTGCCTGCGACTGCATGCCGCCCAGGTGTTCGATCGCCTCGAGCACCGGGACGTCCGTACGGTCCAGGAGGTATTGGCGGGCCAGGGTGGCCCGGTTGAGCGCTCGGTCGGTGAGCGCGGGGATCACAACAGATGCTCGCTCAGCCAGGAGACCGTTTCGCGCAGGTAGTCGGCACGGGACGTGCTGTGCAGGAGCTGGTGGCCCTCGTTGGGGAAGAGCAGGTAGCGGTGCGGGACACCGCGCTCGGCCAGGGCAGCCACGACCTGCTCGGCCTCGATCACCGGCACGTTGGAGTCGTTCTCGCCGTGCACGACCATCAACGGGGCGCGGAGCCGGTCGATGCGGGTGATCGGGGAGAGGTCGGCGAGCAGGTCGGCGTCGGTGACCGGGTCGCCGTATTTGGAGACGGCCGCGGCCGCGATCCACGGTTCCGTGTGCTGATAAAACGTGGAAAAGTTGGACATGCCGCACACGTCGATGCCGACCGCGAACAGGTCGGGGAAGCGGGTCAGGGCGGCCAGCGTCAAGAACCCGCCATAAGACCGGCCCATGATGCCGATATGCGACTCGTCCGAGATGTTGGAGCCGACCAGGTGCCGCACGCAGGAGCGCACGTCCTCGATGCCGGCATAACGCAGCACCCCGTTGTCCGCGTTGACGAAGCTCTTGCCGAAGCCCGACGAACCCCGCACGTTCGGCGCGAAGACCGCGATCCCCAGGTCGACCAGCGACTGGAACAGCGGCGAGTGACCCGGCCGTTCCTGCGCCTCGGGACCCCCGTGGAACCACAGCACCGTGGGGTGCGGCCCGTCGCCGGCCGGGCGGAACAGCCACCCGCTGAGCTCGAGTCCGTCGTGCGCTTCGAAGACCTCCAGCGTCGGCCGCACCGATCCGGGTGCGGTGCGCGCGGCGGAAACGGCCCGCACCACGCCGTCCTCGTACACCCAGACGCCGTGCGGCCGCCCCGGTCCTTCGGCCGTGAAGGCCAGCCCGGACCCGTCGAAGCTCCAGGCCGGCTCGGACACCACGCCGCCGGGCAGCGGCTCGACCCGGCACCGGGTGCCGTCGCGCAGGTCGACGATCTCGACCTCGGACTCGCCCCCGCGCACGTTCCACAGCACCGCGGCGGCGGACGCGTCGGCGGTGAGCGTGAACGCCTCCACCTCGGCCCGGGCGGCGGCCGCGACGACGCTCACGGCGCCGTCCGGCGCGACCCGGATCAGGGCCGGGAACTCGCCGGCCTCGGAGCGGGCGTAGACCGAGCCGTCCGGCGCGTAGACCGCCTGCTCGCCCAGTGCCACCAGGGTGTCGGCACCGGTCGTCAGGTCACGGCTGACGATCTGGCGGTCGCCGCGCGGGCCGATCCGCAGCAGCGCGTGCGTCGCCGACACGTCGAGCAGCGCGGTCAGCGAGCCCTTGGCGACGACCGAGCGGGTGTTGTGCACCGGGTCGATCAGCAGGCCGGTGTTCAGATTTTCGGTCACCGCCAGCAGCGACCGGCCGGGCAGCCAGCGCACGTTGTCGGCGTCGTCGGTGCCGAACCCGGCGACCTGGTGCAACTCCGAGCCGTCCGGCCGGATCAGCCACAGCTCGTGCCGGGGGCCGCCGCCCGGGGCGAGCTGGCAGGCCAGCCAGCCACCGCCGGTGGACCACTGCACGGCGGTGACCGGCTCGGGCCCGGTGTCGACCAGGAAGGCCAGCTCGGCACCGATCGGCTGCACCCAGATCTGCGGGCGGCCGCCGCGGTCGGAGATGTAGGCGGAGTGTTCGCCGTCCGGCGAGAGGGCCGGTGACCAGCTGCCACCGGCCTCGGGCGGTAGGGGCTTCGTCCAGCTCACCGGAAGTACGGTGACATCGATCCGGCCGAGCTGTCCGGTCATGCAGTTCCCCCTAAGAAGACCTCAGAAGCCTCAGATGCCCTTGTCCTGCAACCACATCTCCAACAGAGCCAGCTGCCATAGCTGGTTGGCGCCGAGCGTCGTGCGCGGCGTGTTCGGATCGGCGAGCAGCCGTTCCACGTACTCCGGCCGGAAGAGCCCTCGCTCTCGCGCGGCGGGCGCGAGGAGAGCGTCCCGGACCTTGTCGTACATCGGTCCTTCGAGGTGCCGGATGCCGGGCACCGGGAAATATCCCTTGGTCCGGTCGATCACCTCGTCGGGCACCACCCCGCGGGCCGCCTGCTTGAGCACTCCCTTGCCACCATGAGCCAGTTTGAGCTCGGGCGGGCAGGCCGCGGCGAGTTCCACCAACTCGTGATCCAGGAACGGTACGCGAGCTTCCAGCCCCCACGCCATGGTCATGTTGTCGACCCGTTTGACCGGGTCGTCGACGAGCATCACCTGGGAATCGAGACGCAACGCTGCGTCAACTGCGGTCACGGCGCCGTGGCGGCCGAAACTCGCCGCGACGAACTCGCGGCTCACGTCGTCGTCGAGCAGCCACTCGGGGTTGAGCTGCTGCGCGAGGTCGGCGTGCGGGCGGTCGAAGAACTCCTCGGCGTACGCGTCGACGGCTTCGTCGCGACGCACGTGGGCGAGCGGCGGATACCAGCTGTAGCCGGCCAGGATCTCGTCCGCTCCCTGCCCCGACTGTACAACTTTCACCGACTTTGACACGTCTTCGCTCAAAAGGTTGAACGCGATGCAGTCGTGCGAAACCATCGGCTCGCTCATCGCCGCCACGGTCCGGTCGACGGCCGGCAGGAAACGGTCCCGGCCGATCCGGATCTGGTGGTGCACGGTGTCGAACTGCTTGGCGACGATGTCGGAGTAGGCGAACTCGTCGCCGCTCTCCCCACCGGCCGCCTCGAACCCGATGCTGAACGTGGTGAGGCCGCGCTGACCCTGCTCGGCCAGCAGCGCCACGATGTAGCTGGAGTCGATGCCGCCGGAG
This sequence comes from Paractinoplanes toevensis, assembly GCF_018332695.1. GTDB lineage: Bacteria > Actinomycetota > Actinomycetes > Mycobacteriales > Micromonosporaceae > Actinoplanes > Actinoplanes toevensis. The sequence continues at coordinate 260,698 of NZ_BOQN01000049.1, forward strand.
AGCAGCACGCCGACCGGCACGTCCGCGACCATCCGCCGCTCCACGGCGAGCGCGAGCTTCTCGTGGATCAGCGCGGGCCACTCGTCGTCGGCCACGTCGGTGCGCCGGGTGTGTGACGCCTCCCAGTACACCTCGTCGGTCCAGGACCCGTCCCGGCTGATCACCCGGACGGTGGCCGGCGGCAGCTTGCGGACCCCGGAGATGATCGTCCGCGGCGCCGGCACGACCGAGTGGAACGTCATGTAGTGCTGCAGCGCCACGCGATCGATCGACTTGTCGACGTCCCCGGCCGCGAGCAGCGCCGGCAGCGTGGAGGCAAAACGCAGGCCTTTGTCGAAAGAAGCCAGGTACATCGGCTTGATGCCGAGCCGGTCCCGGGCCAGCATCACCTCGCCGGTCTCATGGTTCAGAATCGCAAAGGCGAACATTCCCAAGAAGCGGCGTACGCAGGACGCGCCCCACCGGTGGTACGCCTTGATGATCACCTCGGTGTCGGAGGTGGAGAAGAACCGGTAGCCGTACCCCTGAAGCTCGGTCCGCAGCTGCTGATAGTTGTAGATGCAGCCGTTGAAGACCAGGGTGAGCCCGAGTTCGTCGTCGGTCATCGGCTGGCCGCCGGCCTCGGAGAGGTCGATGATCTTCAGGCGGCGGTGGCCGAAGGCGACCGGGCCGCGGCGGAAGAGTCCCTCGCCGTCCGGGCCACGTGACTCGAGGCACGGCAGCATCCGCCGGATCGCCCCCTCGTCCGCGGCGTTTCCGTCGTACCGAATTTCACCGGCGATCCCGCACATCGGTGCCAATCTCCTCCCACTCGATTTCCATCCTGTTACGCCCCGAGCAGCCAGGTGTCCTTCGAACCACCTCCACGGGAGGAGTTGACGATCATGCTGCCGGCCGGCGCGACCCGGGTGAGGGCGGCCGGCGCCACCACCGACTCGGTGCCGCTGAAGACGAAGGCGCGCAGGTCCACGTGCCGGGCCGCGAGCTGGTGGCCGTCGAAGACCGGGCTGGTGGACAGCCCGACGACCTCCTGGGCGACCCAGCGGTGCGGGGCGGTGACGATCTGCCGGCGCACGGCCGCGAGCTCCTCGGCGGTGGCGTGCGGGCCGATCACGATCCGGTCGCCGCCGTACCCGTCGACCGGCTTGCAGACCAGCTCGTCGAGGCGCCCGAGCACCTCCTCGCGCTGCTCCCGGATCCCGCACAGGTAGGTCGGCACGTCCGCGAGCAGCGGCTTCTCGCCGAGGTAGTACTCGATCAGCTTGGGCACGTACGCGTAGACGGCCTTGTCGTCGCCGATGCCGTTGCCCAGCGCGTTGGCCAGGGTGACGGTGTCCGCGTGCAGCGCGGCGATCAGGCTCGGGCCGAGCGGCATGCCGTCCGCGCCCGGCGAGTGCACCAGGCTGTCCTCACCCATGCGCAGATAGATCACGTCGACCGGGTAGCGCTTGCCGTTGCGCAGCCGGAAGACCCGGGTCCCCTCGACGAACAGCTCGGTGCTGCGCACCACCGGCACGCCCATCTCCTCGGCCAGCATCCGGTGCTCGAACCAGGCCGAGTCGTCCGGGCCCTGGCTGAGCACCACGATCGCCGGGTCGTCGCCGGCCGCCGGCCGGGCCGAGTCGCGCAGCGCCGTCAGCAGCAGCCGCGGCGTGCCCTCGACGGAGAGCAGGTCCTCCGGCATCGGCAGCTCGGGCAGGACGCTCTCGGTCAGCCGGCGGTTCTGCATGGCGTACGCGATGCCGGACGGCACCCGGAGGTTGTCCTCCAGCACGCACCAGTCGCCGTCCACGTCCCGCACCAGGTCGACGCCGGCCACCTGGGCTCGCACGCCGTCGTGGGCGACCAGGGCGCCGCTGGGTCGCAGCTCCGGCGATCCGTCGATCACCCACTCCGGCACGATGCCGTCGCGGACCACGGCGCGCTCGCCGTACACGTCGGTGACGAACCGGTCGAGCGCCCGCACCCGCTGCACCAGCCCGATGCTGAGCCGGGCCCAGTCGTCGGCCGGCACGATCCGCGGCACCAGGTCGAACGGGAACAGCCGGGTCGCCGCCTCGCCGGCCACGCTGAACGTGATGCCGCGGGCGCGCTGCTCGTCGTCCCGAGCGTCCTCGCGGCGGCGCAGGCCGGCCGACCCGAGGGCACTGAGAACATTGAAGATTCCGGCGTACGGCGTGGCCACGTCGCCGCCCGGGAACGCCTCGTCGCCGATCGTCGCGTACGGAACGAGGCCGGCCGGCACCGACTGGCCCTCCGGTCCGATGCCGGTGGCACCGCCCCGGGTGTCCGCGACCACCAGGTCGACCACGTCGGAGATGCGGCCGCGCCGGGCCATGGCCCGGCGCTGGCGGGCGGCCGAGCTGCCCCGGCTGAGCGTCCGCACCGAGAGGTCGAAGACCTGCTCCCAGTCGCCGAGCTCCTCCAGCTGCGGGCGCAGCTCGCCGACCAGGCGTTCGACGGCGGCGGCGGCCGGGACCGGAGCCGGCGAGCGGGGCAGGTCGAGCAGTTCGCCCTCGAGTCCGGAGCGGGCGGCCCGCCACATCGCGGCCCGGTGCAGCGGGGCGCGGTTCGGCGGAAGCGGACGCCCGGCCCGGTGCTCGTCGCGGGCGCGCAGAACCAGGGCCCGGAACAGGCCGGCCAGCAGCACCACGGTGTCGGCGTCCGGCGAGGAGTCGGTGACCCGCAGCTCCACGGTCGGCAGGTGCGCGGACGGCCGCACGTCGAAATAGACCATCTTCGGGTCGGTGATCGTGCCCGACGTGATCAGGTCGTTCACCAGGGCGTCGTGCTCGGCGGCCGAGTTCAGCACGCCCGGGTCACCGGCGGTCGGCCAGCGCATCCACACCAGCGACCGGGTGCTCGCGTAACCGGAGTCCTCACCCATCCAGTACGGCGAGCTGGCCGAGATGGCGAGCAGCACGGGCAGCACCGGGGTGACCCGCTGCGCGACCGCCACCGCCTCGTCCCGGTCGGGCACGCCGACGTGCACCTGGGCCCCGCAGATCAGCTGTTCCCGGGCGAGCAGCTGGTAGTCGTCGAGCATCCGCCGGTACCGCGACGTGGGTGTCACGGGGAGTGACTCCAGGTCGACCAGCGGAACCGTGCCGGTGGCGGCCAGACCCAGCCCGAGGGACTCGGCGACCGCGATCGCGGCCCGCCGTCGCTCGACTATTCCCTCCCGCAGGTCGTCCAGCGTCGAGGCCACCGGGGTGTTCGTCTCCACCACCGACCGGTGCAGCTCGGCCGAGAAATGCTCCGGGTCGAGCCGGGCCAGCACCTCGGGAGCGCGCGGCACGAGCTCGCGGGTGGCCAGGTCGACGACGTGCAGCTCTTCCTCGACGCCGAGCGTGAGGTCCTGAGCCGCGGCGGCTTCGTCCGTCGCGACCGGGAGAGACTCCGTCATGTAGACCGCCTATGTCCGTGTTGATGACTGCCCCTGTCCCGGGAGCCTCGCCATCGGATGTGCCGATTAGGTCACGTGCCCATTTCACGCTCGAACAAAGCATGACGCCGGCGACACAGCGCCCGGCGACCCAGGGCACTGCGCACACCCTGTAACCTCGGGCCGTTCCGACACAGCCCGTCGTGGAGGTCTTGATGAGCAGCAGTGTGGTCGTGGTCACCGGCTCGGCGGGGCTCATCGGCTCCGAGTCGGTCCGGCACTTCGCCGGTCTCGGCATGGACGTGGTCGGCGTCGACAACGACATGCGGGGCTATTTCTTCGGCAAGGACGGTTCCACCAAGTGGAACCTCGACCGCCTGAGAAAAGAGGTCGGTGAACGGTACACCCACCACGACATCGACATCCGCGACCGCGACGGCCTGGCCAAGCTCTTCGCGGCGCTCGGCAAGAACGTCGGGCTGGTCATCCACTGCGCCGCGCAGCCGTCGCACGACTGGGCCGCCCGCGAGCCGTTCACCGACTTCGACGTGAACGCGGTCGGCACCCTCAACATGCTCGAGGCGGTCCGCCGGCACGTGCCGACGGCGCCGTTCATCTTCACCTCGACCAACAAGGTCTACGGCGATCTGCCCAACTCGCTGCCGCTGATCGAGCAGGAGACCCGCTGGGAGCTGCCCGAGGACCACCAGTGGTACGACGGCATCGACGAGACCATGTCGATCGACCAGAGCCTGCACTCGGTGTTCGGCGCCAGCAAGGTCGCCGCCGACGTGATGGTGCAGGAGTACGGCCGGTACTTCGACATGCCCACCGCGGTCTTCCGTGGCGGCACGCTCACCGGACCGGGTCACTCCGCGGCGGAACTGCACGGCTTCCTGGCGTACGTCATGCGGTGCGTCATGGAGCAGCGGCAGTACCACATCTACGGCTACAAGGGTAAGCAGGTCCGCGACGCCATCCACTCGAGTGACCTGGTGTCGGCGTTCGAGGCGTTCCACCGGGCGCCGCGGATCGCCGAGGTCTACAACATGGGCGGCGGTCGTTATTCGAACTGCTCGGTCATCGAGGCGTTCCAGCTGGCCAGCGAGATCACCGGGATCGAGGCCCGCACCGACTACGTCGAGGAGAACCGGGTCGGCGACCACCAGTGGTGGATCAGCGGCCTGGCCCGTTTCCAGACGCACTACCCCGACTGGAAGCTGACCTACGACGTGCCGGCGATCCTGCGCGAGATGTACGAGGCCAACCAGGAGCTGTGGAAAGCCTGAGCCGGCTGGGTAACCGGCGGCAGTTTGCTGTGCCTTACCTGAAGAACCACGCGGCGTAACGCCGAGTTAACCCTTCTTAGTTACTTTTCGGACATGTCCGTCATGAGGGTTTTACGACATGACCTTCCCGCGTCGATCGTGGTGTTTCTCATCGCGATCCCGCTGTCCCTTGGTATCGCGGCAGCATCGGGGGCTCCGCTTCTCGCGGGCCTCATAGCCGCCGTCGTCGGTGGCGTCGTCGTCGGCGCGCTCGGCGGAGCCCCATTACAGGTCAGCGGGCCCGCCGCCGGCCTCACCGTGATAGTGGCCGGCACCATCGCCGCGTACGGCCTGGCCGGCACCGCCGCGATCGTCGCCGTCGCCGGCCTGGTCCAGATCGCGCTCGGCGCCTCCCGCCTCGGCCGCGCCGCCCTGGCCCTGTCACCCGCCGTCGTGCACGGCATGCTCGCCGGGATCGGCCTGGTCATCGCGCTCAGTCAGGTGCACGTGCTGCTCGGTGGCGACGCCCAGAGCTCGGCCTGGCGCAACCTGCGCGACCTGCCCGCCCAGATCGCCGGCCACCACGGCGTCTCGATGGTGCTGGGCGTGGCCACCATCGCCGTACTCCTGCTGTGGCCTCGTCTGAAGAAGTTGGCGATGATCCCCGCCGCGCTGGTCGCGGTGGTCGTGGTGACCGCGGTCGCCGCCGCGATCGGCGCCGACGTGGAACGGGTCGACCTGCCCGACGCGCCGCTGTCCGCCCTGACCCGGCCGGTCTGGCCGGACGCCCCGATCTGGGAGATCGGCCTCGCCGTCGTCACCATCGCCCTGGTCGCCAGCGTCGAATCGCTGCTCTCCGCGGTCGCCGTCGACCGGATGCACGACGGCCCGCGCGCCGGCCTCAACCGCGAACTGGTCGCCCAGGGCTGCGGCAACACGATCTCCGGCCTGCTCGGCGGCCTGCCCGTCACCGGCGTCATCGTGCGCAGCTCGGCCAACGTCGCGGCCGGCGCCCGCACCCGCGCCTCGGCGGTCCTGCACGGCGTCTGGATCGCCGTGGTCGTGCTGCTCTGCGCCGGGCTGCTGGAGGCCATCCCGCTCGCCGTACTCGCCGCCGTGCTGGTCGTGGTCGGGTTGCGGCTGATCAGCCTGGCCCAGATCCGCACCTACGCCCGGCACCGGGAACTGCCCACCTATCTGGTCACCGCCGGCGGGGTGGTCGCCACCGACCTGCTCACCGGGGTCGCGGCCGGGATGGCCTGCGCGGTGCTTCTGATGCTGTGGCGGCTGGCCCGTTGCGAGATCCGCACCGACGGCTCGACCGTCACGATCAGCGGGACCCTGGCCTTCGTCGGCTCCGGCCGGGTCGCCCGTGCCCTGGCCACCCTGCCGGCCGGGCAGCACGTGACCGTCGAGCTGCACCTGGACTACCTGGACCACGGCGCTTTCCAGGTGATCGAGGACTGGCGGGAGGCGTACGAAAAAAGCGGCGGCACCGTCGACGTCAGAGAAACCCACGACGGCTGGTTCGGCCGCGCGACGCGCGGGCGCCTCGGCGCCGGCAAGAGCACACCGCGCCGCTTCGGCTCCTGGTCGCAGTGGCAGAACCTGGACCGGCAGCGGCGCAACGCGATGGCGGCCGGCATCCACGAGTTCGAACGCAGCGTCGCCCCGCTCGTCCAGCCGCACCTGGCCGGCCTGGCCCGCGACGGCCAGCAGCCCGAACAGCTCTTCATCACCTGCGCCGACTCCCGCGTGGTGCCCAACCTGATCACCACGAGCGGCCCCGGCGACCTGTTCTGCGTCCGCAACATCGGCAACGTCGTGCCGCCCTACGGCGGCCCCGACTCGTCGGTGGGCGCCGCCATCGAGTACGCCGTAGGGGTGCTCGGCGTCCGCACGATCACCGTCTGCGGCCACTCCGGCTGCGGCGCGGTGCGCGCGATGATGGCCGGCGGCAACACCGGCGACCTGGGCCGCTGGCTGACCGGGTCGGCCAACGACTTCACCGGCGAGACCGACGAAACCCGCTGCGTCACCACCAACGTGACCCGCCAGCTGGCCAACCTGCGCACCTACCCCGCGGTGCGGGAGGCGGAGGCGGCCGGCCGGCTCACCCTCACCGGCCTCTACTTCGACCTGGCCGAGGCGAAGATGTACGCGGTGGAGAGTTCAGGCCTGCAGCAGGTCGCGCAGTGAGGTGGCCGGGTGCCCGGTCAGCGTCCGGACGTCGTCCGAGACCCGGGCCAACTCGCCGGCCGCGATCGCGGTGTAGGTGCTGACCCAGGCGTCGACCTGCCAGTCCGGCGCCGCGAACTGCTTCCGGGAGGCGTACGCCTCGTCGAGGGTTTCGTCGTGGAAGGTGACCGGCTTGCCGGTCACCTCCGCGATCGTCGCGGCCACCTCGGCCAGGCTGAGCGCTTCCGGCCCGGTCATCTCGTACGTCTTCCCGGCGTGCGGCGACGGCTCCCGCAGCACCGCCACCAGGGCGTCCGCGATGTCGTCCTGTGCGACGACGGCCGCCCGCCCGTCCCCGGCCGGCCCGCGGATCACGCCGTCCTCGCCGACCAGGAACGGCAGGAAGTCGGCGTAGAGGTTGTCCCGCAGAAAGGTGAAGGCGAGGCCGCTGTCGCGAATGTGCTGCTCGGTGTGCCAGTGGTCGCGGGCCAGCGTGAACGTCGCGTCCGGCGAGGCCCCCGCGAACGACGTGTAGACCAGGTGTCGCACACCGGCCGCCACGGCCGCGTCGACGAAGCTGCGGTGCTGTGCCACCCGGTCCAGCGTCTCCGCCGCCGACACCATCAACACGGTGTCGACCTCGTTGAGGGCTTTTCGGACCGAGTCGCCGTCGGCGTAGTCGGCCAACGCGACGTCGGCGCCCTCCGGCGCCCGGCCCGCGTCGCGGACCAGCAGCCGCGGACTTCCACCGATGAGCCGAGCCACCCGGCCTCCAAGCCGCCCGGTAGCTCCTGAAATCGCGATCTTTCCCATTGCTCCTTTCTACGCCCCCGTTCGGGTGGTGTGTTCCTGGAACACACTTCGTAGGCTGGTTCGCGTGGCGAGATCGACGCCCCGCACCGTCTTCCTGTCGCACACGGGTGAGCTGCGCCGCCTGCCGGCCACCCGATCCTTCGTGGCGGCCGCCGAGTCCGCGGTCAACCGGGCCGGCGACGCCGTCTCCGACATGGCCTACTTCGCGGCCCGCGACGACAAGCCGGCCCAGGTCTGCCGGGACAAGGTCGCCGAGGCCGACGTCTACGTGCTGATCGCCGGCTTCCGCTACGGCTCCCCGGTCCGCGACGAGCCCGAGCATTCCTACACCGAGCTGGAGTTCGCCACCGCCACCGAGCTGGGCCTGCACCGCCTGGTGTTCTTGCTCTCGGAGAAGACCGAGGGTTCCCGCGAATTGCTGGTGGACCGCGAGTTCGGCGACCGCCAGGAGGCGTTCCGGTCCCGGCTCACCGAGAGCGGCGTCGTGGTGCGGGAGGTGTCCACCCCGCAGGAGCTGGAGACGGCGATCCTGCAGGCGCTGAGCGAGCTGCCGCGCTCGCGGTCGGCGGCCATGCCGGTCGGCGGCATCTGGAACGTTCCGGCCCGGCCGTCCCGCTTCACCGGCCGCGGGGAGCTGCTGGCTCGGCTGGAATCGGCGCTGACCGGCGGAGGCCCGGCCGTCGTGCAGGCCATTCAGGGCATGGGCGGAGTAGGAAAAACAACGACCGCGATTGAGTACGCCCACCGGCACGCCAGTGACTACGACGTCGTGTGGTGGGTGTCCTCCGAGGACCCATCGCTGATCCCCGACCAGCTGGCCACCCTGGCCCGGGCGCTCGGGCTCCCGGCCGGGTCCTCGCCGGCCCAGTTGCTGGGCACTCTGCTCCATCGCGACCGCTGGTTGCTGATCTTCGACAACGCCGAAAGCCCGCAGGATCTCCGGCAGTTTCTTCCCGGCGGCCCGGGGCATGTGCTGATCACTTCCCGCAGCCCTGATTGGGACGGGCTGGCCGAACCGGTCAAGGTGGACGTGTTCAGCCGGGCGGAGTCGGTGGCGATGCTGTGCACCCGCCTGCCCGACCTGTCGGCCGTCGACGCTGAACGGCTCGCCGGGGTGCTGGGAGACCTGCCGCTGGCGGTGGAACAGGCGGTAGGCCTGCTGTCCGAGTCCGACCTCGATCTCGCCACCTATCTGCGTTTGATCGAGGAGCGCAGCACCGATCTGCTCGACGAGCTGCCGCCGGGCTGGATCTATCCACGGTCGATAGCCGCGTCCTGGACAGTCGCCTTCGACCGGCTGGCCGCCGCCCACCCGGAGGCGTTGCTGCTGCTGACCTTGATCGCCTGGCTGGCGCCCGAGCCGGTGCCACGAGCCCTGCTGGCCAATCGCCCCGACCTGCTGCCGGAGCCACTGCCCGCGGTCGTCGGTAACTCGCTGAAACTCGCCGGTCTGCTGCGGGTTCTGCGTCGGCGTGGCTTACTGCGCACCGAACCGGACAGCGTGCTCCTGCACCGGGTCCCGGCCATGCTGCTGCGCGCCCGCACCCGTTCCAAAGGTGACTGGCCGTCGGTCGCCGCGACAGTCGTGCACGGCGCGATGCCGGGCGACCCGTGGATGAACCCGCCGATCTGGCCGGCCTGGCGCAGGTTACTGCCGCACGCGCTGGCGGTGACCGACCCGGCCCGCCCGCTCGACCGGATTCCGCCGGAGGAGTTCGAACTCCTTCTGGGCCGGATTGCGGCCTACCTGCACACCAGGGGCGATCCGCAGATCGCGGTGCCGATCTTCGAGCGTTTCTACCGGCTGCGGTCGGCCCGGCTCGGCCCCGATGACGTGCGGACGCTGCGGGCTACCGGAGACCTGGTTAGTGTGCTGACCTCCGTCAATGAGCTCTCACGGGCCCTTGAGCTAGGCGAGGACTTGCTCGCCCGGTCGCGGGCATTGCGAGGAGATGATGACCAAGAAACCTTGAGAACCATGAACATACTGGCAATATGCCTGCGCAAGATGGGCGAGCACGAACGGTCTCGCGAGATGCGTATTGACCTTCTTGCTCGGCTTCGTCGGCTGCGCGGCGACGATCATCCGAACACGCTGTCGACGGCCTCGGATCACGGCGCGGAACTCTGGAGATTGAGGGATTTCGCCGGGGCGCTGCACCTCCATCAGGACACGCTCGCTCGGAGTAGGCGGGTGCTGGGTGACGACCATCTGCAAACACTGACCTCGGTGACCTGGGTCGCGTTCGCCCTTCACCATCTCGGGGACGTCCAAGACGCCATCGACCTGTACGAGGACACCCTGGAACGCAGGCGGCGGCTGCTCGGCGATAGCCATCCGGACACGCTGTCCACGATGCAGCACCTCGCCGGCGCCTACCGTGACCTCGGAAACCGGGAACGTGCTCGTGAGCTCGAGGAGTCGCGGATGCGCCTCCTCGCGTCGTGACTCGTCAGGGCAGGCGGGGGCGGACGGTGTCGTCGAGGACTCGGGCGGTGGCCAGGGTGTCGGCGAAGCGGGCGGGGTCCAGGTCCAGGCCGCCGGGGAGCCAGGTCACGTCGGGGCCGGTCATCGACTGGAGGATGTCGTTCGGGGTCAGGCCGGCCGACTGCAACGCTCGGATCTCTCGTGGGTTGACGCCGGGGATCAGCGGGCCGTTGCCCAGATCGGTGCCGTAGTGGACTCGTCCGCCGTACTCCAGGAAGCGGCGCAGGTTGGCCACGGCCGTGGCCAACTCGGGGGTTGGCACTCCCCAGCCGTGGATGTCCAGGGTGCTGATCCACCGCATGCGCTCGGCGCACGCCCGGATCAGGCCGCGGTCCAGCGGCTCGGTCCACGGCGTGTGGGCCAGCAAATCGGCGCCGGCCTCGTACGCCGTCGCCACCGTTCCGGGGCCCTCCGCGTGGACCACCACCGGCAGACCGCGGTCGTGGGCCGCGTCGACCACCGCGGTCATCGTGAACAGGCGTAGTTGCGGGCCGCCGGCGTGGGCGGTCACCTTGATCAGGGTGGCGCCCGCGCTGGCGGCCTCCCACACCGCCTCGGTTGCCGCGGCCGCCGAGTCGATCTCGCGCCAGCTGCCCCTGGGGGCCCAGGCGCGGTCGCTCGGGTAGCCGCCGGGAGCGATCAAAAACGGTCCCGTGTAGCGGATGCGGGGGAGGTCGCGACGGGTGCTGCGGGCCAGGCCGGCGATGAAGGCCGGCTCGCTGCCCAGGTCCCAGACGCCGGCGATGCCGCCGGCCCGGACCGTGGCCAGGTCGACCAGGCCGGCGTGTACGTGCGCGTCGACCAGGCCGGGCAGCAGGGTGCCGGGCAGCGTGCGCACCGGCTCCGACTCTCCGATCGACGACACCGGGGTCGCCTCGCCGCCGGGGGAGAGGCGCAGGGCGACGCCGGTGCGTAACCGGCCCTCCCACCACAGGGAGGCGGCCTGGACGTACGAGGTCACCGGTCGAGCAGGTCGCGCAGGGTGGACAGACCGCGGTGGACCTCGCCGAAACTGGTGCTCAGCGGGGCCGGGCCGATCCGCAGGCCGTCCGGGCGGCGGTAGTCGGGGATGACTCCGGCCTCCCACAGCGGGTCGAGCAGCTTGTCGAAGCCGGGCTTGCGCAGCGTGACATGACCGCCGCGCCGGGCCGGGTCGCGGGGGCTGAGCACCTCGACGCCGTACGGTGCCAGCCACTCGTCGGCCAGGTCCAGGGTGTAGCCGGTCAGCAGCAGCGACTTGGCCCGGACCGCCTCGATGCCGGCGGCGGCGAGCATGTCCAGGTTGGCGTGCAGCGGGACCATAGCCAGGACCGGGGGAGTGCCGCTGAGCAGGGCGCGGCTGCCGGCCGCCGGCTCGTAGCCGGGGCCCATCTCGAACGAGGCCCGGTGGCCCATCCAGCCTTGGATCGGCTGGCGCAGGGTTTCCTGCAAACCCTTCCGGAGGTACGCGAACGCGGGCGCGCCGGGCCCGCCGTTCAAATACTTGTACGTGCATCCGACGGCGAGGTCGACGCCCCACTCGTCCAGCCGGATCGGCACCGAGCCGGCCGAATGGCACAGGTCCCACATGGTCAGTGCGCCGGCCGCGTGCGCGATCCGGTTGATCTCGGCGACGTCGGCGAGCCAGCCGGACCGGTAGGCGACGTGGCTGAACAGGACCAGCGCGGTGCGCTCGTCGACCACCTCGGCGACCTGGGCGGGGTGGATGCCGGCGGCCGGGTCGGTCTCGATCCAGACCAGTTCGAGGCCCTTTTCGGCGGCGACGCCTTCCAGGACGTACCGGTCGGTGGGGAAGTTGTCGGTGTCGAGAACGACCCGGTTGCGGCCGGGCGCCGAGTCGACCGCCGCGCGGGCGAGCTTGTAGATCAGGACCGTCGTCGAGTCACCGATGATCACCTGGTCAGCCGCGGCGCCCAGCGCGACTGATCCAAGACGGTCACCGAGCTGGAGGGGCCACTTCATCCAGCTGTCCGTCCAGCCACGGATGAGCCGGCCCGCCCACTGCTCCCGGATGAATCGCTCCATCAGGGCGGCGGTGGCGATCAGTGGCCGGCCCAGCGAATTTCCGTCCAGGTAGGACACGACGTCGAAGTCTTCCGGGGCCAGGAACTGCTCCCGGTAACCGGCGAGGGGGTCGGCCGAATCGAGCGCGGCGGCGCGGGCGATCTGGTCGATCAACGGGGAACTCCGATCTCGGTCCGGACGGCGTACAGCTCGGGGAAGAACGTCAGGTCGAGCGCGGCCTTGAGGAAAGCGACACCGCTGGAGCCGCCGGTGCCGCGCTTGAAGCCGATGGTCCGCTCCACGGTCTTGAGGTGCCGGAAGCGCCAGAGCTGGAAGTTCTCCTCCAGGTCGACGAGCTCCTCGCAGGCCTCGTAGGCGCCCCAGTGCTTCTCCGGGTCGTTGTAGATCTCGACGAAGACGGCCACCAGGTCCTCGTTGAATTTGTACGGCAGGGTCACGTCGCGCTGCAGCAGCTCGGCGGGCACTTCGTACGCGTGCCGGGAGAGGTAGCGCAGGAACTCGTCGTAGACGCTGGGCGCCTCCAACGCCTCGGTCAGCAGCGAACGGGCGGCGGGATCGTCGTCGAAGATCGACAGCATCCGGCGGTCCTTGTTGCCGAGCATGAACTCGACCGCCCGGTACTGGTACGACTGGAAGCCGCTGGACGTGCCGAGGAAGCTGCGGAACTCGGCGTACTCGCTCGGGGTCAGCGTGGCCAGCACCGACCACTGCTCGGTGAGCGTGCGCTGGATGTGTTTGACCCGGGCCAGGCCCTTCAGCGCCGGGCGCAGCTCGTCGGCGGCGAGCTGCCGCTGCACCGCGCGCAGCTCGTGCAGCACCAGCTTGAGCCACAGCTCGGAGGTCTGGTGCTGCAGGATGAACAGCAGCTCGTCGTGGTGCTCGGGAGTGCTCACCGGGTGCTGGGCGTCGAGGATCTCATCCAGGTGCAGATAAGCCCCGTACGAGAGATTGACCTTGAAGTCGCGGACTATGCCGTCCTCGATGGGTCGTTGTTCGCTGGCCACCCTTGCAGCAGATCACACCGGGTCAGATGTTGGCGAGCGAGCCGTTGGTAAGGATCGGCCCCCAATACACCCACTGACCGTCGTGCCGCACGAAACGGCTGCGCTCGACCATGTCGCCGCGCTTGCCGTGATCTTTGTAGTGGGCCCGGAACTCGACCACGCCCTCGGCGTCGAACATGCCCCCGCCGCTGGTCTCCAGGATGTCGAGGCCCGTCCAGCGCAGGTGCGAGTCGGGCTCGATCCGCCCCGGCCGGGTGTCCGGGTGCCACGAGCTCAGCACGTACGCGTCGTCGTCGAGCGCGAACGCCGAATAGCGCGAGCGCATCAGCGCCTCGGCGGTGGCCGGGGCGTGCCCCCGGTGGGCGGGTTCGCAGCATTCGTCGTACGCCATGCCGAGGTGCCCGCAGGGGCAGGCGGTGGCCACCTTCGTTCGTCGTGCCATGCGTCAATTCTCGCAGCAGCTCACGGCGTCGGCCACGAAACTCCGCTGCAAGTGCAGCCGACGCTTATCCGGTTCAGCTGCAAGTGGGGGTTCTGATTTTGCAAAGATATGACGTAGGATTCCGCCGTGACCAAACGTCTGGCCGAGGTGGCGAAGAAGGCGGGCGTCAGCGAGGCGACCGTCAGCCGGGTGCTCAACGGGCGCAGTGGCGTCTCCGAGGCGACCCGCGCATCGGTGCTGACCGCGCTCGATGTCCTGGGCTATGAGCGGCCCACCAAGTTGCGGGGTGAGCGTGGCCGGCTGGTCGGTCTCGTCCTGCCCGAGCTGCAGAACCCGATCTTCCCGGCGCTGGCCGAGGTGGTGACCGCCTCGCTCGCGCAGCGCGGTTTCACGCCGCTGCTCGCGGCCCGCACGATCGGTGGTGTCCCCGAGCGCGACTACATCGAGATGCTGCTCGACCACCAGGTCTCCGGCGTCGTCTTCGCCGGTGGTTCCTACGCGCTGGCCGACGCCGAGCACAGTCACTACCGCGCGCTGACCGATCGGCGGATGCCGGTGGTGATGGTCAACGCCGGCGTCGACGACCTGGGCTTTCCGCACATCTCGACGGATGACGCGGTGGCCGTCGAGCAGGCCTACGGGCATCTGCGATCCCTTGGCCACCAGCGGATCGGCATGGTGATGGGCCCGGAGGACCACGTGCCGTCCCGTCGCAAGCTGGCCGGGCTCGAGAAGATCGCCGGCGACGACTGGCTGGTCGAGCGCACCAACTTCTCGATGGAGAGCGCCCGCCTGGCCGCGGGCCGGCTGATCGAGCGCGGCGTCACCGGCATGATCTGCGCGAGCGACGTGCTGGCGCTCGGGTCGATCCGGGCCGCCCGGCGCCTCGGCCGGGACGTGCCGGCCGACGTGTCCATCGTGGGCTTCGATGACTCAGCGTTGATGACGTGCACCGATCCGCCGCTGACCACGGTGCGGCAGCCGATCGAGATGATGGGCCAGGCGGCCGTCGATCTGCTCGTCAACCAGATCGAGGGCAGCGGGGTGCAGCCGGACGAGCTGCTGTTCGAGCCGGAGCTCGTGGTGCGCGGGTCGACCGGACCGGCACCGAGCTGACCAGGTAATTCTCCTAACCAAGGGCGGGCCTTCGGGCCCGCCCTTTGCTTTTGCCCGGCGGTCGCGTTTTTTCTCATGTCAGTCGGCTTCTTGCGTAACACGGTTCGTCTTTGTATCGTCACCTCCACGAAACATGACGGCGAGACCCAGGTCACACCGATTGCCGTCAGTGACGAATGCGCAGCTCACCGAGGCCAGACATAAGAAGGGTTGGACAGCATGTCCGTACCGCAGTACCGGAAGGTTGCGGCGCTCGCGCTCGTGGCCGGCCTGGGATTCAGCCTTACCGCCTGCTCCACCAAGGGCGATGACGATTCTCCGAAGAGCGCCGCCGGCAAGACCGTCATCACGGTCGACTGCCAGCCCGACGGCTCCCAGAAGGACCTGCTGAAGAACTGGAACGACGACGTCGCGGCGTTCGAGAAGGAAAACCCCGACATCACGATCAAGAGCGTCAGCGTCGGCCAGCAGTGCAACAACCCGCCGGACTTCACGGCCCGCCTGACCGGCGGCACGATGACCGACGTCTTCTACGGCTACATGACCGACCTCCAGCAGGTGCTGGACTCCGGCCAGGCGATGGACATCACCCAGTACGCGAACAAGGACAACATCGCGACCTGGGACAGCATCGACCCGGCGCTGAAGGCGGTCTTCACCGACGAGAACAAGGTCTACGCGGTCCCGACGAAGAACTACTCGATGGGCCTGCTCTACAACAAGACCCTGTTCACCAAGGCCGGGCTCGACGTCAACAACCCGCCCAAGACCTGGGCCGACGTCCGTACGGCGGCCAAGAAGATCGCCGCCCTCGGCGGCGGGGTCTCCGGCTACTCGGAGTACAGCGCCGGCAACACCGGTGGCTGGCACTTCACCGCCGAGCTCTACGCGCAGGGCGGCCAGATCCTGTCGGCCGACAACAAGAAGGCCGACTTCAACAACGCCCAGGGCAAGCAGGTCCTGCAGAACCTCAAGGACATGCGGTACGGCGACAACAGCATGGGCAGCCGTCAGCTCCTGCAGTGGGCCGACCTGCTGACCAACGCCGCGGGCGGCAAGGTCGGCATGTTCGTCGGCGCGCCCGACGCCACCACCGCGATCGTCCAGCAGTTCCAGGGCAAGTACCAGGACTGGGCGATGGCTCCGATGCCGGGCCAGGACGGCGCGGCCAAGGGCACGCTGGGCGGCGGCGAGGGTTACTTCTTCCGCAAGGACCTCACGCCCGAGCAGGTCAAGGCCGGTCTCAAGTGGATCACCTTCGAGAAGCTGACCCCGGGCAAGGGCCAGTTCGACTACGCCCGGGCCAAGACCCAGAACCAGCCGGTCGGCCTGCCCCAGCCGCTGCTCTTCGCGAACGGCACCGAGGCGCAGAAGCAGGAGCTCGACGCCCGCAAGGCCAACCAGAACGTGCCGAGCGAGAACTTCGGTCTCTTCGAGGCCACCCCGGTGCCGATCAAGGGTGAGCCGGCCAACGCGCAGGCCATCTACGCGGTGCTGGACAGCGCGATGTCCGGGGTGCTGACCAACCCCAACGCCAACATCGACGACCTGCTCAAGACCGCCGAGACGAAGACCAACCAGCTGCTGGCTTCGAACGGCTGACCGACGAGTGCGGGGGCCTCACGGCCCCCGCACCCCTTCTCGATAGCAGGAGCTTTCGTTGGCGACGATGACCAGCGTCCCGGAAACCAAGAAAACCCCACGGGTGTACGCGGTACGCAAAGTGCAGACCCGGCGCGGACGCAAACTTCGGGACAACCTGACCGGCTACGCGTTCCTGATCGGGGCGGTCTTCTGTTTCGCCCTGTTCAGCTGGTTCCCGATGATCCGCGGCATCGTGATGAGCTTCCAGCACACCAAGCGCGGCGTGACGAGTTGGGTGGGCTTCGACAACTACACCCGGATCGTGCAGGACCCGAGCTTCTGGACCGCCTGGAAGAACACCTTCTACTTCACGGTGCTGGCCCTGATCCTCGGTTACCTGGTCCCGTTCGTGGTGGCGATCCTGCTCAACGAGCTGCGGCACGGCAAGGGCTACCTGCGCATCCTGGTCTACCTGCCGGTGATGCTGCCGCCCGCCTCGGCACTGTTCCTGTTCAAGTACTACGCGTACGACCCGAGCGACGCCGGCCTGTTCAACGCGATCCTGAAGTTCCTGCACCTGCCGACGTCGGAGTGGATGCAGTCGCCGACCATGACGATGCCGGCCATGGTGCTCGCCTCGACCTGGATGAACATGGGCGGCGCGGTGCTGATCTACCTGGCCGCCCTGCAGAACATCCCGGGCGAGCTGTACGAGGCGGCCGAGCTCGACGGCGCCGGGATCTTCCGGCGGATCTGGAACGTGACGATCCCGCAGACCCGGCTCATCCTCGCGCTGCTGGCGATGCTCCAGATCGTCGCCACCATGCAGGTCTTCATCGAGCCGCTGATCCTGGCCAACGGCGCCGGCACGCAGGACTCGGCGACCTCGGTGGCCTACCTCATCTACCAGCACGGCTTCTTCCAGAACGATCTCAACGGCGCCGCCGCACTGGGCGTGATCATGCTGCTGGTGCTGGCCGCCTTCTCCGCCGTGTACGTGCGACTGACGACGAAACAGGACTGAGACGATGTCGCGAACCCTTATCTCCCAGGCCCAGCTCCAGCGCGGCCGCGGCAAGTTCCTCTACTGGACGATCCTCGCGGCGGTCGTCGTCGTCTTCACCCTGGTCTTCATCGGGCCGCTGTACTGGATGGTCACCGGCGCGCTCAAGAGCGGGCAGGAGATCGCGCAGACCCCGCCGACGATCTGGCCGAAGGACCCGCAGACGCAGAACTACACCGACGCGTGGAACAACCTGAACCTCGCCAAGCTGATGTTCAACACGTTCTACTACGCGGCCGGCGCGGTCGTCTTCCAGCTCATCTTCGACACTGCCGCGGCGTACGCCCTCTCCAAGCTCCGCCCGATGTTCGGCAACGTGATCCTCGGCGCGATGCTGGCCACCCTGATGATCCCGGCGATGGTGCTGATCGTCCCGCAGTACGTGACCGCGATCGACCTGCCGCTGGTGCACGTCAGCCTGATCGACTCGCCGTGGGCGCTGTGGCTGCCGCTGATCGCCAACGCGTTCAACATCTTCCTGCTCAAGCGGTTCTTCGACTCGATCCCCGAGGACCTGATCGCCGCCGCCCAGGTGGACGGCGCGTCGCCGCTGCGCACGCTCTGGTCGATCATCCTGCCGATGTCGCGGCCGATCCTCGGGGTGGTCTCGATCTTCGCGGTCACCTACGTCTGGAAAGACTTCCTCTGGCCGAAGCTGGTCATGCCGTCACCGGAGACGCGCACGCTCAGTGTCGGTATCTACGCGTTCTCCGGCGGCACCCCGATGAACGTGGTCGTCGCCGCTTCGGTCATCGCCGCCATTCCCACGGTGATCATTTTCCTGATCTTCCAGCGGAACATCATGGCGGGTTTGACCACAGGCAGTCTCAAAGGCTGAAAAATCATTAGAAATACGGGTCCGGGAATACCGGGCCGTCTCACCCATGCGAGAAAGCAGGTGCTCGTGTCCACAACCGAGTGGTGGCGTAGCGCGGTCATTTACCAGGTGTACCCGCGGAGCTTCGCCGACACCGACGGCGACGGCATCGGGGACGTCCAGGGCATCCGCGCACACCTGGGGCACCTGCGTGACCTGGGCGTCGACGCGATCTGGATGAGCCCGTGGTACCCGTCGCCGATGGCCGACGCGGGCTACGACGTGGCCGACTTCCGCGACATCGACCCGGTCTTCGGCACGCTCGCCCAGGCCGAGGCGCTGATCGAGGAGGCGCACGCGGTCGGCATCCGCATGATCGTCGACATCGTCCCGAACCACATCTCCAGTGAGCACCCGTGGTTCAAGGCGGCGCTGGCCTCACCCGACGCGCCGGAACGGGACTACTTCTGGTTCCGGCCGGGGCGTGGCGAGAACGGCGACGAAATGCCGACGAACTGGAGGGGGGAGTTCGGCGGCACCACCTGGACCCGTACACCCGATGGGTCTTGGTATTTGCATCTCTTCACGCCCGAGCAACCTGATCTGAATTGGGATCACCCGGATGTGCGGGCCGAATTCGAGAGCATTCTTCGATTCTGGTTCGACCGAGGAGTCGACGGCATCCGGATCGACTCGGCGGCCCTGCTTTTCAAGGACCCCTCGTTGCCGGAGGTGGTCGAGGGCGCGAAACACCCCTTCCACGACCTCGACGAGGTGCACGACGTCTACCGCGGTTGGCGCCGGGTGGCAGAGGAATATCCCGACCGCGCTCTGATCGGCGAGGTCTGGATGCCGGAGGTCGAGCGGTTCGCCAACTATCTGCGCCCGGACGAGTTGCACGCGGCGTTCAACTTCGACTTCCTCGGCTGCGCCTGGGACCCGCGGCTGATGCGCGAATGCGTCGACCGCACCCTCGACGCGCACCGGGCCGTCGGCGCCCCGGCCACCTGGGTGCTGTCCAACCACGACGTCACCCGGCACGTCACCCGCTACGGCCGCGCCGACACCACGTTCAGCTTCGACAACAACCTCGACGGCACCCCGGTCGACCTCATGCTCGGCACCCGGCGGGCCCGCGCGGCCGCGCTGCTGTCGCTGTCGCTGCCCGGCGGCACCTACATCTACCAGGGCGAGGAGCTGGGTCTCTGGGAGAACGAGAACATCCCGCCGGCCTCCTACCAGGACCCGATGTGGGCGCGGCGCGGGCACAGCCGGGACGGCTGCCGGGTGCCGCTGCCGTGGAGCGGCGACGAACCGCCGTTCGGTTTCAGCACCGCCGACCCGTGGCTTCCCCAGCTGCCCGAATGGAAGGACCTGACCGTCGAGGCGCAGAGCGGCGACCCGACTTCGATGCTCGAGCTGTACCGCGCGGCCATCGCCCTGCGCCGCGCCGAGGACGGGCTGCACCGGCCCGCCATGTCCTGGCTGGACCTCGGCCCCGAGGTCCTCGCCTACACCCGAGGCGACCGGTTCGCCTGCGTCGTCAACATGTCCGGCTCCCCGATCCCCCTGCCGGACCACGAGACCTCCCTGCTCGCCAGTGGCCCACTCGACGGTGACCGCCTCCCCCAGGACACCGCCGTCTGGCTGCGTTTGACGGCCTGACAGGGAGTCGGGGGCTTTTCACGGAAGAAAGGCTCGCTCCCGCTATGCCTCGATTCAGAAGACTCCTTGCCGCGTCCGCCGCGGCGGGAGTCGTAGCCGCCATCTTCTCCGTCCCCACCGCAGCCTCCGCCGCCGGCCCGAACCTGGCGGCCGGAAAGACCTTCAGCGCCAGCAGCTACGCCGACGTCTACGGCGCCGGCAACGCCGGCGACGGCAACGCGAACACCTACTGGGAGAGCAACAACAACGCGTTCCCGCAGTGGCTGCAGGTTGACCTGGGCGCCGCCACCAGCGTCAACCAGGCAATCCTGAAGCTGCCGCCGGCCACCGCCTGGGCCACCCGCACCGAGACCCTGACCGTCCAGGGCAGCACCGACGGCTCGTCGTTCAGCACCCTGAAAGCCTCGGCCGGCTACACCTTCAACCCGGCCTCCGGCAACAGCGTGACCATCGACTTCACGGCGACCACGGCCCGGTTCGTCCGGCTGTCGTTCACCGGCAACACCGGCTGGCCGGCCGGCCAGCTGTCCGAACTGGAGGTCTACGGTCCGGCCACCGGCGGGGACACCCAGGCGCCGAGCGCGCCCGGCAACCTCGCCTACACCCAGCCCGGTTCCGGGCAGATCCGGCTGACCTGGTCGGCCTCGACCGACAACGTCGGCGTCACCGGCTACGACGTGTACGCCAACGGGGTGCTGCGCACCAGCCTCGGTGCGGGCGTGCTGACCTACACCGACAGCCAGCCGGACACCGCCACCGTCGCCTACCAGGTGAAGGCCAAGGACGCGGCCGGCAACGTCTCGGCCGCGAGCAACACGGTCACGCGCAACGGTTCTTCTGTCGGTGGGACCAACCTCGCGCTCAACAAGCCGATCGAGGCGTCCTCGACCGTCTTCACGTTCGTGGCCACCAACGCCAACGACGGCAACACGGCCACCTACTGGGAGGGCAACGCGTACCCGGCTCTGCTCACCGCGAAGCTGGGCTCGAACGCCTCGCTTCAGCAGGTGGTGGTCAAGCTCAACCCGGACAGTTCCTGGGGTACGCGGCAGCAGACGTTCTCGGTTCTCGGGCGCGATCAGGGCTCGTCGTCGTTCACCACGCTGGTCGGGTCCGCGACGTACACCTTCAACCCGGCCTCGGGCAACACGGTGACCATCCCGGTCAGCGGAACCGCCGCGGACGTCCGCCTGTCCTTCACCGCCAACAGCGGCGCGCCGAGCGGCCAGGTGGCCGAGTTCCAGGTGATCGGTACCGCGGCCCCGAACCCGGACCTGACCGTGACGGCCCTGACGTTCTCACCGTCCGCCCCGGTGGAGACGGACGCGGTGACGCTGTCGGCGACCGTCAAGAACATCGGAACAGCCGCGGCTGCCGCGACGACGGTCAGCTTCTACGTGGGTACCACTAAGGTTAGTACGGCTAACGTTAGTGCGACTAACGTTGGTGCCACTAACGTTGTCACGGCTAACATCGGTGCTCGGGACGCCGGCAGCTACCCGCTTTCCGCGGTGGTCGACGAGCCGAATGCGGTGATCGAGACCAACGAGGCGAACAACTCGTTCTCGGCACCGAGCAACCTCGTGGTGACCCCGGTCAGCAGCTCCGACCTGGTCGCCTCGGTGGTCTCCTGGTCCCCCGGCAACCCGGCGCCCGGCAACACGGTCACCTTCTCGGTGACGATCAAGAACCAGGGCTCGGCGGCCTCGGCCTCCGGTGCGCACGGTGTCACCGTGACCGTGCTGAACGGCTCGACCGTGGTGAAGACCCTGACCGGCTCCTACACCGGGGCGCTGGCCGCGGGTGCTTCGTCGCCGGCGCTCAACCTCGGCACCTGGACCGCCGTGAACGGCAAGTACACGGTCCGCACGGTGGTCGCGGTCGACGCCAACGAACTGGCCGTCAAGCAGGCCAACAACACCGCCGACAAGCCGTTCTTCGTCGGGCGGGGCGCCAACATGCCCTACGACATGTACGAGGCCGAGGACGGCTCGATCGGCGGCGGCGCGGCGATCGTCGGGCCCAACCGTACGGTCGGCGACCTGGCCGGCGAGGCGTCCGGCCGCAAGGCCGTCACCCTCAACCAGACCGGGGCGTACGTGCAGTGGACGTCGCGTGCGGCCACCAACACGATCGTCGCCCGTTTCTCCATCCCGGACGGCACCACCAGCTCGATCAACGTGTACGTGAACGGCAGCCTCAACAAGGCGCTGCCGCTCACCTCGAAGTACGCGTGGCTGTACGGCAACGAGACGGCGCCGCAGAACTCCGGATCCGACCCGCGGCACATCTACGACGAGGCGAACATCCTGCTCACCGGCTCGTTCCCGGCCGGCAGCACGATCAAGCTGCAGAAGGACGGGGCCAACTCGGGCACCATCGCGATCGACTTCATCAACCTGGAGCAGGTCGCGGCGCTGGGCAACCCGGACGCCTCGAAGTACGTCGTGCCGGCCGGTTTCGACCAGCAGTCGGTGCAGAACGCCCTGGATGCCGCGCGGCAGGACACCACCAAGCTCGGTGTCTACCTGCCCGCCGGTGACTACCAGACCTCCAGCAAGCTGCAGGTCTACGGCCGGCCGATCGTGGTCACCGGCGCGGGCCCCTGGTACACCCGCTTCTACACCCCGTCCACCCAGACCGAGACCGACGCCGGCTTCCGGGCCGACTCGGGCGCGAACGGTTCGACGTTCAAGAACTTCGCGTTCTTCGGCAACTACACGACCCGGATCGACGGGCCCGGCAAGGTGTTCGACTTCGCGAACGTCTCCGGCATCACCATCGACAACATCTGGGCCGAGCACGTGGTGTGCCTCTACTGGGGCGCGAACACCGACAACATGGTCATCAAGAACACCCGGATCCGCGACACCTTCGCGGACGGGATCAACATGACCAACGGCAGCACCGGCAACCTGGTCGACAACAACGAGGCCCGGGCCACCGGGGACGACAGCTTCGCGCTGTTCTCGGCGATCGACGCGGGCGGCTCGGACGAGATCAACAACACCTTCTCGAACCTGACGTCGATCCTGACCTGGCGGGCCGCGGGCATCGCGGTCTACGGCGGGTACGCCAACACGTTCAAGAACATCTACGTCGCGGACACCCTGGTCTACTCGGGCATCACGATCAGCTCGCTGGACTTCGGCTACCCGATGAACGGTTTCGGCGCCAACCCACCGACGGTGTTCGACAACATCTCGATCGTCCGGGCCGGCGGTCACTTCTGGGGCGGGCAGACCTTCCCGGCGATCTGGATGTTCAGCGCGTCGAAGGTCTTCCAGGGCATCCGGGTGAGCAACGTCGACATCGTCGACCCGACCTACTCCGGAATCATGTTCCAGACCAACTACGTGGGTGGCCAGCCGCAGAACCCGATCAAGGACAGCATCTTCACCAACATCACGATCAGTGGTGCACAGAAGAGCGGCGACGCGTACGACGCCAAGTCCGGCTTCGGCATCTGGGCCAACCCGCTGCCCGAGTCCGGCCAGGGCCCGGCGGTCGGCACGGCGACCTTCACCAACCTGCAGTTCAGCAACAACTACCGGGACATCGAGAACACGACCAGCACGTTCACCATCGTGCGTAACTAAAACCCCGCTCCCATCCCCAAAAGGAAGGGCCCGCGCCGCGTCCGGCGCGGGCCCTTCCGCTCGTAAGGTGTTCCGCATGGAGAGCGTGAAGCTGGCGGACGGGCGCGTGCTGGAGTTCCTGGTGGAGGGTCCGGAGGACGGCCTGCCGCTGGTCGTGCACCACGGCACCCCGGGCGCCGCGGTCAGCCGCGCGGGGATGTTCCCGCCCGGCGTGCGGGTGGTGATGATCAGCCGGCCGGGCTACGCGACCTCGACGCCGCTGCCGGGCCGGGACGTCGCCGCCGCGGCCGCCGACACGGCCGCCGTGCTCGACGCGATCGGCATCGCCGAGTTCGTCACTCTGGGCTGGTCGGGCGGCGGCCCGCACGCCCTCGCCTGCGCGGCCCGGCTGCCCGATCGGTGTCTCGCGGCGGCCACCATCGCCGGCGTGGCGCCCTATGACGCCGGCGGACTGGACTGGCTGGACGGCATGGGCGCGGAGAACGTCGAGGAGTTCGGCAAGGCGCTGGCCGGCCCCGCGGAGCTGGAGGCCTTCCTCGCCGAGGCCGAGGGCTCGTTCGCGCACGTACAGCCGGGGGAGATCATCGCCGCCTTCGGCGACCTGGTCTCCGAGGTCGACAAGCGGGCGCTGGCCGAGGGATTCGCGGACTACCTGGCCGCGTCCATCCGGCACGCCCTGTCCGGCGGGACGGCCGGCTGGCGCGACGACGACCTGGCCTTCTGCAAACCGTGGGGATTCGCCGTCGCCGGCATTGAGCCACCGGTCTCCCTGTGGCAGGGCGACCAGGACCGGATGGTGCCGTTCGGGCACGGCCGATGGCTGGCGGCCCATCTGCCGCGCCCGGAGGCGCATCTGGTCCCGGGCGAGGGTCACATCTCCCTGATCAACAGCATCGACCGGATCGTCACCACGCTCCGCCGCCAGGCCGCTGTCTAGGCCGGCGACCCGGGCTCGAGCAGACCGGGCTCGGTGAGGTCGGGCTGGGGCACGTCGCGCAGGTGGCGGTTGTGCCGCGGCTCCTGCTTCGACTTCGAGTCGTTCAGCTTCCGGCGCAGGTCGTCCCGGCAGTCCATGACGGCCGCGTGCAGCTCCTCCAGCGACGAGGTCGTGACGATCTTGTCGCGACCGCCGATCCAGCACTCGAGGGTGACCTTCTGACCGCGGGCTTCGCGGTCCTTCACCGAGATCTCCAGTTCCGTCGTGTCGGCGTGGAACGAGGCCAGCCGGGCGTCCAGGGTGGCGAACAACTCCGTGAGCCAGATGCGGTCGCCCTGGGTGAAGCCGGTACCGACGCGCAGGCAATCCTCGACGGTCGCCGGGTTGCTGACGGCACTCATGAGACCTCCTGGTGATGGACAAGTGGGACAAGGCGCCCAATGCCCGGAGATCGGGCTTCACAAACGCGTAACGAACTTGTTCAATGTCTGGGAGCGCTCCCACCGCCACCGAGGGGATCCCCATGCGCCGTGTCCTGCTTGCCCTTCTCGCCCTCACCCTGACCGCCGCGGGCCTCGTCTACGCCAACGGTTCGGCGTCCGCCGCCGGCGCCTACAACTACGGCGAGGCCCTGCAGAAGTCGATGTTCTTCTACCAGGCCCAGATCGCCGGCAAGAAGCCCTCGTTCAGCCAGGTGTCCTGGCGCGGCGACGCCGCCCTCAAGGACGGCTCCGACGTCGGGCTCGACCTCACCGGCGGCTGGTTCGACGCCGGCGACCACGTGAAATTCGGGTTCCCGATGGCGTTCAGCACCACGATGCTCGCCTGGGGTGCCGTCGAGTACCGCGACGCGTACGCGAAGTCCGGGCAGTTGACCTCGTTCTTGAACAACCTTCGCGTGCCCAACGACTACTTCATCAAGGCGCACCCGTCCGCCAACGTGCTCTACGGACAGGTCGGCAAGGGCGACGACGACCACAAATGGTGGGGCCCGGCCGAGGTGATGCCGATGGCCCGGCCGGCCTACAAGATCGACGCCACCTGCGGCGGCTCCGACCTGGCCGGGGAGACGGCCGCGGCGATGGCCGCCAGCTCCATCGTCTTCCGGCCCACCGACGCGGCGTACGCCGACAAGCTGCTCGCCCACGCGAAACAGCTCTACACGTTCGCCGACACGGTGCGGAAGGCGTACAGCGACTGCATCACCGACGCCGCCTCGTACTACAAGTCGTGGAGCGGCTATCAGGACGAGCTGGTGTGGGGCGCGATCTGGCTGTACCGGGCGACCAGCGACGCTGCCTATCTGACCAAGGCCGAGGCCGAGTACGACGCGCTCGGCACCGAGCCGCAGACCACCACGCATTCCTACAAGTGGACGATCGCCTGGGACAACAAGCAGTTCGGGGCGTACGTGCTGCTGGCCAACCTGACCGGCAAGCAGAAGTACATCGACGACGCCAACCGGTGGCTCGACTGGTGGACGGTCGGCGTCAACGGCGAGAAGGTGCGTTACTCGCCGGGCGGGGAGGCCGTGCTCGACAGCTGGGGCTCGCTGCGCTATTCCGCCAACACCGCGTTCGTGGCGCTGGTCTACAGCGACAAGACCGGCGACGCCACCCGCAAGACCCGTTACCACGACTTCGCGCTGCGGCAGATCGACTACGCCCTCGGCGACAACCCGCGGAAGTCCAGCTATCTGATCGGCTTCGGCGCCAACGCGCCGAAGAACCCCCATCACCGTACGGCGCACGGCTCCTGGTGGGACAACATGACGGTGCCGACCGAGACCCGGCACGTGCTGTACGGCGCCCTGGTGGGTGGCCCGTCCACCAACGACGACGCCTACACCGACCAGCGCAGCGACTACGTGATGAACGAGGTGGCCACCGACTACAACGCCGGGTTCACCTCGGCGCTGGCCCGGCTCTACAACGAGTACGGCGGTACGCCGCTCGCCGGGTTCCCGCAGGCCGAAACCCCGGACATGGACGAGATCACGGTCGAGACCACGGTGATGCAGGCCGAGACCCGCAGCACCGGACTCAAGGTGATGATCTACAACAAGTCGGCCTACCCGGCGCGGGCCCTGACCAGCGCGTCCTACCGGTACTACTTCCGCCGCGAGGGCACCGTCGCGCCGGTCGTCACGCCGGGTTACACCCAGGGTTGCCCGTCGCCGTCCACCGCCACCCAGGTGTCCGGCGACCTCTGGTACGTCGAGGTGAACTGCGCCGGCTACACCATCGCACCGGCCGGGCAGTCGCAGCACCGGATGGAGGTGCAGTTCAAGGTCGGCGTGGCCGAGGGCGGCACCTGGGACCCGACCAATGATCCGTCCTACGTGACCGGAACGGCGATCAACAAGAACGTGCCGCTGTACGAGGCCGGCAAGTTGATCTGGGGTCAAGAGCCCGGCGGTTCCACGCCGACGACCTCGCCGACCACCTCGTCGCCGTCGCCCAGCCCATCCGTTTCCACCAGCCCGTCGACCTCCCCGTCCCCGTCCCCGTCCCCGTCCCCGTCGCCGTCGGCCTCGGCCGGTTGCCGGGTCACCTACAGCGCCAACGACTGGGGGAGTGGCTTCACCGGGACGGTCACCGTGGCCAACACCGGCACCGCCGCGTGGACCTCGTGGAACCTGGGCTTCGCGTTCGCCGGCAGCCAGAAGATCAGCCAAGGCTGGTCGGCGAACTGGACCCAGACCGACACTCAGGTCACCGCGACCAGCCTGACCTACAACGGTGCGGTCCCAGCCGGCGGCTCCACCAGCGCCGGCTTCAACGGCACCTACACCGGCAGCAACCCGGCACCCTCAGCATTCACCGTCAACGGCCTGACCTGCACGAGGGGGTAGCAGGGCCAGGTGGCGCTCGGCCACCAGGTTGAAGCGCAACGCGCAGGCGACCAGCGCCTCCCGCTTGTGATCCAGGCGGGGGCGCTGGGCACTGTCCCGCTGCCGCAGCCGCAGCTTGTGCTCGGCCAGGTAGTCGATGTGGAAGTTCACCGCGCTGCCGGTCAGCGCGCCACCCAGCCGGTCGACGAGCTCCGGCAGCAGCGGGATCGCCACCGACGAGCTGTCCCGCAGCCGCGGCTCGCACAGCGCCACCAGCACCAGGAAGTACTTCGCGCTCTCGTCCAGCGAGAAGGCCCGCATGGTGGCGGTGCCCGCGTCCGGTCCGGGGTCGGCGTAGGTGTGCTCGGGCGCGTAGACCAGGAAGCTCATCTCGCCGTCCGGGACCGGGATCACCACCCGGGCGAACTCGAACGGGACCGGGGCGTCCACCCGGCGCGGCGCGATCTTCAGGTGCTCGCCGCCGCCTTCGGGATTGTCCACGACGTACGTCCGCTCGCTGCTGAAATTGGTGATCAGCCAGAAATCGGCGGTCGCGGTCACCTGCCCGGCCAGCCGGGACACCGCCGGGTGCGGCAACGGGACGTCCGGCGTACGGCCGGGTTCGCCGCGACCGAACGTGGCCGTCTCGCCGGGTTTCAGCCGCAGCAGGGTCGGCTTGTCGTCGTCGGACGGGAGCTGGATGAGTACACCGGACACGGCTCAGTACCCGTACTCGATGGTCTTGGTCTTGATCTTGCTGGTGTAGGCCGTGGTTTCCGGCGGCACGCCGTTGGCCTTGCGGACGCGTTTACCGCCGACCCGATAGGCCGAGGCGATCAGCAGTTGCTGGTCGCCGGGCAGATAGCCGACGGTGTCGACCAGATAGCAGAGGAACGCGCCCATCGCGCGGATCGAATCGTCGGCGTCGAAAACACTGGCGGTGCGGTCCGGGTGTTTCGGTGCCCAGCCCGCGAACACCGTCGGCGTCCACATCGCGATGCCGTACTCATCGGTCTGCGGTGACCGTTTGGCCGGGTCGAAATTGCTCTCGACCCGGAGCATCCCGGCGATCAGGGCCGGGGTGACCGCGGGTTTCGGGCACGAGTGCGCGGCCTCGGCGATCACCGTCCGATACTGGGCCGGAACCTCGCCGCCGGGACGCAGTTCACCCGGCGCCGGTGTCTTCACCTTCTCGCTCTTCTCCGCCGTATCCGGCTCCGTCTCGGCCGGCGCCGGCGCGGTCGAAGCGCCCAGCAGAAGTGCGGAGAGGGCGGCGGCGATCGCGAAACCGGTCCGGCGGATCGGTGTCGCGGTGCCGGTCGCCGCCGGCGCCCCGGCCATCCGCGCACCCAGATCGCGGGTCGCGGCCAGGCGCTCGGCGTGGCCCGGGCGCAGGCAGTCGCGGATGATCTCCGGCCAGGGCGGCGGGATCGCCGGGGCCAGGCGCAGCTGCCCCGGGTCGGCGGCGTACTCCCGGATCGCGCCGGCCCGCGCCGCCGGGGTCGCGCCGGGGAACGGGTGCATGCCGCCGGTCAGCACCTCGTGGGCGATGACGCCGAACGCCCACACGTCAGTGGCCGGCCGGGTGATCACGCCGCGGCTGTCCAGGCCCTGGTCCCACCACTCCGGCGGCAGATAGTCCTGGGTGCCCAGCCCCGGCGTGTAGCCGTGGGTGCCCTCGATCTGCGCGGCCAGCCCGAAGTCGCCGACCCGCACCGAGCCGTCCTCGGCGATCAGCACGTTGGCCGGCTTGAGGTCGCCGTGCACCCAGCCTTCCGCGTGCATGTAGGACAGGGCCTGCCACAGTTCCCGCAGGATCCGGGGGTCGGCCGGCCCCGCCTCCAGCACCCGGCGAAGGTCCGTGCGGGCCAGCTCCATCACCAGCGCGACGGTGCCGTCCGGCAGGGTGAAGGCGTCGATCGTACGGATCAGATGGGCGTGCCGGGCACCGCGGCCGAAGCGTTCCTCCCGATCGAGGAACTCGGCCCGTTGGGCCGGGGTGAGCAGGGCCGACGGCAGCATCTTGAGCGCGACGTCGTCACCGGTGCCGAGCCGGCGCGCGGCGTAGACACTTCCCCATTGACCTGAGGCAATGTAACGGAGCACCCGGTAATCGCCGACGATCGTGCCGTCGGATATCTCGGTCAACGGTCGCATCTGGCCCCCTTTCGGGGTCATTGTGCAACACCGTCTCCATTGGACGAGCCGCACAACCTGAGAGCTCTCAGGTGCCGCAATTCGGGCACAGCCATCAGCCTGTGTGCATGTCTCAAATCCGTGGTGCATTGGCGGCCGTCACCGCCATCATGCTCGTGGCCGGGCCCGGCAGCGCCGCCTTCGCCGATCCCGTGGTTCCCCCGCCGGACGCGTCCTACGACCCGGCGATGCTCGCCGCGCTGAAGCGCGACCTCAACCTCGACTCCTCCGTGTTCGCCCGCGACCGGCATGCCGCCGACGCCGAACCCGGACTCCGCACGTCGCTGGGCGCCGCGTTCGGCGGATTGTGGATCGACGGCGAGGGCTTCACCGTCGGCGTGACCGACGCCGGCCTCGCCGGAACGGTTCGTGCCGCCGGTGGCCGGGCCCGCGTCGTCGCCCACAGTGCTGCCGAACTCGACCGGGTTAAGGCCGCCCTCGACCGCGCCGGAGCCGGCCGGGCTCAGGGCGTCACCGGTTGGGGTGTCGACCCGCGGACCAACAGCGTCCTGGTCACCGCCGTGACGGCCGATGCCGCCACCGATCTCGTCGCCGCCGCCGGGGTTACCGGCGGTCCGGTTCGGGTGGAGGTGGACGCACGCAAGCCCACACCCACCTATCCGGTTCGTGGCGGAGACCATTACCTCGACTGGATAGCGAACTCCAACTCCGTCGGCGTGTGCTCGGTCGGGTTCTCCGTCATCGGCGGGTTCGTGACGGCCGGGCACTGCACGCACACCGGCGAGATGACCACCGGCTACAACGACGTGGATCAGGGAGTCGTGCGCGCCTCCGTCACGTCCGGAACCGACGCCAGCTGGGTCCAGACGAACGCGATGTGGACGCCGCAGGCCCTGGTCAACAACCACAACGGCGGAACCGTGGCGGTCACCGGTTCGCAGGACGCCGCCGTCGGTGCGGCCGTGTGCCGGTCCGGCCGGACCAGCGGATGGCACTGCGGGAAGATCCTGTCCCGCGGATACACCACTCGCACCGACGACTACACCTGGAACAACCAGATCAAGACGGATGTGTGCGCCAACGGCGGCGACTCCGGCGGTGCGTTGGTGGCCGGTACCCAGGGCCAGGGCACCACCTCCGCGAGTTGGGCCGAGTGCGGCCAGGACGACCCCGCCTCGTCGTATCAGCCCCTCAGCCAGATCCTCGACATGTACGGTCTGACTCTGGTGACCAGCGCGCCGCCGCAGGTGCCGCTGGCCGGTGACTGGAACGGCGACGGCAAGGACACCATCGCGATCTGGCGGCCCAACGAGCACAAGTTCTACCTGCGAAACTCGCTGTCCAGCGGCGGCGCGGACGTGACGCTCACCTTCGGGCAGGCCGACGATGTGCCGGTCGCGGGTGACTGGAACGGCGACGGCGTCGACACCGTCGGCGTGTGGCGGCCCAGCGAGAACGCCTTCTACCTGCGCGCCACCAACGACCCGGCGAACGGGGCCACGACCACCCTGGACCTCGCCGACACCAACCAGCTGCCGCTGATCGGCGACTGGACCGGAGATGGGAAGGACGACGTCGGCCGGAGCCGGTACTCGAACCATCAGCACTATCTGTACCGGTCCGGGCAGACCACGATCGAGATCAATTTCGGGCAGCTCGGGGACGTGCCGCTCTCCGGTGACTGGGACAAGAACGGCGTCGACAGCATCGGCCTGTTCCGGCCCGGCAACAACACCTGGTACCGCAAGTACAACAACGATCCGGCCGACAGCGGGACGCACACGCCGCTGGCGTTCGGCCAGATGCGGGACCTGCCGATCGCGGGCGACTGGAACGGCGACGGCATGGACACGGTCGGCGTCTACCGCAACACGAACAAGACCTTCTACCTCTACAACGAGTCGGGCTCCACGACTCAGTTCGTCTACGGCTGAGGGGGCGCGTGATGTCCTTCATCCGCTTAACGTTCGTCCC
>NZ_BOQN01000050.1 GCF_018332695.1 Paractinoplanes toevensis
ACCGTTCGTGGCACAGTCCCCTGATACGCGCACGCACCGCGGAGAGCGGTCCCATTTGGTGGAAGGCTCCTCCACAAGCGGGACAGGCTCAGTTAAAAGAGAACGATAAGCCGCTTATATCCGGCAGCGTCACTCCAGGACGGCTCGATCTTGTGAAATTTGGTGCTGAGCGAACGTCAAGTTCACAAGGTCTGAAGCAGCAGCAGCGACGGCGAAGAAGGGCCCCGAGGCCACGGCCGAAAGAAACTGGCACGCCTCGATCTTGTGGAACTGCCGTGCGGACCGAGTAGCAAGTCCACAAGATCTGGAGACGCGGCGGCTCGGAAGGGCGGTCTAGGTTTCGATCGAGCGGACCTGGCGCACCGGGGAGAACCACAGCCAGGCCACCGCCAGTAGTTTGCCCAGGCCGCCTAGCAGCAGCGTGGCCTGTAAGCCCAGGAACGACGGCAGCAGGCCGCCGATCAGCGCGCCGATCGGGATCATGCCCCACGTGATCATGGCGAAGGCGGCGGTGATGCGGCCCAGGTATTCGGGGGGCGAGACGGCCTGGCGCAGGCTGGTCTGCTGCACGAAATACATCGGGAAGGACGCGCCTACCAGGAACTGCCCGAGCACCAGCACCGGTACCGCCAGGGCGCCCGTGGTGGTGCCGAGCAGCGTGCCGCCGATCGCGTTCAGCAGGGTCGCGGCGATCAGCGTGGGGCCCAGCGCGTTGCGCCCGACGCGGCCGGACGCCACCGCGCCGACGATCGCGCCGACGCTGCCGACCGCCAGGATCAGGCCGATCGCCAGCGCGCTGTAGTGCAGGGTGCGGGTCATGAAGAGAATCAGGACCGTCTGCTGTACGCCGAAGAAGATGCCCATGATGGTGGAGCCGACCGCGATGGCCCGCAGCAGCGGGTGCGCGACCAGATGTCGCCAGCCCACGAGCAGGTCGGCGAGCAGGGCCCGGCGCGGCGCCGCCACCACCGTCTCCTCCACGCGCACCCGGCTGATCATGAAGGCGGAGAAGAGGAACGACAGCGCGTCGAGCAGGACCACGATCGGCGCGGTCAGCCACTGGATCAGCGCTCCGCCGGCGCTGGGCGCGGCCACCTCGGCGATCGCGCCGGTGGTCTGCAGCTTGCTGTTGCCCTCGACGAGCGCGTCGGGGGTCACCACGGTGGGCAGGAAGGCCTGGTAGGTCACCAGGAACAGGACGTTGAAGGTGCCCGCTACGAGCCCGACCACGACCAGCAGCCCGATGCTGAGCACATGCAGCACCGCGGCCAGCGGCACCACCGCGAGCACGACCGCGCGGGCCAGGTCGGAGACGATCAGAATCGGGCGGCGGCGGAGCCGGTCGGCGAGCATTCCGGCCGGGATGCTGAACAGCAGCAGCGGCGCGGCCGTGGCGGCGCGCAGCAGCCCGACCTGCCAGACCGGGGCGTTCAGCACGAAGATCGCGGTGAGCGGCAGGGCCAGCTGGGTGATCTCGCCGCCGAAGTCGGAAACCGCCTGCCCGGTCCACAGGCGCATGAAGTTGCCGTGCCGCCACAGTCCGCCGGTCTTCGACCCGGCGGTCGCGTCGCTCACGACCCGAAACGCCGGTCGATGGAATCCCGCGACGGCCCGAGCCGCGACACTCGGGTGGCCGGGGTTGCGGTCCCCTCGCGCAGCACCCCGACCAGCTCGGCCGCCAGCCAGTCGAGCGCGTCGGCCGGGAAGCGGTCGGCCTCGCCGCGCAGGGTGAGGGTGAGCCCCTCGGCGCCGTCGTGCAGGAAGACGGCGAGCGACGGGTGGGCGCTGCTGGGCCCGACCGGGGTGGGGCCGACCCGCACGCCGTCGAGGGTCAGGCCGGGCTGGTCGTGGGTGACGTCGAAGAACACGTGGAACTCATCGAACAGCTTGAGCGCGGAGTGCGGGCGCACGTGCCGAGCCACCTCGCTGATCGGTAGCTCCTGGTGCTCCCAGGCGTCCAGGCAGACGTCCCGGACCCGGCCGACCAGCTCGGCGAAGGACGGGTCGCCGCTGACGTCGGTGCGGTAGATGACGCCGTGCGAGAAGCACCCGATGGTGCGCTCGACCGCCTGCCGGGTGCGGTTCGCGAACGGGGTGAGGACCGTGGTCTCGTCCCGCCCGGACAGCCGGGAGGTGAGCAGTTGCAGGGCCGCCAGGGCGTACATGTAAAGGGTGACGTCGAGGTCGGTGAGCCGGCGGCCGACCTCGCGGCTCAGCCCGGCACCCAGCGGCACCTGGGCGAACCGGCCGTCGGGGCCGCGGGCGGGAGTGGACAGCCCGGGTGGCATCGGCTGCTCGATGAGCGGCCGGTCGGCGTCGAGTTTCCGCTCCCAGTAAGCGGTAAGGCGGTCGAGCCGCTCGCCCTGCAGCCGCCCGCGCTGCCAGATCGCCCAGTCGGCCTGCTGGACGGCCGGCGCCGGTGCGGGCCGGTCGCCGGTGCGGGCGCAGGTGTAGAGCATCGACAGCTCCTCGACGATCAGCCGCAGCGAGGTGCCGTCGACCGCCATCCGGTCGGTGAGCAGCATCAGCAGGTGGCGGTCGCCGCTCATCCGGGCCAGGAACGGCTGGAACAGCGCCTCCCGTTCGCGGTCGAGCGGGTGGGCCGAGGCCAGCCCGAACTGCCGCAGCGCCTCCGGCCGTTGCTCTTCCTCGGGCAGTTTGCGCAGGTCGAAGACAGGCAGGTCGAGAGTGGACGGCGGGTGGATGCGCTGGATCGGCCGGCCCTCGACGATCGCGTAGTTGGTGCGCAGCGGCTCGTGCCGGCGCGCCACCTCGGTGAGGGCGGTGCCGAGCGCCGCGGTGTCGAGCTCGCCGTCGAGCGCGAAGCCCAGGGTCAGGTTGTAGAGCGGCGCGGTGACGCCCTGGTCGGCGCGGAACCGCCAGTCCTGGAAGAACGACATCGGCGGGGCGGCGGCGCCGGTGCGCGGCACGAGCGCCGGGCCGTCCGGCTCGGTGACCGTCACCGGGCGGGCCGCCTCGACCGCCGTGGCGAGCGCGCCGACCGTGCGGCAGCGGAGCACGGTCGCGAGGTTGAGCTGGACGCCCAGCCGGGCCCGGATGCGCGAGGCGACCCGGACCGCGCCGACCGAATCGCCGCCCAGACTCGTCCAGCTCACCGTGGTGTCGTCGACGGTGCGGCCGAGAATTTCGCTCCACGTCGCACAGATTGCTTTTTCGATATCTGTCTCCGGAGGCCCGCTCATCTCGGCGGGTCACCACGAAATGCACAATTCTTGATCACAACACAAACACCCCCGTGGGTTGGACCTGTGGGCCACAGTAGCCCCGGCCAGATCGGGCGAACAAGGCTCGCGAGAAATTGATCAATTGACGACCGTGCGCCCCCACCGCGGCCGGCAAAAGCACTACCGTGGCGGGAACAGTCTCGTCGCCTCTCCCAATATCCAAAAGGAGATCGCCGCATGACCACTGCCCGCGAATTGTCTGTGGACTCGCCATTCGAAGCGGCCCGGACGCCGCTGGAGGCGTCCGTCGCGCGAATCCTGGCCGAGGTCCTGGAGATCGACAGGTTCGGCCGCACGGACAGTTTCTACGATTTCGGCGGCACCTCCCTGCAGGCGATTCGCGTCTGCGCCCGGATCGAGGCCGAGACCGGCCGCCGGGTCCAGCCGGGCTGGCTGCTGGAGCACGACGTGCTGGCCGACTTCGCGGCCCGGGTCGAGGCGAGCGATGCCGGCTGAGAGAGCAGCGATGCCGGCTGAGACAGCGATACCGGCCGAGCGAGCGATGCCGGCTGAGACGCTGCACGGCCTGGTCGCCGAGCACGCCGCCGAGCGGCCGGCGGCGACCGCGCTGATCCACGGCGACGAGCGGGTCAGCTACGCCACGCTCGACGCCGCGGCCGACGTGCTCGCCGGTGTGCTGGCCCGCCGCGGGGTCGGGCCGGGCGACATCGTGCCGTTGCTGCTGCCGCGCTCGGCCCACCTGGTGGCGACCGAGCTGGCGGTGCTCAAGCGCGGCGCGGCGTACACCAATCTCAACCCGGCCTGGCCGCCGGCCCGGCGGCAGTCCATTCTCGACCAGATCGGCGCGGCCGGGCCGGCGGAGCTGCCGGCCGAGCCGCTGGCCGACCTCGCCGCCCGGCGCACCACCGCCGGCGCCGACGTGGTCGATCCCGGCCCGGCCGCGGCCGCCACGGTGTTCTTCACCTCCGGCACGACCGGCGGCGCCAAGGGCGTGGTCTCGCCGCACCGGGCGGTGGCCCGGCTGTTCCGGCCCGGCGGATTCCCGGGCTTCGGCCCCGGGCACGCCACGCCGCTGGCCGCGGCGCTGCCCTGGGACATGTACGCGTTCGAGCTGTGGGGCCAGCTCAGCACGGGCGGCACGAGCGTCCTGATCGACGGCGACTTCCTGCTCCCCGGCGCGCTGCGCGACCTGGTGCGGACCGCGGGCGTGGACACCGTCTGGCTGACCACCACGCTGTTCAACCTGTTCGTCGACGAGGCACCGGAGTGCTTCGACGGGGTCCGGCAGATCTACATCGGCGGCGAGCGGGTCTCCCCCGGTCACCTGCGGCGGTTCCTGCGGGCGCACCCGCGGACCCCGGTCTACAACACGCTCGGCCCGGCCGAGAGCTGCATGGTCGCGGTCTGGCACCGGATCCGCCCGGCCGACTGCGACCTGGCCGGCGGCATCCCGATCGGCCGCGCGGCCCCGGGCACGGAGGTGTTCCTGCTGGGTTCCGATCGGGCCCGGTGCGCACCCGGCGAGATCGGCGAGATCTACCTGGGCGGCGACGGTCTCGCGATCGGTTATCTCGGCCGGCCCGAGCAGACCACCGAACGGTTCGTGCCGGTGCCGATCGACGGCCGGCCCCGCCGCCTCTACCGCAGCGGCGACCTCGCGGTCCTCGACGACGAGGGGGTGCTGCACTTCCGCGGTCGCGGCGACCGGCAACTCAAGATCAGCGGCCAGCGGATCGAGCCGGACGAGATCGAGACCGCGGCCCGGGCGGTGCCGGGGGTCCGCGACTGCGTGGTGCTCCCGATCACCGGACCGGACGGCCGGGTCGGGCGACTCTCCCTGTGCTACCTCGCGACGACCGGCGGCGACCGGCCCGACCCGCTCGACGTGCGCGGACACCTCCGCCGTGTCCTGCCCGCCTACCTGGTGCCGACCACGATCTGGGCCGTCGAGCGCTTCCCGATGACCGCCAACGGCAAGCGCGATACCGCCGCCCTGTTGCGCGGCCCGGCGCGGAAGGCGGACCGATGACCTACCCGATGACCTTCGAGCAGGAGGCGATGTGGCTGCAGGAGCAGGCCACCGAGGGCGATTCGGTGCTGCTGGAGGCCTGGGTGCACCGGCTGCGCGGCGCGCTCGACGTGGCCGCCTTGGAGTGGGCGCTCACCGAGGTGGTGCGCCGGCAGCCGACGCTGCGCACCCGGCTGCTGTTCGACGACGACGCCCTGGTCCAGGTGCCGGCCGACGAGCCCGGCCCGGTGCTCGCCCACCGTTCGTGCCGGCCCGACGAGCTGGACGCCGAGTTGCGCCGGGTCGTCCGGACGCAGCTCGACCTGGCCGAGGCGCCGTTCCGGGCCACGCTGTTCGAGTTGGCCGCCGACGACTTCGTGCTCGCCATCGAGTTCCACCACACCGCCGTCGACGACTGGTCCTACCTGGTGCTCAACCGGGAGCTGACCGAGTTCTACCGGGCGCGCGTCGAGGGCCGGGCGCCCGACCTCGCACCACTGACCGGCCACCTGGGCGACTTCGCGGTCCGCCGGCGCGCGGCCGGGCTCGACCCGGCCATGCTGGACCGGTGGCGCGCGACGCTGGCCGGGGTGTCCGAGCGCGACCTGCTGCCGCTCGACCGCCCGCGCCCCGAGGAACCGCGGCAGACCGGTGAGCAGCTCGGGTTCGACGTTCCCGCCGACCTGACCGCCGGGGTGCGCCGGGTCGCTCGCGCCGCGCGGTCCACCCCGTTCACGGTCTACGCCGCCGCCATCTTCGCGACCCTGCACGGTTACACCGGCGAGTCCGATCTGCTGATCGGGGTGCCGGTCTCCCGCCGGGGCGCGGCCGCCCTCGACCCGCTGATCGGCTGCCTCACCGACCAGATGCCGGTCCGCCTGCGCCTGCGCCCGGAGCGGTCGTTCCTGGAACTGGTCGCCACCACCAAACAGGCACTCACCGCGGCGATGGCCGACCGCGACATCCCGTACGCCGCGCTGCTGCGCACGATCGGCCGCAGCTCGTACGATGGCAAGCCGCCGCTGGTCCAGTTCTCCCTGGTCATCGACGACGCGCCGCGGGTGCCGGTCGACCTGCCCGGAATCGAGGCGACCCGGCTGTTCGTCGACCCCGGCACGTCCAAGTTCGACATGGCCCTCTACCTGATCCGCACCGGCGACGACACCCTGCACGGCATCCTCGAATACGCCGACGAGCTGTTCGACCGGTCCACCGCCGCGGGCGTGGCCGGCGACTTCGCCGGGCTGCTGAGCGCGGCCGTGGCCGCGCCGGACACGACCGTGACCGACCTGGCGGGCCGCCGTGAAAGCCGCTGAGATCGCTCAGCTGTTCACCGCCCTCACCCTGATCGTGATCGCCGCCCACCTGCTGCGCGAACTGTTCCGCTGGATGCGGCAGCCGCCGGTGATCGGCGAGATCCTGGCCGGCATCGTGCTCGGCCCGACCCTGCTCGGCTGGCTGATCCCGGGCTTCGGCGACCGGCTGATCCCCGGGCCGGGGATCACCCCCGACGTGCTGGCCGCGCTGTCCCAGCTGGGCCTGATCCTGCTGATGTTCCTGTCCGGCCGGGAGGTGGCCCGGGGCCGGCTGGAGGGGCAGCGCCGCGCCGTCGCCGTCGTGGCGGTCGCCGGCCTGGTGATCCCGGTAGCCGCGGGCATCGGGCTGGGCGGCCTCCTCGACCACGACGGGCTCTCCGGCCCGCGCGGGTCGGCGGTCACGTTCGCCCTGGTCCTGGGCATCGCGGTGGGGGTCGCGAGCATCCCGGTGATCTCCCGGATCATGCTGGACCTGGGCATCCTCGACACCCGGTTCGCGCGGATGGTGCTCGCCGTCGCGGTGCTGGAGGACGTCGTTCTCTATGCGGTGCTCGCGGTGATCCTCGGGCTCGCCCAAGCCGGCACGAAGGACGCGTACGGGCTGCTCAGCGAGTTGGGCGACGGACCCGCGGCGGTCACCGCGACGGCGTACGTGTTGGTCAATGTCTTGTATTTCGGGGTTTTTCTGGCCCTGGGCGGTTGGTTGTTCCGGGTGCTCGCGGCCAGCCGGGTCAACGTGCTGGAACGCCGCGACCCGACCGCGTTCCGGGTCACTTTCCTGCTGCTCATGGTGCTCGGGGCTACCGTCATCGGGGTCGACCCGATCTTCGGGGCGCTGCTGGCCGGGATCAGCGTGGCCCGCGGCGGATCCGGCGACGATGCCCGCGAGGGGCCGGCCTGGGACGCGATCCAGCGGGTCGCCACCTCGCTGTTCATCCCGATCTACTTCGTGTCGGTCGGTCTCAAGCTCGACCTCGTGCGCCACTTCGACGTGTGGTTCTTCGTCTGGTTCCTGGCCTTCGCGTGCGTCGTCAAGGGTGGCAGCGTCTGGCTCGGCGCGCGATTGTCCGGGCACAGCCGGTCGGCGGCCACCGACCTGGCCGCCGCCCTCAACGCCCGCGGCGGGCCCGGCATCGTGCTGGCCTCGGTCACCTACGCGGCCGGGGTGATCACCGAGGACCTCTACACCGTACTGGTGATGCTGTCGATCGTGACCTCGCAGGCGGCCGGCGCCTGGCTGGAGCACCGCTTCGGCCGGCCGGCGGAGGCCGAGCCGGCCGAGAGCGTCACCGGCCGATCGACGCGGTGACCGCCAGCGCGACGCCGCGGTCGGCGAGGAAGTCGGCCCGCTCGACGTCCATCCGCACCCGGCGGCCGGGCATCGGGGTGTCGCCGTCGAAGTGCGCCGACACCAGCGTGAGCGTGCGCTCCTCGTCGGTCAGCGGCGGCCAGGCGGTGCCGCCCGCGACCGCGAGGTACCGCAGGTAGTCGGCGAAGCGCTCAGCCAGATCGTCGGCCAGATCGTCGTCCACCTCGAGAATCGGCGCGACCCGGCGGACGATCCCCGCGTACTCCGCCGAGAGGTGGTCGGCCAGGGCCGGCAGGTCGGCCTCGTCCGCGTCGGGCTCGACGGCGGGCTCGCCCGCGGCCCGCAGCAGCCCCGACGCGGCCTTTCCGAACTCGGCGCGCAGCAGCGCGGCGTCGGCCCGGCTGGGATCGAGCAGAACCAGGGCGGGCGCCGGGGCGACACTCCCGATCTCGTACGCAAGCCAGGCGGCCACCGTCGCCCCCGCGCAGAACCCGAGCACCGCCGCGACCCGGCCGTCGCCCGCGTCAGCCCCGGCGAGCCACTCGGTGAGGGCATCGTCGACGGCGGAGCGCCGCGGGGCCTCGGTGGCCAGCACGGTCAGGTCGCCGGGCAGGTGCGGGACCATGTCGGGAAAGCCGGCGTCGTGCCGCCCCGGCTCGAAGTCGACCGCGAGAACCGAGGGCCCGCCGGGCGTGCCTTCGTGGAGGCTGGACCAACTGGTCATCCGTCGTCCCCCTTCGACCCACCCACCCTACTCAGGTCTGCTACGCATGAGCAGTTGACGGAACCGTTCATATCGAAGATCGTGGATGGCTCACGGCTCGGTGCATGGTGACGCCGGGCCACCCACGATCGAGGTACCGATGACCGGGTTCTCGCTCTTCCCGCAGGCGCGTCTCCGGCGGCTGATCGCCGCCGGAGCAGGCGTACTGCTCGTTCTGCTCGGTGCTGGGCTCACGATGCCCGGCAGCGCCGTCGCGGCCGTCCCGAGCACCACCGACCTGGCTTACTACGACGTCACGTCGCCGTCCACCGGCACCGGCGGCCTCGCCGCCGACCTGGCCCAGCGCGGCTACGACGTCCTGGAAGGCCCGCTGACCACGGCCGTGCCGATCCTGGCGACCGAGGCCGACGCCCAGCGGCTGCGGCACCGCGGGCTGACCGTGCGCTACGCCGGCCCGCTCTACCAGCCCGTGCCGGAGTCGTTCGTGGCGGCGGCGGATACCTACTACGGCGGCTATCACACCGCGGCCGGGCACGAGGTGCACAACCAGAGCGTCGCCACGGCCCACCCCGACCTGGCGGTCCTGCGCACCATCGGCCAGTCCTGGCTGAAGACCCAGAGCCGCGGCGGCCACGACGTCCAGGCACTGTGCATCACCAAGATCGTGTCCGGTGACTGCGCGCTGACCACCACCGGATCGAAGCCGAAGTTCACCCTGATGGCGCAGATGCACGCCCGGGAACTCTCCACCGGTGAGCTCGCCTACAAGTGGATCGACTATCTGGTGAACAACTACGGCACCAACACCGCCGTGACGAACCTGATGAACACCACCGAGCTGTGGGTCATCCCGATCGCCAACCCGGACGGTGTCGACATCGTCTCGTCGAACTCGACCCGGCCGGTCTCGCAGCGCAAGAACGCCCACGACAACGGGTGCTCGGGCACCGGACTCGGGGTCGACCTCAACCGCAACTCGAGCTACCACTGGGACGTCAACCAGGGCACCAAGTGCAGCGAGACCTACCCCGGCACCGGTGCGGCCAGCGAGCCGGAGACCCAGGGCATCCAGGGCTTCCTGAGCAAGATCTACCGCGACACCAAGCCCAGCGCCGACTTCTCGCCGGCCACCACCGCGACCACCGGCACGTTCCTCACCCTGCACAGTTACGCCGCGCTCGACATCTATCCGTACGGCTGGACCAACGCGCTCGCGCCGAACAACACCGATCTCAAGGCGATCGCCACGGCCATGGCGAAGTCCAACAAGTACGACGTGGTGCACGGTGACGGCGGCCTGAACTACTTCGCGCCGGGTGCGACCGACGACTGGATCTACGGCACGCTGGGCGTTCCCGGCTACACCATCGAGGTCGGCCCGAACGCGTCCGGATGCAGTGGCTTCTTCCCGGCGTACTCCTGCATGACCTCGTTCTGGAATTTGAATCTGCCCGCCTTCATGACGCTGGCCACCGCGGCCGCGCGTCCCTACCCGACCGGCAGCTGACCAGGCAACGCCCGATCAAGCGTCCCGCTGCACCGCCAGGAAGCTGGCGGTCTGGCCGGCCTTGGCCAGGGCGGCGGTACGTGTACGTTCCGGCGAGCTCGGCGACCTCCATGACGGGTTCTCCTGTTCCGGTCAGACGGCGATGACGAGCGCGGCGAGAAGCAGGGCGGTGGCGCTCGCATGGGTCAGGCGGGTGCCCTTAACCAGTGATTCCTCGGCCACCGCGATGGCCGTCAGGAGGATCATCAGGGGCAGGTGGAGGTGGGCGGTGACGGTCATCGGCAGCATCAGGGCCCAGCACGCGCCGACACTCGCTCCGCCGTGGCGAAGACCGGCGAGCAGGCACGCCCGGTCGGCCCGCCACCCATCCGGCGGCAGCGGCGGGGTGCGGTGGCCGGCCCGTACCCATCGGCGTTTGTAGGGGGTGAGTTCCCAGAGCGCCGCCGTCAGCAAGGCGGCGACCAGCGGCCCGTCCGCGTGCGCCGGCACCTGCGACCACCGTACGCAAGCAAGAAGGACCGTCCCGTAGAGCGCCCAGACCGCGAGGTAGGCGGCGGCGAAGCCGGCGGCGGCCCGCCCGCGCCGGGCCCACTTGCCGCTCATCGCGACCCGGCGGACGGCCGGCAGGGCCGGCGGCAGCATCATCGCCGCCGCCATCACCGCCCAGCCGGCGCCGCCGTGGCCGGGCGCCACGATCGTGAGCGTCCAGGCCGCCGCGGCCACTACCGCAACCGTCCACTCGGGGTGGTACCACCGCGCCCGGCGGAGTCGGCCGGGAAGGGTGGTGGCCGAGGCCGCCGTCACTGGCGTCACTGATAGAAGAGGCTGACGCGGCCGAGCGTGATCGGCGTGCTCGCCGCCGGCGGCGGGTCGGCCGGTCCGGCCTCCGGCGGAGGCAGCACCCCCAGCGGTACGAACGTCACGGTGACCTCGTCCTCGTTCCACCGGCCGTCGGCGCGCAGTCGCGTGTACAGGTCGGTGATGTCGAAGGCCTCCCGGAACTCGCTGTGGCCGCCCGGGTGGTCGTGGTCCAGGTCCTGGGAGAGCTCGATGCCGAAGAAGGTGATGTTGCCGACGTAGTGCGCGTCGTTCTCCGGGTCGAGATCGGTGTCGGGCACGTTCAGGTAGACCGCGTAGGACAGGTCCGGTACGCCGGCCGCCCGGATGTCCTCGACGTTCAGGTAGACGTGGCTGGGTTCCGCCGCCGCCGCCCGCAGCGGCCCGGCCGGTGGGCTGAGCGGGAACCGCGTGCTGGTGATGTCACCGGTGAGCCGGGTGGCGTCGCCGGTGGCGCCGACCAGTTCGGGTGGGTGTCCGGGGCTTGACTGCACGGTGATCGCCTCCAGCGGGCCGGCCGGTGCTGACACGTCCTCGTACTCGTAATTCAGGTCGAGCGTCTCGACGACCTCGCGCACGGTCTGGTGGACCTCGTTGCCGTCCGCGTCGTGGAAGAAGAACGTGTCGGTGTCGAGCCAGTCGGCGCCGGTCGGGTTCTCCCCCTTGAACTGGGTCCGCCACGTCTCCCACAGGCGGTCGATGTTGGCGTGGTGCAGCCAGAAGATGGGGTCGAGGGCGGCCTGGTTCTGCCGTCCCATCAGACCACCGACGGCGACGTGCACCCCGCCGTGCGGGGACGACTCCAGGGCGCCCTGGCTGCCGCTGAAGTCGTGGTGCAGGCCGACCGACGGCCCGCCGAAGCCGGGCGGGATGCCGGGCATCGGCGGCCGGGAGAAATCGGTCTCGCTCAGTGCGCGCTGGGTCGAGGTGCTTCGCGGGTCGATGCGGCCGCCCCTGCTGAGGCTGACGTTGCGGCCGGGCACGAAAAGCGCGTTGCCGCTGTTGCCGGGGATCCGGAACGGTTCCGGCAGGACATCCCGGAACGGCAGGGCTCCGGGCTGCAGCACGGTGCCGGCCGGGCGGTTGTCGGTGTAGTTCCAGTACGGGAGGGCCCAGGTCGCCTTCGTCTCGTCGTCGACGGCGGCGGAGTCCTGGATGAACTTCCGGGCGATCTGTTCGAACCAGTACAGGTACATGCGGTGCCAGGGCAGGAAGTACCAGGTGAAGTGCTGGCACTGGTTCAGGAAGCGGTCCTCGACCGCGCCGCCGTGGACAGCGCACTGGTAGACGAGGCTGCGCGGGTCGTCGCGGGGCAAGGCCTTCATCGCGGCGATCGCGACGGCGTACGCCCGGGTCACCGGGTGACCGGCCTGCTGCTGTTCGAGTTTCACGATGTCATGGCGGACAAAGGTGGGCATGGTGACGCCTCCCGATCAGAGGGGATGGTCGACAATGCGGAGGAACCGGGCCTGCGCGGCGTCCGGTCCCGCGTGCTCGTGGAGATAGTTGGCGAGGTCGAGGGCGTCGCCGCCGAGGCCGCTGCCCGGCCGCAGGATGAGCCGCCCGGGTTCGGGCCGCTCGACCGAGATGCTCTCCGGGTAATCCGCCACCGCCGACTCGACGGTGGCCGCCCTGCCGGGGTCGGCCGACTCGACCCGGACCTCGGGAAGGACGACGAGCAGCGTGTCGCCGTGCCGCAGGACGGGCTGCTCGGCCCCGGCGGCTCGCAGCCGCTCGTGCAACTCCGGGGACAGATCGGCGGCCGGGACCAGGACCATTCCGGCGCCGGCCGGCGTCCCGGCCGGGGCGCCGTCCCAGAGCCGGGCACGCCGCGCCACGGCGACGTCCACCGCGACCAGCGCGGTGTCGTCGAGCGGCACCCTCCGCTGCCGGGCCCAGTAATAGGCCATGCGGATCATCCCCGCCGGGCCGCACGCAGCGCAC
This sequence comes from Paractinoplanes toevensis, assembly GCF_018332695.1. GTDB lineage: Bacteria > Actinomycetota > Actinomycetes > Mycobacteriales > Micromonosporaceae > Actinoplanes > Actinoplanes toevensis. The sequence continues at coordinate 12,852 of NZ_BOQN01000050.1, forward strand.
GGAACACGTTCAGCCGGCCGAAGCCGACCGCCGGGTCCCATCCGGAGGGACCCATGCTGTCGGCCGTGCCGGTCAGCGTGGTCCGGACCGCCGCCTCGGTCAGCTCCGGGGCGACCGACAGCACCATGGCCGCCGCCGCGGCGACGAACGGCGTGGCCGCCGAGGTGCCGTTGAACCGGCCGGTCGAGAGTCCCGGCGACGATCCGGCCGGGCCGGCCACGTCGGTGGTGCGGATCCGCACACCGGGAGCCATCAGGTCGAGGCCCGGACCGGAGTTGCTGCCCCAGTTCGTCTCGCCGTCCCGCGAGCTGCGCGTCTTGCGCTCGTCCCACTGGTTCGAGGCGCCGACGGTCAGCACGTCCGCGGCGTCGCCCGGGTAGAGGACCGACGAGGCCTGGCTGTTGCCGGCGGCCGCCACGACGACCGATCCCAGGCCACCGCGGCCCCTGGTGCGGGCCCGGTCGAAGGCCAGCAGGACCAGGTCGCTCGGCGGTCCGCCGCCCCACGAGTTGGACAGGACGGCCGACCCGGCGGTGTCCCAGCACCAGTCGACGGCGTCCGCGACCGCGAAGTCGTCGGCCAGCCACCCGGCCGGCGACCGCCCGCCGATCCGACACACCACCAGGGACACGTCCGGTGCGAGCCCGCGCAGGTCGTCGTCCCGGCTGCAGATGATCCCGGCGCAGGCCGTGCCGTGGGCGTCGTTGCCCCGCGGCGCCGCCACGTCGTCGGCATCGCGGAAGTCGCGCTCGGCCACGACCCCGGATTTCAGGTAGGGGTGGGCGGTGTCGACGCCGTCGTCGAGCACCGCGACCCGGACGTCCGGGTCGCCCCTCGTGATCGTCCACGCCGCCCGGGCCGCGACGTCGGCGCCGATCACGCCGGGCCGGCCGAGGTTGTCGAGCGCCCACTGGCCGTCCGCCTCCCCCTCGGTCGACTCGGCCGCCTCGACCGGCTCGGGTTCGGGCTCGGCCATCAGCCGGAGGAAGTTCGGCTGGGCCGACCCGACCGTGCCCCGCTCGAATATCGCGACGGCGGCCCGGGCGACCAGCCGGACCGGATCACCGGCGTCCAGCGGCGCGCTCAGGAGCACCTTGCCGTGGCTGCCCTCGGCCACCGGCGTCATGCCGAACCGGCGGCGCAACCAGACGATCTCCTCGGCGGGCGCGTCGCTGACGGACAACGTGCCGGTGGCGATGACCGACGTTTCCCCGGCCTCCGCCCGCACCATCCGGATCGGATCATCATCGCGCAGCGAACGCCGCCCGGAGACCGCGAGCGGGCCGGCTTCGAGCGCGACGCGACGCTTCCGGCCACCGGCGTAGTACTCGATCCGCATGCCACCTCCCGGGTGGTGCATTCTTTGCCGGTTTAGCACGCCCTCCGGTCGGCAGAAACCACTGCGCGGCTATTTCTGGCGCGCGTCATCCAGACAGCTGATGCGCATGTCGGGATCGTCCACGTCGGCTTCCATGAAACGTTCTTGGACAGATTCGGCGATCAATCCGCGAGCAGTTCCGCGAACTCGGCCGGGTCGATGATCGGGATGCCGAGCTTGGCGGCTTTTGTTGCCTTGGCCGTCGTCGTCTCGGACGTGACGAGGGCCGTGGTGTTCGCCGAGACGCTGCCGCTAGCCCGGCCGCCCAACTCCTCGATGCGCTCGCTCACCGTGGTGCGCGTGTAGCCGGGGACGCTGCCGCTGACCACGTACGTCTTGCCGTCCAGCGGCTTGTCGCCGGTGGTCTCCGGAACGCTCATGGTGACGCCGGCCGCGGCGAGCCGGTCGATCACGCCGGCCATGGCGGCGAGGCCGTCGACGACGTGCTGCGCCTTGATCAGGCCCATCTTGTCGATCTCGGCGATCTCCTCGACCGTGGCGGCGCGCAACGCGTCCATGGTCTTGAAGCGGGCGGCGAGCCAGCGGCCCACACTCCGGCCGGTCATCCGGATGCCGAGGCCGGTGATGACCCGGTTGAACGGCTGGGTCTTGCTGTGCTCCAGCGACGCGACGACCTTGGCCGCGTTGAGCTTCCCGAGCAGGACGACGCCGCCGGCCTTGGTGTTGCCGACCGGCAGCTCGGCCAGCTGTTCCGCGGTGAGCGAATAAAGATCGGCCACGTCGTTGGCCAGGCCCGCGTTGACCAGGGCGACGCAGAGCGCCTCGCCCGCGCCCTCGACGTCCATCGCCTCGCGGCTGCACCAGTACTCGAGCGCGTTGGTGGCGCTGCACGACGCGGTGTGGCAGCGCCAGAGCAGGCTGGACTTGTCCCACGGCTCGCCGCACTGCGGGCAGGTCTCGGGCGCCGTCCACGGGGTGAGGCCGTGCGGCTGCTCGCCGATCGGCGCGGTGACCCGCGGAATGACGTCACCGGCCCGCCACACGGCGACGGTCTGGCCGATGGCGAGCCCCTGGTCCTCGACGAACTTGGGGTTGTGCAGCGTCGCGTAGGTGATCGTGGTGCCGTCGACGAAGACCGGGTCGAGCACCGCGCGCAACGTGATGCGGCCGGTGCGCCCGACCCGGACCTCGATGTCGCGCAGCACCGTCGACCCGGTGTCGGCGGGGTATTTGAACGCGGCGGCCCAGTGCGGCGTGCGGCTGCCGGAGCCGAGCCGCCGGCGCGTCGACTCCAGGTCGGCGGTGAGCACCGCGCCGTCGATCGGGAACTCCAGGTCGCGGCGCAACTCGCCGATGCGGGCGATGGCGGCGAGCGCCGTCTCGGCGTCGGCGGCGACCTGGATCTCGCCGGCGGCGAGCCGACCGGCCACCGGGAACCCGAGCTCGGCCGCGCGGGCCATCCGCTCGCGGTGGGCGGTGAACTCGCCGGAGATGTCGTACGCCGCGAAGGTCATCGGCGTCTCGTAGGTGCGGTCGACGCTGCGGATCGACCCGGCGACCGCGCCGCGCGAGTTGATGAAGGCCTTGCCACCGGCGGCGACCCGGTTGGCCCCGGCCGCCTCGAAGTCGGCGACGGTCATGTAGACCTCGCCGCGAACCTCACCCGTCCACGGGGTGCCGAGCCGGGCGGGCAGGCCGGCGATGCCCCGCAGCACCTGGGCGGTGACGTTCTCCCCGGTGCTGCCGTCGCCCCGCAACGCGGCCAGGACGAGCCGGCCCGACACGTATTCCACCCGGATCGCGAGCCCGTCCAGCTTGACCTCGACCAGGCAGGGGTCGCCGCCGAGACTCGTCACGAACGCCCGGACCTCGTCCTGGCCGGTGACCTTGCCGAGCGACATCATCGGCACCGGGTGCCGCACGTCGCCGCCGCCGGACACCCCCGCCGCGACCCGGGTGGTGACCCCCCGGTCGTCCCACTCCGGGTGCACCCGCTTCGCCTCGGCGATGCGGTCGAGCAGCACGTCGTAGTCGGCGTCGGTCATCAGCACGTCGCCGGTGTCGTAATACGACTTCGCGGCGGCCTGCGCCTGGTCGACGGCGGCGGCGAAACCGGTCTCGGTGAGGGCGGCGTCGGTCATGCCCACAACCTACGGCCCCGGTACGACAATTCGTGGTCATCGCCCGGGGCAGGTCGGCAGGGTGCTGGTCGCCGGCAGGTAGGCGGCGCGTTCGGCGGGCGTCAGATTGCGGTTCGCGGTGCCGCAGGCGTGCGCGATCAGCGACTCGGGGGTCAGATCCCAGGCGAGCAGGCGATCGCTGGAGGCGGTGAAGAGCTGCTGGGGCGCCCGGGGGCCGGCGAACGTGACGGCCTCGATGGCGGAGTCGTCCATCGTCGCCCGGGTGCCGAGCCGGCGTCCGGTGGCGATCTCCCAGAGCTGGACACCGGCCTCGGTGCCGACGGCAAGGATGGTGCCGTCCCCGCTCACCGCGATGTAGCCGGTCGAGTCGGGCACGATGATCGTCGACACCAGCCGGTCCAGCAGGCCTTCCCAGAGCTGCACCCGCCCGCCCCGGAAGCCGGCGTAGACGCGGGGGCGGGTCGGATCGGCCGCGATGCTGAAGACGTCCTCGGACAGGCCGGGCTCGATCGAGCGTTCGGCCCCGGTCCGGCGATCCCAGGCGTGCAGGAGGCCGTCGCTCTCGGCGGTGAACACCTTGGATCCGTCACCGGACAGGGTCATGGAAAAGGAAAACGTGGCGTCGACCGACGCGGACGGGTCGGAGATGTCGATCCCGGCTCGTATCACCTGTCGTACGCGGCGCTGTGTGTCCCAGACAAGGACACCACCGTTCAGGTCTCCCGCCACGATCGCGAGGCCATCCGGTGCGGTCGCGAGGCTCTCCACACCGTCGGTTCCGAGGTCGAGTCTTTCGTACCGGCCCGTGCCGAGATCCCAGCGGACCATCAGGCCGTCGCTGTCACCGGAGGTGAGGAAGCGGCCGTCCGGTGAGACGCTCAGTGCATCGACAAAGTTGCGATGGGGTGAGGGCAGCGAGCGGGGCTTGCCGTCCGACCACACCGTCACCGTTCCGGCGCCGCATTCGAAGCCCTGCTCGTCCAGATCCTCGAAGGCGGCGGGCGAGCATCCGGTCGCCGCGACGACCCGCCCGTCGCTCGACGCCGCGATGGCCCGCAGGTGCGAGACGGCACCCGGCATCCGCCGGGCCAGCGGCGGGTCTCCGGTGCCCGACCAAAGGGTGATCGTGCCGTCCTCGCTACCGACGGCCACCGTCCGGCCGGTCGGATCGAACGTGATGCTCCGCGAACGGCCGTTCTGTCCCGGGAACACCCGTGGCGAACCCAACTGGTAAAGGGCGGCGTCCCGACCGGCGGTCGCCGCGACGGAACGTCCGTCCGGGCTGAAGACGACCGCTGCCGTGGCGGTCAGGTATTCGCGCGTCTCGGCGTCCAGCACCTTCTCGCCGGGCGCGACGGCGGAGATCTTGTGCTGCTTGCGATCCCACAGCCAGAGGCTGTTGACCGAGTCGCGGATGGCGAGTCTGGTGCCGGTCCGGTCGAAGGCGAGCCCGTTCGAAGCACCCCGCACCGACTGGATGTCCTCCCGGCGGCGGCGCTCCCGGTCGTACCCTCGGACATGCCCGTCGATGTCGCCCGCCGCCAGGTATCGGCCGTCGGGGGTCACCGCCAGGCCGTGGATGCCGTTGTCACCCAGCGCGGTCGACGTGCTCGACCCCGTCCTGACGTTCCACTCCCGGAGCGAGCCGGACGCTCCTCCGCTGAAGAGAACGTCGTCGCCAGGACCGAAAACGAGCGCCCTCGCCCCCTCGTCGTCGCCGGTGAAGCCGCGTTCCGGGCCGCCGTTCACCGGGAGGATCCGCACCTGGGCGGTGTCCGTCTCGTCGGCGGCCAGCAGCGTGCCGTCATTGCTGAAGGCGACCACCTCGGCCGCCTCCCTCAGCTGCGCGAGGCGACGGCCGCGGCCGCTCCGGACGTCCCACGACATGACCACGCCGTCGGCGTCGGCCGAGAGCAGCGTGGCCGGGCCGGTGAAGTGCAGAGCGAGGACCGCGGACCGGTGACCGTGCAGGTAGGAAGCCAGCTGGGGTTCGTTCATCGACACCGACACCAGGCCGTCCACCGCCTGCAGGGTGGGCTCGGTGCGGTAGGCCTCGGCACTCAGCAGCAACGCCAGGTCGAGGTCGGTGCCGGCCAGGCTCTTGGCGTCGGCGGCCAGCTGGCGGGAGACGGCCACCCGCGCCTCGCGGACGGCCCGGTCGGCCTCCTGCCGGGCGCGCCGTCCGTTGGCGTAGGCCGCCACGCCCAGTGTCGACGCGACCACGGCCAGGATCGTCAGCCCGGCCAGCACGGTCGCCCGGATCCGGGCGAAGCGACGGAACTGCCGGATGTCCTCGCTCTCCAGATCCTCCGTTGGCTTGCCGTGCAGCGGTGCGGCCAGCGAGGCGATCGCCAGGCGGAAACGGCCGTTGCGCAGGTTGAGGTCGGTCTCGCTGCGCGCCCACCGCAGGTCCAGGTAGCGGGGCTCGGTTACGAAGGCGCCACGCAGCGCCGGCGGCATCGCCGAGGACTCGCCGAAGTCGGCCGCCGACTCGTCCCAGCGCCACTCGCCCTCGGTCAGCACCGGCAGGATCCGCCGCGGGTCCTTCGTCGCCCGCCAGTGGGCGATCTCCTTGTTGACCCACTGCGAGCGGGCGGCCGCCGGCGAGACGAGCAGGATGAAGTACGCGGACTGGTCGAGCGCGTCCTGGATGGCGGGCCAGAGCGCGGCGTTGACCGCCAGCCCGGTGTCGTCCCGGAAGATCCACAGGGCCCGCCGCCCGTACCAGGGCCTGGCGAGCTGCTGGAGCCCGCGCTGCACGGCGGGCGCCATCCGCCCGTCGGCCGACTGGCTGTACGAGATGAACGCGTCGTATCTCTCCGCCATCGCCACCATGCTCCCGCCCCGACGGCCTCCACCGCGATCACCCGGAGGGGTGGCGTACCTTCCCGGCCCGGTCGTAGACCTCCTCCAGGCGGCGCCGGAAAACCTCCGGGGTGTACGCCGCCACGGCCGCCCGCCCCTCCTCCGTCACCCGGGCCCGCAAGGCATCGTCGTCCAGCATCCGCAGCAGCGCGGCCGCGAACGCGTCCGGCGTCGGCTCGCAGGTGAACCGGCCGGCCCCGGCGGCACCGGGCCGGGCGGCGAGGCCCGGATCGGCGACCACCACCGGCAGGCCGGCCGCCTCCGCCTCGGCCAGCACCAGGCTCTGGGTGTCGGTGGTGGAGGCGAACGCGAGCACGTCGGCGGCCCGGTAGAAGCCGGGGACCTGGTCGTGCGGGACGGGTGGGTGGATCCGGACGTACCCGGCGAGGCCGAGCTCGGCGATCCGGCGGATCAGGTGGCGGCGCTGCTGCACGACCCCGAGCAGGACCAGCCGGGCGTCCGGGCGGGCCGTGCGCACCTGGGCGAATGCCCGCAGCAGCAGTTCCGGGTTCTTCTCGGCGGTGGCCCGGCCGACCGACAGCACCACGTTCCCGCCGGTGCGCGACGGGGCGGGCGCGGCGGCGGGGACGGGGGTGGGCAGCACGCAGATCTCGGCGGCCGGCTCGAACTCGGCGAAACCCGCCGCCGTCTTCTCCGACGGCGCGATGGCCACCGCCATCCGCGCGAACATGCCCTTGCCCAGCTCGATCAGCCGGCCGCGGCGAACCGCACCGGGCCGGGTCAGCTCCAGGAACTCACGCGGCGACCAGCCCAGCTTCAACTGGAGGGCGCACCAGGCGGCTCCGATCGGGACCTCGACCCACATGTCGGCGTACGCCACCACGTCGGTGTGCCAGGTCGCCACGAGCGGCACCGCCCAGTCTGCGGCCGCCCGGAACCCGGTCATCCCGATCGGGCCGGTGCTGTGCACGTGGACCACGTCGGCCAGCCGGGGTGTGAACGGCAGCCCGACCCGGACCTGGCGGAACGGCACCGGCACCGAGCGCACGTCGGGGCCCAGCAGCGGGCCGGGGCGGTACAGGTCGACCTCGTGCCCGGCCGCGCGCAGCAGCCGCACGGTCATCTCCACCGACCGGGCGACACCGTCCGGCCGGCCGGGCTGGCTGTCGCAGAAGTGGGCGATCCTCACAGCGCCTTCGCGATCGAGGCCCGCGCCGCGTCCCGGAGGGCGTACGCGTCGGGGAAATCACCCGGCGCGAGCGGTGGCAGCACCTCGATCCGCGCCCGGATGTGTTCCCGCAGGATGAGGCCCTTTCGGGGCAGGGCCGCCCGGGTGCCGTGCACCGCGATCGGGAAGATCGGCACGTCGTGCCGGACCGCCAGGTCGAACGCGCCGTCCTTGAACGGCTGCAACTCGCCGTCCGAGGTGCGCCGGCCCTCCGGGAACATCATCAGCGGCGATCCGGCGGCGAGCAGCCGGTCGCAGCGGTCCATCATCCGCCGCACCGACGCCCCGCTGCCCCGGACCACCGGCACGTACCCGTTGAGCCGCATGTTCCAGCCGATCACCGGCACCCGGAAGATCTCCTGTTTGGAGACCCATTTGAACGGCCGGAACAGCGCGAACAGCACCAGGATGTCGATCAGCGAGGCGTGGTTGGCGACCAGCACCGCGGCGCCGCGCCAGGGCAACCGGTCGCGGCCGGTGATCCGCAGCCGCCACAGCGGATTGACGTAGACGTAGAACGCCGCCCAGGCCGACGAGTAGAGGTGCAGCACCACCCGGCGGCGGTCGAACGGCAGTGTCACCAGCCACACCAGCACCGCACCGGCGAAGAACACCGGGCAGGTCAGCACGATGAACGCCCAGAACGCCACCGAGAACACCCTCAGCATGGCGACTCCTAAGCTTGACGGATGAACGGGGCGACGCGTCTGCTGCCGGCCTTCGGTGTGCTCGCCGCGGTTCAGATGATCGTAGCGAGCACAGTGGACGGTCTGACCCGGCCCGGCTACGACCAGGCGCGCAACTGGATCAGCCAGCTGTCGCTCGGGCCGGGCGGCTGGCACGGCACCGTCAACCTGGCCACCTGCGGCCTCTGGCTGATCCTCGCCGCGCTCGGGCTGCACCGGCGGGCGGCCGTCCTGGTTTTCTGGTGCGGGCTCTGCCTCGTGGCCCTGGCCGTCATCCGGACCGACGCCGGGCTGGGCTTCCCGCCGGGCGTGCCGACCGAGCACACCACCCGCGGGCTGATCCATCAGCTGATCGCCATCACGCTGGGCATCGCCGGGATCGGGGCGGTGGCCCGGATCGGGCCGCGACGGGTGGCGTGGCCGCTCGCGGCGGTCATGACGGTGACGTTCGTGGCGGCCAGCGTGCTGGTGGTGCTCGACGCCGGCGGGGTGCTCCCGGACAACCCGAGCGGGCTGCTCGAACGGGTCGCGTTGTTCGCCGGGCTGGGCTGGATCGGCTGGTTCAGCGGCCGGGCAGCATGGGATTCTTTCGGCCGCCGCCACCGCGCAGGGTCGCCCACCGGCGGGGCTGGGCCAGGGCGTACACCAGGCGCAGCGATGGAAACAGCAGAAGCTGGACGCGGCCGGTGAGCCAGGCCCGGGCGTACGCGTGCCGGCGTGGCCGGCCGGGATGCCGCCGGTAGGTCTGCTCGGTCATCAGGACGTACGCGCGGTAGTCGCCGAACCGGTTGGCGATCCGCCGGGCCGACGTGCCCGCGCGCATCCCGGCCGCGAACACCGCCGCCGACCCTTCACCGTGCAGGTGGATGCCGAGGTCGATGTCCTCGTGCACGCCCGCGTCGGTGCACAGGGCCGGCCGGACCCGCCGCCACGCCGACCCGCGGATCGCCATGTTGGCGCCGAGCAGCCAGTCGAGCCGCCCGCCGCCCCACACCCGCCGGAAGAGCGCGTCGCCGCCGTCGATCAGCCGGGCCAGCGCCACGTCGTAGTACCCCACCGGGCCGGTCGCGGCCTGCACCACCGGGTCCTCGAACGTCTCCCGCACCCCTCGCGACCAGCCCGGCGCGAGCCGGGTGTCGGCGTCGATCCGGCCGATCACGTCACCGCTCGCCGCGTCCAGACCCCGGTTCCGCGCGTGCTGGACACCCCGCCGGGACTCGTGCAGCAGCGTCACCCGGTCCGCGTAGTCGTCCAGCACCCGGAGGGTGCCGTCGCCGGAGCCGTTGTCGACCACGATGACCTCGTGCACCGGCTCGTCCTGGCCGAACACCGCGTCGAGACAGGGCCGGATGAACTGTTCCTCGTTGTAGACCGGTACCACGACGGAGATCAGCACGGCCCCATCATCCCGGCATGTCAGCTTGCGGCGAAACCGCCTCGTGGGGTAATCGGTGTGCGCCAGACTGCGCAGATGGCATGGTTCGACAATCTCCGGGTGGGCGTCAAGATCGGGTTGGCACTGAGTCTGGCGTTGCTCGCGGGGGCGGTGGTGGCCGTCGCGGGGATGCTCGCGTTGCGCACGGCGAACGCCAACGCCACCGCCATCTACGAGGAGAACCTCAAGCCGGCCGGGGCGCTGGCCAGCGCGCAGGGCTCGTTCGACGACGAGGTCTTCAACCTGACGATGATGGAGATCGCCGACACCCCGTCGGCGACCGAGCAGCGCCGCACCGCCGTGCTGGCGGCCGCCGACCTGGTCGACTCCGGCCTCAGCGGGTACGAGGCTCTCGGCCTGGAGGCCGCCCAGCAGGAACCGGTGACGCAGCTGCGGAACGGTCTGACCGCGTTGGCCACAGTGCGCGACAAACAGCTCATCCCGGCCGCCACCGGCAGCGACAGCGGCGCCTTCGAAGACGCTTACACCGCTGCCGCGGAACCGCTGGTCGACCAGGTCAACAGCGCCTTCGACGAGCTGACCGCGTTCGAGACGGCCAGCGCCGCGACCGCCGCCGCGCAGACCCGGCACAGTTACGACACCAGCCGGGTCATCATGCTGTCCTGCCTGGCCGCCGGCATCCTGATCGCCGGGGGGACCGGGCTGATGACGGTACGGAAGATCACCGTGCCGCTCGGTGAGGTCAACCAGAGCCTGGCCCGGATGGCCGACAAGGACCTCACCGTGACGGTGACCGCCCGGTCCCGCGACGAGGTCGGCACCATGGCGGCCTCGCTGAACCTGGCCACCACGACGATGCGGGACACGGTGCAGACTCTCGGCACCGCCTCCCACTCGCTGGCCGCCGCCGCGGAGGAACTGTCGGCCACCAGCAATCAGATCGCCGGCAGCGCCGAGGAGGCCAGCAGCCAGGCCGCCGCGGTCGCCGCGGCCACCGAGCAGATCCGCAGCAACGTCGACACGGTCTCGGCCGGCTCCGAGGAGATGGGCGCCTCGATCCGCGAGATCGCCGAGAACGCCAACCAGGCCGCCCAGGTCGCCGGCCAGGCGGTCGCCATGGCGACCAGCACCAACCGGACGGTCACCAAGCTGGGCGAGTCGTCGGCGGAGATCGGCGACGTCATCAAGCTGATCACCGCGATCGCCGAGCAGACCAACCTGCTCGCCCTGAACGCCACCATCGAGGCAGCCCGGGCGGGCGACGCCGGCAAGGGCTTCGCAGTGGTCGCCTCCGAGGTCAAGGACCTCGCGCAGGAGACGGCGAAGGCCACCGAGGACATCAGCAACCGGGTCAGCGCCATTCAGGCCGACACCGACACCGCCATCACCGCGATCGGGGAGATCGGCGAGATCATCGGCCGGATCAGCGACTTCCAGACCACGATCGCCGCCGCGGTCGAGGAGCAGACCGCCACCACCGGCGAGATGAACCGCGGGGTCGGCCAGGCCGCCGCCGGGGTCGGCGAGATCGCCACCGGCGTCGACACCCTGGCCTCCACTGCCCAGCTGACCACCGAGAGCGTCAACGACTCGCAGCGAGCCGCCGCCGAGCTGGCCCGCATGTCCAGCGACCTGCAGAGCCTGGTCGGCGCGTTCCGCGTCTAGGCCCCGCAGCAAAGAAGGCCACAGGAAGTCAGCAGCAAGTTGTCCGGTTATCCAAAGCCGGCGCACAGAAGATGGCCGGATGATGCACTCCCGGCCCGCCCGGCCGCCGCTCTCCCGGCGGACGATCGCCCGGCTGGTCCAGTTGACCGGCCTGTTCGACGTCGTCACCGCGATCGCACCACCCCGCCACGGCCGGATGGTCACCCTGATGGAGTTCGTGCCGGCCGCCGGGGTGCTCTCGGCCCGCGCCGGCACCCTCCTGGTCGGGCTCCTGCTGATCTACCTCGGGGCCGGCCTGCGCCGCGGCAAGCGCCGAGCCTGGCAGGTGACCGTCGCCCTGGCCGCGCTCTCCATCGCGTTGCACCTGGTCAAGGGCCTCGACTTCGGTGCCGCCGCGGTTGCCGCGGTGCTGCTGGTGATGCTGCTGGTCACCCGGGACCGGTTCACCGCGGTCGCCGACCCGGAGAACCGCTGGCGGGCCCTGACCGCGCTGGCCGGGTTCGCCGGTGCCGGGTTCCTGCTCGGCTTTCTGGAGATCGCAATCCGGGCGAACCGGCTGGTCGGGGCGCCGGGGGTGGCCGACTGGGCGCGGGAGGCGGCGCTCGGCCTGGTCGGCCTGGACGGGCCGGTCGAGTTCCGCTACCGCTTCGGCGCCGAGGCGGTCGCCTGGACCACCGGCGCCTGCGGGCTGCTCGCGGCCGGGGTGGCGCTGGTGATCCTGCTGCGGCCGGGATCCCGCCGGCCACAGCGCGACGGCGACGGCGAGGTGCGCCTGCGTGAGCTCCTCGGACGGTACGGCGGTGCCGACTCGCTCGGCTACTTCGCGTTACGGGCCGACAAGTCGCTGTTCTGGGCGCCGAACCGGGCCGCGGCGGTCGCCTACCGGGTGGTCAACGGGGTGAGTCTGGCGGCCGGCGACCCGATCGGACCGGAGTCGGCCTGGCCCGAGGCGATCGGCGGATGGCTGGCCGACGCCGAGCGGCACGGCTGGACCCCGGCGGTGTTGGGCTGTGGAAACGCGGCGGGCCGGGCGTACCGGAAAACGGGTTTGGACGTTGTCGAACTCGGTGACGAGGCGGTGGTCGACACCGCCGCGTTCTCGCTGACCGGGCGGCCGATGCGGGGCGTGCGGCAGGCGGTCAACCGGATGCGGCGGGCGGGGTACACCTGCCGGGTCGCCCGGCAGCGCGACCTCAGCGCCGGCGAGCTGGCCGGCGCGGTCGCGGCCGCCGATCTGTTCCGCGACGGGCCGGTGGAGCGCGGCTTCTCGATGGCGCTGTCCCGGCTCGGCGAGCCCGGGGACGCCGACTGCCTGCTCGTGCTCTGCCACGACGAGCACGCGACGCTGCGCGGGCTGCTGCAGTTCGTGCCGTGGGGCACCGACGGGCTGTCGCTCGATCTGATGCGGGGTGACCGCACCGCCGACAACGGACTCACCGAGTTGATGATCGCCACGGTTCTCGAGGAGGCCGGCGCGCTGGGCGTACGCCGGGTCTCGTTGAATTTCGCGGTGTTGCGGTCGGTCTTCGCGCGCGCCGAGGAACTCGGCGCCGGTCCGGTCCTGCGGCTGTGGCACCGGCTGCTGAAGGCGGCGTCGCGGCTGTGGCAGATCGAGTCGCTGTACCGGTCGAACGCGAAGTACCAGCCGGCCTGGCAACCGCGCTACCTGTGCTTCCCGACCGCCCGGGACCTGCCGCGGATCGCGGTCGCGGCACTGACCGCCGAGGCGTTCCTGCCCGAGCCGCGGTTGCCGCGTGTGCGCCGGGCGGTCGAGGTGCGGGCATGACACTCACCGGCCTGCCGCTGATCGGGCTCGTGGCGGTCGCTTGCGTCGCGGCCGGCGCGGTCACCGTGCGGCGGTGGTCGCGCGCCGGGATCGCCGCCCGCGTCGCCGGGGTGCTGCTCCTCGAAGCGCTCGTCGTGGGCACGGCCGGGCTGGCCGTCAACCGGCACGAGCAGTTCTATCCGTCCTGGCGGGCGCTGCGCGGCGACACCGGCACCGTCGCGGTGGCCGCGCCGGTCGTCGCCGGCCGGCTCGACGACCGGCCGGCCACCACGTTTCGCTGGCGGCCGGCCGGGCTCGCGCAGTGGCATCTGGCCGAGCCGCCCCTGATCTCCCTTCCGGCCGACTACCGGTCCCGGCCGGACGTGGAGTTTCCGGTGGTGCTGACGTTCGGTGCGGCGGCTCCGCACGTCTCGGCGGCGGTGACCGTGACCATCGCACCCACCGCCCGCTCGGTGTTGTCCGATCTGCCGGCCTCGCTCCGGCGGGACCTGCGGGTAACCGCCACCGGGTGGGACATCGTCGGTGGCGGCCCGCTCGGTGACGCCCTCGTCGCGGCCGGCGTCGGCACCCGCGACCACTCCCCCGCCGACCTGCCGCCCGCGCTGGCCGCTCCGCTCCGGCTGCCCACGTCATGATCCTCGGACTCGCCCTCGCCGCGGTGGCCGGGACCGCCGGGCTGCTCGCCGTCCGCTGGGACCGGCTGCGCGCGCTCGGCCGCTCCGCCCTGCTCGTCGCCGCCGCGCTCAGCGTCGTCGCGGCCACTGCCGTCCAGGTCAACCGGCTGGTCCAGGCCTATCCCACCGGCGGCACGCCGGCCGCCACCGCGGCCACCGGGAGCCGCATGCTCAGCGTGCTGGTGCCGGGCCGTCTCACTCTTGGGATGTACGTCTATCTGCCGGCCGCCTACCGCACCGGGCGGGGCCGGTTCCCGGTGATCGAGGCGCTGCACGGCTATCCCGGCTCGCCGCAGACGTGGCTGCGCCGGCTGGACGTCCAGTCCTATCTGGACCAGGAGATCGCGGCCGGCCGGATGGCACCCACCGTGGTGCTGTTCCCCTGGCAGACCCCGAGGCGGCTGCTCGACACCGAATGCACCAACCTGCGCGGCGGCCCCCAGGCCGAGACGTTCCTGACGGTCGACGTGCCGGCCTTCGCCCGCGCCCACTACCGCGTCCGCACCGACCGGGCCGGGTGGGGCCTGACCGGCTACTCGGCCGGCGCGTTCTGCGCGATCAACCTGGCGCTGCGGCACCCCGGCCAGTTCGCCGCGGCCGCCTCGCTCTCCGGGTACTCCTCGCCCGGCATCACCATCGGCGACGGCTCGGAGAAGACCCTGAACAACCCCGGCTGGCGGTTGCGCCACCTGCCCCAGCCGGCCATCGCCCTGTGGCTGGGCTGGGCCGGCGACGACCGGCAGTCCGCCCGCGACTCCCGGCGCCTGGCCGCCCTGCGGCGCCCGCCGCTGGCGGTGACCACGGCGGTGGTGGCGCACGGCGGCCACAGCGACGCGGTCTGGACCCGGATGGAGCCGCCCGCCTTCGACTGGCTCTCCGCCCACCTGGCCCGGCCGCTGTCGTGAGATGCCTGCCGGCGCTGGTGGCGCTGCTTCTCACCGGCTGCGCCCCGATTCCCCGGCCGTCGGTGGTCACCCTGGGCGACTCGGTTCCGGCCGGCACCGCCTGCGGCTGCGATCCCTTCCCCGCCCGGTACGCCCAGGCCCAGCACGCGATCGACGTCAACCTGGCCGAACCCGGTTCGACGGCCGCCGACCTGCGCGCGGCAGTACCGGGCGAGCGGGACGTGCTGGCGGCCGCCACCGAGGTGGTCATCATGACCGGCGCCAACGACCTGGCCGGCTCCTTCGACGACCCGGCGCGATACGGACCGGTGACGGCGGGCGTCGAGGCGGACGTGGTCGCGGCGGTGGCCGCGATCGAGCGGATCCACCGGGTCCCGGTGATCATCCTGGGTTACTGGAACGTGGTGCGCGACGGCCGGGTCGGTGCCGCCGCGTACGGTCCGGCCGGTGTCGCCGCGGCGGCGCGGGCGACCGCCGAGCTCAACCGGGCGTTGCAAGCCGCGGCCGACGCGTCCGGCGCCAGGTTCGTCGCCACGCTCGCCGCTTTCCACGGGCCCGGCGGCGACCGGGATCCGACCGGCCTGCTGGCCCCGGACGGCGACCATCCCGACGCGGCCGGGCACGCGGCGATCGCGGCCCTGCTGCCACCACTGGCCGCAGCAGGGCCGCGCACCGAATGAGATCAGGGCAGGTCGATCGGGCGCAGGACGCGATCGATGCCGTGGGCGATCTGCCGGTTGCCCTTGTTGATGTTGAAGGAGATGACTCGCGGGTTGCGGTCGCTGGTGTCGGCGTCGATCAGCCGGATCTTCCGGTGGCGGTAGCCGTACACATCGACCTTGATCTTCGATCCGGCGGCCGTGGTGAGGCGGGCGCCGTCGGACTTGAACGCCGCCGTGCGGGTCACGGTGGCGCCCGGCACGACGTGGTAGAGCAGGACGGCTTCGACGGTGTCGATGCCGAGGCCGGCCACCGCGGTGAAGGCGGCCTTCTCGCCCGGCAGCCGCCGGGTGTGCTGCAGGTCGGCGACCAGCGTCTCGAACGCGCGGTCGTTCGGCAGGAACGCGGTCAGCGCCGTCCGGCCGTCGGTGAGGACGCCGACCGGGCTGGCCGGCTTGGCCTTGAGCACGGCGAGCACCGCGGCGGTCAGGATGTCGTAGTCGCGGCCGTTGCGGTCGAAGCCGCTGCCGTGGGCGGTGAGCACCGCAGCCAGCGACCGGGTGCCCAGCGGCTTGGTGTGCGCTTCGGCCGGCGCCGAGGCCAGCGCGGAGAGCACCACAGCGGTGGCCGTGACGGCGACGGTTCGGATGAACCTCATCGTGGCGTGTCCTTCCGGGTACGGGGTGGTGGCGTCGGTGCCACCACCCCGTACTTCGACCGCATCGCCCTCGATGGATGCAGTCAGGACGTCAGGGTTCCGCGGAGCAGGCTGCGGCCGGAGTGGGTGGCGTCGCCGTCGTGCGGTTCGTCGCTGATGTCGACCAGCCGGTACCGGTTCATGTCGACGCCGGGCGGCACCGGCAGCGTCGCGTCCGGCACGTCGGCCAGGTTGCCGATCGCGATCATCCGGGTGGGATGGTCCGGGTCGATCAGCCACACCTCGTGGAAACCGGTGGTCAGCGGCAGGTTGCGGACGTCGACCCGCATCAGCCCGTCGGACAGCACCCGGACGGTGCCGTTCGCATCGGCCGGCACCGTGGCCAGGGGCCGGAGCGTGGCCCGCGCGGTCACCGTCTCGGCCGGGGCGCGCTGCCCGATCCGGTCGGCCACGACGGTGCCGGCCACCGCCAGGACCGCGGCGGCGGCCGCGGCCAGCACGGGCGTCAGCCACCGCGGCCGGGTCCGGCCCGATCGGATCGGCCGTACCGGTGCGGGGCTTTCCGCGGCGGCCAGGTGCGCCTCGATGCCCAGCCAGACCCGCTCGGGCGGGGCCGGCAGCCGGCCGAGGTCCTGCCCCTCGGCGCCGAGCTCGGCGACGTGCCGCAGCGCGTCGAGGTCCTGCCGGCAGGCGGGGCATTCCGCCAGGTGGTCGGCCTCGGCCGGGTCCTGCGGTTCAGAGAGCGCGAGAAGCACGAGCCGATCGGGATCCAGATGCTGCACCGTCCACCTCCCAACGACGTCGCAGATTAGCCATTCCGCGGCGGATATGGCTCTTGACCGTGCCGAGCGGCAGCCCGGTGACCGCCGCTATCTGGGGATGCGTGAGGTCGTCGAAGAAGGCCAGCTCCAGCGTGCGGCGCTGCTCGGTGGGCAGGCGGCTCAGCTCGTCGGCGACGATCAGCCGGTCGATGATCCGCTCCGGAGGCTCGGCCTCGTCCGGCGCGGGCACCTGGGCGCGGACCGTCTCGGCCACCCGCTGGTCGCGGGCGGCCGACCGCAGCCGGTCGACGGCCTTGCGCTTCGCGATGCCGAGCAGCCAGCCCAGCATCGTGCCGCGCTGCGGGTCGTAACCGTCGCGCCCGGTCCAGGCCGCCACGAACGTCAACTGGGTGACGTCCTCGGCGTCGGCCCGGTTGCCCAGCAGGCGTTGAGCCAGGTACAGCACCGTCGCGCCGTGCCGGTCGTAGGCCACCCGGAGGGCCTTCTCGTCGCCGTCGCGCAGGCGTTCGGCGAGCTCGTCGTCGGAGTCCATCGACCTCCTTTCCAAACCGGTCCTGACCGTTGTTCGCTGCGAGTCCGGCCGGCAGATGCACCCTGACGGCGGATACCATCGCCACGCAACCAGGTAGTCGGACACATGGAGGTCGCGTGGCACCGGACGACATCTCGCGCCGGGAGGCGGAACGCCTTCGCGGGCTGGCCGAGGATGCCCGGGTGGCCAGGACTTTCGAGGTGCTCGCCGACCGCGGCGCCCTGTGGGTCTGGGGCGACGAGGACGAGATCCTGTTCACCGAGGACGCCCGGCGCACCACGCTGCTGCCGATCTGGCCCTACGCGACGGTGGCCCGGTTGGAGAACGAGGGTGAGGTCGACGGCGAGCACGCCATCCGGATCCCGCTCGAGGTGTTCCTGGCGGAGTGGTTGCCGCAGCTCGCGGACGATGACGCCGGCATCTCGATCTTCCCGGTCGAGGAGCGCAACACCTCGGTCGTCACGCTCGACGAGTTCCGGTCGAGGATGACGGCCGCGCTCCGGCTGAACTGAGGCCGTGTCTCCACTGGACGTTCGGGGGAGATCGGCTGGATATCAAGGTCGATAGTGTCGGGCCGTGACGCGGACAGCGCAGCGGTGGACGGCCCGGTGGTACGTGCAGGCCACCACCGTCGTCGCCGTGCTCGGCAGCGCCTGGTGCGTGGCCTACCTGACGACCGGCGCCGGGACCGAGGCGT
The DNA here is from genome assembly GCF_018332695.1 of Paractinoplanes toevensis. GTDB lineage: Bacteria > Actinomycetota > Actinomycetes > Mycobacteriales > Micromonosporaceae > Actinoplanes > Actinoplanes toevensis. Next base: position 30,827 of record NZ_BOQN01000050.1, read on the forward strand.
TCGCGTACGTCTTCGTCCCGGTCGGTGGCGCGCTCACGGCCGCCGCCGTCCACGACGTCTACCGCGCCGCCCTCGATCCGGTCGCCCGGCGGTTCTGGCGCGATGTCCTGCTCTCCGTCGGCGTGATGACGATCGGTTACGCCTGGCTGGCCGTGGACATGCTGACCCACGCGGCCCTGGCCCGCACCCGCAGCATGCCGATCCCGGCGGCGGCCTTGGTGGCCGTCGGCTTCCTGATCGCCATCCGGGCCCTGGCCCGGGTGCCGGTCGCCGCCACCGACGGGGTCGAGCGGTGGCGCGCGCTGCTGGACCGGACGATCGCGTTCCTCGGCTGCGCGGCCCTGTTGTGGTATTTGGGGCTGGCCCCGATGCTGTCCGCCCGTGAGCCGTGGAGCACGCAGGCGACGCTGCTGGTCGGGCTGGGTTTCCTGGTCGCGGCCGGCGCCGCGACGAAGGTGTCGTACGTCGTGGGCGGCCCGGTCGACCGCCTGGCGATGCGGCTGATCGCGGCCAGTGGCGGGGTCCCGGCCGGGGCCGTCGCCGTGCTCGCGGTGCACTTCGGGTACATCGCGACGGTGCCGGCCCAGGCGATCGTGATGCCGCTGGCCCCGGTGCTGATCACGCTCGGCGTCGCGGCTCAGGGCCGCGCCGACCGCGGGCTGCTGCGCAATCCGGCCCGCACCGGCGTCCTGCTGCCCTACCTGGCCATGGTGGCGGCCGACGTGCCGCTGATCGCGGTCGCGGTCGGCGCGCCCCTGCGCTGGCCGGTCCGGGTCGCCCTGATCGCCACGGTCGCGGTGACCGCGCTGGTCACGCTCCGGCAGTACATCGCGCACCGGGAGAACGCCCGGCTGTTGCGGAACACCCGCGCCCAGGAGGAGCGGCTGCAGTACGAGGTCAGCCACGACGGCCTGACCGGGCTGGCCAACCGGGCGCTGCTCCGCGACCGGCTCGCCGCCGCCCTGGCCGGCCCCGGTCCGGCGGCCGTGCTGCTGGTCGACCTGGACGACTTCAAGACCGTCAACGACCTGCTCGGCCACGAGGTCGGCGACCGGTTGCTGGTCTCGGTCGCGCGGCTGCTGCACGCCGAGGTAGGTGACGGGGCTCTGCCGGTGCGGGTCGGTGGCGACGAGTTCGCCGTTCTGCTGACCGCCGGCCCGGATCCCGAGGAACTGGCCGAGCGGTTGCTGACCGCCCTCACCCACCCGATCAGCGAGCACCGCCTGCTGGTGCAGGCCAGCATCGGGATCGCCGTCGCCGCGCCCGGCGCCACCGTCGACTCGGTGCTGCTGAACGCCGACGTCGCGATGTACACCGCCAAGCAGCGCGGCAAGGCCGGCTTCGTGCGTTACGCGGACGGCATGCGGGAACCGGTGCTGGCGCACATGCAGCTCGGCGGCGAGCTGCGGCGGGCCCTGGAGAACGACGAGTTCCGGGTGGTCTACCAGCCGCTCATCGGGCTGGACGACAACCGCCTGATCGGCGTGGAGGCGCTGGTCCGGTGGCATCACCCGACCCGCGGCCTGGTCGGCCCGGCCGAGTTCATCCCGGCCGCCGAGCGGACCGGCCTGATCGTGCCGCTGGGCCGGTTCGTGCTGCGCGAGACCTGCCGCCAGGCGGCGGCGTGGCTGGCCGAGTTCGGGCCGGACGCGCTGCAGGAGGCCGGGCTGAACGTGTCCGCGCGGCAGCTGCACGATCCCGACTTCGTGTCCGACGTGACCACCGCGCTCGCCGACAGCGGCCTGCCGTGCGAGCGGCTGGTGCTCGAGGTGACCGAGTCGGCGGTGCTGCGCGGCCAGCAGGTCTCCCGGGCACTGTACGAACTCGACCGGATGGGCATCCGCCTGGCCCTGGACGACTTCGGCACCGGCGAGTCGTCGCTGAGCCTGCTGCGGGCCTTCCCGGCCGCGATCATCAAGCTGGACAAGTCGTTCGTGGACGGCATCGAGATCGACGATGGTCAGCCCGCCGCCGCCGACGCCCGGCAGGCGGTGGCCCGCGCGGTGAGCCAGCTCGCCCAGGCCCTCGGCCTGGCCACGGTGGCCGAGGGGGTGGAGAGCGCCGAGCAGGTGGCCGTGCTCCGGGAGCTCGGCTACACCGTCGGCCAGGGCTTCTACCTGGCCGAGCCGATGACCCCGGACGGCGTGTCCCGCCTGCTGGCGTGCCAGCGGCCGGTCGCTCCACGTTCCCCGAGGGTCGTCAGCCGGCTCTCCTGAGCGCGCGACACCAGGGTGTCTGACGGGCGCGAGCCGCGCCCGGGCGGACCAGGCTGATGAATGTCCGGAAAGCCGAACCGGTTCGACCGAGAGGCAGTGCCTGACATGACCATCCATGAGCAGCAGGCCGGCAGCGACATCCGACCGTTCACCGTGCAGATCGACAAGGACGCGCTCGACGACCTGCGGCGCCGGCTGGCGGCGACCCGCTGGCCCACGCGGGAGATCGTCGGCGACCGTTCGCAGGGCGTGCAGCTGGCCACCATGCGGGAGTTGAGCCGGTACTGGGCGACGGAGTACGACGGGCGGCGGGTCGAGTCCCGGCTGAACGCGCTGCCGCAGTTCACCACCGAGATCGACGGTGTCGACATCCACTTCGTGCACGTCCGGTCCGGGCACGACGACGCCCTGCCACTGATCATGACGCATGGCTGGCCGGGCTCGGTCATCGAGATGCTCGACTCGGTCGGCCCGCTGACCGACCCCACCGCGCACGGCGGTACCGCCGCGGACGCCTTCCACCTTGTCCTGCCGTCCCTGCCGGGGTACGGCTTCTCCGGCGAGCCGGCCGAGGTCGGGTGGGATCTCGCCCGCACCGCGAAGGCGTGGGCGGAGCTGATGCGCCGGCTCGGCTACGACCGGTACGTGGCGCAGGGCGGTGACGTCGGCGCCGGCGTCACCGACACGATGGGGCGGCTGGGTCCGGACGGGCTGGCCGGCATCCACACCAACCTGCTCGTGCCGGCCCTCAACGATCCGGCGACGCTGCCGAGCGCCACCGAGGCGGAGCGCGCGGCACTGGCCGCCATCAAGACCTTTCAGACCAGCGGGAACGGCTACTTCGTGGAGATGGCCACCCGGCCGCAGACGATCGGGTACGCGTTGCTGGACTCGCCGTCCGCTCTGGCCGCCTGGATGATCGACCACGACACCGACGCGTACTACAAGATCGCCCGTGCGTTCGTCGACGGGCAGCCCTCGGGCAACCTCACCCGCGACCACATCCTCGACAACATCACGGCCTACTGGCTGACCGGCACCGGCGCGTCCGCGGCCCGCTCGTACTGGGAGGCCTACGGACCGGATGCGCCCGCCGCCGGTGGTCAACCGCTCCCGCCGCCGCGGATCCCGGTCGGTTTCAGCGCGTTCCCGGGCGAGATCTGGCGGACGCCGCGCAGCTGGGCCGAGCAGGCCTACCCCACGCTCAGTTACTTCGGCGAGGCCGCCCGGGGCGGCCACTTCGCGGCCTTGGAGGAGCCGGAGCTGTTCGCGGCGGAGTTGCGGGCCGCGTTCGGCCCCCTGCGGGGCCTTTCACTCTGACGATCTAGATGTACGGGCATGCCGCACCGTCCGGCGACCCACCGCCTTGAATAGGGGAAATGTCTGTTTAAGGGGAAACATGAACGCGTTACGCCGCACCACGCCCGTACTCGCCGTGCTGGCCACCTTCGCCACGCTGGTCAGCGCCCGGCCGGCGGCCGCCACGACGCCCTTCCCGCCCGGCGATCCACTCCGCGACAGCGTGCAGGTCACCGGCACCGGTGAGGTGTTCGGTGAACCCGACACCCTCACCGCCGACTTCGCGGTGGAGACCACCGCGGCCACCGTCGGCGAAGCCCTCGACAGCGCCGGGACGGCGGCCACCCGGATGCGCGACGCGCTCGTCCGGGCCGGCATCGCCCGCGCCGACCTCCAGACGTCGAACGTCGGCATCAGCTCGCGCACCGACGACAAGCAGCAGATCACCGGCTACACGGTGAACCAGGGGCTCACCGCGAAGATCCGGAAGCTGCCGCGCGCCGGGGCGGTACTGTCCGCGGCCATCGCCGCCGGCGGCGACGCGGCCCGGCTGAACGGCGTGTCGTTCGCGATCGAGGACAACACCGCGCTGCTGGCCGAGGCCCGGAAGAAGGCGTTCGCCGACGCCCGCACCAAGGCGGTGCTGTACGCCCGGGAGGCGGACCGGCAGGTCGGCCGGGTCGTCACGGTGACCGAGGCGTCGGGCGGGTACTACCCGGTGCCGGTCGCCATGGACAGCATGGCCGCGGCGGCGTACGCCCGGGTCCCGATCGAACCGGGCCGCCAGCGGCTGACCGCCACCGTTACCGTGACCTGGGTGCTCGCGCCGCTGCCGGCACCGTAGAGCAGACTCTTGGTGAGATCACTTCACAGGAGGTCAGGATGCGAATTGCCGTCACCGGAGGCACTGGCAAGCTCGGCCGGGCCGTGGTCACCGATCTCCGGGACCACGGCCACGAGGTGATCAACCTGGACGCGGCCGCGCAGCGACCGGACATCCGGATCGACCTCACCGACTACGGGCAGACGCTCGAGGCGCTCACCGCGATCGACGACCGGTACGACCGGATCGACGCGGTGGTGCACCTCGCGGCGATCCCCGCGCCGGGCGTGACGGCCAACGCCGCCACCTTCCACAACAACATCACCGCCACCTACAACGTCTTCGCGGCGGCGAAGGCGGCCCGGATCACCAACGTCGTCTGGGCCTCCAGCGAGACGCTGCTCGGCATCCCGTTCGACACCCCGCCGCCGTACATCCCGCTCGACGAGGAGTACCCAGCCCGCCCCGAGTCCCGGTACGCGCTGGTCAAGCACCTCGAGGAGACCATGGCGGCGGAGTTCTGCCGGTGGGACCCGGCGCTCAAGATGGTCGGGCTGCGGTTCTCCAACGTCATGGAGCCGGCCGACTACGCCGAGTTCCCCTCGTTCGACGCCGACGCGACCCTGCGTAAATGGAACCTGTGGGGTTACATCGATGCCCGGGACGGTGCTCAGGCCGTACGCAAAGCGCTGGCCTTTGATGTGCCCGGCGTGGAGATCTTCATCATCGCGAACGCGGACACCGTGATGAGTCGCTCGTCGGCGAGCCTCGCCGCCGAGGTCTATCCGGGCGTGCCGGTGACCAGGGAGCTCGGCGAGCACGAGACCCTGCTCTCGATCGACAAGGCCCGGCGGCTTCTCGGCTACGAACCGCAGCACAGCTGGCGCTGACCCGGTGGATGTTCGACCGGCTTGGGAGCCGCCCCGGCCCGCCGTCCGGCGCCGGGCCGATCACACCGCGATCGTGGGTTGCGACCTGTTCGTCGACGGGGTCGCCGTCGAGAGCCCCGGCTCGGCCGCCGACCTGGCCCGGCTGCACGAGCGGGCCCGCGCTCAGGACGGCGCGTTCGTGTGGCTCGGCCTGCACGAGCCCACCGAGGCCGCGCTCACCCGCGTCGCCGAGGTGTTCGCCCTGCACCCGCTGGTGGTCGAGGACATCCTGCACCGCGAGCAGCGGGTGAAGATCGAACGCTACGAGGACATGGTGTTCCTCGTCGTCCGGGCCGCCCAGTACGTCGAGCACGAGCGGATCACCGCCACCAGCGAGATGGTCAGCACCGGTTTCGTCCGCATCCTGATCGGCCCGCAGTTCGTCATCACCGTGCGGCAGGGCACCGTGATGGAGCTCAGCACGCTGCGCACCGATCTGAGCGCGGATCCGGAGATGCTGGCCCAGGGCCCGTGGGCGGTGGTGCACGGGATCCTGGACCGGCTCGTCGACGGCTACGTCGACATCGCGGCCGCCATGCAGACCGACCTCGACCTGACCGAGGCGGCCGTGTTCGCGCCCGGGACACCGGTCACGGTCGAGCAGATCTACCAGCTCAAACGCCAGCTGATGAAGTTCAAGGCGGCCGTGCTGCCGCTCCAGCGCCCGCTCGCCGCCCTGTCCGGCAAGCAGTTCGCCGACCTGCCCAAGGAGATCCGCCGCTACTTCAGCGACGCCGCCGATCACCACGCCGCCGCCGTGGAGCAGGTCATCGCTTTCGACGACGTGGTCAACACCCTCCTGCAGGCCCGGCTCACCCAGCTGACCGTGGACCAGAACAACGACCTGCGCAAGATCGCCTCGTGGGCGGCGATCGCGGCGCTGACCACCGCGATCGCCGGCGTCTACGGCATGAACTTCGCACACATGCCCGAGTTGACCTGGCGCTACGGCTACCCGGCCATCATGTTGGTCATGCTGGTCAGCGCCGGCGTCCTCTATTGGGTGTTGCGCCGCGCCGGCTGGCTCTGACCGTCATTCGGTGCGCAGCGCCACCGCCGTCCGGGTCCGGGCGGCCCACCCGGCCGGCAGCAGGGCACCGCCGGCCGCGAGCACCAGGCCGGCCAGCGCCAGCACGGCGAGCAGGCCCGGCGCGTACACGTCGATGGTGCTCTGCGGAAGCCGGATGCCGGCGCCGTGCGCCATGGCCGGCACCGCCCAGTGGTGCAGCAGCCAGCCGGCCGGGACGCCGGCTACGCCGCCGACCAGGCCGGGAATGCCGACGGACGCGACGACCATCACGGCGGTCTGCTTCGGGGTCATTCCCACCGACTTGTGTACGCCGATGTCATGCACCCGGTCACGCGATTCGAGGACGACCGCGTTGAGTACGCCGAGCCCGGCCACCGACACCAGCAGTGCGGTGAGCAGGGCGGTCAGCGAGTCGAGGATGACCAGCGTCCCGTCGGCGCCCTCGGCCTGGGTGGCCTCGGCCTGCAGGTTCCGGCCCTGCAGCGCCACCAGGTAGGCGGTGCGATCGGTCCCGGGGGCGAGCTTGATGTACCACTCCAGCGCCGGTTGCGGGCCGGGCAGGCTGGCGGCATCGGTGTAGAGGTGGTTGTTGGCGCTGCCGTCGAACACCTCGCCGACCAGGGTCAGCGGCCCGTGGCCGGTCCCGGTGACGGTGTCGCCGACGTGCTTGCCGGTCGCGGTGAGGAAACCGGTCGTCACGACCGCCTCGCCCGGTGCGGTGTACCAGCGGCCGTCGAGCATCTCGTACCCGGCCGCCCGGGCGTCGCCCGTGGTGACCGTGCCGCGGGCCGTCTCGCGCAGCCCGTCCACGGCGACCTCGGCCGGTCCGCGACCGTAGTAGCTCCCGGTCCCCGGCGTGGCGTCGAGGACGGCGCGCGGGTCGGTGCGGTCGGCGGCGTCCATCGGCGGCAGGACCAGCACGTCGGCCGAGGTGTTCGGTTTCTGGTCGGCGGCCTGCACGTGCCGCAGCGAGACGGCCAGGCCGATCGCGAACGTCGCGGCCGCCGTCCCGAGTCCGATCGTCACCAGCATGGCCAGCAGCCGGGCCGGCCGGGTGAACGGCTGGGCGAGCCCGAGGCTGAACGGCCTCGGCAGCCGGGAACGGGCGGCCAGGCGGGCGGCGAGGCGGCCCCGGCCGTGGGCCGGGGTGCGGCCGACGGCGAGTGCGTCGACCGTGCGCAGCCGGGCCGCCCGCCACCCGGCCGGTGCCGCGGTCGCGGCGATGACCAGCACCGCGGCGACGATCGCGGCGGCGTCGACCCACGGGGTGACCGACATCGGGACGGTGCCGAACAGCTCGGCGACGTCCGCCGTCAACGGCACCGCGAGCAGATCGCCGGCGACGATGCCGAGGACCGCGCCGATCAGGCCCGGGATCAGGGCCTGGGCCAGGCAGGCCCGCACCACCTGCGCCGGGGTCAGGCCGAGCGCCTTCATGACACCGATACGGCGGGTGGCCGAGGCGACCGTGCCCGCCGTGACGTTCCCGATGACCAGCGCGGCCAGGGCCAGGCCGATCAGCCCGAACGCGCTCAGCAACGGCACGAACAGCTGGGTGCGGTGCGCGGCGTCATCGCGTACGCCCAGCCAGCTCTGGGTCTGCGCGCCCCCACCGAGCGCGGTCCGGTGGGCGGTCATCGCGGCCTCGGTGCCCGCGTCGGCATAGCGGTAGAGCATCTGCCAGCCGGTCTGACCCAGCGCGGCGACCCCGCCCGGGGTCATCCAGCCCTGCGCGGTCCGGCTGATCGACCGGCCCTCGCCGACGACCTTCAGCGTGGACCCGTTCGCCACCGTCAGGGTGGTCCCGGCCGGGAGCCGCAGATTGGTCCGGGCGATCACGATCTCGTCCGCGGCGCGGGCCCAGCGCCCGGACAGCAGGGTGACCCGGTCGATCGGGCCGCTGCCCGGGTCCGCCCGGCCGGCCACCGTCAGCGGTGGGAGGCCGGGGCCGGGGCCGCCGTCCTGCTTCGGGGCGACAGTGGCCACCGGGAACGGGCCGGCCGCCTGCCCGGCCTGCGAGGCGGTGGCCGCGACCTGCTGCTCGGTGGTCTTCGCGGCGTCGAAGAGCGCGGTCAGGTGGGCACCGTGCTGCGCGGCGAACGCGTTGGCGAACGGCGCCGACGATGCGGCCAGCAACAGGCCGGCGAGGACGGTCGCGGTGACCGCCATCGCCGTCGCCGCGACGATCACGATCGTGGAGACGCGGCGGCGCTGCGCACCGCGCACCACGGTCCGGATGGCGCTCACGCCGCCACCTGCCCGTCGACCAGGCGTACGGTCCGGGTGGCGACCGCGGCCGCGAGGACCTCGTCGTGGGTGACCAGGACGATGGTCTGGCCCTCGGCGTGCAGGTCGACCAGCAGTTTGCGCACCTCCGCGCCGGACGCCGTGTCGAGCGCGCCGGTCGGCTCGTCCGCCAGCAGCAGCGGCGGCCGGTTCATCAGCGCCCGCGCCACCGCGACCCGCTGCCGTTCCCCGCCGGAGAGCCGGCCCGGGTAGGCCTGAGCGTGCCGGTCGATGCCGAGCGTCTCCAGAAGTTCGGCGGCGCGGCGGCGCGAACCGGCGGCCGGGCGGCCGGCGATCTGCGCGGGCAGCAGCACGTTGTCCGCGACGGTCAGGTCGTCGAGCAGGTTGAAGAACTGGAAGACCAGGCCGATGGTGGCGCGACGGTAGCGGGCCGCGGCGGCCTCACCCAGCCGGTCCACCCGGGTGCCGCCGACCGTGACGGTGCCCTCGGTCGGGCGATCCAGGCCGGCGATGAGGTTGAGCAGGGTCGACTTGCCGCTGCCGGACGGGCCGAGCAGCGCCAGGCATTCACCTTCGGCGACATGCAGGCTCAGATGGTCGAGGGCGGCCTGGTCACCCTCGTAGCGGCGGCTCACATCTACGACGTCAATCATGGTTGGGGACGCTAGGGACACCCGGGCACCCCCGTCGTCGGCCGGGAGAGCGCCTTCGCCGGCCGGGGTCATCCTTGCGGCGTAGTCGAGCGATGGATGCGTGCGGTTTGCCCGGCCGGACACAATGAGCCGATGACCGCTGATCCGCCGCTCACCCGGTGGCGCCGCTTCCGGGCGCTGCCACCGGTCGGGCGGGCGCTGCGCCGCTCCGGGCCGCAGCCGCGGATGACCCGCCGCAACTGGGCCTTCGACGCGCTGCTCGTCGCGGTGTTCATCGTGGTGGCGCTCAGCGGCACCGACATCACCGACCACCTGTTCGACACCACCAACGACGCGGTGACGATCGTGCAGCTCCCCGATCTGCCCGATCTCCCCGATATGCCGGATCCGCCGGGAGGCCCTGATCTCCCCCGCCTGCCGACGCCCATCGACCGCTACCAGAACGATCTCAGCGATCCGCAGGGGCCGGGCTGGATCGCCATCGCCGCGATCCTCCCGCTGCTGCTGCGACGCCGCTATCCCCTCGCCACCCTGATGGGCATCCTCGGCATCACGGTGCTGTCGCTGCACGGCGTGGAACCGAGCACCGACATCCTGCGCGTCTCCTTCTACGCCTGCGTGATCGCCGGGTACAGCGCCGCCGCGTACAGCCCCTACCGGATGTGGGCCCTGGCCGCGCTGCCGCTGGCCGCGCTGCTGTTCAGCTCCTTCCCCGACCTGGCCGTTCCGATCGTGCCGGTCGCCTGGGTGCCGTTCCTGGTGCTGCTGCCGATCGGGCTGGCCGTCAACGGCATGCGCACCTGGCGCCAGCGGGCCGACCGGCTCCGCTCCGAACGGGCCGACGCCCTGCGCGACGCCACCCGGCAGGAACGCGCCCGGATCGCCCGCGAACTGCACGACATCGTCACCCACAACGTGTCCATGATGGTCATCCAGGCCGGCGCCGCCCGCAAGGTCCTCGACACCGCGCCCGAAGCCGCCCGCGACGCCCTGCTGGCGGTCGAGGAGGGCGGCCGGGCGGCCCTCGGCGAGCTACGCGGCGTGATGGGCCTGCTGGCCGCGGCGGAGGACGACACACTCGCCCCGCAACCCGGCCTGGCCCAGCTGCCCCCACTGGTCGACCGGGTCCGCGACGCCGGCATCGACGTCACCGTCACCACGAGCGGCGAGCGGTACCCCCTGCCGGCCGGCCTGGAACTCGCCGCCTACCGGGTGGTGCAGGAGGCCCTCACCAACACCGTGAAACACGCCTCCGGCGCCCGGGCCACGGTCGACGTCGCATACTCGCCGGACGGGCTGCGCATCACCGTCACCGACACCGGCGGCCTGCCGACCCCGGACTCCGCCACCTCGACGGGCCGCGGCCTGGCCGGCCTGCGCGAGAGAATCGCCGTCTACGGCGGGACCCTGCAGGCCGCCGCGCGCCTCACCGGCGGCTACCGGGTCCAGGCCCAGCTTCCCCTGGAGACCCGATGAACGGCGTGCCTGCGGTGCGGGTCGTGATCGCCGACGATCAGGCGCTGGTGCGCGCCGGTTTCCGGATGATCCTCATGGCCGACGGCATCGACGTGGTCGGCGAGGCCGAGAGCGGCGCCGAGGCGGTCGACGCGGTCCGGCGCACCGCCCCCGACGTGGTGCTGATGGACATCCGCATGCCGAACATGGACGGCATCGAGGCCACCCGCCGCATCCTGGCCGGCACCGAACCGCCCCGCGTCATCATGCTGACCACGTTCGACCTGGACAACTACGTCTACGCGGCCCTCGGGCTGGGCGCCAGCGGCTTCCTGCTCAAGGACGTCACCCCGGAATATCTGGTCGCCGCCGTCCGCATCGTCCGCGACGGCGACGCCCTGCTCGCCCCGAGCATCACCCGCCGCCTGGTCGAGCGCTTCACCACGGCCCAGCCGCGCGAATCGCCCCTGCACCGCGACCTCGCCACGCTGACACCCCGTGAACGCGAGGTGCTGACCCTGATCGCCCAGGGCCTGAGCAACGTCGAGATCGCCGGCCGGCTCTTCCTGTCCGAGGCGACCGTGAAGACGCACGTGGCCCGGGTGCTGGCCAAGCTCGGCCTCCGCGACCGGGTCCAGGCCGTGGTCGTCGCTTACGAGACCCGCCTCGTCACCCCCTCCTGAACTCGCCGGGCTTCGGCGCCACCAGCCCGTGCTCGTAGGCCGCGATGACCAGGTGGGCGCGGTCGCGGGCCGGGAGCTTGGCGAGCAGGTTGCCGATGTGGGTCTTGACGGTCCGGACGGCGATGATCAGGTCGGCGGCGATCTCGTCGTTGGACAGTCCCCGCCCGACGAGGGTGAGCACCTCGGTCTCCCGATCGGTGAGGACGTCCGGCCCGCGGGCCGGCCCGACGGCGGGCCGCTGCACGTAGTGCTCGACGAGGCGAGCCAGGATCGCCGGGGCGAACAACGACTCACCGGCGTGGGTGCGGCGGATCGCGTCGAGCAGCTGATCGGGGCGGGCGTCCTTGAGCAGGAAACCGGACGCTCCGGCGCGGAGGGCCCCGTAGACGTACTCGTCGAGCTCGAACATGCTCAGCACCAGCACCCGGGGCGCCTCGTCGCCGGCCAGGATGCGGCGGGTGGCCTCGATGCCGTCCATGCTCGGCATGCGGATGTCCATCAGCACGACATCCGGTTTCAGCGTCCGGGTGAGAGCCACCGCCTCGTCACCGGTGGCGGCCTCCCCGACCATCGCCAGGTCGGGGGCCTCGTCGATGAGGACGGCGAGGCTGTGCCGCAGGAGGGCCAGATCGTCCGCGATGATCACCCGGATCATGCCGTGCCCCGGTCGGGGATGCGCGCGGCGAGCAGCCAGCCGTCGTCGGCCGGCCCGGCCCGGAGGGTGCCGTCGAGGGCCTGCACGCGCTCACGCAACCCGTGCAGGCCGTGGCCGGCCCCCGGTTGTGGCCGCCACCCGGGGCGGGGGCCGTCGTCCCGGGCGCTCACGATGATGGTGTCGCCGTCGCGGTGGACCGCGACGCGGGCGCCGACCGGGCCGGCGTGCCGGAGAGTGTTGTGCAGAGCCTCGCGGACGATGGCACAGACCGTGAGCTGCACGCCGGGCGACACGTCACCCAGCTTCTCGACCTCGAGGGTGGCGGTCATCCCCGCGGCCTCGACGATCGCCGGCAGATCGTCGAGGGTGTCGCCGGGCCGCAGCGGTGCGGGGCCGGAGGTGCGCAGGACGGCGAGCATGCGCCGCAGCTCGGTGGTGGCCTGCCGGCTGACCCGCTCGATGTCGGACAGCGCGGCCACCCGCTCGGCCTCGCCGGCCGGCCCGGTCACGGCGCCCGCGGCGGCGGCCCGGACGGTGATCAGGCCGAGGCCGTGCGAGGCGAGGTCGTGCAGCTCGCGGGCGATGCGCAGCCGCTCACCCTGCGCCGCCCGCTCCGCCGCCCAGGCCGCCAACTCGTCCTCATAGCGGCGGCGCTGCGCATTGGTGCGGATGAGGGCCCAGCCGACCACCGCGACGGTGAAGCCGGCGACGGCCGCGAGCGTCGCCCAGGCGGACGCGGGCGTGGCGAAGCCGGTGGTGGTGAGGGCGAGCCCGAGGAGAACCAGCACGGTGACGGCGACGATCCACACTCGTGAGCGCCAGGCCGGCCGGTCGGTTTCCATCGGGCGAGTCTAGATTCGCCGGCGTCCGGGCGGATCCGACCTGGGTCGGAGGGACCAGGGACGGAGGAAGCCGGCCGAGGACCGGCCCACGGTCCGATGAATTCGGCGCGGCCGCCTGGTGGCATGGATCCATGCTTTCCATCACCCGCCTCAGCAAGCGCCACGGCTCCCGCACCGTGCTCTCCGACGTCACGTTCCAGGCGCTGCCCGGCCGCGTCACCGGGTTCGTCGGGCCCAACGGGGCGGGCAAGTCCTCGACCCTGCGCATCCTGCTCGGGCTGGACCGGCCCACCTCCGGCACCGCGCTGATCGACGGAAAGCACTATCGGGACCTGCCCGACCCGATGCGGACGGTGGGGTCCACGCTCGACGGCTCCGGAGCCCACCGCTCCCGCACCGCCCGCAACCATCTCGCCTGGGTCGCCCGCGCGGCCGGCATCCCCCGGCATCGCGTGCGCGAGGTGCTCGACCAGGTGGGCCTCGCGGGCGCCGGGCGCACCCGGGTCGGCCGGTTCTCCCTCGGCATGGGGCAGCGGCTCGGGCTCGCCGCCGCGCTCCTGGGCGAGCCGGCGGCCCTGGTGCTCGACGAGCCGGTGAACGGCCTCGACCCGGAGGGCATCCGGTGGATGCGCGGCCTGCTGCGCGGGCACGCGGACGCGGGCGGCACCGTCCTGCTCTCCAGTCACCTGATGAGCGAGGTCGCCGAGATCTCCGACGACCTGGTGGTCATCGCCGGCGGGCGCGTCGTGGCAGCGGGCCCGCTCGACCGGGTGATCGCGGGGCACGCCTCGCTCGAGGAGGCCTTCTTCGCTCTCACGGGCGCGCAATGACCGGCTCCCGCGAGCCCGCGACGACCGGCTCCCACGAGCCCGCGACGACCCTCGTCCGCGCGGTCGCCGCCGAGCTGCGCAAGACCGCCACCCTCCCGGCCAGCCGCGGCGCACTGGCGGTCGCGATGCTCGGCTCGCTCGGCATCACCGTGCTCAACGCCGTCAGCGTCCGCAACGCCCTCCGGTCTGGGCAGCCGGAGCAGGTCGGCTACACCTCCCCGGTCGAGGCGGCGTTCTCCGCCTTCCCGCTCGGCACGGTCGGCGCGGTCATCCTCGGCGTCGTCGTGATCAGCAGTGAATACACCGCGAACAGCCCCGACGCGGGCGGCGGCCGGCAGATCACCGCGACCCTCACGGCGACACCCGGCCGGCTCGCCCTGCTCACCGCGAAGGTCGCCGCCGCCGCGGTCCTCGTCCTGGCCACGGCCGCGATCACGATCCCCGCGTGCCTCGCCCTGGCGCACCTCATCATCGGCACCCCGTTCCCCGCCGCCACGCTCGGCGAAACGGCGGCCCGCGCCGCGGGCACGGCTCTCTACTGGATGCTGACCGGGCTCATCGTCCTGGCGATCACGGTCCTGACCCGCAGCGGCATCATCCCGCTCATCGCCGGCATCGTGAACAGCTCCGTGGTGTCGGTCTCGATCCTGCTGACGCACCTCACGTCGCTGGCCTACTACCTCCCCGACCTGGCCGGCCTGCGCCTGCACGGCGACGACCCGCTGGACATGTTCCCCGGCGCACTCGACCCGCTCCCCGGCGGACTGGTCATGGCCGCCTGGACGCTCGGACTCCTCGCGGTGTCGGCCACCGTCTTCACCCGGCGCGACGCATGACCAGGACCCTCGCCCGCACGGCCACCGCCGAACTCATCAAACTCGGCGGTCTTCCCGCAGCGCGCGGCGCCGTGGCCGGCACGGTTGCCGCCGGAGCCCTCCTCGCCGCGGCCCTCGCATCCTCCGCCCCGGCCGGCCCGGACGCCGGGCGGGTGGTGACCCAAGCGGTCCCGTTGCTCCAGGCCGGACCAATCCTCATCGGCATCCTCACCGCCGCCAGCGAGTACGCCGGCCGCCAGATCGCCACCACGCTGGCCGCGACGCCGAATCGGCTCCGGCTCCTGGCCGGGAAGGCCGTCGCCTACCTGCTGGTGGCCGCGGCCACCAGCGTCGCGACAATCGGTGCCGGGCTCGCGGCGGCCTGGCTGACCCGCGCGGTCCGAGGCGACGGCCCGGCACGGGAGCTCGACGGGTGGGCGGCGGCCGGCGGCGGGTGGGCGGCGGCCGGTGCGGTGGTCTATCTCGTCCTGATCGGCCTGCTCGCCCTCGGTTTGGCCGTCCTTCTCCGATCACTCGTCCCGTCACTGGCGGGCATGCTCGCTCTCGTGCTCGTCGTCTCACCGCTGCTGTCCGGCTTCACCGAGCACGCCCGCTGGCTGCCCGACCGCGCCGGAAGCCTCCTCTACCGCCCGGGCGCCGACCCGGTGCTCGGACCGGCCACCGGCGCCGCCGTCCTACTCATCTGGACCGCACTGATCACGTCGGTCGCGGCCGCCGCCTTCCACTCACGGGACGCCTGAGAGCCGGTGTCGGCCGGCTCGCCGAAGCGGCGGAAATGGCCGGATCGCGCGGCGTTTGCGAGTTGGCGGGTGCCGGAGCCCACCGCCGCGAGTCTGGCCACACCGTCGTCAAACGGAGCCGTACAGCTACCACATCGAGACTGGGCTGGCCCCGCATCAGCGTGGCCTTCACCACCACGTGGCGGATTTCCCGGCCCGAACGTCGATGTTCACGTCGGACCGAGAAACTTGGGCTCATGGGCTAGCCTGTCGCCCAAGCGCGGGTCACCTTCTTGCGGAGCACGTCGTCACGCACGACCTCTCCGGAGGGGGCGCCACCCGAGCTTGTGTACGGAACGTCGTCGCCGTACCTGCGGTCAACGGCTGAATTCAGCCATTTGGCCTGCGGATATGACTACGCCCTTCGTCCACATTGCTCACACGGAGCGACGAAGCTGATACCGTCAGTACTGCCGCGGCGCTGACCGTGACCCGCACCTTAGACGAGGCCTCTCGCAATGGTCCCTGCGGTCCTACAGCCCCTCGCGGAAAACGCTCAGTTGACCATCGTTTTGGTCGTCTGTGCCCCGCTCACAGCAATAGTGATCATGTTCGTTGTTGCATTGATCCGCGCGCCGAGAGAAAAGTGCGTTGAGGCGATCAAGGCAATGGCCGAAGTGGCACGCGCCCTCAGGTCCGGCAAGTCGAAGCAATCGCCATGACCGCCAACCGGAGATCACCTATGGCGGGGCGTGGCCGGACGACGTAGGCGCGCGTCGGCGCCGGCTCGCCCCGCCGGCGCCCTCTCCCACCAGCGGGCGAGAGAGCTGCCCTCAGGCACAACGCGGGACCGCGCCACGCGGGCGGCACGGGGTTACGGTCGCGCGGCGGGCTGCCGCGGCTGCGCTCCGATCGGGAACTCGACGCCCGTGAGCTGCTCGGAGACCGTCCACAGGCGCTGCTGGACAGCCACGTCGTGCGACTGAGGGCTGGAGGAGACCAGCCGGGGGTGGCCGCGAACCTCGCCGACGCCGCCGGGGCCGTAGTACTGCCCGCCCTGGACGGCCGGGTCGGTGGCGGCTCGCAGGGTGGGCAGGGCGCCCATCGCCGGGTTCTGGGTGATCAGGGGCGCGAGCCAGGTGAGCGGCAGGCGGAGGAACGCCGGTGAGTTGCGGGCCAGTTCGGTGTTGGACACGCCGGGGTGTGCGGCCACGGCGACCGTCGTGCCGTGTGCCGTCAGGCGGCGCTGCAGTTCGTAGGTGAACATGAGGTTGGCCAGCTTGGACTGGCCGTAGGCGGCGACCCGCCCGTACGAGTGCTCCCACTGCAGGTCGTCGAAGTGGATCGCGGCCCGGATGCGGTGGCCGACACTGCTGACCGTCACCACCCGGGAACCGGGCACCGGCAGGAGCCGGTCGAGCAGCAGGCCGGTGAGCGCGAAGTGGCCGAGATGGTTGGTGCCGAACTGCATCTCGAAGCCGTCCCGGGTGGTCTGCTTCGGCGTGTACATCACCCCGGCGTTGTTGATCAGCAGGTCGATGCGCGGGTGGGCGGCGCGCAGGTCGGCCGCCGCGGCCCGGATCGACTCCAGTGAGGTCAGATCCAGTTCCTGCACGGCCACGTCGCCGGCGATCCGGGCGGCGGCCTGTTTGCCCTTCGCCACGTTTCGCACCGCCAGCACCACCGTCGCGCCGCGCCCGGCCAGCGCCTGAGCCGTCGCGAAGCCCAGGCCGGTGTTGGCGCCGGTCACGATCGCCACTCGGCCCCGCTGGTCGGGGGTGTCCTGCTCGGTCCACTTCTCGCTCATGTCGTCCTCCTAAAGTACCGCCGGTCTGTTATGGCGAGAACGCTAAGAGACCGGTGGTCTTTTGTCAAGAGACCGACGGTCTTTAAGCTAGGCTGGCGGCATGACCTTCCAGCGAGCCCGCAGTGATGAGCAGCGGGAACTCCGTCGCCGGGCGATCCTGGACACAGCGGCGGCAATGCTCGACGAGATGCCGGTGGCCGACCTGAGCCTCAACGAGCTCAGCCGGCGCGTCGGCCTGGCCAAGTCGAACGTGCTGCGCTATTTCGAGTCCCGCGAGGCGGTGCTGCTCGAACTGCTCGACTACTTCCTCGACAACTGGCTGGCCGAGCTGACCGGTGAGCTCGCCGCCGGCGTCGACGCCGAACGGCCCGCGGCCGAGCGGGCCGAGCAACTGGCCGAGGTCTTCAGTCGTTCGCTGGCCGGCCGGGTGGCGCTGTGCGATCTGCTCGGGGCACAAGGCGGCGTCCTGGAGCACAACGTCTCGGTCGAGGTTGTCATGCGGCACAAGCACGCCGTGCTCGGCAGCCTCGCGGAGATGGTCGGCCTCGTCCGGCGCTACCTGCCGGAGGTCGGCGACGGCGCCCAGACGGTCTGCCTGCAGGCCACGATCATGGCGGGTGCGCTGTCGGCGTACTGCTCGCCGCCGCCCAGCGTGCTCGCCGCCTACCAGGCCGAGCCCGCGCTGGCCGCGATCCACCTGGACCTGCAACCTTCGCTGCGGCTGGCCATCATCACGGCGATCATGGGCACCCTGCCGCGCGACTGAGCCGCTCGCCCCGGGGCAGTCGAGTATCGGTACTCATTCCCGCCCACCGCCGAGCCGCAAGAGTGGAGGAACTCAAGCGGAAGGGTGGGACCCGATGACTTTCGTGCGGCAATGGCTGCTGCGCTTCGCCAGCACGACATTGAGCTGGATCTACGGCCTCTACCGTGTGCACCCGGTCGCCTGGCGGGTCATGGCCCGCAACTACCGGCCCTGGATGGCCTCGTTCGGGCGGCTGCACGCGTGGATGACCTGCCAGTTCGCGGCGATCGACGTGCCCGCGTACGCCGATTTCCTGCGCCGGCACGACTGGCGGTTCCGCTGGTTCGCGCTGTCCTCCTACCCGCCGACCGACAAGTCGTCGTACGTCGCGGCCTACCCGGAGGCGGAACGGTGCTGGAACGGCCGGCTGGCGATCGCGGGCAGTGTGGTCGACGAGTCCTCCGGCTCGTCGGGACGGCCGTTCAACTGGGTCCGGAGCCGCCGGGAGCTGCGGACCGTCCACAAGAACCTGGCCGGCTACACCACGCTGGTCTTCCCGTCCCGGCGGCGGTTCGTCATCAACGCGTACTCGATGGGTGCGTGGGCGACCGGCACCAACACCGGCATCGCGATGGCCCGGGTGGCGATGGTGAAGAACACCGGGCCCGACCTCGACAAGATCATCGACACGTTGCGGCACTTCGGGCCGGGCTTCGACTACGTGATCACGGCGTACCCGCCGTTTCTGAAGCATCTGCTGGACCGGATGGACGCGGACGGCTTCCCGTGGCCGGAGTACCGGTTGTCGGCGCTGGTCGGCGGCGAGGGGATGACCGAGGCGCTGCGCGACTATCTGGAGCAGCGGTTCGTCAAGGTGCGGTCGGGTTACGGCGCGAGCGATCTGACGATCGGCATGGCCGGGGAGACCGACCTCACCGTCTGGCTGCGGCGCCGGCTGCGGACGGACGCCGGGCTGCGGGCCGCACTGCTCGGGCCGGACGAGCAGCGGCTGCCGATGATCTTCCAGTACAACCCGCTGGAAACCTACCTGGAGACCACCCCGGACCAGGAGATCCTCTGCACCCTCAACACCACCGCCGTACTGAACCCGAAGGTCCGCTACAACATCGGCGACGAGGGCCGGCTGATGTCGTTCGACACGGTGATGCTGGCCGCGGGCCCGGCGGCCGAGGCGGCGTGGCGGGTCGACCGGATGCGGCTGCCGCTGCTGTTCCTGTTCGGCCGCAGGGACAGCACGGTCTCCTACATGGGCGCGAACCTCTATCCGCAGGACGTCGAGTACGGCCTGTACACCGGCAACCCGTCCGCGCATCTCATCGAGAGCTTCCGGTTGTCGCTGGAGGAGCGCGCCGACCTGGAGGCCCGGCCCACCGTCGACGTGCAACTGCGCGCCGAGGCCCGGCTGTCCGAGGCCGAGCGCGAGGAGTTGGCCGACCGCTGCCGGGACGGGGTGCTGCGACACCTTGCCCAGGTGAGCCGGGACTTCGCCGAGTCGCTGGCCGAGGATCCGTCCGCCGCCGATCTGCGGATCCGCATCCACCGGCACCAAAGCGGGCCGTTCGCCGGCGCCACCGGAAAGATCAAGAACGTCTACCTCGCCAGGAGCGACGCCGTATGAGGACCGACGACTTCACCAGCACGCCACCGCTGGGCCGGGCCACCGCCATGTTCGTGGGCGCGACCCGCTATCGGAGCCCGTACTCCATCTTCGTTCTGAGTTTGACCTGGTTCCGCCTGGTCCGGCAGATGCGGCGGATGCGGGGTTACTGCTGGCACCGGGTCTATTGGCAATGGCCGTTCACCCTCGGCACGATCGCGTTCTTCGCCGACCGCGACGCGATGCTGAAGTTCGCCCGCAGCAAGCATCATCGCGCCCTCATGTGCTGGGTCACCGACCACGGCACCCGGCACGCCACCGGCGGGTACATCCGGCTCTACACCGCCGACCCGAACGGCTACACCAACGGGGTGTGGCGGGCCGAGGACGACGCCATGGCCCACATCGACAACTTTTCTCCACTGCCATCCGAGCAGGCCGGCCCGCCCGTACACCGGAAGCCGGCGCGATGACCATCCGCCTGGACCGGGTCTCGAACCGCGCGGAGCTGCGGGAGTTCCGCGCGCTGCCGCTGCGGCTGCACCCGGCCGACCGCTACGTGCCGCCGGCCGACGCGATGATCACCGGCTGGTGGCAGGCGGGCGTCGAGCTGTACCTCGCGCGCGACGCCACCGGTGCGGTGGTGGGCCGGACCTGCGTGCACCGCGATCCCCGGCTGGACGCCAAGCTCGGCCGGCGCCTGCAGCTGTTCGGTCTCACCGAGTTCACCGACGACGACGCGGTGGCCGGCGCCCTCTTCCGGCTGATCGGCGAGCGCGGCCGGGACACCGACGCGCTGTTCGGGCCGGTCGGCCTGCTGCCGAACCAGACCGGCGGCGTCATCACGTCGGGCTTCGGCGAGCGTGGCTTCATCGACTCGGCGTGGAACCCCGCTTACTACCCCAAGATTTTCGAAAACCATGATTTTGTACGCCGTTTCGAGGCGGACACCTGGCGGTGCGACCTGCCCGCCACGGCCGACCCGGACGTCCTGTTCCCGTTCGACGACGAGCGCCTGGCCGCCGAGCGCCTGGTGCTGCGGTACGGCTCGCGCCGCCGCTTCGCCGAGCAGCTGCCGATCCTGCGGAGCATGCTGAACGCCAGCTTCGCCCAGCGAAGGTATTACACCGAGATCGACGCCGCCGAGCTCGCGGCGCAGACCGACGGCC
Source organism: Paractinoplanes toevensis (assembly GCF_018332695.1). GTDB lineage: Bacteria > Actinomycetota > Actinomycetes > Mycobacteriales > Micromonosporaceae > Actinoplanes > Actinoplanes toevensis. The sequence continues at coordinate 51,383 of NZ_BOQN01000050.1, forward strand.
TGGCCCACCTCCTCGACGAGAAGCTGCTGATGTGGCTGGAGAAGGACGGCCGCCCAGTCGCCTTCGTGGTCGCCGTCCCCGACGTCTCCCGTTTCCTGATGGCCCGACGGGGCGACCTCGGCCTGGTCAACCAGCTCCGCCTGCTCGCGACCCGGGCCCGCTACCGCGACGAGGCGGTGCTGATCATCAAGGGGACCGTCCCCGGCGAGCAGGGCAAGGGCTACCTGACGCTGCTCTCCCGCGAACTCTTCCGCAACCTCGCCGCCGGCGGCTACCGCACGTTGCGCAGCACGTTCGTGGAACGGGACAACCCGGCCTCGGCGGCGCAGTACCCGCGGATGGGCGGCCGCCCGCTGCACGGCTACACCTTCTACCAGCGGGAGACACGATGAGCTGGGTCGACGAGCTGCGCCGCCGCGAGGACCTCTGCCGCCGGGCGCCGAGCGCCCACAACACCCAACCCTGGCTTCTGCGGTACGCCGAGGACGAGGTCACCGTCCACTGGGATCCGGATCGCGCCCTGCCGGACTCCGACCCGACCGGACGTGACCTGTTCCTGTCGCTCGGTGCCTTCGTCGAGACGTGCCTCATCGTCGCCACCGACGCCGGGCTCGCCGTGCGCGCGGACGTCACGGTCGACGAGGCCGACCACCGGGCGGCCCGGATCGTCGCGGCGGACACCCCGTACCGCACGCCGTTCTCCGCCGGGGCCGTCGAGCGTCGCCGCTGCGCGCGCGGCCGCTACCGGCCCGGCCGCCTGTCCCGGCAGACCGTCGCCGAGCTGGGTGCCGGGCTCCGCCACCTGCCCGGTCGCGAGCTGGCCGCGATGCTGTCGGCCGCCGACCGCCGGATGTTCGGCACCCCGGCCGTCGCCCGCGAGCTGCGGCAATGGCTACGCCTTTCGCCCCGCCATCCGCGGTACGAGATGGACGGCCTGACCGACCGCGCGCTCGGGCTGGGCCGGATCGAGGCGGCCGGGCTCGCCGCCGCGCTCTCCCCCACCGCGTACGCCATCGCCCGCCCGCTCGGCCTGCCGGCAATGCTCGCGGCGAGTTCCCGGAGTCTGCTCCGCTACGACGGCAGCGTGCTGGTGCTGGTCGGCCGCGCGGCCACCGCCGACCGGGTGGTCGAGCAGGGCCGCGAGTTGCTGCGAGTGTGGCTGAGCCTGTCCGAGCGCGGTCTCGCCGTCCACCCGCTCAGCCAGATCCTGGACTGCGCGGCGACCGCCCGTACCCTCGAAGGCCGTTTGAATCTGAAACCCGGCGAATCGGCACTCGCCGTGTTCCGGACCGGCCGCCCGATGCGGGAACCCACCCGCTCGGCCCGAATCCCGGCGGGCAGGCGGCATGATCATGGCTTGAGCACAGCTCAAACATAGAAGTGCTCACTACGGTCCCACGCTGCTGAGTAGGGAAGACAACCCCTGGCAGGAGCACCGTGTGATCGCCGTCCGGCTGTACCGACTACTTCCCAAACGCTATCGGCTGCGGCTGATCCAGCTGCTGCCGCCGCACCGGCAGCTGTGGCTGGTCCGGCAGCTCACCCGGCAGCGGTCGCTGCCCCGGGCGGCCGAGCCGGGCACGCTGATCCGGGTACGGGACCGGGGACGTTCCCTGCGGGCCCGGGTCGTGACCGAGATGACCGCGGCGCGGGCCTGGCAGCAGAACCTCGACGCGGTGACCGCCGTGCTCGACCGGGCGGGCGTCGACTACTTCTGCGTCCGCCCGGTCGACGACGCGCACAGCGTGGTCGCCGTGCACCGCCGGGATCGGGCGCGCACGGTGGACGCGCTCCGGTCGGCCGCCGAGCTGGCCGGGGCGCAGGTCCGAATCGGACGAATCGCCGAGGCCGGGTTCCGGGCCGGCCGGGCGACCACCGGCGCGCAGGTCTTCTTCCCGCTGACCGATCCGCGCGGCACCACCGTCCTGGGCAGCGGTTCGGCCTGCGAGATCGAGTTCTGGCACGAGATGCCGGGCGAGGACGGCGCGCCGGCGATGCTGGTCGGCCCGCGCCGGAACCGGGTCGCCGCCGCGCTGCCGGCCGAGGGCTCGGTCGTCCGGGTCGGCGCCGCGGCGATCAACCGGATGATGCCGCCGACCGGCGACGAACCCCGCTACCGCACCCGGTCCGAGTTCGCCGACGACGCGCCCGACGACGTCCGCTTCCCCATCGACGCGGTCTTCACCTGGGTCGACGGCGACGACCCGGACTGGCTCGAACGCAAGAACGCGACCCTGGCCGCGATCGGGGCGCAGCAGATCAACGCGGTCGCCGCCAACCAGTCCCGGTTCACCAGCCGCGACGAGCTCAAGTACGCGCTGCGCTCGATCGTCGCGTTCGCCCCCTGGATCCGGCGGATCCACGTGGTCACCGACGACCAGCTCCCGCCGTGGCTGGACGACTCGCACCCGCGGCTCACCGTGATCAGCCATCGCGAACTGTTCGGCGGCACCGGCGCGTTGCCCACCTTCAACTCGCACGCGATCGAGTCCCGGCTGCACCTGATCCCCGGACTGGCCGAGCACTTCATCTATTTCAACGACGACATGTTCCTCGGCCGGCCGGTGCCGCCGACCGCCTTCTTCCACGCCAACGGGATCGCCAAGTTCTTCCTGTCGTCGGCACAGCTCGAAGCCGGCCCGGCCACCGCTTTCGACGCGCCGGTCACCGCGGCCGGCAAGAACAACCGGCAGCACGTCCTCGCCCGATTCGGCCGCGGCATCACCCAGAAGATGCAGCACGTGCCGTACCCCCTGCAGCGCAGCGTGCTGGCGGAGATCGAACGGACCATCCCGGAGGAGGTGCTGCGCACCGCGCAGCACCCGTTCCGGCATCCCGAGGACCTGTCCATCCCGTCCTCACTCCAGCACTATTGGGCCTATCTGACCGGCCGGGCGGTGCCCGGAACCATCAAATACACGTACGCCGATCTGGCCCATCCCTCCACGCCCGCGCGACTGGCGTTCCTGCTGGCCCGGCGCGGCACCGACGTCTTCTGCCTGAACGACACCGACTCCGCCACCGTCGCCCAGGCCGAGCAGCTGGCCATCATGGCCGATTTCCTGCCGCGCTACTTCCCGTTCCGCTCACCGTTCGAGCTGCCCGACGACGTGGCCGCCGAGCGGGCCACCCGCAGCGCCACCCGGCTGGCCCTCGCCGCGCAGCCACGAGCGCATCGTGGCGGCGGTGGTCCGGGCGTGGACGTTGAGCATGCTGAAGTGGTCGCCGGGGACCTCGATCCGGGTGTGCGGCACCGAGCGGGCCGCACGCCAGGTGGCGGGCAGCTCCGGTAGCGGGTCGGCCGCGGCGACCAGCAGGCTGGGGGTGGCCAGCGGCTCGGGTCGCCAGTCGTGCAGCAGCCGGATGTAGGTGCCGGCGGAGAGCATCAGGTTCCGCTCGGCGTCCGGCTCCAGCCGCGCCCGCATCCGGGTCAGGCCGGTCGCCACCAGGACGGCCCGCAGATCGTCGTGGCCGCGGTCGTTCTCGTAGGTGTCCAGCAGCACGACGGCGGCCGCCGGGTTTCCGTCGTGCTCCAGGCGCTCGGCGACCAGATGGGCCAGATGGCCGCCGCTGGACCGTCCGACCAGGACGAACGGTCGTTGGCCGGCGGCCTGGACGGTCCGCTCGGCCAGGGCGGCGACCAGCGCCGACAGCGAGGAGGGGCGAGAGGCCAAAGATTCGAAGCCCGGCAACGGTACGACCGTGACGGCGCCCCCGGCGGCCCGCGCGAACGCCTGGAACTCGAGATGTGGAAACGGACCGTACGAGGGCAGGCACACCAGCACCGGCCCGTCGTCCGCCACGGCCAGCGGGATCGGATCGGGCCCCGGTGCGTCGCATTCCCCCAGCGGCGCGGCGGAGGCGCTGATCAGCAGGTTCACGGCCAGCTCGGGCCGGCCGGCGCCGAGGACCGCGTAGAACAGCGCCGGAACGCCCGCGGCCACATCCGCGGCGGGCGCGGTCGGTGCGGCCGACTCGGTCGGCGCGGTTGGGGTGGTCGGCGCGGTTGGCGCGGTTGGGGTGGTCGGCACGGCTGGCGCGGTCGGCTCGGCCGGCGTGGCTTGAGCGCCCGGCCGGGCTGGACCGGCGTTGTGTTCCGCGGCGATCCAGCGGGCCAGCGCGGCCGGGGTGGGGTGGTCGAAGACCACCGTGGCCGGCATGGTGATCCCGGTCGCGGCCACCAGCCGGGTGCGCAGCTGGATGGAGCCGACCGAGTCCAGGCCCTGGTCGGTGAAGGCGGCGCCGAGGTCCACCATGGCCGCGTCCGGGTAGCCCAGTTCGCCGGCCACCTCGGTGCGGATCAGCGTCTCGGCGGCGATGACCAGTTCCTCGCCGGTGAGGCCGTTCAGCACACCGGCCGGCCCGCTCGGCGGGGGCTCCTCGGTGGCGGCGGGCCGCGGGCTACCGGGCGGCAGCGGGGCGACCACCGGCTCGGCGGTCCGCAGCGCGGCGTCGAACGCGGCCGTCACCTCGGCCGGGCTCAGCGGGCGCAGCCGGGAGCGGGCCGTCACCGGCATACCGCCGTCCAGGTCGAGCGGGCCCCAGGCCACCGACAGCGCCGGCTGACCGGCAGCATGGCGGCGTCGGGCCAGATCGTCGAGGAAGGAGTTGCCGGCCGCGTACGGCCCCTGCCCGGCATTGCCGAGCAGCCCGGACGCCGACGAGAACAGCACGAACGCGGCCAGGTCGCCGGTCAGATCGTGCAGGTGCCAGGCGGCGTCGACCTTGGGCCGCAGCACGTCGTCGACCCGGTCCCGGGTGAGTCCCTCGATGGTGCCGTCGCTGAGCACCCCGGCCGCGTGCACCACCGCGGAGACCGGCGGATCGGCCTTGGCCAGCAGCTCGGCGACGTCGGGCCGGTGGGTGACGTCGGCGGCCACGATCGTGACGGCGGAGCCCAGTTCCGCGCGCAGCCCCGCCGCCCGCGCCGCCCGCTCACCCTGGCGGCTGACCAGCAGCAGATGCCGAACGCCGTGCACCGCGACGAGATGCCGCGCGATCACCCCGGCCAGCGCCCCGGTCCCGCCGGTGATCAGCACGCTGCCCGAGCCGAACGAGGTCTCGCCCCGGTCAGCCCGCGGCTCGGCGACAGCGGCGCGGACGAGCCGGGGCACGCCGACCTCACCCCGGCGAACGGCGATTTCGACCTCGGTGCCGGCCACCCGGATCGCGCCGGGCAGAACACGCCGCGACTCCGGAGTGCCGTCATGCGCGACCAGCCCCACCCGGCCGGGATATTCGGCGGCGGCGACCCGCACCAGCCCGGCCACGGCCGCCGAGCCGGTGGTGACGACGAGCCGATCCGGTCCCGGAAGCCGCCCGCGCAGGGCGACAACCGCGTTCCACACCTGCTCGCGAACGTCCGCCGGCCCGACCGGATCCACAGCGTCGAGGTCGAGCACAGCCGGGCCCGCTCCGGCGGCCGGGCCCGCTCCGGCGGCTGGGGCCAGGCCAACGGCCGGGGACGAGCCGGCGGCCGGGGACGAGCCGGCGGCCGGGGACGAGCCGGCGGCTGGGAATGAGCCGGCGGCTGGGATCGGCACGGGCACCACGGTTGGGATGAACAGGGCGCGCGGCACCGCTCGCAAGGTCAGCGACTCGATCTCCAGCAGCGGAGTGCCGTCCTCGCCGGACATCTGCACCGCGATCCGGTCGCGGCGATGCGGATCTCGGGTGAGGCGGACCCGAGCTCGGCCGGTACCGCCGGCCCACCGGCGGACACCGGTGAAGACGAACGGCAGGCGCGGATCCCGCGCGCCCGCCTCGAACAGCCGCGCCGGATGCAGCGCGGCGTCGGTCAGGGCCGCGTGCAGGTCGGTGCCGGCGCCGGCCACGGAGACGGGCAGGCGCAGTTCGGCGTAGACGGTGTCGCCGGCCCGCCAGGCAGCGGTAACGCCGCGGAAGGCGGGTCCGTAATCGCCGGCCACGTAGAGGTCGCCGATGTCGGCCGATTCGGCGCCCGGCGGTGGCCAGGTCTGCGCCCAGGACCACGGCCCGGCCGCCGAAGGTCCAACAGGAGACCCGGCCCCAAGACGCTCACCAGCCGACGGCGAAGCAACCGACGGCGCTGGGTAGGCGGTGCCGGTCGCGTGCCGGGTCCAGGTGCCGTCGCGGCCGGCCTGGATCTCCAGGGGGCGGGCGCCGTCGGCGGCCGGTTCGCCCAGCAGCACGCGCACGTCGACCGGCTCGTCGTCGGGTAGTTCGAGGGGGCGCTCGGCGACCAGTTCCGCGATCACCGGGACGCCGGCCTGCTCCCCGGCCGTGACCGCCAGCTCGGCGAGGAGCGTTCCCGGCACCAGCGGGGTGCCGCCCAGCGCGTGGTCGCGCAGCCACGGGTGGGAGCGCAGGGACAGCCGGCCCGCGGTGGCCGTGGTCAGGATGCGGGGCGCTCGGACGGTGTCGGTGAGCCAGAACCGGCGGTGCTGGAACGCGTACGTGGGCAGGGTCGCGGCCCGCCGCGGGTCGGCTCGGCCGAGCACCGCGGTGCGGTCCAGGCGGACGCCGGCCGCCCAGAGCAGCGCGGCCGTGTCGCCGGACATCGGCACGGCGTGGCCGGGGACCAGGTGGGTCAGCGCGGGGCGGGGTCCCAGCTCGACGGTTACCCCGGTCAGGGTGCCGGCCGCGGCGGCGAACCGCACCGGCTCGCGGACCTGCCGCACCCAGTAGCCGGCGCTGCGCAGGTCGTCCCCGGTGGCGGGCCGGCCGGTGAGGGTGGAGACGATCGGGATCGCCGGGGCCTGATACGTCACCGAGCGGGCGACCTCGGCGAACTCCGCGAGCATCGGCTCCATCCGTACGGAATGGAAAGCGTGACTGACCCGCAGTGCCGTCGTCCGGTGGCCGCGGTCGCGCAGCGTCGCGGCGATGGCCGCGACGGCGGAATCATCGCCGGAGAGGGTGACCGAGCGCGGCCCGTTGACGGCGGCCAGGCCGGCCCGCTCCCTCAGCAGCGGCCGCACCTCGTCCTCGGCGGCGTCGACGGCGACCATAGCGCCGCCGGGCGGCAGCGCACCCATCAGCCGGGCCCGGGCGGCCACCAGGCGGACCGCGTCGGGCAGCGACAGGATGCCGGCGACGTGGGCGGCGGCCAGCTCGCCGACCGAGTGTCCGATGAGGACGTCAGGGCGGACACCCCAGGACCGCAGCAAACGGTACGCGGCCACGCCGAACGCGAACAGCGACGGCTGGGCGTATTCGGTGCGGTCGAGATCGGCGTCGGCGGGCACGTCGAACTCCGCCAGCACCTCGTCGTACGCCGCACGGAACAGCGGATCCGGCAGCGCCTCCGCCATGCCCGGCCGTTGCGCGCCCTGGCCGGGGAAGAGGAAGGCGACCTTGCCGGCCGGGCGGCCGTCGCCCAGCACCAGACGCGGATGTGCGTCGCCGGCGGCGAGGGCGGCCAGGGCGCCGTCGCCGAGGACCGCGGCGCGGCGGCGCTGGACCGCGCGGGTGCCGAGCGCGGCCGCGTCCAGCGGGCCGTGTTCCAGCAACCGCGCGGCCTGGGCGCGCAAGGCCGGCTCGTCCGCCGCCGATAGCAGCAGCGGAAGCCCGGTCCCGGCCTCGGAAGACGAAGGCGCCGGTGGCAGCGGTGGCGCCTGTTCGAGGATGACGTGGGCGTTCGTGCCGGAGATGCCGAACGACGAGACCGCGGACCGGCGTGGGCGGCCGGTGTCCGGCCAGTCGCGGGCGGCGGTGAGCAGCGTGACGTCGCCGGCGCTCCAGTCGACCTTGTCGGTGGGCTGGTCGGCGTGCAGGGTCCGGGGCATCCGGCCGTGCCGCATCGCCTCGACCATCTTGATGACGCCGGCCACGCCGGCCGCCGCCTGGGAGTGGCCGATGTTCGACTTCACCGTGCCCAGCCACAGGGGGCGGCCGGCCGGGCGGTCCCGCCCGTACACGGCGAGCAGCGCCTGCGCCTCGATCGGGTCGCCGAGCGGGGTGCCGGTGCCGTGCGCCTCGGCCAGGTCGACGTCGGCCGGGGCCAGCCGCGCGTCGGCCAGGGCGGCCCGCAGGACCCGCTGCTGGGCCGGGCCGTGCGGGGCGGCGAGCCCGTTGGAGGCGCCGTCCGACCCGACCGCCGAGCCGCGGAGCAGGCCGACCACGGGGTGACCGTGGCGGCGCGCGTCGGCGAGCCGTTCCAGCAGCAGCAGGCCCGCCCCCTCGGCCCAGCTGGTGCCGTCGGCGCCGGCCGCGAACGCCTTGACCCGGCCGTCGGGGGCGAGCCCGCGCAACCGGCTGAAGCCCACGAACGGGCCGGGGGTGGACATCACCGTGGCGCCGCCCGCGATCGCCAGCGCGCACTCGCCGGAGCGCAGCGCCTTCGCCGCCCAGTGCAGCGCGACCAGCGACGACGAGCAGGCGGTGTCGACGGTGACGGCCGGGCCGGTGAGCCCGAACGTGTAGGCGATCCGGCCGGACGCGACGCTGCCCGCCGAGCCCAGCCCCAGATGGGCCTCCAGCTCGGCCGACGGGTCCGCGGCGGAGCTGGCGTAGTCGCGGTACATCAGGCCCACGTAGGTGCCGGTGTCGCTGCCCCGCACGATGGCCGGATCGATGCCGGCCCGTTCCCACAGCTCCCAGGCGGTCTCCAGCAGAATTCGCTGCTGCGGGTCCATGGCCAGCGCCTCGGCCGGGCCGATGCCGAACGGCGCCGGGTCGAAGCCGGTCGCGTCGTGCAGGAAGCCGCCGTCCCGGGCGTACGAGCGGCCGGCCCGGTCCGGGTCCGGGTCGTACAGGCCGGGATCCCAGCCGCGGTCGTCCGGGAAGCCGGTGATCGCGTCGGTCTCCCGGACGACCAGATCCCACAGGTCCTCCGGTGAGCGGACGCCCCCGGGGTAACGACAGGCCATGGCCACGATGGCGATCGGGTCGTCGTCGCCCGGCGTCTCCACCGGGGCGTTCCGGATCACCTTGCCGGTGTCGGTGCGTGGGATGGCGGTGACGAGGCGGATCTCGTCCGGTGCCCGGCCGGCCGACAGGCGGCTGCGGCAGGCGGCCAGCAGCGCCACCGGATCCACGTCCGCGCCGGCCGGGACCACGTAGCCGACGGCCACCTGCCCGAGCCGGTGGTGCGGGCGGCCGGCCACCATGGCGTCGGCCACGCCGGGCAGCCCGAGCAGCACCTTCTCGATCTCGGCCGGGTGCACGTTGGCACCGCCCCGGATGATCAGGTCACCGGCCCGCCCGGTCAGCACGAGCAGGTCACCGTCGACCAGGCGAGCCAGGTCGCCGGTGTGGTACCAGCCGTCGGTGAGCACCTCGGCGGTCGCCCCGGGCTGGTTGTGGTAGCCGCGCATCACGCCGGGACCGCGCAGCCACAGCTCGCCCTCGGCGCCGGGCGGCAGCGGCTCACCGGTGCGTGGCCGGACGATCCGCGCCTCGAACGCGGTGATCCGGCCGACCGATCCCTCGACCGGGTCGGCGCCCGGGGTCTCCACCGCGATCGCACCGCACGTCTCGGTGCTGCCGTAACTGTTCACCAGCGGGACGCCGAGCGCCGCCCGCACACCGCGCCGCATCTCGGCCGGGCAGGGCGCGCCACCGGTGACACACACCCGCAGCGACGGCACGTGCGGCCGCCGCTCGCCGAGCGTGGCCAGCAGGCGGTGGTAGGTGGTCGGCACGCCGGTGAGGACGGTCGGTGCGGTCCCCTCCAGAGCCTCGATCAGCTCGGCGTCCGACGGGTGGTCCAGGATCGTCGCGGTCGCCCCGGTCAGCAGCACACCCAGGACGCAGCGGGCGTGACCGAGCGCGTGGTGCAGCGGCAGCGGCCACAGCAGCCGGTCGTCCGCACCCAGGCCCAGCCGGTCCAGCACCGCGGCCAGCGGGCCGAGCCAGCGGGCCTGACTCGACACGACACCCTTCGGCCGGCCGGTGCTGCCCGACGTGTAGTGGATCCAGGCGTCCTGGTCCGGGCCGAGGTCGTCGCGGGCCGGCCCGGTCGCGGCGCCGAGGACGGCGCCGACGCCGGCCACCGCCGCGTCCGCGACGACGTGCGCGTCGTCGGTCACCACCAGCGCGGGCCGGCAGTCCGCGACGAACGCCGCCAGCTCCGCGGTCGAGGACCGGGGATTGACGGGTACGCCGATCGCCGCGGCCCGCACGGCCCCCAGCACCGCCACCACCGCGTCGAGCCCCGCCGGCAGACACACGAGCACCGCTTCACCGCGCCCGACGCCGAGCGCCGCGAGCCCCGAGGCGAAACGCCGCGTCCGCTCCTCCAACTCGGCGAAGGTGACCTGCTGCCCACCGGCCGCGAACGCGATGTGGCCGGGTCGCTCAGCGGCATGCCGGCGGAGAAGTTCGACAATGGACGTATGCACCCCGACACGATGGCAGACCCGGTCAAACGTCCAGCCGTGCTGGTCGAGGTGGTCGTGCTGGCGGCCGGGTTCCTGCTCTTCTCCCGGCTGCACGCGGTGGTGGCCACGAGCCGCTCGGTCGCCACCGCCAACGCGCAGCACCTGCAGTCCGCGGAGAACGCCCTGCACCTGAACGTCGAACTGGCGGCCAACCGGTGGCTGGTCGAGCATCCACTGCTCATCCCGCCCGCGGTGTACTGCTACCGGTTGTACTACGTCGTGCTGCTCGGCGTACTCGGATGGGTCTACCTCCGGCACCCGGAGGTCTACCGCCAGGCCCGCCGGACCCTGCTGGCCATGGCCTTGCTGGTGCTGCCGATCTACTGGGCGGTGCCGATGTCGCCGCCCCGGTTCGCGCTGCCCGGCATCGTCGACATCATCGCCGAGCACGACCTGTTCGGCAGCACCGCGTCGCGCGACATCGGCGCCGGCCAGAACTTCACCGCCATGCCCAGCATGCACGTGGGCTGGTCGGCCTGGTGCGCCTACGCGGTATGGGCCGCGCTACGTGCCACCCACCCCCGGGCGGCCGTGCTGGCCTGGGGATTCCCACTGCTGATGACGGCCGTCGTGCTCACCACCGGCAACCACTACGTGCTCGACGTGGCCGGCACCGCCGCGTTGCTCACAACCGCCGTCGGCGCCGCGGCACTGACCGGCCGGCTCGTCAGCCGGGCCCGCCGGTGAGGTGTCAGGGCAGGCCGATGTTCTCGATCGTGCCGGGATGGAACGGCCGGCCGCCGTTGGTCAGGTAAAGGATGTTGTGGTGTTCCGTCAGGGCGGTGGGGGCGACGAAGCGTGGGTCGGTGATGTGGGCCGCGACCTGGCCGGTGGTGCCCGCCTCGTTGAGTTCGATCTTCGTTACCGTGCCGGTGCGGGACTGCGCCACGTACAGGGTGCTGTATCGCAGGTGCAGACCATCGCCGCCGGGAATTCGCTCGCCGCCCAGGTCGACCCGCGTGCTCGCGCCGTCGGTGGTCACCCGGTAGAGGTTGCCGGTCACGGCCTGGACCACCAGGAACGCTGATCCGTCCGGGGTGCCGGTGATGCCGTTCGCGTTGGTGCCCCAGCGGTATCGGAGGTCGCCGGTGATCGGCACCCGGGTGGCGGCAACGGGAAGCGGGTCGTCGTGGCCGAGCTGGAGGCGGTAGAGCTCCGGGTTGATCGCGTCGATGAAGTACGCGGCGCTGGTGCCGGCCACGACGTCGTTGACGTCGGACCGGTGGTGGAATCTCGGGTAGGACGCCAGCAGCTCGCCGGTCGAGTAGTCGAGCACCTCGATCATGTGATGGCCGGTGCCGCCGGCGACGAAGAGCGGTCCGTGCCGGCCCAGCGCCAGGCCGCGCGCCTGTTGGCCGAACCGCCCGGGCCGGACCGGGGTCACCGTGCCGAACTGCAGGTCGGCCTGGTAGATGGCGCCGTCGTGCCGGGAGCTGACGAAGGCGTGCGGGGACTGGCCGCTCATGACGATGCCGTCCGGTTGCACACCGGGCGGCATCGTGATGGTCGGCGGGTACTGCTCGGCCTCCGCCGCGGCGGCGGGGCTGCCGGCGGCGGTTACGGCCAGGCCGGTGCCGAGAACGGATAGAAACGTACGTCGGTGCACGGTTTCTCCTCCCGTCCGAAGCGGACCTGGTCAGTCCACTCCGGACGATCGGCCGTGTCAGTCGGGTTTCGACAGGCGTGCGGTCAGGGAATCACCGGCGGTGCGAAGCAGGCCACGAACAGCAACGCGGGCAGCAGGTCGATGCTGTTCGGCAGGGTCAGCCAGCCGACCAGGCCCAGCTTCGGGTCGGTCTTGAAGTCGAGTCGGGCGGCCACCAGGCGGTCGAGCGCCCGGGACAGCCCGAACCGCCACACACTCGTCGCCATCATGCCCAGGCAAGCCGTCCAGAGCAGCGCGAAGACGGTCATCACGCCCTCCAGGACGGCGAACGCCGCCGGGGCGGAGGTGGCCGCCCGGGCGAGCGACGCACCGACGTAGACCAACAGCGTGCCGAGCATCAGCGTCAGCCAGGCGAAGGCCCGCGTGATGTTCATGATGGAGACGGTCTCCGACAGGTCCGGGAAGTCCCGCGCCCAGGACCGCAACTCACGCACGGCCTTGGCGTACGAGTATCTGCGGGACCGGAAGCCCCCGGCCAGGAGCGGGGCGACGGCCAGCAGGGCGAACGCCCCGAGATCGTGCATCCGTCGCTGTACCACCGCCACGCTCCTGTCCGTAGGTGTCAGCACACTAGCGTCCCGCCCGGCACCTTGATGTTCTGGCACCCGCCGTACCCCGGGGATCCGGGGATCGGGAAGTTGTAGCTGGGTGCCGTGGACGGTGGCGAACCGGGGCTCGAACTCCCGCCGTCGCCGCCGTTGCCGCGGTTGTTGCCGCCACCGCTGCCGCTGCCGCCGCCGCGGTTGCTCGGGCCGCTGCTGCCGCCGCCGCCCCCGAAGATCACTTCGTGCCGGTTCTTGCCGCAGTCGTTGTATTTGAAGCAGGCGACGGTGTTCCAGCTGGCGTTCTCCAGTTGAAGCATGTTGCCCCAACGGTCGAACTGGTCCATCTGTTTGATCTGCCAGAACTGAGGTCCGGTTGTCGGATAGAGGCCCTTGTATCTGCTCGTGATTTGCCGGTAGTAGTCGATGTTGGACTGCCGGAACCCGTCCGCCATGTTGAACTTGTCGACGAGCCTCTTGTAGTCGCCGGGGTCACTCGATTTCATGAGGCTGTTCCAAGCACCGTCGGCAAGCTTGCTCGCCCCCGCGTCGAACGTGTTGAACGCGCGCTTGGCTTTCTTCAAGGAAGCGGTCGTCTTGAGAGCGCTGAGGACCGCCTTGCCACTCCGGGCGGCGGTCCCGATGCCGGGAACCAGACCGGCGACACCGAGACCGCAGTCGACCAGCTGCCCGCCGTAGCAGCTCTTACCGGTTTCCAGGGCACCGAATCCCGCTGAGATCAGGCCAAGACCGGCACCGACGCCGGGGATCGGCGCGGTCACGATGGCGAGCACACCGGTGATCGTCGAGATCGTGCCCGCGTTCTTGTAGAGGTAGTTGCCAGTCGCCTTGACCGCGCCGGTGACCGCGTTGGACGCCTTCTTCATCCAGCCCGGCCACTGGCCGTCCGGATCGGAGAAGGTGAGCGGGTTGCTCCACGAATAGGTGTACGGGTTGAGCGACCGTGGCTCGTTCATCTCGATCAGCGGGTCGACCGAGAGGAACACCCCGTGCAGCTGGTCGTAGAGCCGGGCGCCCAGGTGGGTCAGGCCAGTGTTGTCGTTCGTGCCGCCGACGAAGCCCTTGTCATTGGCCCACGCCGGGTTGGTGCCGCGCGGCGAACCGTACGGGTTCTGCCGCCGGATGCTGTAGTCCTGGGTGGCCGCGTCGATCTGCACCTGTGCGGTGCCCTGGTGGTCGACGCCCAGCCAGGTCAGGCCCTTCTCGGTGCGTGACGCCACGGTCGAGTTGCCGAACGTGTAGTAGCGCGTGCAGGACGTCTGCTTGGTGGTGCTGTCGTACCGGACCTCCTGGCCCGGCAGGTACAGCGTCTTGCCCTTGGGGTCGACCCGGATCAGCCGGTTGCCGTCCGCGTCGTACAGGAAGGTGGTCTTGCCGGTGGTGTCCGAGGCCGACTCCACCTCGCCCTCGATATCCCAGGTGAGGGTCTGAGTGCCGGACGCCGAGGTGGGCCGGGTGAGCGTGTTGCCCATTTCGTCGTAGGTGTACGACCCGGTGGTGGCGCCGGTGGTGCCGGTGATCGCGTGCGGCCGGGCCGTCCCGGCCGCCGGGTAGGCGTAGTTGGTGGTCGAGTCGCCGAACGCCGAGTGCGCGGTCATCGTCTTGCGGTTGCCGACCGCGTCGAACGTCCAGCTGTTCCAGTACGCCGCCGGCCCGCCGAGAGTGTTGGCCGCCGGGGCGGCCGAGCAGTTCCCGGCCGTGTTCGGCGTCCACGCCTCGGTGAGGCGCTGCAGCCGGTCGTAGGTGAAGCACTGGGTGTCGGTGACGGCCGCGTCGCTGACGTCGGTGGCGCTGGTGACGTTGCCGTAGTCGTCGTAGGTGAAGGTCTTGTCGGCCAGCAGGTAGGGCGCCGCCTTGTCACGCTGGATCCGCACCCCGGTCAGGCGGCCGGTCTCCAGCTCGCGCCGGAACGACTGCCACACCACGTTGCCGGTGCCGGTGGTCAGCTTGTACTGGTCGAGCAGGTTGAGCGCGTTGTAGACGGTCTCGCCCACGTACGTCAGCGCCGTGTTCTCGCCGTACGTCGAGGTCAGCGACGTGGCCCGGTCGAACTTGCTCCACCCGTACTTCATGGTCTCCAGCGGCAGGCCGCCGGCCGGAGCGTAGCTGCTGGTAGCGAGCGAGTCGTCCTTGTTGTAGCTGTTCCGGAAGGTGTAGGTGCCGGCGACGCCGGTCTCGCTGACCGGGATGGTGTATTCAGAGCCGAGGCTCTGGTAGCCGTCGGTGTAGCCGAGCTGCTTGATGACGTACGGCGCCGAGCCGACCATCCGGCTGCTCTGGGTCAGCTGACCCTTCGCGAGAGTGTCGTAGGTCCAGCTCGCGCGCACGGTGCCGCCGATCGCCCCCTCGAACATCACCCGCTTGCGGTTGAGCGCGTCGTAGGAGAAGGCCAGCGTCTTCTGCCGGGCGTCGGTCTTGGTCTTGATTCGGTTCGCGTCGTCGTAGGTGGTCGTCACCTTGCCCTTGTCCGGGTCGGTGAAGGTGGTCTCCCGGCCGCGGATGTCGTACTGGTAGGTCCACGTGTTGCCGGACGCGTCGACGACGTCGGTGAGCTGCCCCTTGCGGTCCCGCTTGTAGAGGGTGGTCTGCCAGCTGCCGGCCGTACCCGGGGTGGGCGTGCCGCCGGCCGTGTACTCCCGCAGCTCGGTGTTGTCCCCTCGGGCGTTGATCACGGTCGAGGTGGCGGTGCCGCCGTTGGCTGGGGTGGTGTCAGTGCGGTCACCGGCGTAGTAGGTGCTGGTCCGCCACCGTTCCTTGTCGTACGGCTGGAAGATCTCGGCGACCTTGCGGCCGGCGCCATCAAACACCGTCCGGGTCTGGTCCGGCACGAAGGCCCGCTCGGTGGTGGTGATCAGATCGCCGCTCGGCGTGCCGCCGGTGTGGTAGGCGGCGAACGTCTTGCTGGCCCGCCCGGCTGAGTCGTAGAACATCTCGGTGACCAGGCGCCCCCCGGACGGCGACGATGCCTGGGTCTGCCGGGTGCGCATCAGTCCGTCGCTGAGCGCCCAGGCGGTCGTGTACGTGCCGTCGATGTTGAGCTTCGAGGTGGAGATCGCGGTGGCCGCGTCCTTGCGTACGTAGTAGGCGAACTTGGCCTCGGCCGGATCAGTGCCCTTGACCGAGCCGGGCCCCCACACCGAGGTGAGTCGGCCCATCGGGTCGTGCTGCAGGTCGGTGCGCTTGAGGTTGGGGTCGATGGTCGCCGTCGCGTGACCCCAGGCCGGGTCGAGGATGCTGACCGTCTGGTGGCCGAGCGCGTTGGTGATCGTGCTCTGGGTGACCGGGCCGTCCAGCTTCGGCAGATATTCGGTGGTGGTGGTCGCGCCGCCCTCGACGGTGCTGACGAGGGTGCGGCCATGCTCGTCGAAGGTGCTGGTGCCGGTGGTGACGAAAGTGGGTGCGCCGGCGTTCCAGGCCGACATGGTCTCGATCTTGGTCGGGTCGCCGACCGTGGGCGTGGCCTCGAACGCGAGCCCGTCGAAGGACGTGCGGGTCTCGCCGATCACATCCGCGTCGGTGAGTGTCCCGCCGGTATCGGCACACTTCACGGCGTAGTTCTGCACCCGGTGCAGGTTCGCGAGGAGCCATTTGTCCTCGTTGCGCGGGGTGTAGTCGTTGACCGTGCACCGCTCGTCACCGGTGATGCTCTCCACGCCGTAGTCGTCGATCTTCTCGGCGAGGCCGTACTTGTCGTACGTGGTCGTGCTGCGGGTGACCCGCTCGCCCCGGTTGTTGTCGAGGGTGGTGTAGTCGCGCGTGGTCGCCGTGCGGACGAAGCGGGCGGTGACGGTGTCGCCGTTGAACGTGCGGGTGGCCGTCGCCGCGGACGCCCACGGATCGCTGACGTGGCGGGAGACCACCGCGCCGCCCGGCCCGTTGAACGTCTTCGACTCGCGCTCCATCCCCCCGTACCAGTCCTCGTCGTTGATCCCGTCGATCTGGACGCTGCGGGTGCCGCCGGAGGCATTGAGCCGGTCACCGTGCATGCCGCGGAAGTAGCGGGTCTCCGAGTAGGTCTGCTCGCCGGGGTCGCCGACGGTGACGCCCACCCGGGCGAAGCCGCGGAAGCCCGACCAGGTCTTGACCTTCGCCTTGACCAGGCCGTCGTCGTCGGCGTAGTGCCAGGCCGCGCCGTCGAGGTAGCTGTACTTGTAGACGACGCGGGGGCTGCCCTGCGGCTGGACGCCGCCGGTGTGGTCGTCGTTGTAGACGGTGTCGACGACCCACTTGTTGAACCAGTCGGTGACGTAGTTGGCGTAGCCCTCGGGCTTCCACAGCACCGGGTAGCAGAGCCGGGTGTTGGTGGCCGGCGACGGCTTGTCGTTGGCCTTGCAGTCCTGCGGCTTGTAGGTGACGTTGACCGTGCCGCCCGACTCGTTCTCGATCTTCGCGATCCGCCACCAGTTCATCGCGGCCGCGAAGTCGATGGTGTCGACCCGGTTGGCCAGCTGTACTCCGGTGAAGGTGACCTCGGGCAGCGTCGCGGTGCCGCCGACCAGGCCGGCCTGCTGGATCTTGTCGAGCCACAGACCGGCGCGGGTGGTGTCACCCGGGTCGGGGAAGCTCTGGGTCAGCGTCCAGCGGTCGACGTTGGACAACGCGCCGCTCTTGCGGACCTGGGTGGTGATGGTGGACAGCCGCTTGGTCGACCAGAACGTCGGCGCGTAGTTGTCGCAGTCGGTCTGGGCCGCCGTGCACTCCTGGTCCCAGGGCACGTCCGGCCAGTGCGTCTCGTCCTTGGTCGTGCAGCTCGACAGGCAGCGGTCGGCGACCGCGAAGTCGACCCGCATCGGCGGGGTGCCGCTGAAGTAGTTGTCGGCCCCGGAGATCCGGCGGGTGCCGTAGTCGACGTGGTCGAGCCAGCCGCCCCGGTCGTAGACCGCTTTGTCGTCCTTGTCGACGTTGCGCAGGTAGCGGTTCTGCTCGTTCTGGTACCAGTACGACATCGAGTTGCCGTGCAGGTCGACGACGTAGTCGAGGTTCCACCGCCAGGCCTGCAGGCAGTCGGAGTCGGCGAACTTGGTGGCGTGGCAGGGCTCGTTCGGCTCGTTGCCGAAGACCGGCACGGTCCACGCCGAGTTGGTCTCGGCGGCGTTGGTGGTCCAGCCCGGCAGCCGGTTGCGGCCGAACCAGTACTCGGTGCCGTCGGTGGTGGTGACGACCCACCATTCCCCGTCGTTGTCGCCGTTGGTGGCGCCGGTGCGCCGCTCGATCTTCGAGCCGTCCTCGGAGCGCAGGTGCCAGCGCTTCTCGGTGGAGTTGTAGAGCAACTCACCGGAGCTGCCGTTGAGCGACAGCGTGGCGTTGTCGGTCTCCCAGCAGTTGTCGCCGGTCTCGTCGTCGTTGTTGTTCTGGTCGCCGTCCCGGTCGTCGCCGCAGGACGTGTAGGTGCGCTCGATGTACCCGCCCGGCCAGGCCTCGAAGCCCTCGCCGACCCAGGACGGCTGGTTGTTGCTGGCCGCGTGCCGCCCGTCCACCGACTGCGACGAGTAGCTCAGGTCGACCGTCGGGGTCGGCCCGCCCAGCGACGGCGGCACCCGCATCGGGTACGACCAGGTGAACGCGCCGGTGTTGCCGCCGGCCGTCCAGGTCGACGACGCCTGCAGCGAGGTCGCCGAGTAGTCACCGGCCGGGCCGGACTTGCCGGCGGCGACCGCCACCAGGCTTCCGGTGGTGGCCAGTGCGGACACCGTCTTGGCCTTGGTGTCGTTCTTCGTGGCCAGCGGTTTTCCGGCGCACTCGGCCGCTTCCGGCCGATCCAGCGCACAGGTCGGCAGCTGCACCAACCTCAGCCGGGAGGCCCAGTCGGCGCCGTACGCCGTGGCGTACGGCGCGTAGTCGACCGTGAGCTGGACGTTGCCGGCGCCGGCCCGCCCGTCGGCCCGATCCATCCGCATCAGCACGCCACGCACGGCTGCCTTCTCGGTGGCCGCGCGATCGAAGACCTCGAGCCGCACCCGGCCGGGGTCGTTCGCGACCTTCTTCTCCGCCTGGACGGAAAGCCCGCCAACGGCCGTCTCGGCCGGCTTCAGGTCGAGGTAGCTTGCGCCCGCAGCCGGCCATACCGGCGCCGGCTTGTCCAGGGCGGACGGCACCTTCGTGGCCACCCGGGCGGCCACGTCGACCAGCTTGGTGGGCACGTCCTTGATCTTCTCGGTGGCCGGCTTGCCGGGTTTGGGCGCGCCGCCGTCGGGTCCGGCGTACGCGGGGGCGCTGAGCAGCGCCGCCCCCGTGACGGCCGTGATGGTCAGTGCCAGAAGTTTTCTGGGCAGGGTCAAGTGCACCGGGTACCTCCGGAGAAGGACAGACAGGGGGCGGGGTCAGCTGGTCGGCGCGTCGAGGCGCAATCCGATTCCGGGGCGGAGTACCGGCTGCCGGTACGTGTACTGGAGCGCGACGGTCCCCTCGGCGTTCTCGATGCCGATGGTGGCGGCGCCGCCCTTCTCCAGGAACGTGCCGTCGATGTCGGTGTAGGCGAAGCTGTAGCCGCCGGCCTCGTCGAGGATGGCCTGGAACGTCACCCGGGTGTTCGGGTCCTCGTAGGAGGAGACGTTGCGCCACTCGACGACGAACTGCCGGTTGGGTGCCGTGCCCCGGGTCGCCGTCCGCACGCTGGCCGAGGAGTCCACGACCCAGTCGTGCCAGAACGGGTAGACCGCGTTGTTCGGCTCCTCGGGGAACTTCAGCGACGGGATCGGCCAGGCGTCCGAGGACGGCGTGCCCGGGTTCTCGTAGGTGAGCAGGCCGTTGCTGTCGATCCAGGCCGAGGTGTACGTGTTGCCGTAGTGCTTCACTGCGAACGGCAGGGTGATCTGGGTGATCGCCTCGTCGCCGGTGACCGGCAACACCGTGGTGTCGGCCGGGGTGTAGGCCACGGCTTGTTCGGTGATCCGGTAACCGGAGTTGGCCGGCGTCGCGGTGGCCGCGAAGTCGATCACCCCGGTGGTGTTGGTGCCGACCGTGACCTGGTTGACCGCCGAGCCGGCGCAGTCGCCGCTCGCCTGGGTGGCGATGACCGCGTAGTTGCCGGCCGGGACCGCCTCGATCCGGTAGGTGCCGTCCGCCGCGGTGGTCGCGCTGAGCCCGGCCACCTTGACGCCCGCCCCGGCGACCGGGGTGCCGGCGCAGGACACCGTGCCGGTCACCACGCCCTGGCCGGGCGGGTTGGGCTTGAACGTGATGCCCGTGCCGGAGCTGAGCACCTGCTCCTTGGCCGAGTACTGGAAGGCGATCGTCCCGGACGCGTTCTCGATGCCGATCGTCGCCGTGCTGCCCCGCTCACGCGGCTCGGTGCCGGTGATGTCGGCGTACGCCAGGGTGATCTCACCGGACTCGTTGAAGATGACCTCGAAGCTGGCCCGGGAGTTCGGGTAACCGAACTGGACCACGTTGCGCCACTCGACCACCCACTGCCGGTTCGGGGCCGTGCCGCTGGTCTTGGTGGCGATCTTCGAGTTGGCGTCGAGGACCCAGTCACTCCACTGGACGTAGACCGCGGCGTTCGGGATGCCCTCGGCCGCGAGCGACGGCAGCGGGCTGGACGCCGACCCGATCCAGCCGAAGTACATCGGGTCCTTGAAGCTGATCAGGCCGTTCGAGTTGATCCACGCCGAGGTGTAGGACTCGCCGTACAGCTTGATCGGGAACGGCGGGTTCTTCTGCCAGGTGACCTCGTCACCGGTCCAGTCCTCGGTGACCGTGCCGGGCACGAACGTCGTGGTTCCGGTGGTGCACTTGTAGCCGAACTCGTCGCCCTCGGTCATCACCGACAGGTCGATGTCGGCGACCCCGCCGGCGTACGGGACGACCTCCTTGGCCGACTGCCCCGCGCACCGGTTGTCGCCGGTCAGGGCGGCCACCGTGTACTCACCGACCGGCAGGCCGGTGAACTGGTAGGAGCCGTCGGCCGCGGCGACCGCCGTCTTGTTGCCCGGGTTCAGCGTGACCGTGAGGCCGGCCGCGGCCGTGCCGGTCACCGCGACCGAGACGGTGCCGCTGATCGTGCCGAGCGGAGCCGGCGTCCAGGTGATCGAGCTGTTGCTGCCCACCGCGGCGGTCAGGTACGAGTACTGGTTCGCCACCGTGCCGGAGGCGCTCTCGATGCCGACCGTGGCCGCCGCGCCCTGCTGCAGCGAGGTGGTCAGGGTGCCGTAGTGGAAGCTGATCGGCCCGCTCTCGGCGAACTTCGCCTCGAAGGTGATCCGGTCCGGGCCGCTCGGGCGGAACTTGACGTTGCGCCACTCGACGATCCAGGTCCGGTTCGGTGCCGTGCCGGTGACCTTGGTCAGCACGCTCGCCGAGGCGTCCACCTCGAGGTCGTCCCAGAACGGGGCGACCACCGAGTTGGGCAGGTCCGCGGTGGGCATCGCCGGGTTCACCGACTTGGTGGTGCCGGTGGAGTTGGTGCCGAAGGTGAGGTAGCCGTTGGTGCTGACGTAGACCGAGCTGAACGACAGGCCGTGCAGCTGGATCGGGAACGGCGTGGTCACCGCGGTGGAGAAGTCGTCGCCGGTCAGCGCGACCGCCGTGTCAGCGGCCTCGAACCCGCCGGTGCCGATGCTGCAGGCGTAGCCGAGCGCGCCGTAGTCCGGCCCGAGCTGGAGGTCCTTCACCGTGTCGGCGAAGAGCTCCACCTGGGCCGAGGCGGCGTGCACGCAGCGGCCGGCCGGCGCCGCCGACACCGTGTAGGCGTCGCCGACCAGGTCGGCGAAGCTCCAGGTGCCGTCGGCCGCGGTCTTCGTGGTCAGCCCGGACGGGTCGAGGGTGACCGTGACGTTGGCGGCGACCGCACCGGCGGCGTTCTTCAACGTGCCGGAGAGGTCGAACTTCTGCAGCGGGTCGGTCTCGACCGGCAGCGCGAACACGATCGACATGCCGCTGGCGAGCTGCGGGCTGTCCACCGAGTAGGGCAGGCCGTCGCCGCCGTCCGGCGCCTCGATGCCGATCGCCGCACCGGAGCCCTTCTCGGCGTCGGTGTCCAGGCCGTCGTAGTTGAAGGTCACGTCGCCGGCCTCGGCCAGGACGGCCTCGAACGAGACGCGCTTGCTGGTGTCGGCCTTCAGGGCCACGTTGTTCCACTGGATCGTGAAGGCACCGGTGGCCGTCTTGGTCTTGACGCTCGCCGACGAGTCCACCACCAGGTCGTCCCAGAACGGCGCGACCAGCGCATTCGGGTCGAGAGGGGCGGGCAGCGCGCCGCCGTTGTCCGGGTGCGAGCCGGCCGGGTCGTCGAAGCTGACCACGCCGTTGGTGTCCACCCAGGCCTTGCGGTAGGTCTGGCCGTAGTACGGGAAGGCGAACGGCAGGTCGACCGCGGTGACCGCGTCGTCGCCGGTCAGCGACAGGGCGGTGGTGCCGGCGGTCAGCGCCGCGGTGGCCGCGGTGCAGGTGTGCCCGATGTCGTCGGACCGCTTCATCAGATAGAGGTCACGGCGGATCAGGACGGTCCCGATCTCGATCTCGAACGAGTCGGAGATGCCGCAAGGTCCGCCCTTGGCGCCCTTGACCGTGTAGATGCCGGCGGCGAGGCCGGTGAAGCTGAATCCGCCGTCGGTGCCGGTGGTCTGGGTGAGACCGCCCGGGTTGAGGGTGACCGTCACCCCGGCGACCCCCTCGAACAGGTCCAGGTCGATCGCGGTACCGGCGACCCCGGCGGGCGAGGAGATCTCGAACGCCTCCTGGCTCACGATGCTGACCCGGCTGCCGGTGTCGACCGCCACCACATAGAGGATGTGGTCGCCGGCCGAGGTGCCGACGGTGACGTCGAACGCGGCGTTCGCGCCGGCCGCGACCGCGACCTCCTTGTCGAAGGCCTGGCTGTCCACGCTGTACTTGAACTTGGTGACGTTCAGGTCGGTGCCCGAGCTGAAGGTGACCGGCAGCTTGCCCCCGGCGGCGATCTCGGTCGCGCCGAGCGTGACCGTCGCCGGCAGCGGCTTGGCCTGGTCAAAGATCTTCGCGGCGGCCTCACCGAACGCGGTGACCCGCACGTCGTCGATGCCACCGGTCCAGAAGTCGGCGTCGGCGCCGTTCCACAGCCGCTTACCGATGGTGACCGTGTTGGTGGCGTTGAAGGTCGCCGTGGCGGTGGTGGTGGCGGTCTGCAGGACCCCGTCCACGTACAGCGTCATGGCCTTGGTCGTGGCGTTGTAGACGCCGGTGACGTAGGTCCACTTGTTGACCGTCGGCGCGGCGTTGGACAGCACCGAGTACTGCGCGGCGTTGTCGATGTCCGAGCCGCCGAGCGTGAACCGCCACTTGTTGTCCTCGCGCGAGTAGCCGAGCTGGTACGCGGAGGTGCGGGTGCCGTTGGCGGCGACCGCCGTCGGCTTGCCGGTGCCGCCCAGCGCGCTGAGCTTCACCCGGGCCGAGACGGTGAACGACGCGTCGGTGCGGATCGGGGTGGCCACGCCGGTGGTCGGGTGCGGCACGGTCAGCGCGCCGGTGCGGGTGGCGGCGCCGGTCCCGGTCAGGTTGAGCGCCTTGCCGACGTTCGAGCGACCGGCGACCCGGGCCGTCGTGCCGGTCAGCGTCGCGGTGTTGCCGTGCGTGCTGACGTCGGCGGGGTTGCCCGACTCCTCGTCGAAGTTCCACTCGGCGGCCGGCCCGTCACCGGTCTTCACCGTGAACGTGTAGAGAACCGGCGTCGAGTACCGGCCGGCCGCGTCCCGCGACCAGACGTAGAGCACGTTGCTGCCGTCGTGCAGCGGCGGCACGGTGATCTCGGCGCTGTAGTCGGCCTTCGCGGTCTGGGTGCGCGAGTTGGTGAGCACGCCGGAGTCGAGGCTGTAGGCGTACGACTTCACCTCGTGCGGCCGGGTGGTCGGCGCCGAGACCACGAACTTGCCGTTGATGCCGACCCCGCCGGACGGGGTGCTACCGGCCGGATAGTCGGTGGACAGCACTTTCGAGGGTGGTGCCGGTGGGGTCGCGTCGACGGTGAACTCGCAGGTGCCCGACGATGGGCCGGAGACCTTCCCGTCGCTGGTCACGGCGTTCCAGGCGTACGTGGCACCATCGGTGAGCCGGCCGCTCGGGATGGCCTTGGACGCGCTGGCCGGGTTGCCGCTGGCGAACGTGATCTTGTTGCTCTCTGACTTCGCGCCACCCAGCTGCCACCAGTAGAAGCTGGTGGTCAGCGACTGCTGGTCGGTGTCCGGGTCGGAGTGCTTGGCGGCGAGGAACGGCGTCGCGCTCAGCACGTACGGGCGGGACGCTCCGGTGGCGCAGACCTTGCCGTCCGACTTGCGGTCGGTGGGGGCGTTCGGCTTCGAGTTGTACGTGACCGAGAGCTTCGGGGAGGCGTGGTTGAACCGCTTCCACTGGTTCTTGGTGCCCTCGTCGATGGCGCGCAGGCCCAGGGTGGCCGTCGTCGACTTCTGCGTCTCCACGACGTACTTGATGATCGAGGTGACGTTGAACTCGTCGGTGCCGGGACCGCTGCAGCCGTGTACGGCGCCGTTCTTGCGGTTCGCCGCGGTGGTCGCGGTCTTGCCGCTGTTCCAGGCCGGCTGCTTGTTCCAGGTGGTCTTGTTGGTGATCGCGCCGGTCAGCCAGACCTTGGCGTTCGACTTGGGGCTGCACGTCCAGGAGTGCCGCTGCTCGATGCGGAACTTCGCGTCCGTGACGATCTTGCCCTTGGCCTTGGCCACGTCCATCCGGAAGAACGAGCGGACGATGTGGTCGGCACAGCTGCTGCAGTCCTCGGTGCGGCCGGCGCCGGCCGAGCCGAACACCTTGCCGTCGGTGAGCGCGCCCGAGTTCTGCCAGAACGAGGAGCCGGGGTGCTTGCTCATCACGATCGCCCAGGCGTTGCCGGAGATGGCACCGGTGAACGAGGGGTCGATGTAGAGCGGGAACTTCGCGGTCGGGTCGGCCAGCAGCTTCCGGTCCGGGGACAGCGTCAGGGCGTCCTTGGCGACCTTCACACCCATGACGGCCTGGCGGGCGCCGCGCTCCGGCTCGTCGCCGTTCTTGACCTCGGGGGCCTGCTTCTTCTCCGCGACGGTCGACTCCAGCGACTCCGACGAGTCCCACATCATCGGGGCCGGCGCGGTGAAGACCGGCGAGCCGTCGCCGGCGTCGGCCGCGACCACGCCGCCACCGGCCTGCTTGGTCATCTTCAGTTTGTCGGTGTCGACGCCGAACTTCAGCGCCGCCAGCTTCGGGTTCTTCGCGGCGGCCGGCGTCTTGACCACCAGCACCTCGGAGAAGCCGAGCGCCGCGGCGGTGACCCGCAGGTCGACGCCGGGCAGCACCTCGCGGTAGACCGCGGTGTCGCCGTCGATCAGCGGCTTGGGCAGCGTGCCCGGCCAGGTCAGGCGCAGCTCGTGCGCGCCCTGCTTCAGCTCGAGCAGCGGCCCGGTGCCGCCGGCCGACAGCCGCACCGGCAGGACCGCGGCGCGCGGCGCGACGCCGTCCTGGCCGGCCACCAGGTTGGTGTCGACCGGGGTCCAGCCCTTGCCCTTGCGCACGCGCTCCGGCTCCATCGAGACCTCGAGGGTCTGCGAGCCGTCGTCGTTGAGGAACGTCTGGGTCATCTCGTCGCGCTGATCGAGAAGCTCGATCGGGCCGTCGCAGGTCTTCTGCGCGGCGACGGCGGCGGCCAGGTCGGGTTTCTCGGCCACGCAGGGCACCTTCGCGACGGGCGCCGCGACGGCGGGCTCGGCGGCGGGAACCACGACGAAGGCGGCCCCGACGACGGCGACCACCAAACCGATTTTGGACAGCATGAATCGACGACGAGACGCCACGTTTCCCCCGTGATCTCGAAACTCTGATCGAGCGAGATGAAATTAGATCGCGTTCGATTCAACGGTCAATCCCGTGGATCTTCACCGCCACCCGCTCTGACGATCCGCATAGGACGGCGCTTACCTGGGTGCCGAAGAAGGAACCCCAGGCCCGACGGCGTACTCACGGACGGTCACTGGGCCTTTCGGGCTATGCCACATCGGCCGAACGGGCGACCAGGTCGAACCATCTGGCCAGGTGGCCCGCAAGTTCCGGCATCACCCGGCAAGTTTCCGGAAACCCGCGGCCTCATCAGCGCCTCGATCGATCGAGGGAAGTCGATCACATTGAGGGGTTGACATGCGTCAATGTTACATCTAGTTTTCGAAAACATAGCCGATGCCACCGAAACTTCCGGGGCCGAGCAGCGGGAGGAATGGCGTTGACGTCTCCCGTCCCGCGCCGGCGCACCTGGCGGGCCGCACTTCGCCGGGACTGGCAGCTCTACTCGCTGGCCGTACTTCCGCTGCTGTTCTTCGTGGTCTTCCGCTACCTGCCGATGCTCGGCAACGTGATCGCCTTCCGGCGGTACTCCCCCGGCGGTGACCTGTTCGGCGAGTACTGGGTCGGGCTGCGCTATTTCAAGATGTTCCTGAACGATCCCTCGTTCTGGCAGGTCTTCACGAACACCCTGATCATCGGCGGGCTCACCCTGCTGTTCTGCTTCCCGCTGCCGATCGTGCTCGCCCTGCTGCTCAACGAGGTGCGCACCCGCTGGCTCAAGGGCTTCGTCCAGACCATCTCCTACCTGCCGCACTTCCTGTCGATCGTGGTGGTGGCCGGCATCGTCCTACAGGTCGTCTCGGTCGACGGGGTGGTCAATCAGGGCCTGCGCGCGGTGGGGCACGACGCGATCTCGTTCATCCAGGAGCCCGGCTGGTTCCGCACCATCTACGTCTCGTCCGAGGTGTGGCAGACGGTCGGCTGGGGCACGATCCTCTACCTGGCCGCGCTCACCACCATCGACGACGACCTCTACCAGGCGGCCCGGGTGGACGGCGCGAACCGGTGGCGGCAGACCTGGCACGTGACCCTGCCCGGCATCCGGCCGACGATGATGACGCTGCTGGTGCTCAACATCGGCACGTTCCTGGCGGTCGGGTTCGAGAAGATCCTGCTGCTCGCCAACCCGCTGACCTACCCGACCGCGGACGTCATCTCGACGTACCTGTACCGGGTCGGCATCGTCTCGGGCAGCTTCAGCTACGCCGCCGCGATCGGCCTGTTCGAATCGGTCATCGGGCTGACCCTGGTGCTCGGCGCGAACCGGCTCTCCCGCCGCCTGGTCGGGACGAGCCTGTGGTGACCCGCGGTTACCGCGCGTTCCAGGCGGTCAACGCGGCCGTCCTCACCGTGGTCGTGGTGGTCACCCTCTTCCCGTTCGTCAACATCCTGGCCCGCTCGTTCAGCGGTGAGCGGGAGATCCGGTCGGGCCAGGTCAGCCTGATCCCGCGGGGCTTCACCGCCGAGACGTACCGGCACGTCATGTCCGACTCGATGTTCTGGACGAACTATCGCAACACCGTGGTCTACACGGTCGTGGCGACGCTCATCTCGATCGTGCTGACCACCTGCTACGCGTACGTCCTCTCGAAGCGCCGGCTGAAGGGCCGCGGCGTGCTGGTCGGCATCGCGATTTTCACGATGTTCTTCAACGGCGGCCTGATCCCCAACTACGTGCTGGTCAGCTCGCTCGGACTGCGCAACACGCTGTGGGCGATCGTGCTGCCGAACGCGATCAGCGTCTTCAACCTGCTGGTGATGAAGGCGTTCTTCGAGAGCCTGCCGGTCGAGCTGGAGGAGGCGGCCGCGGTCGACGGCGCCTCCCAGTACGGCACGCTGTGGCGGATCGTGCTGCCGCTGTCCAAGGCGATCCTGGCCACGATGCTGCTGTTCTACGCGGTGTCGTTCTGGAACTCGTGGTTCGCCGGCTTCCTCTACATGGACCGGCAGGAGCTCTTCCCGGTCACCGTCTACCTGCGCAACCTGATCGCCGGTGCCACCGCCGGCGTCGACCAGACCGCGGCCAGCGACTCCGCGCTGCAGATCGCGGCCAGCATCCAGGCCGTCACCATCGTGCTCACCATGCTCCCGATCCTGCTCGTCTACCCCTTCATCCAGCGGTATTTCGTCTCCGGCGTGATGCTCGGCGCCGTGAAGGGCTAGGCCCGTCCCCCACATTGGAGTTCCCCCATGGTTCAGCTCTCCCGACGACAGCTACTGGCCGCGGCCGGTGCCGCCACGGTCGCCTCGCTCGCCGGCTGCGACAGCGGCGACGGTGCCGACTCCGCCGATGTGAACGACAAGAAGGCCGGCTCGATGGACGGCTTCAAGGTCGGCGACCAGTTCAAGGCAACCGAGCCGCTCAAGTTCTCGATAATGATGCTCAGCAACCAGAACTACCCGTTCAAGCCGGACTGGCCGATGCTGACCGAGCTCACCAAGCGCACCAACGTCTCGTTCGAGCCGACCGCGGTGCCGGGCAGCGACTACAACCAGAAGGTCAGCGTGGTGGTGAGCGCGGGCAACGCCCCGCAGATCATCCCGAAGACCTACCATCCGGCCGAGGAGGCGTTCATCGCCGGCGGCGCGATCCTCCCGGTGAGCGACTACGTCCACCTCATGCCGCACTTCACCGAGAAGGTGCAGCGCTGGAACCTGCAGGGCAACCTCGCGGCGATCAGCCAGCAGGACGGGAAGTACTACCTGCTGCCCGGCCTGCACGAGGCGGTCTGGCAGGACTACTCGCTGGGCATGCGCACCGACATCCTGGAGAAGCACGGCCTGGCCGTGCCGGCCACCTGGGACGACCTGACCACCACGCTGCGCGGGCTGCGGAAGGCGTACCCGGACCGCTATCCGTTCTCGGACCGGTGGAGCACGCAGAAACCCGGCCCGGGCGCCAACAACCTTCTCGGCCTGCTCGCCGCGTCCTACGGCACGTACGCCGGCTGGACCTACCAGACCGCCTACTGGGACGGCGGCGCCGGAAAGTTCGTCCTCAGCGGCGCGATGGAGCAGTACAAGCAGGTCGTGCAGTACCTGCAGATCCTGGTCAGCGAGAAGCTGATGGACCCGGAGAGCTTCACCCAGACCGACGACGCGGCCCGGCAGAAGTTCGCCTCCGGCAAGTCGTTCGTGCTCAGCGTCAACGCGCAGACCGTGGTCAACGAGGCCCGGCTGGACATCGCGAAGGTCCCCGGCGCGAAGGTCGCGAAGATCCCGCTGCCGACCGGGCCGATGGGCGCGACGCTGTCCGGCGAGGCGCGGCTGGAGAACGGCATCATGCTCGGCAAGAAGGCCCTGGAGAGCAAGAATTTCGTCGCGATGCTCCAGTTCATCGACTGGCTCTGGTATTCGGACGCCGGGCTGATGTTCAGCAAGTGGGGCATCGAGGGCGAGACCTACACCGGCAGCCTCGACGACGGCTCGTTCAAGCTCAACCCGCAGATCAAGTGGGCCGGCCTCAACCCGTCGGCGCCCAAGAACCTCCAGGTCGACTACGGCTACTTCAACGGCGTCTTCGCGTACGGCGGAAGCACCAAGATTTTGAATTCGCAGTTCTCGGACGAGGAGAAGGCGTTCCAGGCCGAGATGAACAAGCGGACGACCCGCGAGGTGGGCCCGCCGCACCCGTTCAGCCCGGAGGAACGCGAGCAGGCCGGCCTCTGGGAGGCCGCCATCGCCGACCACGTCAACCAGTCGACGCTGGCCTTCATCCTGGGCAAGCGGCCGCTGAGCGAGTGGGACGCGTACGTCGCCGAGTTGAAGGCCAAGGGCGGCGACAAGTACATCGACCTGGCCAACAAGGCTTACGACCGGTTCAAGGAGAAGAAGTGAATTGATCGCGACGCTCGGCCGGGTCGCCTCCGGAGTACACACCCTGCTCGTGGTCGAAGTGCTCCTGCTGCTCACCGGCGCGCCCGGCCTCGTGCTGCTGGTGCTGCTCGACCGGGACGCCAGCAACATACCGCTCGCCGCGGCCTGCGCGATCCCGGTCGGGCCGGCGCTGTCCGCCGCGCTCTACGCGCTGCGGTGGCGCAGCGACGACCTGGCCGACCTCGAACCGGCCCGGGCGTTCCTCCGCGGCTACCGGTCGAACGCGGCCGGGGTTCTGAAGCTGTGGGTGCCGTGGCTGGCCTGGATGACCGTGCTCGGATTGAACTTCGGGCACGGCTGGTGGCCGATCCCGGTGGCCGTGGTGGCCGTGGTGGCCACGCTGTGGCAGGCGAACGCGCTGGTGATCGCGTCGCTGTTCGCGTTCCGGACCCGGGACACGGCCCGGCTGGCCGCCTACTTCCTGGTGCGCACGGCGCTCGGGACGGCCGGGCTGGTGGCGCTCGCCGTACTGGTCGTCGTGCTCTGGTCCGAGGCCGTGCTGGCCCTGGCGGCCGTGGGCTTCGCCGCGGCGTTGCTACGGACCGCCGGGCCGTTGCGCGCCGAGATCGAGGAGAAATTCATTCAATGACCAAGCTGCGGTACGGCGGTGACTACAACCCGGAGCAGTGGCCGGAGAAGGTGTGGGACGACGACTACCGGCTGTTCGACGCGGCCCGGATCGACACGCTCACCGTCGGCGTCTTCACCTGGGCGCTCACCCAGCCCGCCGAGGACACCTACGACTTCGCCGTGCTCGACCGGATCGTCGAGCGGGCCGCCGCCGAGGGCCGGGCGATCTGCCTGGCCACCGGCACCGCCGCGCACCCGGCCTGGCTGGCCCGCAAGCATCCCGAGGTGACCCGGGTCGACTTCGAGGGCCGCCGGCACCGATTCGGCCAGCGGCACAACTCCTGCCCCAGTTCCCCGGTCTTCCGGCGGCTGTCCACCGAGATGGCCGGCCGGCTGGGCCGGCGTTACGCGGGCAACCCGGCGATCGTCGCCTGGCACGTCGGCAACGAGTACGGCGGAGCCTGTTACTGCGACCACCGCGCGGCCGGCTTCCGGCACTGGCTGCGGGACCGGTACGGCACCCTGGATCGGCTCAACGACGCCTGGTACACCACGTTCTGGTCGCACACCTTCACCGCGTGGGACGAGATCGAGCCGCCGTCCGCGCTGACCGAGCACTGGCGCGGGCCCGACCACACCGCCTTCCAGGGCATCACCCTCGACTACCTGCGGTTCATGTCGGACGCCATGCTCGCCAACTTCCGCGACGAGAAAGCCGCAATCCGAGAATCCGATCCGGGTACGCCGGTGACCACCAACTTCATGGGCGCGTACCGGCCGATCGACTACCACCGCTGGGCCGCCGACCTCGACCTCGTCTCCTGGGACTGCTACCCGCCCGACGACGAGCATCCGGACTGGATGGCGTTCACCCACGACCTGATGCGCGGCATCCGGGGCGGGCAGCCGTTCTGGCTGATGGAACAGACGCCCAGCGTGACCGCCTGCCGGGACGTCAACCCGCTGAAGCGGCCCGGGATCCTGCGGCTGTGGAGCTGGCAGGCGGTGGCGCACGGCGCGGACGCGGTGCTGTTCTTCCAGATGCGGGCCGGACGCGGCGCGAGCGAGAAATACCACGGCGCGGTCATCGGGCACGCAGGGCGCGCCGATACCCGGGTGTTCCGCGAGGTGGCCGAGCTCGGCGCGGAACTGGAGCGGGCCGGCGACGCGGTGCTCGGCGGCCGGACGGCGGCCCGGGTGGCGATCCTGTTCGACTGGGACAGCTGGTGGGCCCTGGAGATCTCGGACGGGCCGTCCCGCCTGGTGCGCTACCAGGAGGTGGTGCGCGAATACCACCGCGCGGTCTGGGCGGCCGGGGCCGGCGTCGACGTGGTGCCGGTGACGGCCGACCTCTCGCCGTACGACGTGGTGCTCGCACCGGTCCTGCACATGGTCAAGGGTGAGCTGGCCGGCCGGCTCGAGGAGGTCGCGCGGCGCGGCGGCACGGTGCTGACGACGTTCCTGTCCGGCCGGGTCGACGAGGACGACAACGCGTTCCGCACCGACGTGCCGGGGCCGCTCGGCGATCTGATGGGCGTCCGCGTCGACGAGTGGGACGCCCGAGCGGCCGACGTGGTCAACCCGGTGGACTTCGGCGACCTGCAGACGGCCGGCCGCCTGGTGTTCGAGATCGTCGTTCCGTGCGGGGCGGAGCCGATCGCGACCTACCGGGACGACTTCTACGCCGGGACGCCCGCGGTGACCCGCAACGCGTTCGGCGCCGGCGAGGGCTGGTACGTGGCGACCGCGCTCGACCGGGCCGGCGTCGAACGGGTGGTGGGCCGGGTGCTGGACCGGCACGGGCTGCGCGGCCCGTACGCCGGGGTGCCCGGTCTGGAGGCCGCCCACCGCGGGCGGGTGACGTTCCTGCTGAACCACGGAGCCGAGCCGGTCTCGGTGGCCGCGCACGCCGACGCCCGGAACCTGCTCACCGGCGTACCCGTGCGTGAGGGTGACCCGCTCCTGGTGGCACCGCGCGACGTGCTGCTCCTGGTTCGGTAGATCCGGCGGCACCGGCGCCTCAGGCGGCGGCGCGCATCAGCCGGAGATGTCCGCGTAGGTCAGCCAGCGCTCGCGGGGTGACAACCGCAGCCGCACCTTGCTCGGGTCGACCCGGCCGAGGGCCGGCAGCCACTCCCG
This sequence comes from Paractinoplanes toevensis, assembly GCF_018332695.1. Taxonomy (GTDB): domain Bacteria; phylum Actinomycetota; class Actinomycetes; order Mycobacteriales; family Micromonosporaceae; genus Actinoplanes; species Actinoplanes toevensis. The sequence continues at coordinate 83,353 of NZ_BOQN01000050.1, forward strand.
GATGCGCAGCTGGGCCGCCTCGGTGGCGTCGGCCAGTAGGCGCTGCACCGTCTCGTGGTCGCGGTGCTCCTGGGACAGCATCACGATCAGCTTGGCCCGGCCGCGGACCAGGTCGCCCCGGCACAGCCGGGACTGGGCGTAGGCGACCTCGCAGCGCCGGGCGTACGGCCGCAGCGCGGCCTGCACCTCGGTCAGCAGCGCCGGGGTGTCGACCGTGCGGTGCGGAAGCTGCCACCACAACCAGATCGGGTACGGCACCCGGCCGGTCGTGGTGGCCCCGGTCTGCTGGCTCGACGGCGGATAGGTGCAGCGCATCGCCGGGCTCACCGCCACCTTCCAGTCGGCGATCAGGCTGTCGTCGGGTTCGGCGTCGGCATCGCCGCCCAGCCGGGACAGCGCGTCGAGCCAGCCGCCGGTCCACTGCTGGGATGCCTCCGGGGCGTCGGCGGCCACCGGCAGCACGAGGTTGATGAATGTGGTGCGGTGCATGCTGGAGATGGAGGCGGCCAGCACCCCGATGCCCCGGGCCCGCAGCGCCGCCACGGCCGCCGCGGTCGTCCCGGTCCGGGACGGGCCGATGATGCTCGCGATGACCGCGGTCCGCGGGGTCAGCGCGGGTGCGTCCGGAAACAAGCGGTTCCGGGCCTGCCGGTAGCGCTCCCGGTCGAACCCGCGGATGGTGAACCATTCACCGCGTACCCGATTGAGCCGTTGATCGTCCAATTTGAGGCCGAAACCGTACTCCTCGGCGAGCGCGGCCAATTCCGTCTCGAAGTCCAGCCGGGCCTCGGACATCTTGGGGTCCACCCCGATCGAGAACCGCAGGCACGGCCCGATCGCGTCGCGCAACCGCTCGTTGGAGCCGTCGCCGCGCTCGGACCGGTGGGTCCGCGGGACCGGCGCGACCGGGGTGTGCAGGTGCAGCACCGGCGCGCCGCGCTCGGCGGCCAGCGCGGTGAGCTTCTCGATGACCAGCGCCTGCATGAGCGATTCCCGGTAGGTCGGGGACCAGTGGGTGTTGCCCAGCGTGATGAGCACCTCGACCTTGCGGGTGGACTGGTTGAGGAAGCCGGGATTGGGCACGGCGTACCCGGTGTACGAGTACGTGTCCCGCCCGGCCGGCTCCACCGGGCCGATCTGCACCCGGCCGCTGAACGCCGACATCGCCGACGGCCACGTCGACGTCGACACCGACAGACCGGCGGCGGAGAAGTGGCAGAAGTCGGTCGGCCAGGCGCTCGGATCCTCCTTGTCCAGGCCGACGTCCGGGTCGGACCCGGTGATGACCCCGGCCGCGGACGACCCGTGGGTCAGGCTGAACCGCACCGAGGAGAAGTACGTGCCGGCCGCCTCCGCCGCGATCCGGGCCAGCTCGGAGGACTTCGTGGAGTTCGCCGGTGACGTCACCTCACACCTCACCGCGTGCGTCGAAGAAATCGTCCGGCTCGACGGTGCGCCGGGCGGCCCCGCGCGCGTCCCGCAGCCAGCGTGGCACCCGCGCCGACCGGGGCACCGAGCTGCTGCGATGGATCCGCCGGGCGTAGAACTCACACAGACAACAGATCAGGATCAGGATCAGTACGCCGAGAGCGAGCTGGAACAACCGGGTCATCTCGCGGTCGGAGTGCACGGTGCCGACCACGATCGCCAGGGCGGTGGTCACCACCACCGAGGCCGCGGCCAGCGTGCGCTGGAACTTGTGCAGCTGGCCCAGCACCGATTTGGTGCTCGGCAGGTCGAGCCGGGCCAGCAGCAAGCCGGGCACCAGCAGCAGCACCGCGACGACGGCATCGGCCTGGTCGGGCGCGAAGTCCTCGGACACCGCCGACGAGTACAGCCAGGCGATCCCGCCGGACAGCAGCGTCCCGATGCCCAGCACCACCAGGGCCAGGCCGGCCACCATCCGGGTGATGCTCTCGATCAGGGCCGGCGCCTCGTCGGCGAGGGCCATGAAGGCGAAGACCCGGACCGGCTCGGTGGACTTCGGGCTCAGCTCCACCGAGGGCCGCCGCCAGTGCGCGTGGGCACCGTGTTCGCGGGGGTCGTTGTCGGTGGTGACGTCCCGGCCCACCTGTGTGGCCCGCAGCCCGGCGGCGATGTTCAGCAGGGCCGGCCCGGGCAGCCCGCTTCGGGCGAGGTGCTGCATGCCGTCGGCGGCGTAGTGCGCGCAGAACGCCGCGAGCACGTCGAGCGAGCAGTCCCCCGCCGACAGCGCCGCGATGACCTCGTCGGCGGTCAGCCGGGGTGGCGGGGGCGCCGAGCCGGGGCCGACCGGAATCGGCAGTCGGGCCAGGTAGGCCTCGTAACTCGCCAGGTCGACCAGCCGGCGCCGGCCCAGTTCGGCCAGCCGCGACGCGATGCCCTGCATCTCCAGCTCGAGCAGCTTGTGGTGGTCACCCAGCCGGGCCGCGCGCCGGGCCACCGACTCCAGGTCCTGGGCGAGCACCTCGACGAACTCCTCGTCGGCGTCGCTGGCCATCAGGAACCGCCGGACGCTGATCTCCTGCCGGACCTCCAGGGTCAGGTGGTACGCCTTGACCGAGCGCGGGATCTCGGTCTCGTACTCCACCACGAACTCGCGGTTCACCGGCAGCACGTTCTTGGCCAGGGTCTGCAGCGGCGACGGGCGATGCTGGGCCGGCAGCAGCGGAGCGTCCCAGGTCAGGAACCGCCGCGGCCGATCGAGGCCGAGCTGGGCGACCAGGATGTACTGCCGGGTGGCCAGCTGCAGGAGACGGGCGAACGGGATCAGCAACCGGTCCCCGCCCTCGGCCGGGAAAAGAGCGTCAAGACCGAGAAGCGCCAGATCCCGTACGGACTGGGAGTTGCCCTCCCGCACCGGCAGCTCGGCGTGGTCGAGCGGGGTGTGCAGCGGCTGCCCCACCGGTGACCCGACCATGATGAGCTCGGTGATCGCCGCCTCGATCAGCCACCGCGACCGCTGGTGGGTGTGCCGCAGCTGATGGATCGGGCCGGCCGGCGCGGACACGTCGTCGTGGGCGTTGATCAGCATGAAGAGCAGCTTCACGAACGCGGCGGCGGTGACCCGGTTGGCGTCGCGGTGCGACAGCCGCGGCACCACCTCGCCGTTCGAGTCGCGGATGACCACCGGCGCCAGGTCCCGCCGGCTGTACCGGGACACCGGCACCCACAGCGCCGTGTCGCCCGGCACGATGAGCGTGTCCCGCAGCCGCCCGGAGATCAGGTCGAGGTCGACGTCGACGCTGATCGCCCGGCTCATGTGCCCGCGGTCCATCAGCGTGAGGTGCTCCGACAGCCGCGCCAGATGGTCGAGCCGGAACGACAGGTCCATCAGCGCCAGTCCGAGCGCCGCCTCCCGGCTGGGGAACGTCATCGGCGCGGTGGGCACCGGCAGCGCCCGGATGAGCGTGCGCAGATGGTCCAGCGGCCCGTCACCCGTCCGCTCGGCGACCGCGGTGTGCCCCCGGACATGCACGGTCATGCGGCGACTCCTTCGCATCCGTTGCCATCCTTGCCGCCGGACGGCGACCGGCGGCTGATGTGTCGCCATGACGACTGCGGCTACACTCCGCGGCCATGAACGCTTCCTCCGCCTCCGCCGGCCTGCTCGACGAGGCCCTGGCGCTGCTGCGGGACGGCCGAACGGCCGGCGCCGAGGAGCTGATGAAACGGGCCGTGCGGCGGGCCGCCGAGCAGCACGGTGAGCAGAGTGCCGCCTGGGCGGACGCCCAGTCGGACATGGGCAACCTGCTGCTGCGCGCGCAGCAGCCGGCCTGGGCGGCCGAGTGCTTCCGGGCCGCGGCGTCCGTGCCGCCCGGCGACGATCGGGCGCGCTGGCTGGGCTATCAGCTCAACCTCGGGATCGCGCTGGCGCTGACCGACCGGCTCGACGAGGCCGCCAAGGTGCTGTGGGAGTCGCGGGCCGGCCGGCTCGAGCACTACGGCGCCGAGCACGTGGGCTACGCCGCCGGGCTGGAACCGGTCGCCGACATCCTGCTGCGGCTGGGCGACATCGAGGGCGCGCTCGCGGCGATCGAGGAAGCTCTGCCGATCTTCCAGGCCGCCGGGCACCAGCGGGTCGCCAGTTCGGTCGCTCTGCGCGGGGTGATCCTGCAGGCCCGCGGGCACACCGGGCCGCTCTTCCCGGGGCTGAAGGAGCTGCCCGACCACGTCGTGGAGCAGGTCGCCACGATCGCAGCGACCCGGGCCCGGCAGGGTCTCGGCCCGGATTCCGCCTACCTTCTCGTCGCCCACCTGGCCAACGCCCTGCGGGAACGGCTCGGACCGGACCATCCGGCCACGATCGAGGCATACACCGCCATGGCCGTCCAGGCCGTCGACCGCGGCGATCACAACGGCCGCATCGCGGCCCTGCGCCGGATCCTCGCCGCCTACGACCGCCAGGATCGGGCCGAGGAGGGCCTGGCCGCCGCGCTCGCCATCGCCGAGGCCCTCGGTGCGGCCGGGGAAACCCCGAAAAGCCTTCTGCGGTACGCGGATGCCGCCGCCCGGGCCGAGCGGATCGGGCGGGCCGATCTGGTCAGCCAGGCGCTGTTCGACTGGGGCCTCGCCCTGCAGGCCGTGGACCAGCCGGAGGAGGCCGCCGACCGGCTCGGCGAGGCGGCCGCCGCGGCCCGGGGCGGCGACGACCCGGTCCTGATCGGGCACATCTCCGCCGTGCACGGGATCTGTCTGCAGCATCTGGGCCGGCCGGCCGAGGCCCGCGCGGCCCTCGAGGAGAGCCTGTCCGTCCTGGAGCCACGCGACGACGCCGCGGGTGCGGCGCGCGCCCACCTGGTGGCGCTCCTCGACGAGCGGGAGTGTGACTGCGCCCGGCTGCGGGCCGAGGTCGAGCGGGGGTTCCAGGACTTCGTGCTGTCCCGGATGCCGGACGGCCTGCTCGAACGGTTCGACGTGCGGGTCGGTGGCGGCGACTTCACCGTCGATTTCGAGCTTCAGCGGGTGCTGACCGAGGACGAGGCGCGGCAGTTCGACGAGATCGTGCAGACCGGCCGGGCCGAGTTCAGCCGCCGGCTGGCGAGCTGAGACCGGCGGCCCGGCCGGTTCCGGTCACTTGGGGCAGGTGCGTCGATACTTCAGCTCCGGGATGAAGCCGGCCCACTCGTCGGCGTCGAGTCCACGGCCGGTGATGGCGCAGGCGTACTTCGCCGGGTTCGCGCGCAGGTTGTTGAGCTGGCTGTAGCTCCACATCGTGACGGACGGCACGCCGTAACCGATCACCGCGGTGACCGCGAGCGTGCGCCCGTCCGGCCGGAACACCACCGACTTCACCGCCTTGCCGTTGTCGGTTCGCAGCCGGACCATCCGGACCGGTTCGGCCGGGCTGGTGATGTCCCACAGGATCGTCGCGTAGTCGTCCCCGCCGGTGGCCAGGGTGTGGCTGTCGGCGCTGAAGGCCACCGAGGTCAGCTTCAGGCTGTGGCCGTAGAGCGTGGCGAGCCGAACCGGCCGGACCCGGTTCGTGACGTTCCACAGCACCACGGCGTGGTCGTCGCTTCCGCTGGCCAGGATGTGACCGTCGGGGCTGAAGGCCAGTGCGCCCACGTCGTCGCTGTGCCCGGTCAGCACGGCGAGCCGGGCCGGGGCGGCCCGGTCGGCCAGGTTCCACAGCGTGACCGTGGGTTCGCCGTAACCACCCGTGGCGACGGTGCGCCCGTCGGCGCTGAAGGCCACCGCCCCGCTGAAGCTTCCGCTGAACTTGCCGAGCAGGACGGGACGCAACCGGTTGGCCACGTCCCACAGCATCAGCCCATTGTCGGTGACGACGGCCAGGGTGCGCCCGTCCGGGCTGAACTCCAGCGCCCGCGCCCGGGCCTGCACGTCGAGGTTCGTCGTCCGGGCCGGCTGCGCGCCGTCCGCCAGCGTCACCATCGCCCGCCCGGTGACGGCGGTCGCCACCGTGCGGCGGTCCCGGCTGAACGCCACCGCCTGCAGGACGCCGTGGCCCAGGTCCAGATCGGCACCGCGGACGGGGTGGCTGGGGTCCTGGACGTTCCAGGTGCGCGCCACGCCGTCCGAGGCGGCGGCGATCAGCGCGTTGCCGTCCGGGCTGAACAGGGTGTCCTCGGCGCTCCCGCCGGATAGGCCGACCGTGGCCAGGCTGGTGCCGGCCCCGGCCTGGGCCAGATTCCATGTCGTCGCGGTGGCCGACGTGTCGGTGGTGACCAGCGTCGTGGCGTTCCGGAAGGACAACGTGCTGACCAGGCCGCGCGTCTTCAGGGTGGCGATCGGGTCGGGACTCGCGGTCGCCGTCGTGTCCCAGACCAGCACCGTCCCGGTCGAGTCGCCGGCCGCCACCATCGTTCCGTCCGGGCTGTAGGCGAGCGCGCGGACCCGGCCGGTCAGGCCCTCGATCTGCCAGAACCCGACTTCGTCCGGCAGGTCGGGCATCGTCGGCGGCGGGCTCGGCGTGTGGTCGTCGTCGGTCGGGTCATCGTCCGGAAAATCCTCGTCCGGGGGGAAGGACGGCATCGGCGGCGGGCTCAACGTGTCGTCGCCGTCCGCCAGCGCCTTGGCCGCCAGGCCCGCCGTCGTCGCGGCCGGTGCGGGCGGATTTCCCGGCGGCACCGGCTCCTCCCGCGTCGGCGAGGCCGTGGGCATCGGGGCCTCACCGGGGTAGCGGCCCTCCATCGAGTAGAAGTCCAGGATCCCGTCGGTGCGCCCGACCGCCAGCACCTGGCCGTCCGGGCTGAACGTGATCGGGCCGCCGCCTTTGCTGAGGATGTCGTTCATCATCGCCGGGTTCCGCCGGTCGGTCAGGTCGTAGACCGGGGCGTACCGCCCCTCGTCCACGACCAGCATGCTGCCGTCCGGGCTGAAGGCGAACCGCTCCACCGGATGGTATTCGTCGCCCTCGATCCGGGTGAGCTGGGCGGGATGCGTGCGGTCGGTGAGGTCGTACAGGATCGACAGCGGCGTCGCGTCACCGGTGACGAAGGTTCTCCCGTCCCCGCTGAACGCGACCGCGTTGATGGCGCTGTCGCTCGGCAGGGTGGCGATCAGGGCCGGCCGGGAGCGGACGGCGACGTCCCACAGGACCGCCGCGCCCTGCGCGTTCACGTAGGCCAGGGTCGTCGCGTCCGGGCTGAACACCAGGGTGCTCTCCAGGAAGCCGGTGCCGGTGGCGGTGGCCTTCACCGGGAGCACGGCCAGCCGTACCGGTTCGCGCGGGTCGGCCACGTTCCACAGCGCGACGCTGCGATCGCTGCCGATCACCGCCATGACGCCGTCCCGCGCATAGGTCGCCTCGATCACGCCCTCCACCGCGCCGGCGTAGTGGGTCGCGGCGACGACCCCGGTGAGCTGGCGGAGGGTGGTCGCGTCGGGGTTGATGCTCTGCGCCGCCGACCCCAGCATCAGGGCGGTCTGCGGATTGTCGACGAGCGCCGCGTTGGCCTGGTTCATCAAGCGCCGGCTGACCGCGATGCGCTGCTGCTGGTCGGCCTTGGCCTGCTGCTTCGCGGCCTCCGCAGCCGCCTCGTCGGCGAGCCGGCGCTGCTCGGCCGCGATCTGTTCCTGCCGCTCCGCCTCCTGCTGCAGCTTCTCGGCCCGCTCGGCCGCCTCCTTCGCCAGCCGCTGCTGTTCCCGCTTGCGGGCCGTCGCCTCGTCGGCGAGCCCGCGCTGGCGTTTCGCCTCGGCCGCCGCCTTGTCGGCGAGCCGCTGCTGCTCCCGGGCGTCCTGCTCGGCCTGCTCCGCCTTGGTCCGGGCCTGACCCGCCTGCTTCTCGGCCTGCTCCGCCTTGGTCTTCGCCTGATCCGCCCGCTGCTGCGCCAGGGTCGCCCGAGCCTGCTGCTGGTCGGCCAGCTCCTGTTGCCGGCGCGCCTCCTCGGCGGACCGTTCGGCGTTGTCGCGCTGGTCGTCCGCCACCGCCTTCTGCCGGAGGGCCTCCGCCGCCGCGGCCTTCGCCCGCTCGGCGTTGCGGACCGCCGACATCCCGGTGAACGACGCCAGCAGCGCCAGGACCACCAGGGTCACCACGGCGCCGGAACGCAGCCGCTTCGCCCGGCGGTGCTGCCGGACGTCCTCGCCCTCCAGGTCGTCCTTGCTCATCCCGTGCATCGGGGCGGCCAGCTGGGCGATCGCGTCCCGGAAGCGGGAGTGGTGCAGGCTCAGGTGCTCGCTGCCGCGCGCCCACCGCAGATCGAGGAAGAACGGCTCCTCGGCGAACACTCCGCGGAGCGCTGCCGGCACCGCCGTCGATCCCTCGGAGAAGTCCCCGCGGGCCTCGTCCCAGGTCCACTCCCCATCGGTCACCACCGGGAGGATCCGATTCGCGGACTTCGTGGCGATCCAGTGCTCGATCTCCCGATTCACCCATGGTGATTCGGCCGCCTCGGGCGAGGCGAGCAGCACGAAGTATTCCGATCCGTCCATCGCGGTCTGGATCGAGGACCAGAGCCCCGGGGTCACCGCCAGGCCGGTCTGATCCCGGAAGATCCACAGGGCGCGCCGCCGGTGCCAGGGCTTCGCGAGACGGTGCAGACCACGCTGTACGGCGGGCGCGAGACGCCCGTCGGCAGCATGGCTGTACGAAATGAACCCATCGAAGTTCATGGCATGTCCCCCGGCAGTCGGCACGTCCCGCGACGTCAGATTGTGCATGCCTGCGCCCCACGAGAAAAGGCGAGAGATCGTATCGTCTCTGATCGTTGCCACCTTGACAGGCCCGGTACGGAGGTCGATGTGCGGTTCGGTGTCACTGGTCATCAGATCCTCCCGCCGAGCATCGTCGACTGTGCGGTGCGGCATTGGAGCAGAGTGTTACCGGTCGGTTCGCAGCCGCACGGGGTGTCGAACCTCGCCGACGGCGCCGACCAACTGTTCGCCTCGCACGTGCTGGCGGCCGGCGGCACGCTGGAGGCGGTGCTGCCGTACGAGGGCTTCACCGGCTCGCTGCACGCGGACGAGAGCCGGAGCCGGTTCGAGGACCTCCGGCGGGCCGCGGCAAAGGTGATCACCATGCCCTACCCCGAGCCGAGCGATCAGGCGTTCCTCGCCGCCGGCCAGGCCCTGGTGGATCGCTGCGACCATCTGTTCGCGGTGTGGGACGGCCGTCCGGCCCGCGGACTGGGCGGCACCGCGGACATCGTCGCGTACGCGAGAGCCCGCGGTCGCCCGGTCACCGTGCTGTGGGTGGAGGGCGTACTCCGGACCTGATCACCGTGCCGCGAGGTCCGGCGCGGAGGGTACGGCGAGGTCGGCGAAGAGCCGCCGGGCGAGGTCCCGGTGCGGGCCGCCGTCGTCGCGGTCGAGCGTGGCGGCGATGCCGTCGTGGGCGCGTGCCTGTTCGTACCGGTCGCCGATCTCCCGGGCCAGGATCAGCGCCTGCTCGTGCTGGGCGCGGGCCTCGGTCGCGTCGCCCGCGGCCCGCAGCACCTGACCGAGGTCGTTGAGGGCCTCGGCCTCGCTGGCGCGGTCCCCGATCCGCCGGTGCAGCAGCAGCGCGCGGCCCAGGTGACCGGCCGCCTCGGTGAGCCGGCCGCCGTGCGCGTACACCGCGGCGAGATCGGTCAGCGCGTACGCCTCGGCGGTCCGGTCGCCGGCCTGCCGGATCGCGGCGAGGCTCCGCTCCAGGTGGATGCCGGCCTGTTCGAGGTCGGCCGGCTCGTGCGAGAGCCTGGCCAGAAGCGACAAAACGTACGCCTCGCTGTACCAGTCGCCGAGCTTGGTGACCAGTTCGAGGGCCGATCGGAGGCGGGTCACGGCCTGCGCCTCGTCGCCGAGCCGGGCATCGACCCGGCCGAGCTGGACCGACGCGTCGGCCTGCCCGGCGATGTCGCCCAGCCGCTCGTAGTGCGCCGAGGCCCGCCGGTAGTGATCCGCGGCCTGCCGGTAGTCGCCCAGTCGCCAGTGGACGCTTCCCAGGTTGCGCAACGCCACCGCCTCGGCCGCGTGTTCACCCAGGTCCGCGTACAGGATAAGGGCCTGCTGGTAGGTGTCGGCGGCCTCGTCGAGGCGGCCCTGCCGCCGGTGCAATCTGCCCAGATCGGACAGAGCGCGGGCCTGCGCCTCCCGGTCGCCGACGGCCCGGGCGGCCGACACGGCGGACGCGGTGACGGTGACCGCCTCGGCCACCGGCCCACCGGCGTCGAGGTAGCGGAACAGGGTGCCGGCCAGCGCGATCGCGAACCGGTACCAGCCGTGCGCGGCACCGTAGATGCAGGCGGCGGCCAGGTTGGGCCGCTCCGCCTCGATCCAGCTCCGGGCCGCGTCCGGATCGCCGGCGCCTTCCGTCCCGTCCGGGTACAGCGTGCTCATCGCCGCGACCGAACCGGCCAGGTAGTGGTCGAAAAGCCGGGTCAGCGCGGCCTTCCGCTCCGGTGCCGGGTCCTGCGCGGCGGCGAGCTCCGCGGCGTACGCCCGGAGCAGGTCGTGCATGCCGTACCGGCCGCCCCGGCCGGCGTGCACCAGGCTGGCCCGGACCAGGACGGCGAGCAGCCGCCGGGCCTCGCCGACATCGGTGCCGGTCAGCGCCGCCACGGCCTCGACGTGCACGCTGTCGCCCGGGTGCAGGCCGAGCAGCCGGAACATCCGGGCCGCGTCGGCGGGCAGGTTCTGGTAGGACCAGGAGAACACGGCCCGGACCTCGGCCCGCGGGTCGCCCGCGTCGAGCAGGTCCAGCCGCATCCGGTGGTCACCCAGCTCGTCGACCAGCTCGGCGAGCGAGACATCGGTGCGGGCCGCGGCCAGCTCGGCGGCGATCCGCAGCGCGAGCGGCAGCCGGGCGCACGCCGCGGCCAGGTCCTCGGCGACCGACGTCTCGCGGTCCACCCGGCCACCGATCAGGCGGCGCAGCAGCACCACGGCGTCGGCCAGCGGCAGCAGATCCAGGTTGATCCGTTCGGCGCCGTGGATCGCCACCATGCCGGGCAGCGAGTCGCGGCTGGTGATCAGCACCAGGCAGGACCCGGTGCCGGGCAGCAGCGGCCGGACCTGTTCCACCGAGGACGCGTTGTCCAGCAGCACGAGCATCCGGCGGCCGGTCAGCTCGGACCGGTACCGCCCGGCGCGCTCCTCGACGCCCGGCGGGATCTCCGGCCCGCCCACCCCCAGCGCGGTCAGGAAGCCGGCCAGGGCGTCACCGACCGCCACCGGCTGCTCGGTGTCGTAGCCGCGCAGGTTCACGTACAGCTGGCCGTCGGGAAACGCCTCCCGGACGCGGTGCGCCCAGCGCACCGCGAGGGCGGACTTGCCCACCCCGGCCGTGCCGGACAGCAGCACCACGGTCAGCGGCGGCTCGTCGCCGTCGGGTGGTGCCAGCGACCGGTCCAGCGCGTCGAGCTCCCGGTCCCGCCCGGTGAAGGCGCGCACGTCGGCCGGCAGTTGGGTGGGCACGTTCGGCCGGGCCAGCGGTGCGGCCGGCTTCGTCGCGACCAGGGTGGGATCGGCGGCCAGGATCCGCTCGTGGATCCGGCGCAGCCCGGCGCCCGGGTCGCTACCGAGCTCGTCGGCGAGGCTGCGGCGGATCCGCCGGTACTGCTCGTCGGCGTCGGCCTGCCGGCCGCACCGGTAGAGGGCGAGCATCAGCTGCTCGGTCAGCCGTTCGTCGAGCGGGTGCTCGGCCACCGCGGCGGACAGCGACGGCAGCAGCTCGGCGTGCCGGCCGAGCCGCAGCAGCACGTCGTGGTGGTCCAGCTCGGCGGCGAACCGTTCGCTGAGCAGCGACTGCCGCATCGACACGAGCCACGGGGTGTCCAGGCCGGCGAACGGCTCGCCGCGCCACAGGCCGAGAGCCTGGGTGAGCAGTTCGGCGGCGGACCGGTCCTCGGCCGACCGCGCCTGCGAGATGAGCCTGCGGAAAAGGTGCAGATCCACCGTCTGCGGGTCGACGGTCAGGACGTAACCGCCGGGCCGGCGCTCGATGCCCACCTCGGCGGCCTCGGCGACCGCCCGCCGCAACCGCGACAGGTAGCTGTAGAGCGCGCCGTCGGCCCGCTGGGGGGCCTCGTCACCCCAGACCCGGTCGATCAGTTGATCGATCGAGACCGGGCGCCCGGCCTCGACCAGAAGCACCGCCAGGACGCTGCACTGCCGGGCATGCCCGAGGCCGACCGGGTGGCCGCTGATCTGGGCCTCCACCGCGCCGAGCACCCCGAACCGCGCCGTCAACGGACCTCCGCACACTCATCGCCAGACGTGCTCACCAGGACATTCAAGATATCCACAAGGAGCGCGCCAAGTGTTGCATGCTTCCCGCAAGGTACGACGACGACCATTGATCTCGTTGCAGGGAACAGGTCGCCCTCGCCCGGTTGGCGCAGCGTAACGGGGGAATCGGGACGCGAGGGTGAAACCTTGAGCGACGGGCGACCTGCCCTGCACCGAGAGGCGGCATCCGTGGCCGCTGCCCCCAGACTCGGCGGCCACGGATGCGACTCCATCCGGCACACTCTCGGCATGACTCTCCCGACGCGGGATGTAACGGTGCTCGGCGCCGGTGCGGCCGGACTCGCCGTGGCGGCTCGACTCAAGGCGAACGGCGTGGACTGTGTCGTCCTGGAGCGCGGTCCCGGGGTGGCCACCAGTTGGCGCGGCCGGTACGACCGGCTGCGCCTGCACACCATCCGCAGCCTGTCCGGACTGCCGGGTTTCCCCATCCCCCGCGAGTACGGCCGCTGGGTCCGACGCGACGACCTGGTCCGCTACCTGGAGGCCTACGCGGAGCGCTTCGCCCTCGACGTCCGGACCGGGACGACCGTGGAGCGGGTCAAGCCCGGCGCCGACGGCTGGTCGCTGCGACTGGGTGACGGTTCCGAGCAGTCGGCCCGCACCCTGATCGTCGCCACCGGCTATCTCCACACGCCGGTGGTGCCGCAGTGGCCCGGCCTCCAGACGTGGACCGGCACGCTGATCCACTCGGCGTCCTACCGCAACGCGGAGCCGTTCCGCGGTCAGGACGTCCTCGTGGTCGGCCCCGGCAACAGCGGCGCCGAGATCGCCACCGACCTGGCCGAGGGCGGCGCCGCGGCGGTGAGTCTCGCCATCCGCACCCCGCCGCACATCGTCCGGCGGGAGACAGCGGGCTGGCCGGCCCAGTTGAACGGCCTGCTGCTCGGCCGTCTGCCGGAGCGGGCCTTCAACACGATGGCCGCCACGATGGCCCGGGTGGAGATGCCGGACCTCCGGCCGTACGGCATCGCGCGCCCGGCCGAGGGACTGATGACGCGCCTGCGGACCCGGCGCTACGTGCCGTTGCAGGACGTCGGGATCGTCCGGGACGTCGTGTCCGGGCGGGTCCGGCCGGTCGCCGCCGTGCAAGGCTTCACCGCGACGTCGGTACTGCTGGCGGACGGCACGAGCATCCAGCCGGACGCGGTCATCGCCGCCACCGGGTACGGAACCGGCCTGGGCGAACTGTTCGACGACCCGTCCTTGTTCGACGACACCGGCGTACCGCTGGTCCATGGGGGTGCGCCGGCCCGACCGGGCCTGTTCTTCATGGGGTACGACGTGACCCTGGGCGGAATGCTCCGGCAGCTGGCGCTCGAATCGCGCCGGGTGGCCCGGAGTGTCTCCTTGACGGGCCACACGCAGGGCGACTAGCTTGGCTTTCAACCGATAAGTTGAAACGAGGACGGCGATGCCGGTCGACACCCTGTCGAAGGTCTTCGCGGCGCTCGCCGACCCGACCCGCCGCGACATCGTGGCCCGGCTCTCGCTCGCCGACGCCACCGTCAACCAGCTCGCCGAGCCGTACGGGATGAGCCTGCAAGCGGTCTACAAACACCTGCGGGTCCTGGAGGAGGCGGGCGTGGTGAGCCGAGCCGCCGGGCCCCAGCCGCGGCCGGTGCACTTCGAGGCCGGCTCACTGGACGGCATGGACGAGTGGATCGAGCGCTACCGCCGCCAGGCCGACGACCGCTACCAGCGTCTCGACCGGGTGCTGGCCGAGATGAACGAGGAGCAGCCGACATGACCACAGTGGAAGCGGATCCGGCCGTTCCGATCATCCGGGTCAGCCGCGACTTCCGGGCCACGCCCACCCAGCTCCTGCGGGCGCACACCGACCCGGAGCTCTTCGCCCGGTGGATCGGCCCCGACTCCCTGCGGACCCGCATCGACGAGTGGGATGCCCGCTCCGGCGGCAGCTACCGGTACGTTTCGGTCCGCGACGGCGAGGAGTTCGCCTTCCACGGCTGCTTCCACGAGATCCGGCCGGACCGCATCGTGCAGACCTTCACCTACGAGGGCAGCCCCGACGACGTGCTGCTGGAGACCCTCCGGTTCGAAGACCTCGGCGACGGTCGCACCCGGCTGCACACGCAGTCGCTGGTGGAAAGCTTCGAGGCCCGCGACGCATGGCTGAAGAGCGGCATGGAGACCGGCCTCGAGGACGGCTACGCAAAGCTCGAAAGGATGCTCACCGATGGCACTGTCTGACCTCACCCCCGCCGAGCGGCACCGCACCGTCGGGGCGACGTTCGCCGACCGGGTCCGCGGCACGAAGGACTGGGAGGCGCCCGCCCCGGTGGCCGGCTGGACGGCTCGCGACGTGGTGCGCCACCTCGTCGAGTGGTTCCCCGGTTTCCTGGCCGGCGGCACCGGCATCACGCTGCCCACCGGCCCGACCGCCGACGACGACCCGGTGGCCGCCTGGCAGAACCAGTACGACACCGTGCAGGCACTGCTGGACGACCCGGCCACCGAGCAGTTGGTGCTGAGCAACCCGCACCTCGGCGAGGTGCCGCTGGACCGGGCGATCGACCAGTTCTACACGTCCGACGTCTTCATGCACACCTGGGACCTGTCCCGGGCCACCGGCCAGGACGACCGCCTCGACGAGGGCTTCAGCGCCGCGCTGGTGGGCGGCATGGAACCGATGGAGGACATCATCCGGTCCTCGGGCCAGTACGGCCCGCGGGTGCCCGTCCCGGCCGGCGCCGACGCCCAGACGAGATTGCTCGGCTTCATCGGCCGCGATCCCTTCTGGACGACGGCCTAGAGGGCCGGCGCGAGATGCCGGTCGGCCGGTTGCACCATCTGATCGTCGACTGCCCGGAGCCGATGGACGAGGCGCGATTCTGGAGCGCGGTTCTAGGCGACCCGATCACCTACGCCGACGACGACTTCGTGGTCGTCGCGGCCGACGCGACGACGTCCGGGCTGGCGTTCCAGCGCGCGCCCGGGCTGACCGCCCCCACCTGGCCGGAGCCGGCGATACCACAGCAGATGCATCTCGACGTGATGGTCGACGACCAGGAGGCAGCCGGCCGCCAGGTGCTCGCCCTAGGCGCGCGTCAGCTGCCCGGCGACCACGTGTACGCCGATCCCGCCGGTCACCCGTTCTGCCTGATCAGACGCCCGTCCTGGGCACCCCCGGTAAACTAGACATCTTCCGAGTCGGGTCCCGCCCTTCCCCAGAACGGGACCCAGATTTCCTCGCGCTTCCAATCTTTCCGTACGGGCGGCTCAGTCCCGTGGCACGCCGTCCTGGCAGGCGCACCTCACCCTCCGCGCGCCCGCCACGGGCGGACCCGCGCGGCCCTGCCCACACCCGACCTTGTGGACTTGACGTGCGCACAGAGCGGCAAGTCCCCAAGATCTGCCGCGCGGCCCTGCCCACGCCCGACCTTGTGGACTTCACGTGCGCACAGAGCGGCAAGTCCCCAAGATCTGCGATGCCCGGCGCCACGGCAGGGCATCGACCGCGTCACCACGGGCCGGATACCCGGGCAGAACAGCGCAGAGGGGTGAGCGGGGCAAAGCGCGGCCGCGTAGGGCTGTGGTTGCGCGAGAGTCGCGGCACGTGCCGGTGTTGCGCGCTGGTGGCGGGGTGGCGGCGGTCGGGGGTGGTTGCGGTTGTTGACGGTGTTGCCCGTACCGGCAAGGGTGTCTAGCGGCGCTCGGCGGCGATGCGGTCCACTGCCTGCTTGGCCTCGAGGAGACTCGCGCCGGTCTGCTCGCGGTAGGCACGGACGGCCTCGACCATCCGTCCGTTCTCGAGGTGCCGGACCACCTCCGGCTGCTCGGGCGCGGCCAGACCCAGATGGTCCATCACCAGGTCGAGCTTGCGCTGGATCGCCGCCAGCTGGATCGCCGAGCTGCGCCGCTCCTGAAACCAGGCCCCGGCCGCCGCCGCGACCGACCCGATCGTGGCGATGACGAGAAGAACCGCTTCCCACGTATCCATCGCCAGATCTAACCAGCCGCCCGCAACCGCGCCGCGCCGTGCTGGTCAGGTCAGCGCCGCGCGCAGCCGCTCGTAGGTCGGTGCCAGCTCACGCAGCGCGGCCGCCGCCCTCGGAAAGTCCCGGGTCACCAGCGGATGCTGCAGGGAACCGACCAGCCGCGCCTGTTCGGCCGCGATCGCCGCCGCGTGCGGATAGCCGGCCAGCTCGAGGCAGGTGGCGGTGTCGTCGAGGCGGCGCGCGCCGACCCGCACGGCGAAGTAGATGAAATGCTCGCGCAACCCTTTCTCCGCGCCCGCCTCCACCATCTCGGCCACCCGGTGCGCGGCGTCGGCGTTACCCAGACTGCCGGGCGGCATCTTCTCGTCGGTCACCATGGCCAGGTAGTCGCGTGCGGCGGGGACGATCGAGCGGATCGCGTCGGCGTCGGACACCTCGGCGACCTGTTCGAAGCCGGTGCGCATCGTGTAGGGGGTGCCGTAGGTCAGCGTGTCGGCCCGCCAGGCGGTCAGGAAGTCGGCGACCGGCACCTCCGCGTACGGGTATCCGTGCGGATCGTGGACCAGCACCCGCTCGTCGTTCACGTCGAGGGCCACGACGAAGTGGTCGGCGCCGATCGGGCCGGTCATCTCCGGATGGTGCCGCAGATAGCCCATCTCCAGCGGACCCACCCAGACCGGGCCGCGCGCCACCGCGGTGCGCAAGCGGTCGAGCGCTTCGGCCGGGCTGCCGCCGCTCGTCGCCGTCGACGTCCAGCCGATGGCGGTCAGGACACTGTCGAAGCCCATTTCCGGGTTCCAGCCGTAGGCGTCGAAGAAGACCGTCTCGCCACCGATGAGTTGCATCCCGAACGGTCCGCCGGTGGCCACCTCGATGACCGCGGTCGACGGGGATCGCGTGCCCAGCAGCATGGCGAACGAGTTCGCGTAGCAGTAGGGCCCGTTGCCGACATAGGGAACGTGCATCACTTCACCTCCACAATCGGGTACGAGACGTCGAACAGCGCCCCGGTGCCCGGTCCGGTCTCGTAAGGGTGGCCGCACGCGCGCAGCCCGGGTTGGTTGTCGATCCAGGCCTCGATGGCGTCGTAGACCCGCAGGATCAACGGCATGTCCTCGAACTCCGGCGGGACCGCGAGCCAGGCCGCCGTGTGCGCCGGGATCAGCCGCACGTGCAGGTCGGCGACGGGATCGATGGTTCCGGAGAAAGGGATGGCCACCTCGACCACCCCGTCGGAGTCGGGAGTGATCAGGTCTTCGAAGAAGACCAGGCGCGGCTCGCCGGACGGGCCGAGGTGGGCACGGATGTCACGCTGGGCCGTGCTCACGTGCTCGCGCAGCCCGGTCGAGTCGATCCGGCGGGAGCGGCTCATCGCCTTGCGCTCCGGCACGTCGCGCAGCCGGACCGCCGCGACCAGGCCCGGCTCCGGAACGTCGCCGACCGCCTCGGCCACCGCCGCCCGCTCGTCGAGGCGGTCCCGCTCGGCGCGCAACCAGCCGCGCAGCTCCAGCGCGCGGGCGGCCGGGCTCAGCTCGGCCAGGTAGCCGATCCGGGCGAGCGGCAGCCCCAACGCACGCAGCCGCCCGATCAGCCGCGCCCGGCGCAGCTGGGCCGGGTCGTAGAGCCGATAACCGGTGGCCGGGTCGACCTCTGCGGGCAGCAGCAGGCCCTGCTCGGCATAGAGCCGGAGGGCCTTGGGGGACAGCCGGGCCGCCGCGCCGAACTCGCCGGACCGCATCAACTTCGATGACATGTGGGCCAGCTTGGACCCTGCCCCAAGGGCAAGGTCAAGAGTCGACAGGCGGGCCATTGATCCATAGGGTGCGCCGGGTCGTACTTCTTCCCGCGGCACCCCTCATCACTCGAGCCGAGAGAGAGCTATGGTTCGGCGACGTAATGTCATTCTCGGCGCGGTGGGCGTCGGTGCCGCCGGTCTTGCGGTGGCCGGCTGGTCCACGGCCGGTCACGCCCGCAGCAAGGCGCTCGGCACCTGGAGCACCCCGTCCGCGGCGCCGGTCAGCCTCACCGTGACGCCCAGGGCTGGTGCCGCCAAGGTGTTGCCGACCGAGCCGGTCGTCGTCGCCGTCCAGGGCGGCACCCTCAAGTCGGTCACCGTGGTCGCCGGGTCGAAGAAGATCAGCGGCGCGGTGGAGGCCGACGGGCTGTCCTGGCGGTCCACCGGCAACCTGGCCTACGGCACGACTTACCAGGTGACCGCCTCGGTGGCCGACAGTCTGGGCGCGACGACCGAGAAGACGTCCACGTTCTCCACGGTCAAGCCGCGCGCGACCGCCGGCATCACCTTTCAGGCCAACGGCATGGGCGTTCTCCAGACCGGAGGCACCTACGGAGTGGGTCAGCCGGTCATCGTGGCCTTCAGCAAGGCGGTCACGGACAGAGCGGCGGCGGAGAAGGCGATCACCGTCGAGACCTCCCCGTCCGTACCCGGCAAATTCTTTTGGGTCAGCAAGACCATCGTGCACTGGCGGCCGGCGAAGTACTGGGCGAAGGGCACCACGGTCAAGGTCGGCGTCAATGCCCTCGGCGTGCATCTCGGCAACGGCGTCTACGGCCGGACCGACGCGACGACGCACTTCACCGTGGGCCGCGCGCTGGTGGCGATCAGCGACAACAGCACGCACCGCACCAAGGTGTACGTCGACGGCAAGATGGTGCGGGACATGGCCTCCAGCAACGGCCGGGGCGGTTACACCACGATCTCGGACGGCACCCAGATCCACTTCTGGACGCAGAACGGCCCGCACGTGGTGCTCTCCAAGGAGCGGACGCACTCGATGAGCTCGGCCAGTTACGGCCTGAGTGACCCGGCCAACCCGAACTACTACGCGCCCGAGATCGTCGAGTACTGCACCCGCATCTCGTACTCCGGCGAGTTCCTGCACGCGGCGCCGTGGAACCACTCGTTGGGCACGGCGAACATCTCGCACGGCTGCGTCAACCTCGGCGTCGCCGACGCGAAGTGGGTCTACGAGAACTTCCTGGTCGGCGACGTCGTCGAGGTCAAGAACAGCCCGAAATCCCTGCCGGTCTCGGACGGCCTGGGCGACTGGACGGTCGCCTACGAGAAATACGGCCACTGAGGATTCATCCGGCAACGATGCTCCGGCCGACGGCCTCCGGCGTCGGGGCGTCCGGCAGGCCGGCCCGGAACTGCTCCGCGGTCAGGCCGGCAGGTCGGCGACGTCCCGGAGGATCAGCACGGCCCGCTGCCGGGCCGGCAGGTGCTGCAGCGCGGCGACGAAGGCCAGGCGAATCTTCTGCCGGGCCTCGGCCGCGTCGGCCGGGTCGACCGGAATTCACCGGGCCGCCGCGATCCGGTGGAAACGGTCGGCCAGCTGCGCGAAGGCCGCGGTCAGCTCGGCCGGTTCGACGACCTCGATGTCGGCGTCGTAGCGGGCGATCGCGGCGGCCAGGCTCGGCCACGACCAGGAGCCGAGGGTCAGTCTGCAGCGTTCGGCGTCGAGCTCCTCGACCAGCCCGTCCCGGGTGTATTGCGCCACCGTGGCGGCCGGCTTGCCGAGGATCACCGTGCCCCGGCAGGCGATGCCCTGGAACGTGCCGGTCACGAAGGCCGCGACGTCTCCCCCGGGCAGCTCGCGCGGGGTGAAGCGGGGGCCGTTGGGTGTCCGCAGCGTCATCCGGTCGGCGCGGAAGGTGCGCCAGTCGGCCCGGTCGAGGTCCCAGGCGACGACGTACCAGCGGCCGTCCCAGGTGATCAGGTGGTGCGGTTCGGCCCGCCGGGACGGGCCGGTCGGGTAGTCGAACCGCAGCACCTCGCGGGCGCGCACGGCGGCGCTGACGGCCAGCAGCAGCCGGCCGTCGACCGGCGCGGGTGTCCGGGTGGCGGGTCGTTCCACCGCGGTGACGTCGATGGCGTCGACCCGGTGTCGCAGCCGGCTCGGCAGGACCTGCCGGATGGTGTTGAGGGCGCGGGCCGCGGCCTCGTCTCGCCCGGCGGCGATCTGCAGGGCCACGGTCAGGGCGATGGCCTGCTCGTCGTCGAAGAGCAGCGGCGGCAGATCGGTCCCGGCACCGAGCCGGTAACCGCCGTCGGGGCCTTTGGCGGCGGCGATCGGGTAGCCGAGCTCGCGCAGCCGGTCGACGTCGCGGCGCACGGTGCGCAGGCTGATCTCCAACCGGTCGGCAAGGGCCGTGCCGGACCAATCCCGGCGCGTCTGCAGCAGCGAGAGCAGGGCCAGCAGGCGCGCGGAAGTCTTCGGCATGGGCCTGATTCTGCCTGGAGTAGGTGCCACAACCTGGCACCTACCCCTGCGAGCCTCTCACCATGAACTGGATCGGAATCTTGGTCGGCTTCCTCGCCTTCACCGTGCTCGGTGGCGTGTGGTTCGCGGTGCTCTTCCCGAAGGCGTACAACCGCTCTCTGGGCCGCGACCCCGACGCCAAGCCGGAGCCCTCGCCGCTGTTCTTCGCCGGACCGGCGCTCACCTGCCTGGTCATCACGATCACCAGCGCGATCCTGATGGACGCTGAGAACATCGCCGGCTACGGCAACGCCCTGCTGTTCGGCCTGACCGTCGGCGCCGGCTATCTGGCGGCGAACACGGTCAACATCGCGATCAACCCGAACTTCCCGCGGCCGCTGCTCTACGCGGCGATCTCGGGCGGTTACAACATCCTCGGCAGCCTGATCGTCAGCCTGATCCTGCAGGCTTTCGGAGGGCGCTGACGCCGGCCAGGAAGATGTCCACGCCGGCGAGGAACTGCGCGCGATCGTCGTGGTCGCGCAGCAGTTCCGCCGCGTCGGGGTCCTCGCCGGCCCACTTCGTGGCCAGGGCCTGGAGGTATTCCTGCCGGGCCGCCTGGTCGGGGGCGCGCCGAGCCCCCGCGGCGTGCTGGGCGGCGGCGCCGAGAACGTAGTTGACCAGCGCCGAACCGGCGTCCGACCGCGCCCGGCCGGTGACGCCGAGCCGGGTGAGCTGCGACCCGACGCTCGTCCAGATCTGCAGCACGGCGGGTTGGCCCGGGTCCCGGGCGAGCTGGGACCCGACCCACGGATGGCCGTCGATCGCGGTGAAGATGCCGAGCGCGAGCGCGCGGATGGCGTACGCCGGATCTTCGTGGCCGCCGACCTCGGCCAGCACCCGGCCGATCACGCCGTCCGACGCCGCGGCCAGCAGATCGTCCTTGGTGGCGACGTGGTGGTAGAGCGCGCCGCGACCGGTCGACAGGTGGGCGGTCAGCGCGCGGAGGGTCAGGGCGCTCTCGCCGGCCGTGTCGAGGATCTCGATGGTCGCCTCGACGATCCGCTCCCGGGAGAGCGCGTCGGTCCGCCTTGTCATGCACACCATCTTGACACAGCTGGACCGCCGGTCCAACCTAGGAATGGACCAGCGGTCCAAGCGACTTCGGAAGGAACACCATGACCACTCCCATCAGCATCGTCGGCGCGGGCCTCGGCGGGCTCACCCTGGCTCGGGTCCTGCACCGGCACGGCGTTCCCGTCACCGTCTACGACGCGGAGGTCTCCGCCGACGCCCGCACCCAGGGCGGCCAGCTCGACCTGCACGAGCACAACGGCCAGCGCGCCCTGGAGATCGCCGGCCTGACCGGCGAGTTCCGCTCGATCATCCATCGGGGCGGCGGGGCGCAGCGGGTCCTCGACCGGCAGGGCACGGTGCTCGCCGAGCTTCCCGACGATGGCTCCCTCACCCGTCCCGAGGCGCTTCGCGGGGACATCCGGCGCATCCTGCTGGAGTCCCTGCCGGCCGGCACCGTGCGGTGGGGCCGGAAGTTGACCTCGGCCGTCCCGCTCGGCCGGGGCCGGCACGAGCTGACCTTCGCGGACGGCTCGACGGTCACCACCGACGTGCTGGTGGGCGCCGACGGCACCTGGTCCAGGGTGCGGCCGCTGCTCTCGGACGAGACACCGGTCTACGCCGGCCTGAGCTACCTCGACACCTACCTGCACGACGTGGACGTACGCCATCCGGCCTCGGCCAAGGCGGTCGGCGACGGCGCGATGTACGCCCTGATCCCCGGCCGGGGTTTTCTCGCCCACCGGGAGGCGGGCGACATCATCCACACCTACGTCGTGCTGAACCGCCCGGTCGAATGGTTCGCCGCCGGGGGCGTCACGAAGGCGCGCATCGCCGCCGAGTTCGAGGGCTGGGCGCCCGAACTCACCGCCCTGATCACCGACAGCGACCAGGCACCGGTCCTGCGCAGCATCTACCGACTGCCCGACACCCACCGGTGGCCCCGGGTGCCCGGCGTCACCCTGCTCGGCGACGCCGCCCACGTGACCGTCCCCGGCGGCGAGGGAGCGAACAACGCGATGCTCGACGGCGCCGAACTCGGCCTGGCGATCGCCGCGCACCCCGGCGACACCGAGGCCGCGCTGGCCGCCTTCGAGGAGGCGATGTTCCGCCGCAGCGAGGCCGAGGCGCCCGCCGCCCGGGAGACCGTCGAAATGATCTTCGGCGACGGCGCCCCGGACGCGCTGGTCAACCTGTTCGCCGGCTAGGGCCTACTTTTCGTTGTGGATGAACCACACGCCGTCGCCCTGGCACTTGCTCTGGGTGGGCAGGCCGCCGTCGTAGTAGAGCCAGACACAGATGGTCGGACGAAGGCGAGCCCGATCCCCCATAGCGGGTACCAGCGGCTGTAGCTCGGGATCTCGGCGAACGCCGGGGTGGCCGCGCCCGTCACCAAGGCCACGACTACCGCCACAAACTCAGAATTCTCCGCATGCTTCTCCCCGTTTCGTCACCGCGGCCAAAACCCCGACATATCGGGAGCCGTCGATGACCTTGGACATTAGCAACCGCAAGCGAAATCTTTTCCGTACGGACCGGCGCAGTCCCGTGGCACGCGGTCCCGCGGGTGCATCTCACCCTCCGCGCGCCCGCTACGGGCGGGCCCGGCCCGCCCCTGGCTACGCCCGACCTTGTGGACCTACCGCGCGGACAGAGCGGCAACTCCACAAGATCTGCGATGCCGGGCGCCACGACGTGGCATCGACCTCAAGAGCGGTCTAGCCCGGCCGGCGCAGCCCGGCGATCAGGAAACCGACCAGCCGGCGGGCGTCGTAGCGAAGGTTCTTGCCGGCGCCCGCGCAGATGCCACCGACACCGCGCATGAGCTCGTAGGCGTCCAGGCCGGGCTGGATCTCGCCGGACTCGGCCGCCGCCTCGAGCAGGCGGGTGCACACCGGCACGAGCCGCTCGACGAAGTAGGAGTGCAGCGGGTCGTAGCACGGGTCGTCCGACTGGAGCACCGCGGCCAGCCCCTGCTTGGTGACGACGAAGTCGACGAAGTCGTCGAACCACCGCGCCAGGGCCGCATAGGGGGTGAGGGCGAATTCGGCCTCGGCCAACTCTTCGACCTGGTGCCGGTAGACGGCGACGATGAGGTCGGCCCGGGTCGGGAAATGCCGGTAGATGGTGGCCGTCCCGACGCCGGCGCGGGCCGCGATGTCCCGGATCGGCGCCTCGACGCCGGACGCGACGAAGACCGCGGCGGCCGCGTCGAGCAGCGCCTCCTGGTTGCGGCGCGCGTCCGCTCGCTGGGGCCGGGTCACCTCACACTCCTTCACCCTGGCTAAACGGGACAACGTCCCATATCGTCAAACGGGACAGCGTCCCGCTTAATCAGCATGACAGAAACGGGTACCTCATGGCCACTTCAGCGATTGTCTCGGTCAAGCCGGTGGTGCTGCCCGCGCCGGGCCGCGGCGAGGACCTTCGGGTGAAGGTGTCCGCGCCGGCGATCGGGCAGGACCTGCCGATCATCGTCCTCTCGCACGGATTCGGTTCGTCGATGGACGGCTACGGCCCGCTGGCCGACTACTGGGCCGCGCACGGCTTCGTGGTCCTCCAGCCCACCTACCTCGACTCGCGGACGGTGCGTCTTCCGGCCGACGATCCGCGTACGCCCCGGATCTGGCGTTTTCGCATCGAGGACGCCAAGCGCACCCTGGACCAGCTCGACCTGCTCGAAGCCGCGGTGCCGGGCCTCGGCGGACGGCTGGACCGGAGCCGGATCGCCGCGGCCGGTCACTCGTTCGGCGGCCAGACCACCGGCGCCCTGCTCGGTCTGCGCGTCCGCGACCCGCAGACCGGCGAGGAAGCCGACCTGTCCGACCCACGGGTCCGGGCGGGCATCCTGTTGGCCACGGCGGGCGAGGGCGGCGCCAACCTGACGCCCTTCGCGGCCGAACACTTCCCGTTCATGAACCCGACCTTCGCGCACATGAGCACGCCGGCCCTCGTGGTCGTCGGGGATCAGGACGACACCCCCCGCAAACACCAGCTGACCGTACGCGGACCGGACTGGATGACCGAGCCGTACCACCTGAGTCCCGGCGCCAAGAGCCTGCTCACCCTGATCGGAGCGGAACACTCGCTCGGCGGCATCCCCGGTTACGAGGCCGCGGAGACCACCGACGAGAACCCCGCGCACGTCGCCCTGATCCAGCGGCTCACGACCGCCTATCTGCGCACCACGCTGGGCATCGACGAGGAGAGTTGGCCGGCCGCGCGGGAGATCGTCGACGGTTCACTCGCCCGGCTCGAATCCAGGTAGATCGGCGGGGAAGACGACCCGCTCGGGTGGTTCACCGTCCCACCCGGACAATTACGCTCTGCGATGCCGGACTTACGGAAACACCATTCCGGAGGCGCGAGATGGGTTCCAGCAAGCACGAGTTCAAGGTTCAGCTCGACGGCATCGAGCTCAGCGAGGAGCAGGCCCACCGGGTCAACGCCGCGGTGCGGGCGGCCGTCCTGCGCGAGCTGGTCGAGCTGGAGGTGCCGGACTACCGGGTCGTTCTGGTCAGCCCCGAGGACCTCACGCAGCCCGGCTTCGGCATCGGCGTGCGGGTGATCGGGCAATGAGCGACGGCGCCGACCTGACCTGTCCCAGCTGGACATGCCAGGAGGGCGCCGTCGTCATCGGACTGATCGGCCCGGACGGGCGGCTCGGCTACCTGCGGCCGACGATCCCGGTCGACGCCGCCCTGAAGCGCGAGCTGGACGAGCGCGGCGACCCGCTGCGCCGCGTCCGCTTCGCCGACCGCTGCATCACGACCGGTTGCGACCAGTGGACCGGCAGCCGGTGCGGCCTGGCCGACCACCTGGTCAAGGCATCCGTGCCCGAGGCCCACCTGCCGCACTGCGCGATCCGGGCGACCTGCCGCTGGTACGCGCAGAACGGCCGGGACGCCTGCCGGGTCTGCCCGTTCGTGGTCTACGCCCCCGGCCTCCCATCGGAAAGGACATGACATGGGCACCGTAGAAGCCGTCGAGGTCCCGCCGCTGTTCGGATCGCTGCTCGAGGACGCGGCCGCCGCCCTGGCCCTGCTCGGCCTCGGCGCGGTGCTGCTGCCGGACTTCCCGCCACCCCAGCCCGGGGCGACCGTCCAGGGCAGCATCCCGGCCGTCGGCCAGCTGGCGATCGTCGGACAGCCGGTGACACTGTTCTGGGCCGACCCGGTGACACCGGTGCCGGATCCCCCACCGCCGACCGTGCCCGACGTGGCCGGCTGGGACGAGCAGAGCGCGATCGACGCCATCCACAGCGCCGGCTACAACGTCGGCGTCAGCAAGTTCTACGACGTGCACGTCGCCGAGGGCAAGGTGATCACCGTCAGCCCACCGGGCGGCACCCTGCTCGACCCGGGCCTCTGGGTCCAGATCACCGTCTCGCTCGGGGACGGCGGACCGGTCCGCTGGGTCCCCCCGCCCCGGCTCAAGACACTGCCACCCTTCCCGATCGAATAGGTCGATCGGGAAGGGCGGCCGCTCGATCAGCCGTACGCGGCGTCGAAGGTGGCGGTTGCGGTCTGGCCGTCGATGGTTGCGGTGGCCTTGACGGTTGCGGTGCCGGCCGGGATGGAGGCGGCTCGGGTGTTGAAGGACTGGTAGGCCGTGTGGCCGGGGGCCACGTCCGGGACCGACTTCGAGCCGTACGCCGTGGTCAGCTCGATCGTCAGCGGGACGCTGTCGGTGTTGCGGGCGCTGACCGCGACGTACATCGTCGTGCCGATCCGTTGGGTCTTCGCCGTGACCTCGACCTTCAACGTCGCCGGGGGTGCCAGGTCGGCGCGGGCCGCGACGGCGGCCGTGACGATGGCGTTCTTCTCCGCCGCGGTGAACACGCCCGCCGTGACGAAATCGGTGGCGATGCCGGTGACGGCCGTGACGAACTGGTCGTGGGTGGCGAAGGGCGCCCGGTCCCAGACCAGGTCGAGGAAGGTCGGGCCGTCGGTGCCGGGCGAGGTGACGCCGGTGACGGGCACGTCGTAGTGCGGCAGGCCATCGTT
Organism: Paractinoplanes toevensis; assembly: GCF_018332695.1. Lineage (GTDB taxonomy): Bacteria > Actinomycetota > Actinomycetes > Mycobacteriales > Micromonosporaceae > Actinoplanes > Actinoplanes toevensis. Next base: position 109,786 of record NZ_BOQN01000050.1, read on the forward strand.
GCGTTTGCGGTTGGGCACCCCGGCGTCGATGGAGCCGAACACCACGGCCGGTTCGGTGCGGCGGAAGTACGACGTCGTGGGCTGGTTGTCGCCGATGTAGTACGGCCGCAGGGTGAGCCCGCCGGCGGTGAAGGTCGGGTCGCCGGCCGCGGTGACCGGGCCGGGGACGATCGCGGCCCGCGAGTAGTCGCCGTCGCGCTTGAGGTGGCGATAGAGCGTCAGCTCGCGCCACGCGGTGCCGGTCCCGAGGATCTGCAGCAGCACCGGGCCCCAGAAGATGGCCTGGGTGTCGGGGCGGTCGATGGCCCGTTCGATGCGGATGCTGAACGGCATCCGGATCTCCACCACGTCACCGGGGCTCCAGGTGCGGCTGAGCGTGACGTAGGAGGACGGCTGGGCCGGCAGGTTCTGCGCGACCCCGTTGACGGTGACGGTGAAGCCGCGCACCGCCCAGCCGGGCACCCGCAGTTTGAGGTCGAGCGGCCCGCTGCCGTCCACCTTGAGCGAAACGGTGTCCGCGCGCGGGAACGACGTCTCCTGCGTGACGGTGAAGTCCTTCGCGGCCCAGGTCAGCGTGGACGGCGCGTAGAGATTGACCCAGAGCGTGCCGTCGTCGGCCGCATGAAGGTAGATGCTCTCCTGGTATTTCGTGTGGTTCTCCAGGCCGGTGCCACCGCAGCAGGTGCCGGTGTTCCCGTAGCCGCGCACGGTGCCGGATCCGAGCGGCTGGAAGTAGGTGACCTGCGGGTCGCCGGTCGAGGTGGTGTCGGCCCGCGAGCCGGCGATCATGTTGAGCAGGCCGCGCTCGTAGTAGTCCAGGTAGGCCGGATCGTGCTCGTGCAGGAACAGATTCAAGGCCAACTTCATCAGGTTGTACGTCGTGCAGGTCTCGGCACCGCTGGTGGCGACCGTGTTGGCGATGTTGTCGCGGTTCTGGAACAGCTCGAGGTTGTTGTTCGAGCCGGGGTAGTTGCCGCTGGTGCCGCCGTTGGCGAACATCCGGTGCGGCACCACCATGCCGTAGAAGTTCTTGGCCGCGGTGAAGTACTCCTGGGCTCCGCCGTGCTCGAAGATGCGCAGGTAGCCGATGAACTGCGGCACATGGGTGTTGGCGTGCAGCCGTTCGGCGCGGCGGCGGCCGGGCCGGTTGGCCGGTGTGACCACCAGGATGTCGCGGTTCTGGACGGTGGCGCCGAACAGCGACTCGCGGTTGTCGAAGGCCTTCGCGGTCTCCAGGTGTTTCGGGTCGCCGGTGAGCGCGTAGATCTCCGGGAAGTTCTCGTTGGCGCCGCCGAACTCGCCGCCGATGTAGAGGTCCCACATGTAGTTGAGGTCGTCGCGGGTGAGCGGGCCGGGATAGTCGGGGTGGTTCTTGTCGCCGACGGTCAGCGCCAGGTGCGCCCAGTCGGCCATCTTGGTGACGACGTCGAGGGCCTGGGCGTTGCCGGTGTGGTAATACGCGTCGAGCAGCCCGCGCATGATCTTGTGCTGGGTGTACCAGGGCGCCCACGTGTTGGTGTCGGCGTTGCCGCCGTAGACCGCCCAGCGCGGTGGCCCGAGGCGCAGCACCGCGTCCTCCGGAATGGCGCCGAGGTAGCCGGGGTGGGTGGGGATCCAGTCGGCCGGCCCGGCCGTCGATGCGGCCACCACACCGGCGTCCCGGCCGTTGGGCGAGGAGTCCTTGAGCGCGGTTCCGCCCTCCTCGTCGAACCGGTACCAGGCGATGTTGCCACCGTCCGGGCCGCCGTTGATCAGCGCGGAAAGTTCCGCCGAGGACAGCGCCCGGTCGAAGATGTGGAACTCGTCGATCGTCGCGTCCAGGAACGGGTCGCCGTACTGGGAGCGGCCGATCCACCGGTTGCCGGGGTTGCCGAGGTTCGACGGGTTCAGCGTCATGGCGGTGTTGGTGCCGGCCGGCTGCCCGTTGACGTACAGGGTGCCGGTGCTGCCGGACAGCGTCACCGCGATGTGCACCCACTGGCCGACCGGCAGCGCCGACGAGCCGTCGATCCGCTGCTCGGCGCCGGAGCCGCCGACGGTGATGGCGAACCGCGGCACGTTGCCGGTCACGCCGGCCCGCGGGGTGAGGAACATGTTGATGCCGGTGGACTGCCCGAAGTCGAACAGCCGGGTCCAGCTCGCGGTGGTGGCCAGGTTGATCCACGTGGCGATGGTGAAGTTGGTGAGCTGGTTGATCGCCTCCTGGGGCAGCGTGCAGTACTGCGCCGTGCTCGTGCCGTTCAACCGCAGGGCGCTGCCGAATTTGCCCGCCACCCGGCCGATGACCGGGGCCGGCTGCTCCCCGCCGCCGCCATCGCCACCGAGCCGGGCCGTGATAGCGGCCTGACACGCGGCCAGCTCGGTGACCATCCAGTCGAGCTTGGTCTTGTAGACGGCCTCGCCCTGGTCGGCGTACGCCTGTGCGAGGGCGGTCAGGTAGTGCCCGGCCCAGTGGCCGCTGAGCAGCCCGCCGTCCTCCCAGCCGCCCGGCACGGCGACACCGGCCGGGTTGGTGCGGCCGGCCTGGTTGTTGAACAGCACGAGGAAGCGGCGCTCGTCGTAGGCGCGCAGGAACGCCTTGGTGCGGTCACGCTTGGCCTGCAGCACACCGGTGCCCAGGCGCACGTCCTTGAGCGGGAACGGCCGGACCGGCGCGGTGGAGCCGGGTCCGAGGCCGGGCGGGACGGCGGCGAGGGCGGTGCCGGTGGGCAGCAGCGGGAAGACGCCGGCGGAGGCGGCGCCGAGTGCGGAGAGCTGCAGGAGGTGGCGGCGGTTCACGGGTGGTTGTCCTTTCTCAGGGCTTGCCCTTCCCGCCGGGCGTCGTCGAGCAGTCGGGCCAGACGGCGCCGGGAGGCGCGGCGAGTCGTGCGGAGGACGAAGAGGAGAGCGACGAGCAGGGCCACCGCGATGAGCTGCGGCCAGGGAACGATCCAGACCGTCACCTCGGTGGGACCGGCCGGATCGGCCGGGGTGAGCAGGATCTTCGTGTGGACCGGGCCGAGACCCCAGACGCCGTGGACGCGGGCGTCGGCCGGCCGGTTGCCGCCGGGCAGCAGCTCGCCGGTCGCCGCACCGCCGTCCCGGTGGTGCAGGCCGAAGAACTCCCGCACCGAGAGCGAGGTGCGGGCGTCGGCGCGTACGTTTCCGGTGTTGGCGACGGTGTAACCGGCGTGGATCGTGCCGGCCCGGAAGGGGTTCCAGGACTGTTCGTAGTGGACGGTCACCCCCCGGGCGGCGAGCGAGGACCGGGCGGCCCCGCTGGCGCGGAGCATGACCCGGAAGCCGACCCTGCTCTCCACCTGCAGAGTGCCGGACCGGCTGAGCACCGACGCGGCGATCCCGGCCGGGTGGTCGCCCGGGGTCGCACCGGCCGGGACGGTGATGGTGAACGGGAGGACCCGGGTCTCGTTCGGGCCGACGGTGACGCTGGGCTGCACGGCGATCCAGGTGCCGGCGTCGCTGGACTTCTTGTCCGACGCCAGCATGTTGAAATGCCCGTTGTCGGTGAGGTAGCCGTCGGCCGCGGTCAGCGCGAACACCGCGGACACGGTGCCGAGGTTGCGGACCGCGAGGTGCTCGGTGACGGTAGTGCCGGGGTCGACCGTGCGCTCGACCCATCGGCGCCCGTCCGCGGCCGTGGCGTTGGCGGGCTGGACCGTCCAGGTGACCTTCGGGCCGCTCGCGTCGGCGTGCGCGGCGGTGGCGGGAAGCAGCGGGACGGCCAGGAGCGCGGCGGCGAGTGCCCGAAAGACCATGGGGGGTCCTTTCCGAATGGGCGGCGGGCCGGTTGCGCAACCGGCCCGCCGGGACCGTGACTACTCGAACAGGGAGAGCGTCAGCTTGGCGTGGTAGCTACCGGCCGCGACGTCGGCCGGGGTGCGCAGGAAGAGGTCGGCGTTCACCGAGTACGCGTCGCCGGTGACCGACGCCGAGTCGTACGTGGACACCAGCAGTTCCTGGTCGGTCAGACCGACGTTGTTGCCGGGCTGGGTCGGCTCGTCGAGCGAGGTGACGACCTCCTCACCCTCGCTGACCTGGCCCTCGCTGTTGCCCGCGTCGACCAGGCGCGGCTTCCAGCCGAGGTGGTCGGCGGTGATCGGGGCCTGGCCGGCGCTGCCGGTGAAGTCGCTCGACGAACCCACCACCGCCCAGCTCGACCCGGCCGGGATCTCGGCGGCGGTGCGGGTGTCGGTGACGGTCACCGTCGGCAGGGTGCCGGTGAACTGCCGGACGAGCAGCGTGGAGCCGTTCTCGGTCAGGGTCGCCGCGCTGGCGGCCACGGTCAGGGCCAGCACGCCGGGTTCGACGATCGGGGCGATCTCGACGGTGACGTCGACGTCGGCCGAGTCGCCCGGGTCGGCCATCGCCGCGGTCGGGAAGGCGGCCACGCCGGCCAGCGCCGCGACGGCAACCAGCCGTTTCGGGATGTTCATGCGTACTCCTAGTCAATTGCAGGTGAGAGCGCCGTAGGGGGCGTTGATGGTCGCGCCGGACACGGTCGCGGTGACCGTGCCGGCCGGGATGGCGGTGCCGCGCACCGGAAAGGACTGATAGGCGTCGGCGGTGACCCCGACGAAGACCCGATTTCCGTACGGGGTGCCGACCGCGATGTCCACGGCGGTCGCGCCGGAGTTGTGGGCGTTCACCGCGAGGTACGCCTTTCCCGCGATGCACCGGGGCGCCACGGTGACGGTGACCGGGACGACGACCGTTCCGGGGTCGTCGGCGAAGACCCGCCATTCGGTGACCGCGACCGCCGAGTAGGTGGTCCCGTTGGAGTTCGCGGTGATCGTCGCGCGCAGCCGCGACGTGGTGACCGGCGTGAAGGTGACCGTGTTGAACGCGGTTGAGCTGGTGCCGTAGGCGCTGGCATTCGGCACGTCCTGGAACGCGCTGCCGTCCCAGTACTGGAGTTTCCAGCCGTCCGGTTCGGCGACACCGTCGCCGGTGCCCTTGGCGGAGTCGCGCCAGAACTTCAGCTCGGCCCCGGTCAGCCGGATCGGCCGGGCCCAGTCGTACTGGATCCACTGGGTGGCCGGCCGGGTGCCCGACCAGGTGCCCCAGAGCTGGGCCTGGCCCGGGTTGGCGGCGTCGGCGTTGTCGTTGAGCGCGGTGACGCTGTTCCACCCCGCGGTGTACGACGCGGTCGGCACCGCGATCGGCCCGACGTTGCCGGTCAGCGGCCCGGACAGGTCGGCCGGGATGGTCGCCGACTTGGCGGTCTCCAGGTTGCCGGCGTTGTCGGTGGCCCGGAACGACACGGTGTGCTTGTTCGAGTCGGCCGCCGCGATCGGCCCGGTGTAAACGGTCCAGGCTCCACCGTCGACCGAAAACTCGATCTTGAGAACGCCCGAGGTGGCATCGGTGGCGGCCACCGAGACGGCCCGGTTCGCGACGGTCCCGGCACTGACCGGCACGGTGGCGTCGATCTTTACCGGCAGCGAGGCCACGGCCGACCTGTTGCCGGCCCGGTCGGTGGCGGTCGCGGTAACGGTGTGCTGCCCGTCGCCGCTGACGGTCACGTCGGTGTAGCGCACCGAATCCACCGAGGTGGCCGCACCCCCATCAACAGCAGCGGCGATAGTCATCCGGCCGCCGCGATCGTCCACGGCCGCCGCCCGCACCTTCACCGAAGACCGATACCAACCACCGGTCCCGGCGCTGCCGCTCGGGGTGAGCGTCAGCGTCGGCGCCGTCACGTCGCCCGCGGTGTCACCGGGCGAGATGACCGTGACGGTCGCGGTGACCTTCCCGGCCGCGTAACCGAGCACACTCCCCTGCACCTGGAACGTTCCCGGGGAGTCGGTGACGACCGGATCCCAGTAGACCGGCACCTGCAAGCTCTCGGAGCCGAAGGCAACCGGAATCGTGCCTGGCAGCTCGGTCTCGCCGGTCTCCACCACCAGCGAGGGCGCGGCGACGGTGGCCGGCTGGGCGGCCAGGATCTTCCACTCCTCGACCGCGACGGCCGAGTAGGTGCTGCCGTTGGTCGACGCGTCGAACGTGGCTCGGACCTGGGTGGTCGTCACCGCGTCGAACGTCGTGTTCTGGAAACCGGAGGTCGAGGTCGGATAGCCGCTCGGATTGGCGACGTCGGCCCACTGCCCGGTGGCCAGGTTCCAGTACTGGATCTTCCACTTGGCCGGGGCAGCGACCCCGACACCGGTCCCCTGGGCCTGGTCGTTCCAGAAGTCGATCTGCGAACCGGAAAGACGCATCGGCTGGTCCCAGGTGTACTGGACCCACTGCTGCGGCGGGTTGCTGCCGGTCCAGGTGCCCCACATGTCCGGCGGCAGCGGGTTGCCGCGGACGATCTCGTCGTTCAACGACTTCACCCAGTACTGCGTGGGCACCGGGTCGTTGGAGACCGTGACCTTGGCTTCCTGGGCGATGTTGGCTCGCGGCGTGCGATCCCGCTGCTTGACCGGTGTCTGCACGACCTGCTTCATCCGCGGCGGCGACAGGGTGTCGTCCCACTCCACCCGGTCGATCGCCACCGACCGCCGGAAGTGCCCGCCACCGGCGGCATCGGCCGTGTGATAGGTGAGGTACCACTGGCCCTTGAACTGGATGATTCCCGGGTGCGAGGTGGTCGACGAGACCGGCGTGAGCACGGTGCCGCGATACGTCCACGGCCCCTCGGGCGCGGACGCCGTCGCGTACGCGATGCAGGCGTGGTAGTTCGCGGGAGTGCACGCCGAGGCCGGGCCGGCGTTGTTACCGGCGTACGCCAGGTAGTAGGTGCCGTTTCTTTCGAAGATCCAGGGAGCCTCGAAGAACCCGGTCAGCCCGGTGATGGCCTTCTGGGTGCCGACCGGGGTCTTCATGTCCGGCTGGTACTCGAGCCAGCGCAGCTGGCCGAACGTTCCCCAGTAGACGAACACCCGGTCGCCGGAGACCAGGATGGTCGGGTCGATGTTCTGGATGTCGTTGGTGCTCGGGACCCGCTGCGAGATCAGCGGCCCGCCGAGGTAGTCGGTCCACGGTCCGGTCGGGCTGTCGGCGACGGCCAGCCCGATGGCGAACCTGTCGGCGGCGGTGCTGGTCCGCTCGCTGACCGGCAGGTACCAGTAGTAGCGGCCGTCCGGGCCCTGGACGACCTGACCGGCGTAGGCGCGACCGGCGGTGGCCCAGCTGAACAGGGTCTCCGGCCGGGCCAGGGACGGGTAGTGGGTCCAGGTGCCGGCGGCGACGTCCGACGTACGGAACGCGCCCCACTCGTTCATCTGGAAGTCGTTGGTGGTCGGCCCGGCCTCGTCGTGGCCGGTGTAGATGTACAGCTGGTCGCCGGCGACCAGCGGCGCCGGGTCGGCCGAGTAGTAGGTGCCGTCGGCCAGGATCGGGTTGCCGGCGTGCGTGAAGGTGTACGGGTCAGCAGCCAGGGCGGGCGAGGCGGGCACAGCAAGCAGCCCGGCCACGACCATCCCGCAGACCGCCGCGAAGCGGAGCAGTCTCAAGGTGCCGTTCTCCTAAATACCGAGAAGGGGGGTGGGGGTGCCCCGCCATGGGCACCCCCACCAGGGGCGGGTCAGCTACAGGTGGCCGCGCCGTACGGCGCTTCGATCTCGGTGGTGACCGAACCGCCGGTGACCTTCACGGTCGCGCTGCCGGCGGCCACGAGCGTGGCCCGCGAGTTGAACTGCTGATAGGCGGTCTTTCCAGGGGCAACTGCCAAAACCTTCTTCGAGCCGTACGGCGTGACGAGCTCGAGATCCAGCGGGACGGTGTCGGCGTTGACCGCGTTGACGGCGACGTAGACCTTGCCGCCGACGCACTGGGTCTTGGCCTGGACCTGGACGTCGAAGGCCGGTTCCGGGGTGCCCGGGACGTCGTAGACCTCCCACTCCTGCACACCGGGTGCGCCCTTGCCCTCCTCGGTGCCGCTGGAGGTGAGCAGCGCCCGCAATTTCGTGGTGGTCACCTTGTCGAAGGTCACCGTGTTCCACGCGGTCGCCGAGGTGCCGTAAGCGCCGGGGTTCCGCACGTCCTGGAAAGCACTGCCGTCCCAGTACTGCAGCTTCCAGGACGCGGGCGGGGCAACCCCGGCACCGGATTCGTCGAGGTCCTGGCTGAACCAGACGCGACTGCGGTCGACCGTGACCGGCGACTGCCAGTCCAGCTGGATCCACTGCTCACCGACCTGCGGCCAGGTGTTCCACACGTCGGTGTTCGGCCCGACCGGCCCGGTCGGCTGCACCCCGTCGGCGATGTTGTCGGCGGTGAGCCAGCCCGGCGTGTACGACGCGGACGCCGTGCCGGTGCGGGCCACGTTGACCGGCGCCTGCCCGGCCGCGACCTCGAGGGTCCCGATCACCGACGTGTTGCCGGCCTTGTCGACCGATCGGTAGTCGACCGTGGTGGCCGACGATCCGATCGGCACCGGGCCGGCGGCGGTGGTCCAGTCCTGGGTGACGGCGCCGCCGACGGTGAGGCGGTACTGCACCGCCGCCACGCCGGATCCGGTGTCCGCCCCGGTGATCACCACTTCACGGTTGGCCGCGACGAGCGACGCGGCCGCCGTCGGCACGGTCCTGTCGATGCCGACCTCCACCGACGTGACCGGCGAGACGTTGCCGGCCTTGTCGGTGGCCCGGGCCTTGACCACGGTGACGCCCTCGGCCGAGACGGTGATCGGTGCGGTGTACGCCGCGAACGCGCCCGGCCCGACCGCGATCTCGATCTTCGGGTGGTCGTCCTGGTTGTCGGTGGCCGCGGCGGTCACCTTGACGTCGGTGAACGTCCAGCCGGTCGGCAGAGCTGGGTCGGTGGACAGCACCGGGACCGGGGCGACCTCGTCCTTCGGACCGCCGTCGCCGACCACGACGGTGGCCGTGGCGGTCTTGTCGGTGCCGGCCACCTGGCCGGTCACGTCGAACGTGCCGGCTTTCTCGAGGGACGCCGGGTCGATGGCGGCCCAGGTCACGGCGACGCCGCTCTGCCGGGAACCGTCGTTGTAGCCGACCGTGACCCCGGCCGGCAGCGCCGGTGCGACGCCGACCTTGGTGGTGACGGTGACCGGGTCGATCGTGTTGATCTGCACCGGATCGCTGCCCCGGACCCACACGTGGGCGGTCGCGTTCAGCGTGGTGCCGTTGACGAAGCCGGAGACCGTGAAGTCACCGACCGCCGCCAGCTTGGCCGGGTCGATCTGGCCCCAGGCCACCGCGACCGGCAGCGTGCTGCCGTCCGCGTAGGTGACCTGAACCGTCGCCGGCAGGGCCGGAGCAACACCGACCTGGGTGCGGGCGTCCACGCTCTGGATCGAGCTCGCCGCGGCGGCGAAAACCCGCCATTCGGAAACCCCCATTGCCGAGTACGCCGTGCCGGCCGCGTTGGGCAGCGCGTTGAAGGTGGCCCGCAGCCGGGTCGTGGTGACCGCGTCGAACGTCACCTGGTTGGTGCGCCCGCGAACCGCCGGGTCGAAACCGGAAGCCCCGGTCACGTCCTTGAACGCGGTCCCGTCCCAGTACTGCAACTTCCAGGATTTCGGTACGGCTACCCCGCTGCCGCCGGTGGTGGAGTCCGACCAGAAATCGATCGACGCCTTGTCCACCCGTACGGCCGAGGGGAAGTCGTATTGCAGCCAGCGGGTGGCCGGCTCGTTGCCGGTCCAGGTCCCCCAGAGGTCGGTCTGGGCACCGCCGGTGAACAACGGCGGCTTGCCGTCGTTGACCGCGGCCACCGCGTTCCAGCCGGCCGTGAAGCTGGCCGTCGGGGTCGCCGTCGAGGCGACGTTGATCTCGCCCTCGCTCAGCGCGGTCGCCTGCACCACGACGTCCTTGGTCGCGGTCGCGGTGCCGTTGCTGACGGTCAGCCGCAGCGTGTACCGGCCCGACTTGGTGAACCGGGCCACGGTGGTCGGCGCGTTGGCCGGGTCGAAGGCGGCCGAACCGCCGTCCGGCGCGTCCACCACGGTCCACGCCGAGGTGAGCGCGGTGCCCGGGTTGCCGTCGTCCTGCGCGGTGCCGAGCAGCCGGGCCGATCCGGCCTGGCTGTACGACGAGTCCAGCCACGCGTCGGCCAGCGGCGGGGCGTTGACGGCCGGCGGCGCGGCGACGCCGGTGTCGAAGGCCTGGACCTCCTTGACGGCGGTCTTGAAGCCCGGGGCGTGCTGCACCGTGACGCGCAGCTTGGTGGCGTCAAGCGAAGGGAACCGCACCTGGTTGAGGTTGCCGCGCGGGTAGGCCGGCACGCGGGTCTGGCTCGGGATCGTCTTCCAGCCGTCCCCGTTGTCGTACTGGACGGTGAACTGCGACGGTGCCGAGTAACCGGCGACGGTCGCGGTCGTCGAGGACTTGTAGAAATACACCCGTACGTCATCGATCTTCCGTTGACCGCCGAGGTCGATGTCGATCGAGTCGGACGCGTTGGGCGACCCCGCCGTACCCCAGAAGGGCTCGTTGACGGTGGTGCCGTCGACCGCGCCGGCCGGGCCGCGGCCCGACGCCGAGAAGCTCGCCGTAGCGGCCTTGCCCTGCGCCAGGTTGGGCCGGCCGGTGACGATCTCGGCGCCGGCCTTGGCCATCACGTCGACGATCCGGGCGTCGGCCGGGAAGCGGACGTCCTGCGGCGCGTCGAGCGACGCCGGGTTGACCGTGCTGACCGTGACGCCGGCCGCCGCATCGACGGTTCCGGTCGCCGGGTCGTACACCAGCTTGCCGAGCTTGTTCGCGGTGAACGCGAGCTGCCCGTCGAGGTAGACCGAGTAGCCCTCGGGCACATCGGCGCCGTAGTACTTCGTGCCGCCCGGGGCGTCCCAGACGACCGTCAGGTCCTTGTCGCGGTAACGGATGTTGTTGGCGGTGAAGTGGTCCCAGCCGATGTCGATCGGGTCGAGCTCCACCTTCGCGTCGTCGCGGGGGCGCAGGCCCATCGCGTCCTCGATGACGGTGAAGTTGGTGGCGCCGAGGATCGTGTGGTGGATCCACGAGCGGTAGTTGATCGCACCGCCGCCGGCGGTGGTGCCGTCGGCCCAGAACTCGTTCTGGTCGGGGTAGCGGTTGTCGCCGCCCTGGTAGTGCGCGAAGGCGTTCCAGTACAGCAGTTTCTTGTAGTAGTCGGCGTTGAGGTACGGCGACGGATAGTTCCGCAGTGCCGAGGAGAGCATCCGGAACGTCACCGTCGAGTTGATGACCGAGAAGTTGTTGCTGCCCGGGTCACCCGCCGCCGCGGCCGCGGCCTTGTCGGCCTGGTTGGCCGTGGTGAACGGGAAGATCGGGTACTGGGTGTCGTCGGCGAACAGGCGCAGGGCCTCGACGTACGGCTGCGTGTAGTCCGGGTCGCCGGGCTTCGGCATCAGGCCCACGGCGTACGGGTAATAGTTGTTGATCTCTTTCCACGGCACCTTCTCGTTGCCGTTGACGAGGCTGTGCTTGAGCAGGTTGCCCTTGAGGCCCATGGCGTCCGGTGTGGGCTGGGCCGGCTCCCATAGGTACTGCAGCACGGCGGCCTTGATGTTCGCGGCGAACTGCTCCATCTCGGCGGCCTTGGCGGTGTTGCCGGCCGTCCGGTAGGCAGCGGCCGACGCCTTCGCGTTGGAGTACAGGTACGCGTTCTCGGCGCGGTCCATGTTGCCGGGCTTCCAGTCGAACGAGACCGCGTCGGCGTCGTTGCCGGTCATCGCGCCCCAGTTGTACTCGATGAGGCCGTTGCCGTTGGTGTCGTACGCCTGCTGGAGGCCCTTGACGTCGCGCTCCGCGTAAGTCGCCAAATTGGACGCGATCGCCGCCGGCCCGCCGTGCAGCTGGTAGGAGCGCCAGGCCGCCTCGGAGATGTACTCGGTGTAGCTGTTCGACCAGTTGGCCGGGTCGCCCGGGTTGTCGACGTACTTCGAGCTCTTGGCCACCTCACCGGCGGACACCCACGGGCCGTAGGAGTAGACCGGGTCGCGGAAGTACTTGAGGTCGTCGACGAACATGCCGACGGTCAGCACGATCGCGTTGTTGTAGCCGAGCACGCCCTCCATCGACGTCGGGAACTGGTAGTCGTTGCCCGGCAGGTCGGCGTCGAGGAAGTTGTACCGCATCAGCCACCAGCGGTAGAACAGCGTCTTGTCGATGTTGTTCTCGGGCGTGTCCAGGTAGGGCACGTTGTCGGCCCACCACTTGTTGTACGCCGTGACGTGCTCGGTGTAGGCCGTCGCCGGCGTCTTTCCCTTCACCGCCGCGTACTCGGTGGTCGAGGCCGGCTGCTCCTTGGTGGTGAAGCCCAGCTGCAGCTTGGTCTTCGCGGCTCCGGTGGCCGGCACCGCTATCGTCTGCTTGAGGGTGCCGTCGACCGGTGCGAAGCCGTCGCCGGAGAAGCGCGGGAAGATCGTGGTGAGCTGGTTGAACGCGCGCACCGAACCGGTCAGCTCGCCGCTGTCGTCGGCCACCGTCCGGGCGAACGCCGAGGTGGCGGTCAGCGTGACGTTCTTGGCCGCGCCGTTGGTGCTGGACACGTCGAGGTTGGTCACCGCCACGTTGGCGTCGGTGATGAACTTCGTCTCGACGATCCGCAGGCCGGCCGACGTGTTGTTGAAGACCCCGCGGAAGTAGCTGGGGGTCTGCTTGCGGGACGCGGCGTCCTCGGTGAGGGTGACGTCCGCGCCGTTGACCGAGGCGGTCACCGTGTAGGCGCCCTGCCCGCCGGAGATCGACTCGATGTAGGCGACCTCGCCGCCGAAGCCGAGCACGCCGGGACTGTGCGTCTTCATGAACACGGCCCGGCCCCGGCTGAACAGGTACTGGTTGGCGTCGCCGTTCGAGCCGCCCGGCTGGTTGCCGGTGCGGGCCAGCATCTTGTCGAACCAGAAGTCCTTGTCGGTGCCCGAGCCGGCGCCGGCCGCGACGTCGGCGTCGAAGATGGCCTGGAGCTGGTTGCGGACGTGGTAACCGGTGCCTTCGGCGGGCACCGGGTCGGTGTCGCCCTTGAACGTCGGGTACGGGGTGTCGGCGGTGGGGGCGGCCTGGGCGGCCGGGGGTAACAGGAATGTCGCGAGGACGGTCGCGACGATCCCTACGGGAGCGAATCTCACTTACTCGGTCCTTCCGTCGGCGAGAGGGAGCCAGACGCGCATGGTCGATGGGCCGCGGCGGGCCCAGCGGTGGTAAGGACGCAGCGGGACGTCGACGGTCCCGGTGATGGCGGGTTCGAGCGCGATGCCGTACGGCCAGCCGTGTGCCGGCGGCTGGACGGTACGGCCGGTGACGACGACGGCACCGTCGCGTTCCTCGGGGTGCGGGAGTACCCGCAGGGCGTTCAGGTCGACGCCCTCGGGCAGGTCCACGGACTCGGCGCAGAGCACGATCGGTCCGCGTTCGACGGCGACACAGCCGCGGATGGCATCGATGCGCGGGTCGGGCGCGGTGATGCGGGGTTGCACGGGAAGGTCGAGCACCACCACGTCGCCCGGTGCGAACCGGCGGTGCAGGCGGGCCCAGCCGGGTTCGACCGGCCGGCCGTCGAGGGTCGCACCGGTGGCCCAGTGCGGGACCCGGAGGCTGAGGGTCCACGGGTCGGCGGGCGCTTCGGTGATGCGTACGGAAACGCGCCCTTGATCGGGGTATTGGGTTTCGATCTCGCAGCCGAACCGGCCGGTGCTGATCGAGGCGGGGGCGTACTGATGGATCTGGAGCCCGTCGTCGTCGACGGTGGCCAGGTAGGCGGCCAGGCTCGCGTAGGTGCGGGCCAGGTTGGTCGGGCAGCAGGACACCGCGAACCAGGGTGCGCGCAGGCTGGAGGCGGCCCGCGGGACCAGCACGTCCGGTTCCGGTTCGGTGCCGGGGGTCCGCTGGTGCAGGGTGTTGGTGTAGAAGAAGCCGCGGCCGTCGTCGGCCGGGGAGGTGGCGATGACGTTGAACAGGGTCCGCTCGATCAGGTCGCCGTATGCTGCATCGCCGTTTGCCAGCAGCAGCCGCCAGCTCAGCATCACCGACCCGATGGCGGCGCAGGTCTCCGAGTACGCCCGGTCGGGCGGCAGCATGAAGTCCTCGCCGAACGCCTCGTCCTGATGCCGCGACCCCATGCCGCCGGTCAGGTACGTGCGCCGGGCCACCGTCGCGTGCCATTGCCGGGTCACGGCGTCGAGCAGCTCGGTGTCCCCGGTCTCCACGGCCACGTCCACCGCGCCGGCCGCCAGATAGGTGGCCCGCACGGCGTGCCCGCGCAGAACCTCCGCCTCCCGCACGGGTACGTCGTCCTGGAAGTAGGCGCGCCCGAACTCGATGTCGGCGAGCACCTGGTGGCCGCGGCGCTCCACGAACAGGCGGGCCTGCTCCAGGTACCGGCGCTCGCCGGTGACCCGGTACAGCTCGACCAGCGCGGGCTCGATCTCCGGGTGCCCGCACACCGACGTGATCCCGTCCGGGCCGAACGTCGCGCAGACGTGGTCGGCGGCGCGCGTCGCCACCCGGACCAGCTCGTCGTCGAGGCCGGCGACCCGGGCCCGGGCCACGCCGGCCTGGATCAGGTGGCCGAACGAGTAGAGCTCATGCCCCCACTCCAGGTCGCTGTAGCGCGGGGCCTGGCCGGGCCGGCCGAAGTTGGTGTTCAGGTAACCGTCGGCCTCCTGGGCGGCGGCGACCCGACGAACGATGCCCTTGAACCGCACCTCGAGGTCGGCGTCGCCGGTGCGGCCGCACTCCCAGGCCATCGCCTCGAGCAGCTTGTAGACCTCGGTGTCGGAGAACTCGCGGCCGCGGCGGTCCTGCGGGCCGACCTCGAAGTTGGGCAGCCAGCCGGCGCGCTCCAGCCACTGTTCGATGTGGGCGAGGGACGCCGTCCGGTTGGTCTCCTGACGCTGCTGCCAGAAACCGGGCTTCAGGCTGACCTCACGCAGTCCGAGCGGACGCAGCCGGCCGGCACTGGGGGCAGCGGGGGTGGCAATCTCATTCACGTGTGTCAACCCTTGAGTGCGCCGGACATGAACCCGCGGACGTAATGCCGCTGGAGGGCGAGGAAGAGCACGATGCAGGGCAGCGCCAGCACGACCACACCGGCCTCGGTGGCGCCGTAGTCGACGATCCCCATCACCTGCTGGCGCATGTTGGCCACGGCCAGCGGCAAGGGCACCTTCTCCGAGTCGCTGATCAGCACGAGCGGGGTGATGAAGTCGTTCCAGGCGGCCAGGAAGGCGAAGATGCCCACGGTCACCAGGCCCGGGCGTACGGCCGGCAGCAGGATGTGCAGCAGGGCCCGGAAGTTGCCGCAGCCGTCGATCAGCGCCGACTCGCGCAGCTCCCCCGGGATCGCCTCGAACGAGATCCGCATCATGAACACCGCGAACGGCAGCTGGAACATGGTCAGCACCAGCGACAGCCCGACCAGCGAGTTCTGCAGCCCGAGGTCGTTGAGCAGCACGTACAGCGGAATCAGCAGGGTCGCGTACGGAACCATCAGGATGGCCAGGGTGACCAGGAACAGCGCGTTGCGGCCGGGGAAGGTGAACATCGCGAACGCGTAGCCACCGAACGCGGACACCGCGAGGGTGAACACGACGGTCATCAGCGACACCGCGGTCGAGTTCAGCAGGTACTGCCCGATGCCGGCCTGGTAGTTGGCCAGGGTCTGGTAGTTGCCGAAGCCCCAGCCGTGCACCTGGGCGGTGCCGGCCTGCGGGCTGACCGACGCCACCGCGGCCCAGACGAGCGGAAAAAGGAACAGCAGAGCCAGCGCGCCGGTCAGGACGCGCGATCCAGTGCGCAGCATCAGTTCTCCTTGCCGCGAAGGCCTCGGAACTGCACGACATTGATGATCAGCAGGGCGCCCAGCACCAGGATCGACAGCGCGGCCGCCCGGCCGAGGTCGTTGCGGCCCTGGAACGCGGAGTTGTAGACCAGCTGGACGATGGTGATGGTGCTGTTGTCCGGGCCGCCCTTGGTGAGGATGTAGAACTGGTCGAAGGCCAGCAGCGAACCGGTGACGCACATGATCGTGCTGAGCGCCAGGGACGGCCGCAGCAGCGGCAGGGTGATCCGGCGGAACGTCTGCCACCGGTTGGCGCCGTCCAGCAGCGCCGCCTCGTACACGTCGCCGGAGATGCTCTGCAGCCCGACCAGCAGCAGGAGCATGTAGAAGCCGGCGTACCGCCAGACGATCAGCACCACCGTGGACCAGAGCGCCGATATCGGCGTACCCAGGAAGGAGATTGGTTTGTCGGTGAAGCCGAGCAGCGGGCTGCTCTGCGGCGAGTAGAGGGCGTAGAACAGCAGCGACGCGGAGGCCAGGCCGAGGGCCGACGGCACCAGGAACGACGTCCGCAGGAAACCGGTCCAGCGGCTCGACTCCTGCACCAGCAGCGCCAGTCCGAGGGCCAGCACCAGCAGGATGACCGTGGTGACCACGGTGTACTTGACGGTGAACCACACCGCCGGCCACAACAGCCCGTCGTCCAGCGCGGACCGGAAGTTCTTCCCGGAGTTCCAGCCCTGGTCACCGGTGAACAGCTTCCAGTCGGAGACCGACATCCGGGCCACGATCCCGATCGGGACGACGAAGAAGATCAGGACGAAGAGGGCGGTGGGGGCGGCGTACCCCCACCCCGCCAGCGACGACGTCCAGCGCCGCCGCCGGCTGGGGTGGGACTCCGCCGCGATCGCGGGGAGGCTGCGCACGGTCACTGCTGGCCGAGAACCTTGGTGATGGCCTCGTTGTCCTTGTCCAGGTTGGCGCCGTCGCCGTACACCTGGTTGCGGAACAGGGTGACCCACGGGCTGCCCGGCGCGTTGAATGCCTGCTGGAAGTTGATCGCCACCGGGACCTTGCTGGCCGGGTTGGCGGCGACCTCGTTGACCAGCGCCACCCGCGGGTCCTTGGCCGAGTAGGTGTTCTTGGTCAGGTCGCTGCGCGCCACCGAGGTGTTGTTCGCGGCCAGCACGTCGACCTGGCCCTTCTCGGACATCATCCAGGAGAGGAAGTTCCAGGCCTGCTGGCCCTTCTTCGAGTCCTTGGAGACGCCGATGCCGTCGCCACCGACGAAGGTGGAGGCACCGCCGCTGACCCCCGGGATCGCGGTCACGCCGACCTTGACGGTCTTGTCCGCGGTGGGCAGCAGCGTCGCCGGGTACGGCATCACGCCGATCTTGCCCTGCTGGAACGCCGCGACCCAGGTGGCGCCGGTGTCGTCCTTGGAGCCCGGGGCGATCGCGCCGGCCGCCTGCAGTTCGTGCCAGGTGCGGTAGACCTCCTTCGCCGCGGTGCCGTTGAGCAGCGAAGTGGTGCCCTCGGGGTTCATGACCTCCTCGCCACTGGCCCAGACCATCGGGAACCAGGTGAAGACGCCGCAACCGCCGCAGTTGCCGCCGAAGTAGGTGCCGTTGACGCCCGGCTTGTTGAGCTTCTGGACGGCGATGGCCTGGTCCTTGAACTCCGCGAGGGTCGTCGGACCCTTCTCCGGGTCGAGGCCGGCCTGCTTGTAGAGGTCCTTGTTCCAGAACATCACCGAAAGATCAAGAACGAAGGGCAGGACATACTTCTTGCTCTCGTACGTGCCGGCGTCCAGATGGGCCTTGTTGATTTTGTCGGCGTACGGCAGCGCCGCGATGCTGTCGGTCAGGTCGGCGAACAGTCCGGCCTTCGCCCAGTTGGGCACGTAGACGATGTCCGCCGCGAACAGGTCGGGCAGATCACCGCTGCCGGCCGCCGCACCCACCTTGGCGACATAGTCGTCATTAGGCACGATGGTGAGCTTCACCTGGTTCTTGTGACTGGCGTTGTACGCCTCGACCAGAGCCTTGGCCTGCAGCTCCAGCGGTGCACGGGTCCACAGCGCCAGCTCCGAGCCGTCGTCGACGCCATCGACGCCGGCCGCGGCCGGGGCGGCGCCCGAGCCCTTGTCGCCGTCGTCGCCGCCGCAGGCGGTGAGTGCGGTCAGAGAAAGTGCCGACACGGCGATCCCGGCGATCGCCCTACGAATGGTGGTGGATATGTCGAACCGCACGATGTCCTCCGAAAGAAGATTTTCGGGCCGTTTCGGTGTTGACGTCGCGCCAGGTACTCTGATCCTGCGGTGCCGCGCAGTACAAAGCAGCTGAAGGGCGTTTTCCGGGGGAGTTTGCGGAAGACCGAAAAGGTTTTCAGGAACGTAATACGGAGGAAAAACCGTTGTCAAGAGGCTCGACTGAGCAGCCCTCCACCGCGGACGGTCCACGACAGACCGGCCGGGCCACGCTGCGTGACGTCGCCAAGCTCGCCGGCGTCTCCATCGCCACCGCGTCGAAGGCGCTCAACAACCAGCCGCAGGTCCGCGCCGAGACCCGGACCAGGGTCCTTCAGGCCGCGGAGCAGCTGTCGTTCTCGCCCAACACCCTCGCCCAGGGGTTGATCACACAGCGCAGCGGAACGGTCGGCCTGCTGACCTCCGACCTGGAAGGCCGATTCTCGATTCCGATCCTGATGGGCGCCGAGGACGCGTTCGGCTCCGACCAGACGTCAGTGTTCCTCTGCGACGCGCGAGGCGACAATCTGCGCGAACGGCATCATCTGCGCGCGCTGCTGTCCCGCCGGGTCGACGGGCTGATCGTCGTAGGCGCCCGCCCCGACGCCCGGCCCTCCCTGGGCCGCGACCTGCCGGTGCCGGTCATCTACGCCTACTCCCCCTCCGACGACCCGGCCGACCTGTCCCTGGTAACCGACAACGTCGGCGGCGGCAGAATGGCCGTAGACCACCTGATCCGGCACGGCCGGCGGCGAATCGCCCACATCACCGGCGACCCGTCCTACGGGGCCGCGCAGGACAGGGCCAGGGGCGCCCTGGACCGGCTGGCCGAGGAAGGCTTGCCGCTGGCCGGCGACCAGGTGTGGTTCGGCGCATGGTCCGAGGCGTGGGGCCGAGGCGCGACCCGCATGCTGCTACAACGAGACCCCGACATCGACGCCATCTTCGCCGGCTCCGACGAGATAGCCCGAGGCGTCCTGGACGTACTGCACCAGGAAAAACTAGCGGTCCCCACCCAGGTAGCGGTGATCGGCTTCGACAACTGGAACATCCTCGCCGTCAACGCCCGCCCACCACTGACCACCATCGACATGAACCTGGAGGCACTGGGCCGACTGGCCGCCCAACGCCTTTTCGCAGCCATCGACGGCACCCTGGGCTCCGGCGTAGAGACCGTCGCACCCCGCCTGATCACCCGGGAGTCCACAGCCCCACTCGACTGACGCAGCTCCGCAGCGTGGGCCGATCTCGCCCAGGCCGGCCGGGCACGATTGCTGCCCGGTCTTCAGGCCCCGAAATCCTGCCGCGAGCCACTCGGTCCGTCCCTGACGAGCCCATGATCCGGCAGGGCCCACCTGCCGCACTGCGACGGGCAGCGAATTCGGGCAGGCCGGGAGGCGGCCGCGCTTGTTTTCGCTGTCGTCGAGGACGCTTTCGCGGCGCCCGACTTTGTTTCCGATACGGGCGGTCCGCGCATTCCGACAACGCTCGGTCTGGTCAATTGCGCGAGGGTCACGGCATTATTTCCAAGGCGATTACTCGGGGCTCGGCGCCTGTTCTTCGCGCGTGTCGGCCGGCTCCCGACCATGGCTGTTCTGTCGTGGCGTGCCCGGAGCCGCCGCCGGCGCTGGGCCGCCGCAACGGATGAGGCCGGCGGCGCATGCCGGTCGAGGTTGCCTTCAGATCGCCGTCGGGGGTCGGCTGCGCGACGGCTTCGAACGGGTTGACATAGTCCGCCCGGTTCGCGGAATCCTTGGTGACAGCCCGCGAGATCAGCGTGGTCGTCGACGCCCTGACTACCGGTGGGTGTGGCCTGAAGCGCAGACACAGCCAGACCGCCCAGATCGCTGCGGCCAGGGCCTTGGATCCGACCTGGGCGCTCAGCCCGCCCCGGGCCCTCAGCTCGACTTCGACCTTCGGTCCGACCCGGGCCCTCAACCCCGCCCGGGCCTTCAACCCGACCTGGGCCCTCAACCCGACCCAGGCCCTCAACCCTGCCCGGGCCTTCAACCCGACCCAGGCCCTCAACCCGGCCTGGGCCTTCAACCCGGCCCGGGCCCTCAACCCGACCCGGGCCTCCGGTCCGGCCTGGGCCCTCAGCCCGACCTAGGCCCTCAGCCCAACTTGGGCCTTCGGTCCGACCCGGGCCCTCAACTAAGCCTGGGCCTTCGATCTCACCCGGGCCCGGGGTGTGGCCGGACGGTCGCTCGTGACCCGGCGGCCGATCTTGGCCGGTCGAGATTTCGAGGCCGGCTGCCGAGGGAGACGGCGAGCGCTCGCGGGTGGCCTGGTCCGGCCAGATCAGCGGTGGGACACGGTCGTCCGAATCGTGCAGGCCCAACTCTCCGCAGGCGCGGGAACAGCCGTGCGACCGGCACAGTTTCCGCGCATGGCGCCGTAATAGACCCCACCGCCGATGGCGTTCATGTTCACAACGAAATTCTTCTCTGCCCGCCCAATAATTACGTGCTTTTGTGCGGTCGCGCATAGCGGCAACTTCAGTTCTGGTGAAGAACTCCAGCTGCCTCATGAATAAATTATCCCGCACCCGGACGACCATTCGCCAACAGATGATCATGCCAATACCGGGAATTCGATGACCGCCGCCGAGCAAGTAGCCAGGGGCGCCGCGATCATGGTGAGATAGGTTCAACGGCATGGCGGACAAGACGCAGCGCTCCGTGGCCCTGCAGCGCACCGGCCTCGGCCAGTACGAGGTAAGCAACACCCGCGGCGGCACGATAACGATCGGCACCGGCGACGGCAGCGACTTCACCCCGGTCGAGCTGCTGCTCGCGGCGCTCGGTGGCTGCACCGGCGCCGATGTCGACTACATCACCAGTAAGCGCGCGGAGCCGGACAGCTTCTCCGTCCACGTCACCGGCGACAAAATCCGCGACGAGACCGCCGGCAATCGGCTGATCAACCTGGCCATCGAGCTAGGCATCACGTTCCCGGAAGGCGCCGCCGGCGACGCGGCCCGGCAGGCGCTGCCGCGCGCGGTGCAAATGTCGCACGACCGGCTCTGCACCGTCTCGCGAACGGTCGAGCTCGGCACTCCGGTCAACACCCACACCGCACCGCCGCCAACCGACTGAGCGGCCGGGCCGTGGCGTTTCGTGACGCTTGTGCCGCCCGTGGTGCGCCATGACCAAAGTCGGCGATCACAGCGGCCAGGAAATAGCTTGCGGCGTGGGGAGCGAGCCGGGCCCAGGAAACGCCCTTCGAACATGATCGTCCGTTCGTTGCGACGACGGCAAAGTAAGCGCTGAGGCTGATCCGCTGCTGCCATGGCAGCCGCACTATCTCCACGCCCAGCAGCCGTCCCTCGATGTCGAATTCGAGAACGATATCGCCGCGGCCCGGGTGCTCTACGACGAGATTCTCGACGGCCGATCCATCGGGCATGTCCTCTTCGATGGCGATGTGGGCGACGTTCGCCTCGCTGTCGTACTTGAACCGCATGAGGCATGTCCCGCCGCCTTGGCGATATTCCGTTGGAACATGGCACCCGCGCCCATGTCGACGGCTCCGCAGCGCTCCTAGGTTCAAGGCGCACCGTCCCGTCGGCGAGATGATGAGTGGACATGTTGCGTTACGTCGTACCGGTAGTCATTGGGCTCATCTGGGCCGGAGCCTGCTCGCTCATTCCCGAGCCGCATCGCCGCCGATTCAACGCGGTTGTCGTCGGGGGTGCCGGAGCCGCGTACATCAGTGGTGGCAGTTTTGGTCTGGGCGAGCTCGCCTTCACCGCGCTGATGACCGCCGTCGCCTACATCGGACTGCGATCGTGGGCTTTCATCGGTATCGGCTGGCTCCTGCACACCGTCTGGGACGTCCTGCATCACCGGCGTGGCGACCCGTTGATCCCGTCAGTGCACGACTCGTCATTCGGATGCGCCATCTGTGACCCGGTGATCGCCCTCTGGTGTTTCACCGGCGGGCGATCTCCGAAGGCCCTCCTAGCCTTTCAAAAGGCGGGTGAGTGACCAGCGGCGGGCCAGGGTGGTCACGGCGGCGAAGCCGGCGATCGACAGTGCGATCTCGATCAGGACGATGGAGATCGCGGTGCTGTAGCCGGTCGCGCGGGCGAACAGCATGAGAAGCGGGACCATGACGATCGCGCTCAGCGGGACCAGCACGGTGATCGCCGCCGCGGTGCGGCCGATGGCGGGGACGTGGCGGAGCAGGATCAGTACGCCGATGACCGCGCCGGCCAGGGCGACCAGCCCGATGCCGCCGTAGTAGATGCCGGCCGCGACCGCCACGGGCGCGTTGAAGTCGCCCGGCAGGTTGAACAGCCGCACCAGGATCATGTAGAGCCCGGCCACGACGAGCACCCCGACAAGCACTCCGACCACCGCACCGGCCAGCGCGGTCGCGGCGATCTGGCCGTAGCGCGCCGGCACATGCCGCACCCCGGACTCCTCGACCAGCCGGCGGGCGAAGACGGTGACGTCACCGTCGATCAGCTGGTCGGCGGGCACGCCGTCGGCCACCGCGGCTTCGAGGTCGAGCCGCAGGTCGGCGGCGAGTGCCTGACGGTCCCGCGCGGGCACGCCCAGCCGGCGCCACTCCTGGCCGGCGGCGGTGATGGCCTCGTCGATGGTCATTGCTGGCTCCTCGCCTCGCTGGGAACGCCGCCGGCCAGCACGCTGCCCACGACGTCGACGAATTCGTTCCATTGCGCGGTCCAATCGGTGAGCCGCGCATGCCCGGCGTCGGAGACCGCGTAGACCTTGCGGGCCGGGCCGTGCGGGCTGTCCTGCACTTCCTGGGCGACCAGGCCGAGCCGCCGCATGCGGGTCAGCAGCGGATAGATCGTGCCGTAACCGACCGACGGAAAGCCCGCCTCGCCGACCCGCTGCACCAGCTCATAGCCGTGGGCCGGCCGCTCCGAGAGCAGCGCCAGCAGGCACATGTCGAGCGCACCGCGCAGCAGCTGAGCCTGCCGGTCCGCCTCCCCGCCGTCTATCATGTGACACATAATAGTCGCGCTATTAGGCGCCGCACAATACCGGCCCTAGCCCGCCGGCCGTTCGGGCTGAGGCTGACGCAGACCCGAGATCAAAAGCGTGACGATCCGGCGTACGTCGTAATTGGGGTCCTGGACAGCCCAGGCGACCAGGTCGCCGACGGCCCGGATCAGCTCATAGGCCCGGATGTCCGCCACCACCTCGCCGGATTCGGTGGCCGCGGCCAGCAGATCGGACAGGACCGGGACCAGGCGATCGAGGAAGAGTTGATGCAGCGCGGTGTAACCGGCGGCGTCGCCCTGCCACACCTTGGCCACGCCGTGCTTGGTGGCGAGGAAGTCGACGAAGAGGTGGACCCAGTCGAGCAGCGCGGCGAACGGCGACGGCGCCGCGGCCAGCAGGGCGGGGCCGGCTTCCGCACACGCGTCGATCTGATGCCGGTAGACCGCGACCATCAGGTCCGCCCGGGTCGGGAAGTGCCGGTAGAGAGTGCCCATGCCCACCCCGGCGGCCGCGGCCACCTCGCGGACCGTGGCACCGACCCCGGAGGTGGCGAACACCCTGGCGGCGGCGTCCAGCAGCGCCCGCTCGTTCCGCTCGACGTCCGCCCGGCGCTTCGGCTCCATCCGGGGATTGTGCCACGTCACAGTCAAAAACGGAGCAAGGCTCCGATCCGCCCTTGAAAAACGGAACAGCGCTCCGTACGTTGAAGTGGAGCACCGCTCCGAATCCCTGAGGACACCCCATGCCTGATCAGATCCTGTCCCTCAAGCCCGTTGTCCTGGCCGTGCCCGGCCGTGGTGACGACCTCCAGGTCCGCGTCTCCGCCCCGGCGGCCGGCTCCGGTCTGCCGGTCATCGTCTTCGCGCACGGCTACGGCCAGGCGATGGACTCCTACGATCCGCTCGTCGACCACTGGGCGGCGAACGGTTTCGTCGTCGTCCAGCCGACCTTCCTCGATTCCGCGACGCTCGGCCTCACCCCCGCCGACCCGCGTTACCCCACCATCTGGCGGACCCGGATCGACGACCTCGAGCGCGTCATTGAGGACCTCGGCACGATCGTCGCCGCGGTGCCTGGGCTGGCCGGCCGGGTCGACCCGGAACGCCTCGCGGTCGCCGGCCACTCCTGGGGCGGCCAGTCCGTCGGCATGCTGCTCGGCGCCCGCGTCATCGGCCCGGACGGGCAGCCCGGCGAGGACCGCACCGACCACCGGGTGAAGGCCGGCGTCCTGCTGGCCACGACCGGGCTCGGCGGGGACGATCTCGTCCCGTTCGCGAAGGAGAACTTCGCGTTCATGAGCCCGGACTTCACCCAGCTGAAGACGCCGACCCTGGTCATCGCGGGCGACGACGACCAGTCGGCGCTCTCCACCCGCGGCCCGGACTGGTTCACCGACGTCTACCGGCTCAGCCCCGGCGCGCGGAGCCTGGTCACGGTGTTCGGCGGCCGGCACTCGCTCGGCGGCATCCACGCCTATCAGGCCGCCGACACCACCGACGAGAGCCCGGAGCGCGTCGACCTGGTCCGCCGCACCTCGACGGCGTTCCTGCGGACGGAGCTCGGCATCGACACCACCGCGTGGGACGCCGCGATCGCCACCGCCGGAGCGGCCGGCCGCATCGACTCAGGGAAGCAATGACGCTGACACCCTTATCGGACGAGGCCGATGTCGTACGCGAAAATGACGGCGTGCACGCGGTTACGCAGGTTCAGTTTGGCCAGGACGCTGCCGACGTGCGTCTTGACCGTCGCGTCCGACACCACCAGTTGGTCGGCGATCTCGGCGTTGGACAATCCGGCCGCCACCGCCCGCAGCACCTCCCGCTCGCGCGGGGTGAGCTGGTCGAGAGCCGCGCGCACATGCTCGGTGGACGGGCCCGGCAGGTGGGCGGCGTGGACGTCGAGCAGGCGCCGGGTGATACGCGGTGAGACGACCGCGTCGCCGTCGGCCACCGCGCGGATGGCCCGGGCCAGCTCGTCGACCGGCACGTCCTTGAGGACGAACCCGCTGGCGCCGGCCCGCAGTGCCGCGAAGGCGTACTCGTCGAGGTCGAAGGTGGTCAGGATGAGCACGCGGGCGGCCGGCTCGCGGGCCACGATCCGGCGGGTGGCCTCGATCCCGTCGACGCCGGGCATCCGGACGTCCATGAGCGTCACGTCCGGGCGTAGTTCGGCGGCCAGCCGGACCGCCTCGGCGCCGTCCGGGGCCTCGCCGACGATGTCGATGTCGTCGGTCTCCTCGAGAATCATCCGGAAACCGGTCCTGATCAGGGCCTGGTCGTCGGCCAGGAGCAGGCGGATCGTCATCGGGCGGTCCCGCCCGCCACGGCCTCGACCGGCAGGGCCAGGTCGGCGCGGACGCGCCATCCGCCGCTGGGATCCGGTCCGGCGCTGACCGTGCCGGCGTAGACCGCGGCCCGTTCGCGCATGCCGGCCAGCCCGTGCCCGGTGTTCGGGCGGCCCACCGCGGGAGCCCCGTCGTCATGCACCTCGACGGTCACCGAGCCGGGCCGGTGGGCGATGGCGACACCGACCCGGCGGGGGCCGATCGCGTGCTTGAGCGTGTTGGTCAGGGCTTCCTGCACGATGCGGTAGACCGCCAACTCGGCGCCCGGCGGCATGGCGGTGGGCACGCCGGTGACGGCCGATGTGACGGTCAGGCCGGTCGACCGAACCTGATCGAGCAGGTCGTCGAGCTGCGCGAGGCCGGGCTGCGGCCGGCGGTCGGCCAGGGCCTCCTCGGTGTGCAGCACGCCGAGCAGCCGGCGCATCTCGCCGAGGGCCTGGCGCCCGGTGACCGCCACCTGGCGCATCGCCTCGCCGGCCCGGTGCGGTTCGGCCGCCTGCTTGCGGACGGCCCCCTCGGACAGCGTCACCATGACCGACAGGCTGTGGGCGACCACGTCGTGCATCTCCCGGGCGATGCGGGCCCGCTCGGCGGCCGCGGCGATCATGGCCTGCTGGGCCGCCCGCTGGGTGAGGGCGTGCAGGGCACTGCGCCTGTACCGCACGCTGAGCCCCAGCGTCAGGACGGCGACCACCGGAGCGGACAGCAGCACGAACGTCCCGGCCCACGAGGCGGTCCCGGCCCACAGCCCGGTCTCCGGCCGGCGGACGGCGACCAGCAGAGCACCCACCTCGATCACGCCGGCCGCGACGATCGCCACCCGCATCGGACAACGGCTCGCCACGGTGTAGAGGTAGATCAACAGGGTCAGGTCGGCCGCCACCTGCACCCCGGCCAGCCAATGAGCCAGCGCGACGGCCGCCGCGAAGGCGAACGTCGTGACCGGGAATCGGCGGCGCCAGCTCAGCGGGACCACCAGCAGGGCGCTGAACAGCACCAACAGGCCGAACTGCGGGTCCGGGTGGGTGGCGTGATAGTAGATCTGAGGCAGCGTCCCGGCCGCGGCGACCACCGCCAGCACCACATCGGCCGCCAGGGGGTGCCGGCCGATCATCGCGGCGGCCCGGCTCGCGGCCCGGCTCGGCGCGGTGGGGCGCGGACCGTCCGACAACCAGGCGTGCCACCACGCCAGCACGTGCCGAAGCGTCATGTGGGCCAGCCTAGGTAACCGGCCGCCGGAATCCGTCCGACCCCGGGCTGAACTTCGTCTCCCCCTTTATGAGGAGACTCCGCCGCAGGAGACCATCCCGAGGCCCGAGGTTTTCCCGATCCGCTTTCCGTACGTTCGTATTCATGCCATTCACCGCGAACGCCGCCTATGATCGGGTCCTGGCCGACGATCGGAATTACCACATCGTATTCCTCGTCGTAGGCGGCCTTTTCACACTCCTTCTGCTGCTCCTCTGCGTATTTTCCTGGAAGCGATTCAAACGGGCTCCTCGCCGCACCTTCGAGCGGCGCACCTATCTCTCCTTCGGAACGGCAAGCCTGTTTCTGCTGCTGTTTATGGCCGTCGCCCTCTGGGCCAATGTGACCAGCGTCGCCAACCCTCGTAAGACGCTTTCCGGAACGACCTTCTCCCCGCTCGGCGAGGCCTGGATCCGGGCCGGCAGCGCTCAGATCTCACCGCAGCTCCAGCTGGCGATCGACGACCGTCTCGCGTGGCAGCGACCGAAGGCCGTCATCTGCGCTGTTCTGCTCGTGGCATTCGTGACGCTCACCGGGTATCTCTGGCGAACGCTCATCCGCCGGTCCACCACCGGCCGACCGGTCCGGCTGATGCTGTGCGCCGGTGTCCTGTCGGCCGTCGCCAGTCTGCTGCTGATGCTGATGGTCATCGGCAACACGGAAGGCGCACTGGCACCCCTGACTCTGACCGTGATCTACGGTTGAATCATCGGAATGAGCCGCCTCTATCCCGAGATCGAACCATTCGCGCACGGCATGCTCGACGTCGGCGACGGGCACTCCGTCTACTGGGAGAGCTGCGGCAACCCGCTCGGCAAACCGGCGCTGGTGCTGCATGGTGGCCCCGGCTCGGGAGCCGGTGCCTTTTGGCGGCGGTTCTTCGACCCGGCGATCTACCGGGTGGTCCTGTTCGACCAGCGCGGCTGCGAGCGCAGCACGCCCGACGCGGGCGACGTGCGCACCGACCTGTCGACCAACACGATGCCGCATCTGCTGGCCGACATCGAAAAGTTGCGCACTCACCTGGAGATCGACCGCTGGTTGCTGCTCGGCGGGTCGTGGGGCAGCGCGCTCGGCCTCGGCTACGCCCAGCGGCACCCCGACCGGGTGAGCGAGGTGGTGCTGTTCAGCGTCGTCACGAGCACCCCGGCCGAGCATCGCTGGCTCACCCGCGACCTCGGGCGGATCTTCCCCGAGCAGTGGGAACGGTTCCGCGACGCGGTGCCGGCGGCGGACCGCGACGGCAACCTGCCGGCCGCCTACGCCCGGCTGCTGGCCGACCCCGACGAGACCGTACGGGACCGGGCCGCGCGAGCCTGGTGCGCCTGGGAGGACGCGCTGGTCTCCAACGTGCCGGGCAGCCGGCCCGACCCCCGGTACGAGGACCCGGCGTTCCGGATGACCTTCACCCGCCTGGTCACCCACTACTGGGCGCACGACGGCTGGTTCGCCGACGGCGAGCTGATGGCGGGCGCACACCGGCTCGCCGGCATTCCCGGCGTGCTCGTGCACGGCCGGCTGGACCTCGGCAGCCCCGCCGACATCCCGTGGCGGCTCGCCCAGCTCTGGCCCGGGGTGCGGTTGGAGCTGATCGACGAGGCCGGCCACGGTACCGCCCGCGGCGTCGGCGACGTGGTCATCGACGCCCTGGACCACTTCGGCGCTGCCTGACGGGGAGCGGATGGCCGACTTGCGTGCCGGTCTAGCATTCGCGGTATGTCCCGACTCCGCCCCGTCCTCGCGCTGTCCGCCGTTCTGTTCGTGCTGGTCGCGTGCACCCCTGACAAGGCCACGACCAGCGGAAGTACGGCGCCGGCGGCGAACCTGCCGGCGGGCGACGCGCTGGTGAAGGAGTCCGCCACGGCGATGCGTGAGATCAGGACCGCGCAGTTCCTGATCACCGCCGAGGGCGAGGTCGCCGGGCTCAGCCTGCGCCGCGCCGAGGGCACGCTGACCAAGGAGGGCAGCGCGAAGGGCACCGCGCAGGTCGAGCAGTCCGGCGCGGCCGTCGAGCTGGAGTTCGTGATCGTCGGCGACAAGCTCTACCTGAAGGGACCGACCGGCGGTTACCAGGCGCTGCCGCTCACCCTCGCCGCCAACGTCTACGACCCGTCGGCGATCCTCGACCCCGAGCGTGGCATCGCCAAGGTGCTCGGCTCGGCCACCGGCGCCACCACCGAGGCGTCCGAACAGGTCGACGGCAAGGACGCCTGGCGCGTCGCGGTGACCACGACCGGCACCGACCTGGCCGGGCTGATCCCCGGCCTGACCGGCAGCATCCCGGCGAAACTGTGGATCGCCGATGCCGACAAGCGCCTGCTCAAGGCCGCCTTCACGCTGTCCGGCGGCACGGCCACGGTGACGTTCAAGGAGTTCGACGCACCGGTGACGATCAGTGCGCCCTAGCGCCACGGCCGCCGCGCCGGCCTCGGCCCGGCGGCGCCTGGCGATCAGCGTCGGTGGCGCCACCGTCCTGCTTGCGGCGCTTGACGCGTACGTCGTGGTGACCGTTCTGACCGACATCCTGGCCGACGTGCACATCCCGCTCAACCGGCTCGAGCGCGCCACCCCGATCGTGACCGGCTATCTGCTCGGTTACGTGGCCGGCATGCCGCTGCTCGGTTCGCTCTCCGATCGGTTCGGCCGCCGTACGGTCATCGTGGTCTGCCTGGGCGGCTTCGCCGCGGGTTCGGCGATGACGGCCGGCTCGGGTGAGTCGATCCACTGGCTGGTGGTCGGCCGCGGGTTGCAGGGGCTGGTCGGCGGCGCGCTGCTGCCGGTGACGATGGCCCTGGCCGGCGACCTCTGGACGGCGCAGCACCGCCGCGCGGTCGTCCTCGGCGCGGTCGGCGCCGCGCAGGAGTTGGGCAGCGTGCTCGGCCCGATCTACGGCGGTGCGGTGGCCGCGCTGATCGGCTGGCGGGGCATCTTCTGGATCAACATTCCGCTGGCCGCGCTGGCCGCCGTCGCCGTGCTGTTCGCGCTCCCCCGGGAAACCGCCGCCCGACCGCACCGGCCCGGCGTCGACGTCCTCGGCGGCATCCTGCTCGCCACCGGTCTGGCCCTGCTGGTAGTCGGCCTCTACAACCCGGATCCGGCACGCGCGGTGCTGCCGACGTGGGGCCCCTCGACCCTCGGCGCGGCGGTAGCCGTACTCGTAATTTTTGGTTTGTGGGAAAGCCGGTCCCGCACCAAGCTGTTCGACCCGGCGGGCGTACGCATGGTGCCTTTCGTCGCCGCGCTCGGCGCGAGTTTCTGCACCGGCGCGGCCCTGATGGTGACGCTCGTCGACGTCCAGCTGGTCGCGCAGACACTGCTCGGCCGGGACGCGTTCGGCGGCACGCTGCTGCTCACCCGCTTCCTGATCGCCCTGCCGGTCGGCGCCGTGCTCGGCGGCGCGGTGCTCGCCCGCCTGGGCGAGCGTCTGGTCACCCTGATCGGCCTGCTGACGGCCGCTTGCGGGTACGGGCTGATCGCCTACTGGCCGGCCGACGTGCTCGCGGCCCGCTACGCCGGAATCCTGCCCCGCCTCGACACCGACCTGGCGATAGCCGGCCTCGGCCTGGGCCTGGTCATCGCACCGCTGGCCGCGGCGGTGCTGCGCGTGACGCCCCCCGACCGGCACGGCGTGGCCTCGGCGGCCGCGGTCGTCGCCCGGATGGTCGGCATGCTGCTGGGCGTCGCCGCGCTGACCGCGTGGGGCCTGCACCGCTTCCAGGCACTGACCGCAACCCTGAACACCCCGCTGCCGTTCGGCGTGGACCCGGCCGAATACCGCGACCGGCTGGCCGTCTACGAGGTGGCGCTGAAGGCCGCCCTGCAAACCGAATACCGAGAGATCTTCCTGGTCACGGCCGCCCTCTGCGCAGTGGGCGCCCTGCTCGGCCTGCTGCTGGGCGGCCGGCCCACCACCAACCCCGTCTAGCATCGCCGGCATGGCAACGCGGCTGGTGCAGATCAACATGAAGGCCAGGGACGACGCAGCGCTGGGCGCTTTCCGGGCGGAGGCGCTCGGCTGGGCAATCTCCAACGAAGGACCGGGCGTGCGGCCGAGGCGACCAGACTGCAGACGCTCGGCGCCACCACGGTCGACCTGCGCCGGGCCGACATCCCGTGGACGGTCCTGGCCGACCCGGAAGGCAACGAGTTCTGCCTGCTGACCCCAGCCTGACTAGAGCCGCGACGAAATTCGCGGATCGTCCTCAGGCAGCTCATGCACCCGGCCGTTCTTGTCGACGACCATCACGACCCGAACCACCCGAGCCTTCAGCGCCCGCGCGGCCAAGCCCACCGCACCCACCATCCCCGCCGCCACGCCGATCATGGCCGGAGACAACATGTCCGCACTCAATGCCATAGCCGCGGTCCTCCCGTGAGCCGGTTACCCAAACAACGCTACCCGCTCGCCAGGACCCACTCGCCGACCGAGTTGTCCGGTTATGCGAGGTGTGTCGACTCGGGTCCGTAACGCGAACGGTGTTTCTGGCATCAGGCAGTAGCGGTCGCCCGTCCGGCCGGTCAGCTCCAAGCCCCGCTCCCGGGCCTCGGCCACCAACGCCCCAGCTCGGTCAGCGGTTCTCAGGTGGTGACGAAGTTGGCCATCATGGCCATGTCTTCGTGTTCGAGATTGTGGCAGTGGACGACGTATTTGCCGGGATATCCGTCGAACCTGATGAGGATTTCGGCTTGTTCGCCGGGGCGTAGGTCGATGGTGTCTTTCCAGCCGGTGTCGTAAGGGCCGGGTCCTTCGCTGCCGCGGGCGAGGACTTGGAAAGGGCTCAGATGGATGTGTACGGGGTGGTGGAAGTCGGAGTGCAGTTACCAGATCTCGGTGGTGCCGAGTCTGACGTGGGCGGCGATGGTGTCGGGGTCGAACGCCATGTGGGAGATGAGCCAGCCGTCGTGGTTGTTCACGTCACCGATGCGGAAGTCGAATTTGCGGGTGGTGACGGCGTCGCGTTCGTGCAGCTCGGTGATGGTGGAGAGTTCGGCGGGGACGGTGAACGGTTCGGGCCCGCTGTCGGCAACGACAAACTGCATGACCTGGCCCATTGCTCCGGTGTCGAAGCCGTTGGCCATGGTGATGCGCGTGCCCGGCGGGTAGGTCGAGAAGTCGATGAGGACGTCGAAGCGTTGCGCGGGCGCGAGTTCGAGATGGTCGTGTGGTACAGGCGGCAAGCAAGCCGCCGTCCGTGCCGATCTGCACGATGCCGGGCGAGGGTGGCGGGTCGAGGTGTAGCGATAGACGGCGGGCGTTGCAGGCATTGAGCAGTCGTAGCCGGTAGGTGGCGCGCTCGACGGTGGTGACGGGCCAGGGGACGCCGTTGACCAGCATCACGTCGCCCAGCACTCCGGCGACGTAATCGCCGGTGACGCCAGGCTCATTGATCAGGGTGAGATCGGTGCTGGGTAGAGCAGGGCGCCGTCGGTGTCGAAACTGCGGTCGGTGATCATCAGCGGCAGCGCCGGGCAGCTGCAGGGCGGCCTCCTGGTCGTCGTGGTGCAGGTGGAAGCCGGCGAGGCCGCGCCACACGCTGGGGCCGGTGAAGTCCATGCGATGGTCGTGGTACCAAAGGGTGTGGCGGATCTTCACGGTGCGGCCGCGGGTGCTGCGAATTGTCGGGCCGGGGAAGCTGCCGTTGTATGTCCAGAGTGCTGTGGTCGGGCCGGGCCGGATCGTCGCGCGGCAGCAGCTGCCCGGTGGAGTGGGAGCCGCGGATCCCGGTGGCGAAGGGGACCACGATGCCGGCGGCGGCGCTGAGTCCGGCGGCGCCCAGCAGGGCGCGGCGGCTGAGGGTGCTCATCGGAGGCGCCTCCACGCGGTGATGGTCAAGGCGGTCAGCAGCATGATCACGGCGACGCCGAGCGGGATGTGGGCGGCCAGGTTCAGCGCGTAGCCGAGGTAGGTCTGCAGTGCGGTCAGCGCGAACAAGGCGATGGTGGCCGGGATGGGCCAGCGTGGCCCGCTGCCGGCCCGCCGCCACAGGAGTGCGGCGATGATGCCGGCCATGGTCGCAGCGACGACGTAGTTGGCCATGTCCCGATGCAGGCGCAGGGCGCCGTAGGTGCCGGCCAGGAACTGCCCGGCGAAGACCGCCTGGTTGAACGCCAGGACGGCTGCGCCGGTGGTGGTGAGCCGGAACAGCCTGATCGGCCACCGACGCCGCTGCCGCACGGGCGGTCGGTCGGGGCTGCCGGCTGCTGGGTCAGACTCACGACGCCTCGAACCCTTCGAAGTGGTGCGAACGGAAGACCTGCGCGGTGGCCAGCTTGTGCGCGGCGGCCCGATGTTCCTGGGTGGCGGGGTCGGCCGGCTCAGTTCGGTCGTTGCGGCGAATACGCTGGTCACGATCATCGACTGGCCGACCGATGCGTGGCCGGGCCCGACGGCGCTCATCGCTGCCGGGTCAGGGTGCGCCGGACGGCGACGACGGTGACTGCGACCAGCGTGGCGAAGATCGGTCCGGTCGCGGCGTGCGCCACCGCCAGGACCACCGTGTCACCGCGACCGTAGAAGATCACCTGCACGATGGCGTTGACCACGTTGATGCCGATCGCCGTGCCGGTAGCGATCAGGTGGACCCTCCGGAGACCGCGGTGGCGATACCAGTCGGCGGGGCCGCCGGTGACCCGATTGAGGATCAACCCGGTCAGCGGGCGCCGCGCGACGATCGTCGCCGCACAGATCAGGATCACGGCGAACGGGATCATCGCCGGCACCAGGAAGAACCCGCGGGCCTGCCCGGTGATGGCGGCGACGGCGGCGCAGACCGCCACCACCAGGACACCGACCAGGGACGAGCGCGGCGATTGCCGGCGCACCAGGTGGTAGCCCAGACCGGCCACCGCCGTCACCGCGGCCGCGATGATCGCCGGATACAGCGAAGCCACGGCGTTGCCCGCCACGAACACCAGGCTCGGAGCGGCCGCCAGCAGCACGCCGATCCACCGTCGCGGATCGCTCCAGGTCTGCCTGACCGCCGCCCAGCCGGTCTGCGGCCGAGCATGCGACGCTTCTTGACCGCCCGGCGGAACGGCGCGGGAAGACAGGGGTACATCCGATGCGAGAAGTGCTCCTCGGTCAGTCATGCGAGAAATGGTTTCACGCGAAACTGTCTCTTGCAAGTCTGTTTCTGGAGAGATAATATTGCGGCATGCCTACTGATACAGTGCCGTCCATGACGCAGTCGGCGGGGGAGACGCCCGACAATCCCCGCGACGGATCACCGTTCGCCCTGGGTCTGCTGCTGCGCCGGGCCCACGAGCACGTGGCTTCCGCGATGGATCAGGCGCTGGCCCCGTTCGGTCTCGAACGACGCCACTTGGTGGCGCTGATGCTGCTGAACGCTCACGGGCCTCTCACCCAGCGCGACCTGGTGGCCCGGACCGAGCACGACAAGGCGTCGATCGTGCGGATCGTCGACGACCTGGAGCGCCTCGACCTGGCCTCCCGCCAGCTGGTGCCCGGCGACCGCCGGCTTCGGGCGGTGACGTTGACCGAGCACGGCCGAGACGTGTTCACCCGCGCCTACGAGGCCGCCAAGCCCGCCGCTGCCGCTGCCACCTCATCGCTCACCACGCAGCAGGCCGAGCAGTTGCATCTGCTGCTGCGCCTGCTGGCCGAAAGCTGAGCGTCCCCTCCCCGGCGTTCGTAACATCCCGCTGACCGCGCCGAGCCGTGCCGGCCGCGGGTACCGCGCGCCCTCATCAGCTCTGGAAGGTCTTCTCATGCGTGTCCTGATCATCGGCGCCGGCCTCGGTGGCCTCACCTTGCTGCACGGCCTGCGCACCGCCGGCGTCGACGCCCACGTCTACGAACGCTCACCGCGTCACGGCGGCCAGCCCGCCAGTTACGGAATTCACCTCGACGCCGACGGCTTGCGCGCTCTGCACAACAGCCTGCCCGACGAGAACTTCAAACAGATCGACGCCGACGCCGTGACCGCCCCGATGATCATTCGCTTTCGCGACCCGCGTCACGGCATCCTGGCCACCGTCGACAAACGATTCCCCGAACACGCCACCGACCCGGTCACCAAACGCCGCGCCATCAGCCGCGGCAAACTCCGTGAGGCCCTCCTGCTCGGCACCGACACCACTACCGAGCCGATCACGCACTGGGAGAGAACCTTCGACCACTACGAACAGAACAGCACAGGTGTGCGCGCCTACTTCACCGACGGCACCCACGCCGACGGCGACCTCCTCGTCGGCGCCGACGGCAGCAACTCCCGCGTACGCCGCCAACGGCTACCCGAACTGCAACGCCACGACCTCGGCATCACCAACATCGCCGGCCGGACCCCCCTCACCCGTGAACTCGCCGCCGTCCTCCCGGCCGACCTGACCGACGGCGGCATCAACAACGTCGTACCCGCCGGCAAAGGATGGATGTTCCTGTCCACCTGGGCTACCGGCGACCCCGACAACACCGACCTCAGCAACGGTGCCGACCGCTACATCGTCTGGGCCTGGGCCGCCGCAACACCCTCCTACCCGGCCGACATCAACGACTACGACGGCAACCATCTCAAGAGTCTGGTCACCGACCGGGTCAGCACCTGGTCCGACCCGCTGCGCGCGATCGTCGCCGCCACCGACCCCGCGGCGGTCAACACCGTTCCACTACGCACCATGCCTCAACTGCCGCACTGGACACCCTCAACCGTCACCATGCTCGGCGACGCCATCCACAACATGACACCCATGGCCGGCATCGGCGCCAACACCGCGCTACGCGACGCCGACCAACTCCGCCAAGCCCTCAGCACCGACCACCGCACCCTCCCCGCCGTTGAGCGCTACGAGAACGCCATGCGCCAATACGCCAACGAGGCCCTCAGACTCTCCACCCGCAACGCCCGCAACGCCACGCTCGCTACCACCGCCAACCGAATGGCATTTCGCGCCCTGCTCCGCATCGGAAGCCGCCTACCGATCCTGCGGAACAAGATGTTCGGACCGACCATCCGTTGAAACCCCGGCAGGTCAGCAAGTCCTGAGCCGTAACAGGTACTCGAGCACCCTCGCCACGCAACCGGCATGATCTCAGAGGGCGTTCAGCGGCGTGTCCGGGCCGGCGGTCTCGATGGCGAACTCCAGCTCGTCGCGGACGTCCTCGACTCTGCCGTCGTGGCCCAGCACCTCGGGGACGTCGTTGCTGAGCTCCAGCTCTTCGAGCATGTCGTACGCCTCGCCCAGCGTGGCCGCGCCCCGCGCCTCCGCCCAGCGCAGGGTGTTCCGGGTTTCGCTCGTGGGGGTGAAGTCCCATGGGTCGCTCATAGGCCACATCTAAGCAGCATGGACATCGATGCCTGCCGATACAAGAATGGGAGCGCTCCCACATGCAAAGGAGAATCATGCGCCTCGTCGCCGCTCTCACCACCGCCCTGCTGCTCGGGATGGCCGGGCCGGCCGCCGCCACCACCACCCATCGCGACTCCTGCGCGGGTGACCTGCTCTTCTGCGAGAACTTCGAACGGCTGCCCACCGGCGGGCCCAGCACCTTGGACTGGGGTGTCGACACGCGGAACGGCACCCTCTCCGTCGAGCGCGCCCGCCGCGGCAAGGTCCTGCACCTGCACACGGTCGGCAACGGGCGTGCCTTCCTGCGGGTCGACGACTTCGCCGCGCCGGGCAACCGCTTCTACGGCCGGTTGCGGCTGCGCGTCGACGCCTTCCCCACCGCGCCGGACTGGGCGCACTTCACGCTGGTCGAGGCCACCGGCAGCGGCAGCGCCGAGGTCGTCCGGCCGATCGGCGGGCAGTACGCGCCGACCGTCCCGGGGACTTTCTGGGGTGTCGGGGCCGACGGCGGGCCGACCGGTGACTGGACGAACTGGCGGGAGTCCGCCCCGGTCACCGAGGACGCCTGGCAGTGCTTCGAGTGGGCGCTCGACCCGGCCGGCAACCGCGTCTCGGTGTGGATCGACGGGGTCGCCAACCCGGAGCTGACCGCCTCCACCACCGAGCACGGCGGCAACGCGGTGCCGTTCGTCCTGCCGGCCGTGGACACCGTGAAGATCGGCTGGCAGCTGTATCAGGCCGGCCCCACCCCGAGCCAGTTCGACCTCTGGATGGACGACATCGCGCTCTCCACCCACCGGTTGGGCTGCTAGGCCGGAGAGGCGGGGCTGACCTCGTCAGCCCCGCCCCCGGTCATGGCCGTGGCTTGAGCAGGGTGATGCGGGAGGCGCCCAGCTCGGTCACGTACAGGAAACCGGTGTTTTGATCCTCGGTGACGTCGAGCGGCTGGCTGAAGCCGGTCAGGCCGGTGATGCCGGTGGTCCGGTTGGTCAGCGCGCCGGACGCCGCGACGTCGAAGGTCTCGATGTCCTGGCCGGCCGAGTAGCGGACCACCAGCAGCTTGCCGTCCAATGCCCCGCCGCGGTATTCGATCGCGCCGTTGGCCGAGGCGTGCAGGCCCGCGTCGTAGGTGCCGGCCAGGTCGAAGTTGGCGTCCGGGAGCGTGCCGGCCGGGTAGGCGCTCACCTCGTACGGATCAATTCCGGTGGTTGGGTTTCCGCCGGCCAGGACCCACTCGCAGCGCGTCGGGTTGGGATGGCCGTAGTAGCGACCGGCCTTCACGTCGAAGACGTAGTCGGTCTCCGCGGTCGGCACGCCGGTCAGGCCCGGCGCCGCCGGTCCGGTCCAACCGCGGCGCGCGCACGCCGCCGGCAGCGAGGCCGGGGTGGCCGGGGTGTTGCCGCCCGCCGCCGAGCCGTTGGTCGGCGCATAGAGATGACCGTTGCGATGCCAGACCAGATCAAACGCATTGCGTACGCCGGTGGCGTACAACGTCAGCGGGGCGCTCCCGGCGTACGGGTCGTAGGTGCCGCCGTCCTCGGTCTTGACGTTCAGCGGCAGGGTGGCCGGCAACCGGGCCGGGTCGAGGCGCAGGACGGCCGCGCTGAGCAGCCGTTCCGGGCGGTTCCCCCAGGTGGAGTCGGCGCCGCCCATCGCGTTGTTGGCACCCTGCGAGAGGTAGAGCGCGCCGTCCGGGCCGAAGGCCAGCGAGTTGGTCTCGTGGTCCTTCACCGAGCGGGGCAGGTTCACCACCACCGAGGTGTACGTGTTCAGGTCGGGCCCGGACAGCCGCCCGATCCGGCCGGACCAGTCGGGTACGTCGAGCGGCCCGACGTACTCGTAGTTGTCGGTGATCCAGAGGATCGGCGCGGCCGCGGTCGACGCCGGGTCGAACGCCATGCCGATGACGGTGCGGGCCGGGGCGCCGGGCAGGCCGAGGGCGGTGGCGTCGGACCGTACGGTGTTGATGATCGTCGCGGTGCCGAGCGTGCCGTCGGTGTTGATCGGGAAGCGGAAGATCCGGCCGTCCAGGGTGCCCGCATAGAGCCGGCCGTCCGGTCCCTTGACCACGGTGGTGAACGACGCGCCGGTGGCCACACCGACCACCTTGTCGAACGCCGCCGGTCCCCCGGTGCCGCCGCCGCTGCCGGTGGTGAAGACCATCGAGTACGGCGCGAACGGCTTGTCGGTCACGTCGGTGACGCCGTCGGTCACGGTGAACCGGTACGCCGTGTTCGCGGCCAGGGCTGCGGTCGGGGAAAGGTTGATGACGTCCCCGCCGCCGCTGGTGATCACCGTGGCCGGGACCGCCGCGCCGGTGTCGAGCCGGGTCAGTGTGACCGTGGAGCCGGTGAGCGAGGCGGTCCGGACGCCGCCGTTCGGCAGGACCAGGTCCTCCACGATGCTCGTCGTCAGCGGTACGCCGGTGGCGCCGTTGGCCGGCGTGCTGGTGCGCACCGCCGGGATCGTGGCACCGCCGGGCACCTCGACGATGTCGGCGTACGCGAATTTGGTGTTGGTGCCGCCGGCCGGGCTGATCGTCAGCCGGCCGTCGGTCACCCGGACCGTGCGGGTGGCGGTGGCGAACCTGGTGGACGCGGTCGGCCGGAACGCGGCGATCGCGTTCTGATCCTCGATGCTGACCCAGTTGACACTGTCGACGGCGGTGCCCGCGTCCCCCACCGCGACCGTCACGGTGTAGAGACCGACCGGCACGGCGGCCTCCCAGCGGCCCGGGGTGACCACACCGGCCGACCCGGCCGGCAGTTGCGCGTGTATGAACGTGGCCAGCCGCGCGTCGGCCTGCCCGGCGGCCGGGTTGCGGTTGCGGCCGTTGCCGGTCAGGTCGACCGGGGTGCCCTCGCCGAGGTCCACCCAGCCGTAGCCGCGGGCGGCGGTGAAGGCCCCGCCGGAGTCGCGGACGTAACCGGCGGCCGGCGCGGTGGCCGCGTCGGAGAAGTCGACCTTCAGCGCGAAGTCGGCGGTGACCCGGCTGATCTCCACGTAGTTCAGCTTGGTGTTGGTGCCGCCGGCCGGGTCGACGGTGAGCCGCCCGTCGGTGACCGTGACGGTGACGGTGGCCGCTCGGTACTCGGCCGCGGCGGTGGACACGAAGCCGTCGATCGCCCGGATGCCCTCGACGTTGACCGTGTTCCGGCTGTCGTACGGCGCCTGGTCGCCGGCGGAGACCGTGACCTGGTAAGTCCCGGCGGCGACGGCGTACTCCCAGGCGCCCGCGGTCGGCACGCCGTTGGTGCCGCCGGTGTCGCCGTACTGAAGGTGGATCATCGTGTTGAGGCGCGGGTCGACGCCGGAGCGGGCCCGGTCGCGGGTGTTGCGGGTCAGGTCGAGCGGGGTGGCCGTGCCCAGTTGCACCCAGCCGGAGCCGCGAGCGTCGGAGAAGGCCGCGCCGGTGTCGGCGGTCCAGCCGCTCGGGACCGCGCTGGCGGCCGGCTGAAAGTTGACCTTGGCAAGGGCGGTGACCGCGGCGTGCGCGGGGCTGGGTAAGGCGAAGGGGAGCAGGAGGAGGACAAGGACCAACCACAGTCGACGGTGCATGGTGGACAACGTCGCACGCTGATCGAGGTCGGGGCAGTCACGTAGCCGACCCGCGCGACTACACGCTGTAGAGCAAATGGCCCGTCGGGCGACTTAAGGGATTCTTTATGGTCGTCGAGGTTTGTCGATGTCTACCGTTGGCGCCTGATCAGCCCGGTGGAAATCGCCCGCCGCCGGGCTCCGATCCTGCCTTCTCCCCACGGGGGCGGGGAACGGAGCACCACCGTGAAACGGAAGATTCCCCTGATCGTCGTGCTGGCGACCGCCACGGCAGGGTCGCTGACCATGGCCGTACTCTCCCACTCGGCCTCGGCCGAGCAGACGGCCGACCCGGTCGATCTGGCCCGGAGTACCGCCGCACGGGTCGTCGCGGGCCGGCCCCAGGTGCTGCACGCCGGTAAATACGACGCCTTCCAGCAGCAGGCGGTGGTGAGCTACAACAGCCTGAACTACGTGCCCTACGCCCGCACCTACAAGGGCGTGGCGGTCAAGGGCGGTGACTTCGTCGTGCAGACGGACGCCGCGGGGCAGGCGATCTGGACCTCGGTGGCGCAGTCGGCGCCGATCGGCGAACTGTCGGTGACCCCGAAGCTGACCGCCGCGAAGGCGACCCGGATCGCGAAGGCGCAGCTGACGACCGTGACCGAGGTCGAGGACACCACACTGGTGGTGGACGCGACCGGCGAGTCCGCGCGCCTGGCTTGGTCGGCCACCGTGGACGGCACCGGTGCCGACGGCCGCAGCCGGCTCACCGTGATCGTCGACGCCTTCACCGGCAAGGTCCTGGGCCGCACCGAGCACATCACCGAGGCCACCGCGTCCGGGCAGGGCGCCATCTACGGCGACGTGCGGTTCGAGAACACCCAGTCCGCACTGCAGGACCCGCGGATCTCCCGGCTGGTCTGCCAGGACGCGGCGAACAACCAGACGTTCACCAGCGCGGACAACACGTTCGGCAACGGCGACGGGACCGACCGGGAGACCGGCTGCGTCGACTCCTTCTTCGTGGCCCAGAAGCAGAACGAGATGCTGGCCCAGTGGCTCGACCGGGACGGCCAGGACGGCCGGGGCGGTTCCTTCCCGCTGCGGGTCGGCCTGCAGGACCAGAACGCGTTCTTCGACGGCCGCCAGGTGCAGATCGGCTTCAACACCCGGCGCGAGTTCCTCGGCTCGGCCGACGTGGTCGGCCACGAGCTGGGGCACGCCATCGACGCCACCACGCCCGGCGGCATCTCGGGCGGCAACACCTCGGAGTTCGTCGCGGACACCATCGGCGCGGCCACCGAGGCGTTCATCAACAGCCCGAACGACACACCCGACTTCACCGTCGGCGAGGAGGTCGACCTGGTCGGCGACGGGCCGATCCGCGACATGCGCGACCCGTCGTCGCTCGGCGCCGACAACTGCTTCTCCGCCCAGACCGAGCGGGACGAGGTGCACGCCGCGGCCGGGCCGGGCAACCACTGGTTCTTCCTGCTGTCCCAGGGCACCGGCGGCAATGGCCAGGGCGCGAGCCCGACCTGCAACAACAGCACGGTGACCGGCGTGGGCATCGAGAACGCCATCAAGATCATGTTCAACGCGATGCTGCTGAAGAACTCGAACTCGTCGTACCCCCAGTACCGGGTCCTGACGCTGCAGGCGGCCAAGACCCTCTTCGCGGGCAGCTGCGCCGAGTTCGACACGGTCAAGGCGGCCTGGGACGCGGTGTCGGTGCCGGCCCAGAACGGCGAGCCGGCCTGCTCCTAGGACCGGTGCAGGTTGCGGCGGAGGAAGTCGCGCCAGGTCTGCTCGAACGCGCGGGACAGCGCCGACGCCGGCGCGAAGCGGTCCCAGGCGTGGAAGGCGCGGGCGTACAGGTGCAGGTCGGCCGGTACGCCCGCCGCGTTCAGGCTGCGCGCGAACTCCATGCCCTCGTCCCGCAGCACGTCGAACTGGGCGACCGCGACGAAGGTGTCCGGCAGCCCGGCCAGATCGGTGGCGCGACCGGGCGCGGCGTACGGGTGCACGTCCTTGCCGACCCGGTCGCCCAGCACCGCGGCCCAGGCGAGCTGGATGTCCGGCCGGGCCAGGACCACCTCGGCGGTGATCTCGAAACTGGACGGCGTCTCGAGCCGGTCGTCCAGCATCGGATAGAGCAGGCCCAGCAGGCAGGGCCGCGGGTCGTTCCGGTCACGCACCATCAGCGCGGTGGCGGCGGCGGGCGCGCCACCGCCGCTGGCGCCGGCCAGGCCGATCCGGTCCGGGTCGATCCGGTACGCGCCGGCCCGCGCGACAAGATGGGTGTACGCGAGATAGCCGTCCTCGGCGGCACCGGGGGCCGGAGTCTCCGGGGCGAGCCGGTAGACGACCGCCGCCAGAACACAACCAAGATCAAGAGCCAGACCCGTGTGGTACGCGTCGTCAGCGCGCGCGTCCTCGCCGAGAACCTGAGCACCGGCGTGGAACCAGAGCAGGACCGGGAGCACCTGGGTGGCGCCGGCCGGCCGATAGAGAACCACCTCGAGCTCGGTCCCGTCCTCCCGGGGGATGTGCCGGGTCTCGATCTCGACCCGGGGATCCGGGGCACTGGTCGACACCGCCGCGCGCATCTGCGCGCGCAGCCCCGGGATGTCGGAGAGGTCGAGCAGGGTGCCGTTCGCGGCTTTCGGCACGGCCGCGAACGCGGCGGCGAGCTCCGGGTCGAGCCCATCGGTGATTCCTGGCATCGGATTTCCCTTCAGAAGAGGTGGGCCGGCCGCACGCCCGGCGTCAGTAACTGACGTTATTGTGTGTCAGTAACTGACGCAATGTTCCGTCAGTCACTGACAGTCATGATAGGCTCCGAACCGTGCCCCGGAGCGGAGAACAGGTCAGATTGCGCCTGCAGGAGGCCGCCCTCGAGCTGTACCTGGAGCGCGGCTACGACAAGACCACCACCGGCGACATCGCCGCCCGCGCCGGCGTCACCGAGCGCACGTTCTTCCGCCACTTCACCGACAAGCGCGAGGTCTTCTTCGACGGCCAGGCAGAGCTGATCGAGCTGCTGACCGGAGCCCTCGCCGCGGTGCCGGCCGGCACCAGGCCGCTGCCCGCCCTGCGCGCCGCCTTCCACCAGGCGGTGCCGCTGATCGAGCAGAACCTGCCGGTCACCGAGCGCCGCCACCCGGTGATCGCCGCGACGCCGGCACTGCGCGAGCGGGCACTGGCCAAGAACGCCGCGCTGATCGACGCGCTGACCGAC
Organism: Paractinoplanes toevensis; assembly: GCF_018332695.1. Classification (GTDB taxonomy): domain Bacteria; phylum Actinomycetota; class Actinomycetes; order Mycobacteriales; family Micromonosporaceae; genus Actinoplanes; species Actinoplanes toevensis. The sequence continues at coordinate 152,361 of NZ_BOQN01000050.1, forward strand.
GCACTGCGAGCCCGCGGCGTCACCGATCAGCTGGCGCCCCTGTGCGCCCAGATAGGCACAGACACGTACGCGGCCGCCATCCACCGCTGGGCCACCGACCGCACCGACGACCTGCACACCCACCTGGACAGGGCCTTCACCGACCTGAGATTGTCCGCAAACGCCCTGAAATAAGCGCGCCCACTCCCGCCGCCCAGGTCCAGCCCTTCATCTTCGCCGCCACGAAGACTGTCCGCGTGATCTCGGGCCGCCGCGTCCGGGAGGGCGTTTTGCAAGCTTCGGCCCTTCCACGCTGCTCGATACCGTTCCAAATGACGGGTCTCGCCGCCTCCGCCACAGAGCTTGTGGACTTGCTGCGCGGTCCGCACAGAAACTCCGCAAGGTCGGGCCGAGCCGAGGCGCCTTCGCCCGACCTATGCGGCATGTCCTGCCTTTCAGCCGAGGCGCAACTCATGATGTGGGAGCACTGTCCATGGGACAGGACCAGCCGCCGCGATGCGGGACGCCGGCCCAGGATCCGAGACCAGCGACCACTATCCGGAAGCCACAAGCATCCGGAAAGCCGCACGGACCCCGAAAGCCGCACGCACCTCGGAAGCCCGCACCCACCCCGAAAGCCGCACGCACCCAGAACGCCGCACCTACCCCGAAAAGCAGGGCGCACCCGGAACGCCGCACGCACCCGGGAAGCCGCGCGCACCCGGAAAGCCGCACCCACCCGGACAGCCGCGAGGATTGCCGGTGGCGTAGGCCGCGCCCACGCTGTGAATTCCGCTGCTCGAAGCGGCATCGGCCGGCCCAAGGATCCGCGACCGCCTTCGGGGCACCTACATCCGGACAGGTGGCAGAGGCCGGCCGTGGGACGCCGATCATGCTGCTGCGCCAAGTGGAACTAGCGGCCGGCGCGCCACCACAGGTAGGCGGCGAGCCCCAGGGACGCCACGGCGATTGCCACTCGCAGAGAGCGCTCCGGGGTGCGGCGCACCAGCGTCGGGCCCAGCCAGCTGCCGAGCAGGCAGCCGATCGCCATCAGGCCCGCGGCGGCCCAGTTCACCGGGGCCACGGCGGCGTAGATCACGGCTGCTGCCAGGTTGGCGGCGCCCAGGGCGATGCTCTTGACGGCGTTGGTCACCGGGAGCGGTTCGGTCGCGGCCGCCGAAAGGATTGCGAGCATGAGTACGCCGGCCGCCGCGCCGAAATAGCCGCCGTACACGCCGACCAGGAAGATCGCGCCGCCCAGTATCGGCGACGGCAGCGTCCGGTGGCCGGCCCAGTGTCGCAACCGGTCGCGCAGCAGTAGCAGGGCCGCGCCCAGTGCGACCAGCACCGGCACGATCCGCTCGAACGCCGACGACGGCGTGGCCAGCAGCAGCACCGCGCCGGCCAGCCCGCCGGTCCCGGCCACCGCGGACAACTTTGCCAGCCGGCGGCCGTGGCCCCGCAACTCCGGCCGGGCGCCGGCGGCGGTGCCGACGGTGTTGGACAGCAGCGCCACGGTGTTGGTGACGTTGGCGGCGACCGGGGCCAGGCCGACCGCCAGCAGCGCCGGGTAACTCACCAGGGAAGCGAGACCGGCCATCGACCCGGTCAGTCCGCCACCGACACCCCCGAGCACGAGCAGAGTCGCATCGCTCAGGCGCACCCGGACACCGTACCGACGCCGGGCTTGGAGGTGGCGGGGCCGCGCGATCATGGGTGGATGCTCACATCGGGCCGCGTGTCCCGGCGGCTGGCCGCCTCGCTGATGGTCCTCGGGCTCGCCGCCTGTTCCACGCCCGCGGCGGCGCCGCGCTTCCTCGAGGTCCACTTTCCGGGCTCCTACGCGCTGCCGGGCACGGTGGAGATCCCGGCCGCCGGTGAGTACGCGATCTGGGCGACCGGCTTCCCGACGGTCGGCGCGAACCGCTGCGCCGTCACCGGCACCGGCGGCGCCATCGTGCCGATGTCGGTGCCGGACGAGACCGTCACCTACACCGCCAAGGAGGAGGACGACGCCGTCTACACCTGGACGGACACCTTCACCGCCCCGGCGGCCGGCACCTACACGCTGCGCTGCGCCCCGGACGCGGAGGCACCGGGCATGAGCTTCGCCGTGGCACCGACGACCTGAGCCGGGTCATCGGCAACGGCCTGAGCCGGCACCGGCCACGGCCCGAGCCAGACCGCCGGCCACGGCCCCAACCGGACCGCCAGCCACGGCCCCAACCAGACCGCCAGCCACGGCCAGAACCCGGCCGCCGACGGCGGCTTACGCCAGATCTCCCGCCGGGTCACCGGCCGCGACCCGAGCCAGGCCTTCGAATGCGGTCTGGGTCACGTCGTCGGTGGTGGCATAGCGCACGATGCCGGTGCCGTAGCGGTTCTCGGTCAGGGCCGGGAGTCCGTCGGGGCCGCGGTGCAGCACGGTGGCCGTCACGTCGTGCAGTTCGGAGCCGATGCGGCGGGCGCCGATCAGGTCGTCGAGGGCGCCGGGCGTTACCCGGCAGTGCTCGTCGACCAGGCCGCTGCCGGCGGTCAGCACCAGTCGGCCGCCGGCCCGTGCGTAGTCGCGCAGCGCCCGGTGCACGGCCGCCGGCATCAGGTAGAGCATCGGCGCCACGACCAGGTCGTATCCGTCCAGCGGGGCGGTGGGCGGCACGACGTCGACCGGGCCGTCGAGGGCACGGTGCCAGCGGCGGGCGGTGGCGTCGTAGTCGGAGTCGCGCGGCGGCAGGTGGGGTGCCTGCAGCGCCCACATGGTCTGTTCGTCGTAGATCAGCGCGGTCGACGCCGTCACGGTCACCGGTTCGCGGCCGCGCAGCGCGGAACCGAGTGCGGCGATCTCGCGGAAGACGGGGGTGTCGGGGCCCTCGTGCGGCACCATCGCCGGGTGCCACTGCTCGGCGCCGCCCCGGCTCGCCCGCCACTGGAAGTAGAGGATGCCGGTGGCGCCCCGGGAGAGGTAGGGCTGTGCGACGACGCGAGCCTGGTCGGAGGGCGCGTGTTCGATCAGCATCCACCGGCCGTCGGTGGACCAGCCGCGGGCGAGGTCGGCGGCGAAAGCGCGGTCCTCCAGGGTGGCGGGGTAGTCGTCGATCGCCACGATGTCGACCTCGCGGGCCCAGCGGGCGTGGTCGACCGGCACCCAGCCGCCCAGCGCGAAGTTCGTGGTCACCGGCGCGCCGGTGAGCAGCGCGCGCTGCGAACGGTAGTGCTCCAGCATCGCGTCGGAGACGAACCGGCGGTAGTCCAGCAGGTGGGCCGGGTTGCCCAGGTACTGGGTGGCGCGCGGCGGCAACACCTCCTCGAACGAGGTGACCCGCTGGGACCAGAAATCGGTACTCCAGGCGTCGTTGAGGGTCGCCACATCGCCGTACCGTGCGGAAAGCCAGCGGCGGAAGGCCGCCGCGCAGAAATCGCAGTAGCAGGTCGTGCCGTATTCGTTGTGGACGTGCCACAACTGGGGGGTGTAGCGCGCGGCCAGCTCACCCACCACCGAAAGACAGGCAGCCCGGTAGGCCGGGGCGTTCACGCAGTACGTGTCGCGGGAACCGTGCGTCAGCCGTACGCCATCCTGGTTGATCGGCATTTGATCGGGGTTCTGAAGCGTGAACCAGGGCGGCGGCGAAGCCGTCGGGGTGGCCAGGCAGACCCCGATCCCGGCTGCTTGCAGCAGGTCGAGCGCCCGGTCGAGCCAGCCGAAATCGAACCGGTCGGGCGCGGGCTGCAGTCGCGACCAGCTGAACACCCCGACCGTGACCAGGTTGACCCCGGCCTGAAGCATGAGCGAGACGTCGGACTCCCAGACCGACGGCGGCCATTGCTCCGGGTTGTAGTCGCCGCCGAAGTGGATCATCCCTTGACCGCGCCGAGCAGCATGCCCTTGGCGAAGTGCCGCTGCACGAACGGGTAGATGATCAGGATCGGGATCAGGGTCAGGGTTACCACCGCCATCTGGATGGACAGCGGCGCGATCTGCTGGGCACCCAGGTACGTGCCGGTCTGGGTCACGCCCATGCCGGGCATCGGGTTGCCCTGCAGCGTGTAGGTGTAGATGACCAGTTGCAGCGGCCACTTCTGGTTGTCCGGCAGGTAGAGCAGGGCGTTGAAGAAGGTGTTCCAGTAACCGACCGCGTAGAACAACCCGATCACCGCGACGACCGCCCGTGAGGTGGGCAGGACGATCCGGGTGAGGATCCGCCATTCGCCGGCGCCGTCCACGTAGGCCGCGTCGATCAGGTCCCGTGACGTGTTGGCGAAGAATCCGCGCATCACCAGGATGTTGAACACGCTCACCGCGCTGGGCAGGATCAGCGCCCAGAAGTTGTCGTAACCGCCGAGTCCGGCGACGACCATGAAGGTGGGGATCAGGCCGCCGTTGAAGAACATCGTGACGACCAGCAGCATCAGGAGCGGCCGGTGCCCCCACGAGCGGTAGCGCGACAAGCCGTACGCGCAGAGGACCGTGACCACCACCGAGATGAACGTGCCGACGGCGGTGATGCCGAGGCTCGCGATCAGCGAGCTGATCACCAGGTTGTTGGTGAAGATCTGCCGGTACGCCTCGATGGTGATGCCGTGCGGCACCAGCACCATCCCACCGGCCAGGTTGATCGAGCCCTGGGTCGAGAGGCTGGTCAGCACGACCATGTAGATCGGGATGAGGACGACCAGGCAGATGAAGACCAGGACCGCGCCCTTGCCGGCCTGCCCGGCCGGGGTCGGCGGCTCCTCCCAGCTGGGCCGGTTGCGGTTGCGGCGGGTTTTCTCGGCCGCTTTGGCCAGTGCGGTAGCGGTCATCGTCGGTACAGTCCGTCCTCGCCGAACAGGTGGGCGACCTTGTTGGCGGTCAAGATGAGGATCAGGGAGAGTACGCCCTTGAACAGCGACGCGGCCGCGCCGATGCTGAAGTTCGCGTTGACGACGCCGTAGTAATAGGCGTACGTGTCGAGCACTTCCGAGGCGTCCCGGCCGACCGCGAAGCGCTGGATCAGCATCTGCTCGAAGCCGACGGTGAGCACGTTGCCGAGCTGGAGCACCAGCATGAGCACGACGATGCTGCGGATGCCGGGCAGGGTGATGTGCCACATCCGGCGCCACCGGCCGGCCCCGTCCGCCGCGGCCGCCTCGTAGAGCTGCTGGTCGATCGCGGCGAGGGCGGCCAGGAAGACGATGATCCCCCAGCCCGCCTCCTTCCAGACCACCTGCGCCGTGACCAGGAGCTTGAAGGTGTCCGGGTTGGTCATGATGTCCCACGTGCCGATGTCGTGCGAGCGCAGGAACTGGTTCAGCGCGCCGGCCCCGCCGAGCATCTGCTGGAAGATCGTGATGGCCAGCACCCAGGAGAAGAAGTGCGGCAGGTAGACGATCGACTGCACGAACGTGCGCACCTTGGTGCTCAGCACCGAGTTCAGCAGCAGGGCCAGCAGGATCGGGACCGGGAAGAACAGCACCAGCTGGACGAGGCTGAGCGTGAGGGTGTTCTCCAGCGCCGACCAGAACAGCGGGTCGCTGAAGAGCCGCCGGAACGTGGTCAGGCCGCTCCACGGGCTGTGCCAGAAGCCGGCGTAGATGCTGTAGGTCTGGAACGCGGTGAGGGTGCCGAACATCGGTGCGTAGTTGAAGACGAGCACCAGCAGGATCGCCGGCAGCGTCATGACGACCAGGGCCCGGTCGCGCAGGAAGCGGCGGCGCCGGTCCGCTTTCTTCAGGGTGCGGGCCTCGGCGCGGGTGGGGCGCGCCGAGGCCGCGGTTGGTGCGTCGCGAAGAGCTGTCACTGACCGGTCCCGTACTTGTTCTTGACGTCCTCGTAGAACTTGCGCAGTTCCTCACCGCCGGAGGACTTCCAGGTGGCGAGTGCATCGGTGAAGGCGGAGATCGGCTTACGGCCGTAGCGCACGTCCTGGGAGACGTCGACCATCGGCTGGTTGAGGTTCGCGTACTGGGCCGGCTCGGTGATGTTCATGCCGTAGAACGGCGGCTTCACCGCGTGCTGCACCATGTCGGCCTCCCAGGCCGCGTAGTCCTTGGCCACCTGCTCGTGCCCGGGGTTGACCGGGACCGGGGTGATCGGCGTGACCAGGAACTGGTAGGTCTGGGCGACCTCCTTGCTGCCCTTCTCGGTCAGCTGGGGGTTGCTGTCCTTCATGGTGTAGTCGACGCCCTCCTTGCCGAAGTTGACCGTGAGCCACTCGGTCGAGCCGTACGGCGCGGCCAGGTAGTTGGCGATCGCCAGGCATTCCTTGATCTGGTCGGCGCTGAGCTTGCCGTTGAGGAAGGAGTACATGCTGGCGGCCGGGTTCATCGGCATGGCCGGCTTGCCGTCGCTGGCCAGGATCTTGAACGCGGCCTTGACGTAGGCGGGGTTGGCCGCGCGGCCGGACTCCTCGTCCGCGCCGGTCCAGGCGCCGGTGCCGTCGCCGGTGATGACCTCCTTGCCGCTCCAGAAGCGCTGCTTGCCCTCCTCCTTCTTGCCGGCCAGGGCGTCCGGGTGCACGTAACCCGCCTTGGCCTGCTTGGCAAACCAGTTGAGGGCCTCGAGGTACTCGGGCATCTCGTACCGGTTGACGACCTTGCCGCTCGCGTCGACGGTCCACCGGTACGGGTCGCCCGGGTAGTGGAAGACGTGGGCCATGTAGTCGAAGAAGTCGCCGAACGCCCACTGGCCCGCCTTGGGGTTGGTGAGCTGCTTGCCGAGCGCCTCGAGGTCGGCCGGCGACTTGATGCTGTCGGCGTTGATGCCTTCTCTGTCGAAGATGTCCTTGCGGTAGAAGAGCGCACCGCCGGCCGTGGCGCCGCTGTAGAAGGTCGGCAGGCCGAACAGCTTGCCGTTCCAGATGCAGGACTGCCAGGCGGCGGTCGGGATCGCGGCGAGGTTCGGGTACGCCTTGATGGCGTCGCCGGACAGGTAGGGCCCGAGGTCGACGAACTTGTTGACCGCGTCGGCGAAGCCGAGGTTGCCCATGTTCCAGCTGGGGATCATCAGCCAGTCGGGCAGCTTGTTGCCGGCGAACAGCGGCGGCAGGATCTTGTCGTAGTTGACCCCGTCGGCCGGCTGCATCTTCATGTCGGCGCCGAGCGCGGCGTTGACCGTCTCGTAGTAGCTGTTGCCCTTCGACGACGGGATGGAACCCCACAGCGGGGTCATCGTCGTGTACGAGCCGCCCTTGCCCGGAACGCCGGTCACGGTGGTGACCGGGCTGGCCGGGTACTTGAGGAAGACCGGGGTCGACGTGAAGCCGTTCGCGCCCGCGACGCCGGGGATGTCCGGGGTGAGAGCGGTGGACGGGACGAAGGCGGGCAGGATCTTGCTGAGCTGACTCTGGTCGGTCGTGCCCGGCCCGCCGCCGGTTTTGGCGTCACCGCAGGCCGCGAGCAGACCACCTCCAGCAATGGAGACGGCGCCGAGGCCGGCCAGTTCGAGAAAGCGGCGGCGATCGAGAGAAGTCACTATCTTCACTCCCTTCCGGGATCGCTAAGATATCGATAAACTTTAGTTGGGTCGCTAAACAAACAAAGTAGCCGCTGCCATCCGGCCTCACAACCCCCGGCGGGGGTGCGGAATGATGGGCGGCGAGGGCATGGGACCGGGGGCAGGAGCCATTGGTGTTCACCAAGGACGGCGGGCCGCAGCGTTCGGATTTCGCGGACGTACGCGCGACCAACCTGCAGGTCGTGCTGCGTCATCTGCGGGTGCACGCGCCCTGCTCGCGCGCCGAGATCGCCGCCGCCACCGGCCTGAACAAGGCGACCGTGTCGAGCCTGGTCACCGACCTGATCGAGCGCCGCCTGGTGCGCGAGGTCGGGATGACCGAGAACCGCATCGGCCGCCCGGCGATGATGCTCGTGCTGGACGGCTCGCCGTACGCCGCGATCGGCCTCGAGGTGAACTCCGACTACCTCACCGCGGTGGCCCTGGACCTCTCCGGCGAGCGCCTGCTGTCCTGGCGCCGCTCGTTCACCGGCGCCTCCACCGCCCCCGGCGCGGCGATCGCCTCGCTGGCCGCGCTGGCCAAGCGGGCGATCGCCAAGATGGCCCACGAGGAACGCCGGGTGCTCGGCCTGACCGTGGGCGTGCCCGGACTGGTCGACCCGGACGGCGTGGTCGAGCTGGCGCCGCACCTCGGCTGGCACCGGGTCGATCTGCGCAAGTCGCTGCTCAGCGCGCTGCAGGAACCGGCCTATCCGGTGCTGGTGGAGAACGACGCCAACCTCGCGGTGCTGGCCGAGCAGCGGTTCGGCGGCGAGGGCGGTGCCGCCAACCTGGTCTACCTGTCCGGCGGGGCCGGCATCGGGGCCGGCATCATCTGCGACGGCCGGCTGCTGCGGGGCGGCCAGGGCTTCGCCGGCGAGTTCGGCCACCTGCCGATCGACGACGCCGGGCCACTGTGCGCCTGTGGCCGGCGCGGCTGCGTCGAGTCCCTCGCCGGGCTGGGCGCGGTCATCCGCCGGGCGTTGCCGGAGGCGGTCGTCTCGCCGGCCGAGTTCGGTCCGCACGTCGACGAGATCCACCGGCTGGCCAAGGGCGGCGACGCCCACGTGCTGGGCGCGCTGGCCGCGACCGGCCGCTATCTCGGCCACGGCATCTCGATCCTGACGAATCTGATCAACCCGGAGTTCGTGGCGCTGGGCGGCTACTTCACCGTGCTCGCGCCGTGGCTGATCCCGGACGCCGAGCGGGAGCTGTTCGCCCGTTCGGTGGCCGGCGCCGGCGGCGGCACCCGGATCATCGCCTCGGACCTCGACTCCAGCGCGGCGGCGGCCGGCGGCGCGACCCAGGTGCTGGACGCGATCGACGCGGGAGCGCTCCCAAATCTCTGACCTTTATAGATCATCTTCGCTTGACTGACCTGATCGCCCTGCGGTAGACATCTCGTCAATTCCCAGAAACACGTTCGACATATGCGCAGCCCCACGTCGAAGCGCTTCGACTGACCATCCGCTTCGGCCTCGCCTCACACGGATGTGATCATGCTCTTCCGCCAGCCCGAAGCACCCCTCGCCGAACGCGTCGACGACCTGCTGGGCCGGCTCACGCTGCCCGAGAAGGTGGCGATGCTGCACCAGCACCAACCGGCCGTCGACCGGCTGGGCATCGCCGCGTTCCGCACCGGCACCGAGGCGCTGCACGGGCTCGCCTGGCTCGGCGACGCCACCGTCTTCCCGCAGGCCGTCGGCCTGGCCACCAGCTGGAACCTCGAGCTGATCGGCCGGGTCGGCACCGCCGTCGGCACCGAGGTGCGCGGGCTGCACCACAAGGACCCGACGCGCTGCGGCCTCAACGTCTGGGCGCCGGTGGTCAACCCGCTGCGCGACCCCCGGTGGGGGCGCAACGAGGAGGGGTACGCCGAGGATCCGCTGCTCACCGCGCTGGCCGGAGACGCGTACGCGCGGGGGCTGGCCGGTGACCACCCGCGCGTGCTGCGGACCGCGCCGACCCTCAAGCACTTCCTCGGCTACAGCAGCGAGACCGACCGGTGCACGATGTCGAGCAACCTGAGCCCCCGGGTGCTCCGCGAGTACGAACTGCCCGCCTTCCGGGGGCCGATCGAGCGCGGTTCGGCGGTGGCCGTGATGGCCAGCTACAACCTGGTCAACGGCCGGCCCGCGCACGTCACGCCGTACCTGAACGACGAGCTGCGCACCTGGACCGACGACGAGATCTTCGTGGTGTCCGACGCGTACGCGCCGAGCAACCTGGCCGACCCGCAGCAGCAGGCCTGGTTCCCGGACCACGCGGAGAGCCACGCCGCCGCGCTGCGCGCCGGCATCGACAGCTTCACCGACGCCGACGACCGCTCCGAGGTGACCATCGAGCGCATCGACGAAGCGATGCGCCGGGGCCTGGTCACCGAGGCGGACATCGACCGGGCCGTCCGAAGGGCTTTGACCGTACGGGTACGGCTCGGCGAGTTCGACCCGGACGAGGCCAACCCGTACGCGAACGTGTCCGCCGAAGTGATCAACTGCGCCGAGCACCAGGAACTGGCCCGGGAGGCCGCCCGGGAGTCGATCACGCTGCTCAAGTCGGAGTGCTGCCTGCTGCCCCTCGACCCGGCCCGGCACCGCACGGTGGCCGTGGTCGGCCCGCACGCGGCGCGCAACTACACCGACTGGTACTCCGGCTCACTCCCCTACTCCTGCACCCTGCGCGACGGCCTCGCCGAGATCTTCGGCGCCGACCGAATCCTGCACGTCGAAGGGGTCGACCGGATCGCGCTGCGGCTCGGCGACCGCTATCTGGCGGCCGACGCCGACGGCGTACGCCTGGTCGGTGAGGTTGCCGGTTTTGATGTTTTCGACTGGGGCGGCGGCGTCGTCACCCTCCGGTCCACGGTGAACGGGAAGTTCCTGCGGGCCGGCGCCGCCGGCCTGGTGGCCGACTCGGACGGCCCGTCCGAGTGGGTGGTGCGGGAGATGTTCCGCCTCGACCGCCGGGCCGACGGCACGGTGGCGCTGCGCACCCACTCCTCCCCCGGCAACACCGAGCCCGGCTCGCTGACCGCCCAGCTCGACCTCGGCCCCCGGGCCGCCCGGCTTCGCCTGGAAACCCTGGTGGACGGGGTCGCGGACGCCGCCGACCTGGCCGCCACCGCCGACGCGGTGATCGTGGTGGCCGGGAATCACCCGCTGGTCAACGGCCGGGAGACCGAGGACCGTGCCGACCTCAAGCTGCCCCCGGCGCAGGACCGGCTGCTGCGCGAGGTGTACGCGGCCAACCGCAACACCGCGTTGGTGCTGGTCTCCAGCTATCCGTACGCGGTGGAGTGGGCCGACGTGCACCTGCCCGCGGTGCTCTGGATGTCGCACGGCGGCCAGGAACTCGGGCACGCGCTCACCGACGTGCTCACCGGCCGGGCCGACCCGGGCGGGCGGCTCACCCAGACCTGGTACCGCAGCGCCTGCGAACTGCCGGACCTGCTCGACTACGACATCATCACCAACGACGCGACCTATCAGTACTACCGCGGCACCCCGCTCTACCCGTTCGGGCACGGCCTGTCCTACGCGACGTTCGACTACTCGAACCTCGACGTCTCGCACTCGTCGGCCGCGCCGGGCGACACCGTCACCGTCACCGTCTGGGTGACCAATACCGGGAGCCGGCCGGGCAGCGAGGTCGTGCAGCTCTACACCCACCAGCAGCTGTCCCGGGTGAAGCAGCCGCTGCGGCAGCTGCGCGGCTTCGAGAAGATCACCCTGGAACCCGGCCAATCGTCCCTCGTCTCCTTCTCGTTGCCCGTCGACGAACTCCGGTTCTGGGACGTCACGTCGAACCGGTTCGTGGTCGAGACGGCCCGGCACAAGGTCATGGTGGGGCGGTCGGCCAGCGACATCCGGCTCACCGCGACGCTGTCGGTGCGCGGCAGCCGGATCGGGTCGCGGCCCGCGCTGGAACGCCCGATCGCCGCGGTCGACCACGACGAGTACAGCGGGATCACCCTGGTCGCCACCGGCGATCCGGTGCGCGGTGAGGCGGTGCGGGCGGCCGAGGACGGCGCCTGGTGCTGCATGGCCGGGCTCGACCTGACCGGTGCCCGCGAGGTGGCGGTCGGCGGCGACGGCCCGCCGGTGGTGCTGCGCCTGGACGACCCGTACGCCGGCCCCGCGCTGGCCACCGTACCGCCCGGCGAAGCCGGGGTGCGCACGGCCACGGCGGACGGCGTGCACGACCTCTACCTGATCCTGGACGCCGGCACCCGGATCACCGAGATCAGGTTCAGCGGCACACTCGCCGGATGAGGTCCTCCCAGCCGCGCGCCAGCCGGCCGGCGACCTCGCTCTCCTCCCCCTCGTCCGCTCGAGGCGCACGGCACGGCGACCTGCCGGGCCGCGTCCACCTGGTGCTGATCCGCCAGGTCATCGGCTTCTGAGCGGCGCCGCTTACCATTGTCGGGCGGGTGCGAGGCAACGGGGAGCGGCGGGGTTGGATCTGACGACAGCGAGGCAGCTCGCCGCCGGCCTGATGGCCCGGCACCGGCTGACCGGGTGGCACCTGGTGTTCGACAACGCCAAGACCCGGGCCGGGGTGTGCCGCTACGACCGCAAGGAGATCGGGCTGTCCCGCCCGCTCATCGCCCTCTACGAGCCCGACCAGGTCACCGACATCGTGCTGCACGAGATCGCGCACGCCCTGGCCGGGCCGCGGCACGGCCACGACCGGGTCTGGCGGGCCACCGCGCGGCGGATCGGCTGCTCCGGCGAGCGATGCATGCCGGCCGACGCACCCAGCGTCGACGGGCCGTGGGTGGGTGTCTGCCCGGCCGGGCACCGCACCACCGCCCACCGCCGGCCGATCCGGGTCAAATCGTGCCGCAGCTGCTCCCGCGGCTTCGACCCGGCCGCGATCTACACCTGGTCACACCTCGGCCGGCCGGCGCCGATGGACCCCCGCTACGACGCCGAGCTGGCCCGCATCCGGGCCGGCCACCTGACCCCGGCGCCCGCACCCGTGCCGGTCCAGGTCGGCGAGCGGATCCGGCTGACCGGCACCGGCAAGTACGCCGGGCTGGCCGGCACCGTGGTGAAACGGGGACGCACCCGCTACCAGGTGCAGACCCGGGCGGGCCTGCTGAGCGTGGCCTTCACCGCCGCACAGCCGGTTCCCTAGACCTTGTTGCCGTCCGGGTCGGCCTCGACGCTTCCTCAACGGAAGTCGGCGGCGTGGTCGCGCGCCCACTCGGCGAATGTCCGGGCGGGCCGCCCCAGCATCTCCGGCACGACGTCCGTGGCCACCTCCGCCGGCAGCTGATGCACGCTGCCGCCGGCCCGGAGCAAGAGGTCGACCAGCGGCGGTGGGAGCTGGGTCAGCAGGTCGGCGCGGTAGGTGTCGACGTCCACCTCCTGCAACCGGACGGGCTCACCGAGCGCCTCGGCTATCGCGGTGACCTGGTCACGAATGGTCACCGGGCCTGGTCCCAGCACCGGATGGGCGGCGTCCCTCGCGTCGTCCAGCAACGCTCGGGCTGCCACCGCGGCGATGTCGCGTTCGTGGACCGGCGCGGTCGTCGCGTCCGGGAAAGCGGTGCGCAGCACGCGGTCCGTCCGGATCGACTGCCAGCGCAACGAGTTCGTGGCGAAGTAGCCCGGCCGCACGAAGGTCCGGGCGAAACCGGCGTCGGTCAGCGCCCGTTCCGCAGCGATGTGCCGCAGCGCGATCGGATTGGAGGCGGCGTCCGGAGCCATCACCGTGTAGGACGACAGCAGGACCACATGCTCAACGCCGGCACTGCGGGCCGCCGCCGCGAACTCCGCCGCCGTCTCCGGGTGGGCATAGAGAAAGATCTTGCGTACGCCGGTCAGAGCATCCCGCCACGTCGTCCGATCGGTCAGATCCGCCCGCACCACGTCGACGTCCTGCGGGAAGTCGCCTGGACGCGGGGCGCGGCTGGACGCGCGGACCCGCACCCCGGCGGCCACCAGTTCGCCCAGTACCGCAGCTCCCACATGCCCCCGGGCGCCGGTCACCAAAATGGTCACGTCTGGTCTCTTTCCGTCGGAGGTACTCCTGCGGTTACAGAGTACATAATCTGAAACCTGTAATACGGTCGGGAGAACCGGTACGCTCAGACGATGCTCGCCTCGCCGAACCGCACCCCCTGATGCGGGCAAGCGGTCCGCTGGATGCCGAGTCGATCCTGTCGGCCACCGAGGATGTCCTGCGTCGTTACGGGCCGGCCAAGGCAACGGTGGTCGATGTGGGCAAGGAGCTCGGCGTCAGCCATGCCGCCGTCTACAAACACTTCCCCTCCAAGGCCGCGCTACGCGAAGCGGTTTCCCGGCGCTGGCTGAACCGCGATCGTGATGCCTTGGCGGCCATCGCGAACGACACGCGGATCCCGCCGCCGCAGCGGCTGCGCTCCTGGCTAGCGGCCCTGCTGGCCGCGAAGCGGGCGAAGGCCCACGACGATCCGGAACTCTTCGCCGCCTACAAAATCCTGGTCACCGAGAACAGCGTCGCGGCGATCGACCACGTGGCCGACCTCCTGGGTCAGCTGAAAGTGATCCTCACCGACGGCATGGCCGACGGCTCGTTCCGGCGGGCCGACCTGACCGAGACCGCCCGAGCCGTCTTCACCGCCACCACCCGCTTCCACCACCCCGGCCTGGCCGGCGCCTGGACGGAGCCGGGCATCGAGCACGAGCTCGACGTCATCTGCACCCTCCTGCTCGACGGCCTGAGATGAGCTCCGGGCGGCCGACGCTGGCCGAGGGCATCGGCAGGGCCATAAGCACCGAGGTAGCGGGCACGCCACGCTAGCGGGCGGCCGCGGCGTAGCGACGGCGCAGGTCTGCCATCTCCGACTGGGTCAGGCCTTCCTTGAGGGCCATCTCCGCGTACCGCTCCGGGAACATCTGCCGCAACCGGTCGACGAACCGGACGTCCTCGGTGGCCTCCACTACGCGGATGCCGGGCGGATCGGTGGACAGGTCCAGGATCACCGGACCGGCCAGCTTGACGGCCACGTCCCACGGGCTGCCGGGCTCGGCGACGCCGCAGAGGTGGAAGCCGTAGACCGTGCGCACCTCGGCCACGGTGGTCGCCTGGGCCGGCTCGTACCCGTAAACGCGAACCCCGCAGATCACCGCGGCCGAAGCGGCCGGCTGATGCCCGGAGTGGTTGTGTTGTCCCGGGTCCGACTGTTCGAGCGTGCTGCGCATCCGGGCCTCGATCCGGGCCGGCACGCCCGCGGCCTCGGCTCGGCCGTCGTCGGAGTGGATCAGCGCGGCCGCGCCGGCCGACACCGCCAGGATCACCGCCGCCCACAGGTAGCGGCTACGGTCCCTCATGATCGCTTCTCACCTCGCTGTCGAGGCCCCGGCCCGGGACGTCGGTCCCGGGCCGGAGCGGTGGCCGATCGGGCCGGTCAGGCGAAGGTCACGTCGCTGCACCACATGTAGGTCTGGTCCTGGTGTGAGGCCTGCCAGATGACAAAGACGATGTGGTTCCCGGTGTAGCCGGAGGTCGAGACGTTGAACGAGATGTTCTGTGCCGGCGCGTACTTGCCGGTCTGCGTGATGAAATCGAGGTTGCCCCAGCCCAGTTTCTGGGTGGCCGGGTCATACCCCTGCTTGCTCACGTAGACGCGGAAGTAGTCGGCGCCGTGACTCGCCTGGTCGTACAGCTGGACGGCGAAGTTGCCGCCGATCGTGCTGGTCTTCCAGGCGCCGGGCTGGTTCAGGCTGTCGTTGCGGGTGAGCCCGTTGCTGCAGAGCTGCCCGTCGGGGGTCTTGGCCTGGAACTGACCGGCGAGGCCGTCCCGTAGGGCACTCATCCAGTTCCACATGGTGTCGGGGTTGGCCTGGAACGCCTGCCAGCACATGGGGTCCTCTTGCTGCATGGCCGGGTTGGTGTGCTGGGTGCCCCAGGCCTGCCAGCAGTGGTAGGCGCGGGTTGCCGGGCTGACGATGGTGCCGTGTGCCTGGGCCGGGCCGGCTCCGGGCAGCAGGCTGACCGCCATAGCGAGCAGCGTGGCGAGCACTAGGACCGGGCGTCGGCCGGCTGCGCGGTGCGGCCGGGCGGCTCGATGGGACTCGTGGGGATGCACGGTTCGCCCTCCATTCTTCGCATCGGGGGATGGGAGCGCTCCCATGCAGCATTACACCCATGTGTCCTAATATCAACAGACATCTATATAGACGGGTGTGCCAACCTGGCCGCCGCCTGTCGCTCGAGCCGCGGCCCACGAAAGAGGGCGATGATCACGATCGCCGGCCACCGGCCGCGCAACCGCAGCTGCAGCGTCCGGGATCCGCGCCCGCCGGCACCGCCGGCCATCATCGAGTCATTGCCAACAGCCGGGACCGAACGTCTGTCCACGGCCAGGACGACAGAGCTGCGGCAACCTGCGGCCGGGCGGTCCTCGGGGAGGGAAGGCCGGCGTTGACCACGGTGAGTCGAAATGCAGCAGGCTCCGGGGACCTGCCCTCGGCGAGACACGAGGGCAGGCGCACGGCAGCCCCGCTGGTCAGGCGCGTAGGTCGTCCAGTGTCGCGCCGGCGACGATGCGGGCGATGTTTCCGCTGTGGTCGCGGTCGGCCAGGCGCCGGGCTAGCTCGTCGAGGTCGGTGATGTCGCCGTATGCCGCTCGGAGGGCGGCCCGCATCAAGTCGACGTGACCTTCTTCGCGCCCCTCCTCGCGCCCTTCCTCGCGGTTTTTGCGGGCGATCTCGCGGCCGGTTTCGGTCTGCTCAAGGATGTTGTTCATACCTCTCCTTCGCAGTGCTTCTACCAGCTGGGTCGCCAGGGAACCTCCCACCGGCGTCCAGCAACGCCTTGAAGATGCCGTCGAAATCGCGGGGCGGTGCCGGCCGGGCGGAGGGGACCTGGCCGCTCATGGGTTACTCCTTCTGTGCTTGGCGGAAGGCATTCTTTATTGTCGTATGCCTAGTAGGCAGTAGTCAACTTGCTGCATGGTCCACAGTAGAGTTCTCGCGTGGATGACGTCTCGGTGCGGTTTCTCGAGGGTGCGGCGGACGCCGGCACGCTACGCCGGCTCTACGACACGGTGATCGCGCCGAGCTTCCTGCCCGCCGAGCGCGAACCCGTCGAGAAGCTCAGCCGGGTGCTGGCCGCCGACGAACTGCGCGGGGCGATCGCGGTGACGCCGGACGGCGAGCCGGTGGGTGCGCTCTTCCTGGAGTGGTTCGCCGACATCGGGGCCGCGCTGCTCTGCTACTTCGCCATCCGGCCCGACCTGCGTGGCCAGGGCCTCGGCCGCCGGCTGGTCGCCGCCGCCGCGCCGCACTGGCGGGCCACGCTCAAGCCGCACGTCGTGCTGGCCGAGGCCGAGGACCCCGATGCGCCCGTCGCGGACGACGACGGTGGTGACTACGGCGACGATGACGCGCGGCTGCGGCTCTACGCCGGGTTCGGCGCCCGCCGCCTGCCGATCCCCTACCTGATGCCCGAGTTGGCGCCGGGCGCGGGGCGGCAGCCCGGCCTGCTGCTCCTGGTGGTCGAGTCGGACGACGTGGTCAGCCCGGCCCGGGACCGGATCCGGAGCGAGATCGTCGAGGGTTTCCTGGTGCGCTACTTCGCGCGGCTGGAGGGCGGCGACCGCGACGACGACGGCCGGCTGGGGCGGCTGCTGGCCGAGTGCCGCCGGGCCGAGTTCCTGCCCCTGCTGGACCTCGGCTGAACCCCGCCGCAACATAGGCGGCATAGCATCGCCGGACCGATATCGATGAAGGTGGGAACGACCGTGCGGCAGGACTTCCAGAGCGAGTTCGCCTCGGTCAGCAGTTCCCTGGTCACCATGGCCAAGGCCGTGCGCGATGCGATGCGGCAGGCCAGCACCGCCCTGCTGACCGCCGATTACACCCTGGCCCAGCAGGTGACCGACAACGACGCCCAGGTCGACGTGCTCTATCGCGTCGTCGATGACCGGGTCTTCAACCTCGTCCTGCGCCGGCAGCCCATCACCGGCGATCTGCGGTCGGCGCTGTCCGCGCTGCAGGCGGCCACCGATCTCGAGCGGATGGGCGACCTGGCCGTGCACGTGGCCCGCGCCACGCTGCGGCGGTACCCGGCCACCGCGGCCGCCCCGGAGCTGGCCGATCTGTTCCGGGCGATGAGTACGGTGGCGGACCAGCTGGCCGCGAAGATCGTCGTGGCGCTGTCGCACGGCGACGAGGCTCTCGCCGGTCAGCTCGACGGCGACGATGACGCCATGGACCAGCTGCACCGGCAACTGTTCCAGGTCATGCTCAGCTCGGACTGGCCGCTGGGGGTCGAGGCCGCCGTCGACGGCGCGCTGCTGGGCCGCTACTACGAGCGGTACGCCGATCGTGCCGTCAACGTCGGCCGGCACGTCATGTCGCTGGCCGCCAAATCCTGAGGCCCGGCCCCCGCCGTACGGGAAACCGGGCCCCCGGCCATGTCACCAGCGCAGGAAATTGTCCTGGGTCTGGGCGTTGAAGACGTCCGTCCGGAAGAATTTCGCGACCGCCGTGCGCGGGTCCTTGAGCTCGAGCACGTCGACGCCCTTGGCGATGTCGTTGGAGTAGATGAAGCCGTTGTACCAGTACGCCGACCAGGAACCGCCGCCGATGAACTGGGTCGCCGAGATCGGGCCGCGTTCCCAGTAGGCGAGCTCGCGCGGGTGCCGCGAGTTGGTGAAGTCCCACACCGAGATGCCGCCCTGGTACCAAGCCTGCACCATGATGTCGCGGCCCGGCACCGGGATCAGCGAGCCGTTGTGGGCCACGCAGTTCTCGGTGTCCGCGTTGGTCCGCGGGATCTTGAAGTAGCTGCCGAAGACGAGCTTGCCGCGAACGATGTCGTAGACGGCGTCGGCACCGCGCTCGGGGCCGATGGTCGGGTTGCAGGTCGCCGCCCCGCCGCCGCCCAGCTCGTCGGTGAAGACCACCTTCGTGCCGCTGTTGTTGAACGTCGCGGAGTGCCAGAACGAGAAGTTGACGGTGTCCCGGACGGTCGTGACGACCCGCGGCGCCGTGCGTTTCGAGATGTCGAAGAGCACGCCGTCACCCATGCAGGCGCCGGCCGCGAGGTCCTTCTCGGCGTACACGGTGATGTCGTGGCAGCCGGTCGTCGGCGCCTGGCCGGTGCCGCCGCCGTAACCGCCGTCCGGGAACAGCACGGGCGCGGCGACCACCGTCGCGGCGGCCGGGTTCCGCCGGGGCACCTTGATGATCGAGATCTTGTCGTGCGGGAGCGCGCAGTTCGGCTGGTCGGCCCCGGCCAGGTTGTACGACGAGATGTACAGGTACAGGTTGGGGTCGTGCCGTTTGCCGGGCACCAGCGTCTGGGTGTGCGAGCCGCAGTCCGTCTTGACCGACTTCAGGTACCGCGGGGTCAGCGGGTCACTGATGTCGAAGATCTTGATGCCTTCCCAGCGCTCGCCGGGCTCGGACGTGGTCGAGGCCACGTTGTCGCAGGAGTCGTTGGTGCGCTGCGAGTCGGTGCCGAGGAAGAGCAGGTTGCCGCTGATCGAGATGTCGTTCTGCGAGCCGGGGCAGAGCACCTGGGTCGCGACGGTCGGCGCCTTCGGGTTCAGGATGTCGTAGACGGCGAAGCCGTTGTAGTTCCCGCCGTACGCGTAGTGGCCCTGGAACGCCCAGTCCGAGTTGGTGGTGGCGGCGAAGGGGCCGGTCTTGTCGAGGTGGGCGACCTGGGTCAGGTTCGGGCTGCTGACGATCTCGTCGACGCCCGGGATGGTCGGGGTTGCTCCGTTCGCCGGTGCCGACAGCAGCGCCGCGACCAGCATGGCTGCGCCGGTGAGCATCCACCCTCGTGAGGCGGTGTGCTTCATACAGCTCCTTCCGGATACGGTAAGTATTCACTCCAGTCGATACAGTAGCGGAATGATTAGAAGATCATCGATCATCTTGGCCGGTCTTGTCGTCGCGGCGGCCGCCGGCCTGGCGGTCGCGGCGCGGGCCGGCTCAGGCGGATCGGCGGCGGCTCCGCGGGCCGAGAAAAGTCCGGCCGTACGCGTCGTGCTGCCCGGCCGGCCCGGCGAATCGGCGCGGGTGAGCGACTCCGACCAGGTGGCGGCGCCGGATGGGTCGACCTACAACTCGATCGACACCACGTTCGTGCAGATGATGATCGTCCACCACGGGCAGGCGATCGCGATGGCCTCGCTGGCCGGCGAACGCGCCGCCGACGATCAACTACGCGCGCTCGCCGGCCGGATCGGTGCGAGCCAGGCCCCCGAGGTGGCGTGGCTGCGCGGCTGGCTGCGCGACCGCGGCCTGCCCGAGAGCGACCCGGCGCACGACCACGCCGCCATGCCGGGCATGCAGAGCGCCGCCGACATGGCCGCCCTGGCCGGGCTGAGCGGGCCGGCCTTCGACCGCCGGTTCGCGGCGATGATGACCGACCACCACCGCGGTGCCGTCCGGATGGCCGGCGACGTCCTGGGTGGCGGGAGCGACGAGCGGCTGCGCGAGGTGGCCGGCGAGATGGCGGTCGAACAGGGCAGCGAGATCCAGCGGATCCAGCAGCTGGGCCTGGCCGCCTGATGCAACCCGGGCCGGGCCGCGGACGTCAGGGAACGTGAGATCAACTCGACTGGCCGCCGCGATCCTGGTTCTCCTGGGCGGCTGCGGCACGGCGGTCCGGGCGGAGCCGCGGGGCACCCCGCCCGCGCCGGCGACCACGGCGGTTTCCACCCCGCCGACGCCGGCGCGGAAACCACCGGCCCGGATCACCTACCCCGCCGCCGGCCGCCGGCAGTTCGCGGTCGCCGCCGGTGAGACCGCCGCCCCGGCCGGCCGGAAGGGCACCCTGCTGCGCTACCACGTCGCGGTGGAACGGGACATCCACGGCATCACCGCCGCCCAGTTCGCCACCGCCGTCACCGCCACCCTGCGGGATGCCCGCAGCTGGACCGGAAGCGGCGACCGGCGCCTGCAGCGCGTCGGCCCCGGCGACCACGCCGACTTCACGGTCCGCCTGGTCACCCCGAAGACCCGCGACCACCTCTGCGACGGCGCCGCCGACGGCTACACCTCCTGCCGCAGCCACGACGACGTCGTGATCAACGTGGCCCGGTGGGTCAAGGGCGTTCCCGGGTACGGCGCGAGCCTCGACGTCTACCGGCAGTACGTCGTCAACCACGAAGTCGGGCATCGCCTCGGCCAGGCCCACGAACTCTGCCCCGGCCAGGGCGAGCCCGCCCCGGTCATGCAGCAGCAGACCCTCGGCCTGCACGGCTGCACCGCCAACCCGTGGCCGATGCTGAACGGCGAACGCCATCGCGGCGCCATCGGCGCCTACGACGACCCGGTCCCCCCACGCGACCGCGGCCGTCCTTGACCCTTTTCCGTACGGGCACCATCAGCCGTACGTCCGCTGGTGCGACGACCGGGCCGGATCAAGACTGGAGGCGCCACCACCGCCAAGATCCGGATTGCAGGCCATGACGACGGAGTTCGCGTTCGACAATCAGATCCTGGTGCTGGACGGCCGGGTGCTGGAGATCTTCCACCGGGACACCGAGGAGAGCGTGCGCTACCACGTGACGTTCCTCCGGATCGACGGGCAGCCGCACGGCGACGGCTTCAAGGTCCGCCTGGGCCGGGCATCCGGCGAGAACGACATCGTCGGCGGCCGCCGGTGGAAGATGACCGCGGCCCAGTTCGCCGAGTTCCGCGAGTTCATCGCGCTGGCCATCGCGGCCCGCGACAGCGATACGGGGTCCTGAGATGTTCGACCCAGCAGAAATGGGACAACCTGCCTTAGGCTGACGCGATGGCCCAGACGATGTCGTGGCTCAACGAGCCTCCCCAGTGGTCGGACGACGCGGGCGTGATCCGGGTCAGCACCGGCTTGAAGACCGACTTCTGGCGCCGGACGTTCTACGGCTACATCACCGACAACGGCCACTTCTACCACCGCCCGGTCACCGGCGACTTCACCGCCGAGGTGGTGGTGTCGGCCGGCCACTCGGCGCTGTTCGACCAGGCCGGCCTGATGCTGCGGGCCGACGAGCGCACCTGGTTGAAGACCGGCCTCGAGGTCACGTCCGGCGCCGTGCAGCTCAGCACCGTGCTGACCAGGGACCACTCCGACCTGTCGGTGGTGCCGGTGCCCGGCTACCAGGGCGAGCTGACGCTCCGGCTGACCCGCTTCGGCTCCGCGGTGTGCGTGCACCGAGGCGACGGAGCCGGTTCCTGGGAGTTGGTCCGCCTGGGCCACCTCGACCTGCCGGAGACGATCGACGTGGGCGTCATGTGCTGCTCACCGGAACGGGCCGGCCTCGAGGTCACCTTCCGGGACCTCCAAATCGGCGACCCGATCTCCCGCGAAGGGCTCGAGTGACCGCCGGCCCGCGGTGCTCGCGGGGTCTCGCCACCGGGCCGGGGTGTGGCCGTGGGCGGCCCGGAAGCGCTTGATGAAGTAACTGACGTCGGGGTAACCGACACGGCGGCTGATCGCGGCCACGGTCAGGTCGGTGTGGGTCAGCAGCAGGCGGGCCTGCTGCATGCGCCGCTCGGTCAGCCACTGCTGCGCGGTGCGGCCGGTGCGCCGGCGCACCACCGTGGTCAGGTGGCCGGTGGTCAGCGCGAGTTCGGCCGCGATGTCGGCCAGCGAGATCGGCTCGGCGTAGCGGCGCTCGATCACGTCGAAGACCGCGGCCAGCAGCGGCTCCCGCGCCGCCCGTAGTTCGCCGGCGACGTCGGTGGGCAGCCGGGCCACGGCCACCAGCAGCAGGGTGAGGTGAGCGAGAACGGCCTCGGGGTGACCGTCGCGGCGGCCGGTCAGCTCGGCGTCGAGGGCCCGGTAGCGCGCGACCCACTCGTCCCGCTCCGCCGCCGGGACGCGCAGGCGCTGGGCCCGGTCAGCACCCCGGGCGAACGGGAACAGCAGCGGGTGGGCCCGCCAGGACGAGTACGCACCGGGGGCACCCGGGCGGATCACGTCGGCCGGGAAATACACCGTCCAGGCGTCCCGGAGGAAGTCGTGCGCCGGGCCGGTGAAGGACACGACCTGGCCCGGCGCGATGACGAACAGGTCGCCGTCGCGCACCGTCCACTCGCGGCCGTCGAGCCGGAACGTCCCCTCGGCCCGATGCGCGTAGACGAGGATGAGGAAGTCGTGGCTGTGCGCCCCGTCGGGCGGCAGGGTCGGCCCTCCCGCCGGCCGGGCCTGCTCGGGCAGGTGCGCGACGATCACCGGCACACCGCCCGGAACCCGGGGGAAGCCGACCAGCAGTGGATCCGAAGATTGTCGTATCCCTCCCACAGATCGACCGATGCCCCTTCTCTCGTGCGGCATGAAGCTGATGGTACGACCGAAACTTCGTCGCATCCGGAGGCGATCGAGATGACCGAACGGGACTACCTGCCGGCGATGGGCCGGCACTCGCTGCTGTTCCTGTACGACCCGTGCACCCGGCTGGCCGGTGTGGGCCGGCTGCACGACGAGTTGCTGGACCGGGCGGCCGTCCGCCCCGGCCACCGGGTGCTGGAGATCGGCTGCGGCACCGGGAACCTGGTGCTGAGGCTCGCCCGGCGCACGCCCGGGGCCGAGGTGCTGGGCACCGACCCGGACCCGGCGGCCCTGCGCCGGGGCCGCCGGAAGGCCGCCCGCCGGGGCCTGCCGGTCAGTTTCGAGCTCGCCTTCGCCGACGACCTTCCGGTGCCGGACGCGAGCGTGGATCGGGTGCTGTCCTCCTACATGCTGCATCACCTGGACGGCCCCGATAAGCCACGGGCGATGGAGGAGATCCGTCGCGTTCTGCGCCCGGGCGGCGAGCTGCACCTGGTCGACGCGCACAGCACCGGCGGTCGCGCGCACCCGCGGCTCGCCGACAACGCACCGGACCGGATCGTCGGGCTGATGCGGGACGCCGGCCTCGACGCCGCCGAGAACGGCCGTGGCCACCGGCGCGGAGCGCTCGGCCACTACGTCTTCTACCGCGGGTCGAGCACCGGGCACGGGTAACCGGCGAGTTCGAGGGACCGGAGCCGGAAGTGCGCTCCCGGCCCGTACCCGGGCAATGCGTTTCCTGGTTGTTCGTGGTTTTTCGCCGGGCCGGTCATGGGACCGTAGGCCTGTGCGAAACCGGACAGCAGTCGTTCTGTGGGCCGGTGTGGCCGCTGCGATCCTGCTCCTCCCGTTCGCGTTCACGGTGTCCACGCTCGGCGGGCTGGCCACGCTCATGCTGGGCAGCGCGACCCTGGTCATGGCCGCGATCGCCGCCGGGATCCGACTGCACCGGCCCCGGTTCACCCGCGCCTGGTGGCTGATCTTCACCTCGGTCGGGCTGGCCCTGGCCGGCAACGTCATCGCGGCGACGGTGCTGTCCACGACGGTCGGGAAGGACCCGGCCGCGATCAACATCATCTACGGGATCACGTATCCGATCCTCTGCGTCGGTGTGGCGCTGCTGCCCAACCACGGCCGGCCGGGTGCCCTGCGGGCCGGCATGCTGGACTGCGCGATCATCACGTCGTGCGTCGCGGTGATCTGGTGGATGGCGTTCGTCGACCCGAGCCTGATCGACACCGGCCAAATCCACACCCACGCGTACCTGCTGGTCGAACCGTTCCTCGATCTGATCCTGTTCGGTCTCGGTGTTCGCCTGCTGTTGATCGGCGACGCCGGCTCGGTGTCCTACCGGCTGGTCGCGGCGTCCTGCGGCGCCCGTCTCGTGGCCGACACCGCCTACCTGACCGTCGGCGCCGGCGCCGGCTACCCGACCCGGGTCAGCATCCTCGGCTGGGTGGTCTGCAACAGCCTGATCGCGGTCGCCGCCCTGCACCCGTCGATGAAGCGGGCCGTTCCGCTGCCGGCCGGCGAGTACGACCGGGGCCGGCTGGCCTCGACGCCGCTCTCGGTCGGCACCGTGGTGGCCACCCCGGTGCTCACCGGCGCCTTCCTGCTCCGCGAAGGCCTGGCCGACACCCTGAACACCCTCGACGTGGCCGTTCCGGTGACCGCCACCGCGGTCACCTCGGCGCTGGTCGTCGAACGGATGCGGCTGCTCAACCGGATCTCCGCCCGACGGGCCGCCGACCTCGAGGAAGCCCTCGGTCACGAGGCGGAGCTCCAGCAGGAGGTGCTGTTCCGCGCCTCGCACGACATGCTCACCGGGCTGCCCGACCGGTCGGTGCTGCACGATCGGCTCACCGAATGTCTGGACGCCGGCGGCGGTGTGTTGCTGCTGCTCGACCTGGACGAGTTCAAGGAGATCAACGACCGGTTCGGCCACGCCGTCGGCGACGACCTGCTGGTGGAGGCGGCGACGCGGCTGCGCGACCTGGTCGACGACGGCCTGGTGGCCCGGCTGCACAGCGACGAGTTCGCCGTACTGCTGGAGGGCGTCGCCCTGACCGACGCCTGGGCCACCACCGAGCGGCTGCTCACCGCGATGCGGCGCCCGTTGCCGGTGCAGGGTCACGAACTGTTCGCGACGGTCAGCATCGGCCTGCGCGATCTGGGCGACGACGAACCGGCGGACGTCATCCGGGACGCCTATCTCGCCCTGCACGCGGCCAAGGAGGCCGGGCGCAACCAGATGATCCTGTTCGACGAGGAGCTGCGGGCGAAACGGCTGGCCGCCGCGCGGACCGTGCACCGGCTGCGGGAGGCGATCACCCGGGATGAGTTCCTGGTGTACTTCCAGCCCCTGGTGCGGCTGGCCGACGAACGGATCATCGGCGTGGAGGCGCTGATCCGGTGGCAGCCGGCCGGGGAGTCGATGGTGCCGCCGGACCGGTTCATCGGCATCGCCGAGGACAGCGGGCTGATCGTCCCGATCGGCGCCTGGGTGCTGCGCGAATCGTGCCGGGTGGTGTCCGGCTGGCACCGCCGGCACGGCACCGTGGTCTCGGTGAACGTGTCGCCCCGGCAACTGCGCGAACCGGACTTCGGGCTGCTGGTGCTGGACGTGCTGCGCACCTCCGGGCTGCCGCCTGAGGCCCTGATCCTGGAGATCACCGAGGGCGTGCTGGTCAATTCGGGCAAGGTCACCGAGCAGGCGATCAGCCACCTGGGCATGCTGCGCTCGCACGGCATCAAGGTGGCGATCGACGACTTCGGCACCGGTTACTCGTCGCTGGCCTACCTGCGCGACCTCCCGATCGACAACCTCAAGATCGACCGCTCGTTCATGCCCACCCCCGGCTCCCCCGACCCGGCCGCGCAGACCCTGATCAAGACGATCATCGACCTGGCCGCCGGGCTGCACCTGGGCACCATCGCCGAGGGCGTGGAGACCGCCGAGCAGGTGGTCCTGCTCCGCGACCTGGGGTGCGACCGGGCTCAGGGCTTCTTCTACTCCCGCCCGGTCCCCGAGGCCGACGCGGCCCGCCTGATCCAGGACTCGACGACCGCGATCCGCTGAGGCGGCACAGCCTCCGCCGGCTGCCGGAGAATCATCGACCGCGCGAGACGCGGGCGAGCGCTACGGCGGCGACGGCGCAGGTGGCGGCGACGGCCAGGAACGGCCGTGCGTAGCCGCCGGTCGCGGTGTGCAGGGCGGCAACGGCCAGCGGGGCGGCCGCCTTCGCGATGGTCATCGGGACGACCATGACGCCGGCGATGGTGGCGTAGCGGCGGACGTCGTAGCGTTCCGCCAGCAGCATCGGCTTGGCGATGCTGCCGACGCCGAAGCCCAGCCCGAAGCCGATCACGGCGGCCACGGCGGGGATCGCCTCGTGCCCCACCGCGGCGAGCGTGGCCACGGCCACGCCTTGCAGGGCGAAGATGCAGGCCACCACGGTGGCGGTGCGGAAGCGTCGTTGCAGCCCGGTCGTGACCAGCCGGCCGGTGACGGACAGGATCCCGAACAGGCCCGCCACGGTCGCGGCGAATCCGGGCGGGTGGCCCCAGCTGATCAGCGCCGCGACCAGATGCACGGCGACGGCGGCGACAGCGGCGGTGTGGGCGGTGAAGCTGAGCGTGAGGAGCCAGAACCCGCGGTCGGCGAGGACCGCTCTCAGGCGTACGGGAAGGATGTGTTCTTGGGATTTGGCCTCTTCGGCGTGCGGGCGTGGGCTTGGGCGCAGGACGGTCGCGTGCAGCGGGACGGTGAGCAGCGCGTTGATGATCGCCAGGACGATCAGGGTGGTGCGCCAGTCGTAGCGGTCGACGAGCCAGCCGGTGAGCGGCAGGAAGATGGAGCTGGCGAAACCGGCGACGACCGTCAGTGCCAGCAGGGCCGACGATCGCTGTTTCGGGGTGTGCCAGGCGATGATGACGGCGAAGGCCGCCTCGTAGAGGCAGGCGGCCGAGGCGATGCCGATGCCGATCTGCACCGCGTAGAGCTGCCCGAGGCTGTGCACCTGGGACCAGGCGACCAGCAGCAGTGCGCCGGTGGCGGATCCGGTGGTCATCAGGGCCCGGCCGCCGTGCCGGTCGAGCCATCGGCCGACGGGCACGGCGAGGGCGGCGGAGGCGAGCACCGAGGCGGTGAAGCTGCCGGTGACCGCGGTGGTGGAGGTGTTCAGGTCCCGGGCGAGGGGGATGAGGAAGACCGCGAACGCGTAGTACAGGGTGCCGTAGCCGACGGTCTGGGTGACCGCGAGGGCGGCGACGATCGCCTTGGCGCTGCCGACGGTCTGGTCGGCAGCCACCGCGCGATCGGTCGCCATGGTCAGCTGCAGCAACTGCCGCCCTGCTGGCCGGATTGGGATGGCGCGGTGATCACCGTCAGCGGGGTGCGCAGCAGGCCTCCCTCGATGCCGGTCGCCAGGCCCAGGCCGACCACGATCGGTTCGGCGACGGCGGCCGGACTGCCGCAGCAGCCGCCGGTGGTCTCGGCGGTGATGCTGTCGGCGTCCGGCGGCACGTTGCTGGAGCAGACTCCGGTCTCGGGCAGGTCGAGCTGGACGTCGCGGGCCGCCTGCCAGTCGCCGGCGAGGGCGGCGACGACCGAGCGGGCCTGCTCGGATCCGGTGGCCATCAGGAAGGTCGGAGCGCGGCCGTAGGACTTGGCGCCGATGGCGTAGTAGCCGATCTCGGGGTGGGTGAGTTCGTCGACGCCGTGCGGCGGGACGGTGCCGCAGGAGTGCTCGTTCGGGTCGATCAGCGGCGCGAGGGCTCGGGTCGATCCCATGATCGGGTCGAGGTCGAGGCGCAGCTCGGAGACGATCGTGTGGTCGGGCCGGAAGCCGGTGGCCGACACGATCCGGTCCACCGTGACCGTCCGGGTGCCGTCGGAGACTCGGGCGCCGTCGGGGCCGGGCGTGACCGCCTGCACGCTGAAGCCGGTGAGCAGGGTGATCGCGCCGGACTCGACGTGTTCGCGCAGCCGGGTGCCGATCGCTCCGCGGGCGGGCAGGGCGTCGGCGGACTCGCCGCCGTAGGTGCGTGCGGGTGAATCGGCCCGGATGGCCCAGGTGACGGTGGCGCCGGGCAGCTCGGTGAGGTTCAACAGGGTGTTGGCGGCGGAGTGGCCGGCGCCGACCACGAGGACCCGCTGCCCTTCGAACCGGTCACGGTCGCGGCCCAGGACGTCGGGCAGGGCGCTTTCCACGTATGCCCGGGCGGCCGTCTCGCCGTGGGCGGGGATGCCCGCGGCGCCGAGCACGTTGGGAGTGTCCCAGGTGCCGGAGGCGTCGATCACCGCGCGGGCGAGCACGTCCTCGCCGCTGTCGAGGCGGATCAGGTACGGCGCTTCGGCGCGGCCGGCGCTGCGGAGGCGATCGAGGCCGAGCCGGGTGACGGCGGCGACCCGTGCTCCGTAGCGGACGTGAGGTTTGAGGGCGGGCAGGTCGGCCAGCGGCTGGAGGTAGTCGGCGGCGAGTTCGGCGCCGGTCGGCAGCTTGTCATCCTGCGGGCGCACCCAGCCGGCGGCGGTCAGCAGGCGGGCGGCGGCGGGATCGATGTTGTACCGCCACGGGGAGAACAGCCGGATGTGGCCCCACCGACGCACGGCCGCGGCCGGATGGTCCCCGGCCTCCAGGACGGTGAAGGCGATGCCACGCTCGGCGAGGTGGGCGGCGGCGGCCAGGCCTACGGGGCCGGCGCCGATCACGGCGACGGGCAGCTCGTCGTGCTGCGTCATGTGGGGCTCCTAAGTGATTTTCGGGCTGCGGCGTTCGATGAGGACGACGTCGCGCCAGCGGTTGCCTTGGGTCAGGTGCCGGCCGACCCGTTCGCGGACGCCGACGGCGCGGAATCCGGCGGCGCGGTGCAGGGCGAGGCTGGCGGTGTTCTCCGGGAAGATCCCGGATTGGATGGTCCAGATGCCGGCCGCCTCGGTAGCGGCGATCAGCGCGTCGAGCAGGGCCCGGCCGACGCCGCGGCGGCGAGCGGCGGGGTCGACGTAGACGGAGTGCTCGACCACGCCGGCGTAGACGGCACGGGCGGACACCGCGGAGATCGCCACCCAGCCCAGGACGGTGCCGTCGTCGTCGACGGCGACGAACCGGTGATCGGGCAGTTTTCCGGCGTCGAACGCCGCCCAGTCGGGTGCGGTGTGTTCGAAGCTGGCCTGGCCGCCGTCCATTCCGGCCTGGTAGATCGCCAGGACCGCCTCGGCGTCGGTGGCCTGCATCGGTCGGACGGCGACGGTGCTCATCCGCAGCTCACGGTCATGCCGGGTGCGGGCCGGCCCATCACGACGTCGGCCGCCGACGGGAAACACTCGATGCAGCGGGTGTTGATGCGGTAGTGCCGGGCATTGCCGACCGGCTCGACCAACACGAACCGCACCTCGGTGAGGATCTTGAGGTGCTGCGAGACGGTCGACTGGGCCAGTCCGGCGACGGCCACAATCTCGCCGACGCTCATCGGCCGGGCTTGCCGGGCCAGGTACTCCACGATCTGTACCCGGCTCGGATCCGCGAGGGCCCGGAACCAGGACGCGTACTCCTCCGCGGTACCGCGGTCGAGCAACTCGCTCATCTCTCACCCTCATCGTCAATCGCCGATCAACGATGAAAGCTTACCCGCCGCCAGCCAGACGGTCGCGACGACGAGCTGCGTAACGGTCGTGAACGCGCCGGTCTGGACGCGGTCCGGGGCGTCGGCCGGGCTGTGATAGCCGGCCATGCCGGCGCCGATGCCGATCGACGCGAACCCGGCGGCGGCGTAGCGGCGGTTGTCCGAGGCGACCGGGCCCGCCTTCAGCGGCACGCCGGTGTGCCGTCCCGCTTGATCGAGCGCGGCGAGCAGGGCGTGTGCCGGGCCGCCGGCCTCGACGGAGACGGCGTCGTGCAGGACGCCGACGCCGTCGACGTTGATGACCTGCGGCGTGACGCCGCCGGTGCGGAGTTGGCGGGCGTCGTGGGCGGAGCCGAGCGCACCGACCTCCTCGGCGTCCAGCAGCGTCACCGCGAAGCCGGGTAGCACTGGGGCGAGGATCCGGGCGGCCTCCAGGACGACGGCAACGCCGGTGGCGTTGTCGGACGCCGACGGCTGGCGCAGGCCGGGCAGGTCACCGACGCCGTCGTAGTGGGCGGTCAACAGGATGCCGGGCGGCCTCCACCGGGCGTGCACGTTGGCGGCGGGCACGTCGAGTCGCCGGATGGGCACGTTGCCGGCCAGCCACCCTTGGCGGTCCTCCGCGGCTCGTCGGAGGGCCTCGTGGGTGGCGGGATCGATGGTCAGAACCGGAACCGGGCCGGGGGCTGAGCCCGCGAGCATCGTGTAGTGCCAGCCGTCGTCGTCCGGGGCTCGGCGGATCAGTAGGCCCAGGGCGCCGTCGCCATGCCCGCACGCCTCGAACAACGACATCTGCTGAGGGACCACGAGCCATCGGCCACTCGGATCGCCGTCGCCCGCGACGGCCAGGGCGCCTTGCCGGACGAGCGGCTGCTCGGCGGAGGCCATGTGCGGCAGCACCTGCCGGCCGAACCGCAATCCGTGGGCCTCGGTCTCGTCGTGCCAGCACACCTCGGGCGCCGCGTACGTCTCGGGCACCGAGTGTGCCGTGAAGCCGTCGAACCGTACTTCGGCGCCCAACTCCGCGAGGCGGCGACCGAGCCAGGCGCGGGCGGCAGCGCCGCCCGCCGAGCCGGTCCGCCGCCCGGCGAACGACTCACCCGCCAGGGCGGCGACGGTGGCCGTCATCCGCTGGCCGTCGACTGCGGCCAGTAGTTCTTGCAGGCCGTCGCGCGGAAGCGTGGGCGTTGTCATCCGCAGCAACCCTGACCGGAGGTGACGGCCTCGGACTTGGCGGCATTGCCGCAGCAGGAACTTGCCGCGGCCGCGTCGGTGGAGGTGCCGCAGCAGGGCGACGACGCGGCCTGCGGGAGTTGCAGCGTGCTGGACGGCGGATTGCCGCAACAGCCACCGGTGCCGGCAACGGCGAGGGCGTCGGCCGGGTCGCCGGCGAAGCCGCCCGTCTGCTGACCGTTCATGGTTCCTCCTCGATGCAGGCCGGGAAAGCGAAACGGTTTCGACGAATGTCGAACTCGATCGGTGTCGAAGCCGACAGTTGCACGCGGCTTCGACATCTGTCAACCTCGAAGCATGTCGAAATCAGGTTCGCCGGTCGCCGTCGCCGACAGGAATGCGGCGGCATGCTGCGCACCGCTGGCGCAGAGCCGGATCCCCAAGGAGGCGGTTAGCGGCCTGTCGCAGGCTTTCAAAGCGCTGGGTGACCCGATCCGCCTGCAGCTGATGTCGATGATCGCTTCTGCGGATGGTGGGGAGATCTGCGTCTGCGACCTGACACCGGCGTTCGAGATCTCCGGGACGACCATCTCCCACCACCTGAAGGTGCTGAAGGAGTCCGGCCTGGTCACCGCGGAACGGCGGGCCAGCTGGGTCTACTACCGCGCCCGGCCGGACCTGATGCGCCAACTCTCTGCCCTGCTCGACCCCGACGCCTGAGCGACGGCGCGGCTTGACCTCGCAATAAAGGTCAGCAATTATTGACTCAATGAGCGGTGACAGTTCTTCTCTGCAGGCTCGGGCGCGGGTCCATGCCGCCCTGGGCGACCCGGCGCGACTGGCGATCGTCGACGCGCTGACTCTGGGCGATGCCTCGCCCGGCGAGATCGGCCAGGAGCTCGGGATGCCGACGAATCTGGTCGCGCACCACCTCAAGGTCCTGCAAGAGGCCGGCCTCATCGTCCGCACCCGATCCGAGGGCGACCGCCGCCGCACCTACCTGCGCCTGCAGCCGGACGTCCTGGCGTCGCTGACACCGCCGCAACTGCGGGACGCGGAACGCGTGGTGTTCGTCTGCACGCACAACTCCGCCCGCTCGCAGCTGGCCGCGGCGCTGTGGCGCGACCGGGTCGGCGGCCCGGTGGCCTCGGCCGGTACCGAGCCGGCCGCCCGCGTCCACCCGCGCGCGATCAAGATCGCCCACCGGCACGGCCTCGACCTCGACCCCACCGGCACCGCGAACGTCTCCGACGTCGTGCACGACGGAGACCTGGTGATCGCCGTCTGCGACAACGCCCACGAAGACCTCACCGGCCCGGTCCGCCCCCGGTTGCACTGGTCCGTGCCCGATCCGGTCCGGATCGGCACCGACGCCGCGTTCGAGGCCGCCTACACCGACATCGCCGGCCGGATCGAGCGCATCGCCCCGGCGATCTCCCGCGACGCCTGACCTACGTTCCGACCGCCAACGACCGGAGTACCGCACCCATGCAACCCATCGCAGCATGGCGACGCCTGCTGGCCGAGTTCGTCGGCACCGCGCTGCTCGTCACCGCCGTCGTCGGCTCCGGCATCATGGCCACCACCCTGTCGCCGGACGACATCGGCCTGCAGCTCCTGGAAAACTCGGTCGCCACCGCCTTCGCCCTCGGCGCGCTGATCCTGACCTTCGGCCCCGTCTCCGGCGCACACTTCAACCCCGTCGTCTCGGCCGCCGACTGGTTCCTCGGCCGGCGCACCGGAACCGGCCTGACCGGCACCCAACTCGCCGGCTACGCCTTCGCGCAGACCGGCGGGGCGATCCTCGGCTCGATCCTGGCCAACCTGATGTTCGACCTCGCGCCGGTGACCTTCTCCACCAAGGAACGCTCCGCCGGGCACCTATGGCTCGGCGAGACCATCGCCACCGCCGGGCTGCTCCTGCTGATCTTCGCCCTGGCCCGCTCCGGCCGGGCCACGGTCGCCCCGGCCGCGGTCGGTGCGTACATCGGTGCCGCCTACTGGTTCACCTCGTCGACCAGCTTCGCGAACCCGGCCGTCACCATCGGCCGCGCCTTCACCGACACCTTCGCCGGCATCGCGCCCGGCTCGGTCCCCGGCTTCGTCGCCGCGCAGATCTTCGGCCTGATCCTCGGGGTCGGGCTGCTGCTCGCCCTCTACCCGACCGTCGGCCGGAGCGCCGACGACATCGTCGTCCCCACCGAAAGGCTCAGCTCATGAGTGACAAGCCCAGCGTCCTGTTCGTCTGCGTGCACAACGCCGGCCGCTCCCAGATGGCCGCCGGCTGGCTGCGCCACCTCGCCGGCGACCGGGTCGAGGTCCGCTCGGCCGGCTCCGCCCCCGGCCGGACCATCAACCCCGCCGCGGTCGAGGCGATGGCCGAGGTCGGCATCGACATCACCGATCAAACCCCGAAACTGCTCGAGTACGAGACCGCGCAGGACTCCGACGTCATCGTCACCATGGGCTGCGGTGACGCCTGCCCGGTCTTCCCCGGCAAGCGGTACGAGGACTGGAAGCTGGACGACCCGGCCGGTAAGGGCGTCGAGGCCGTCCGCCCGATCCGGGACGAGATCAAGACCCGGATCGAGGCGCTGCTGGCCGACCTCGTTCCGGCCGGCAAGCCGTGAACGCGGCCCGAAGTCGTGGTCAAGCCTCCGCGGTGGACGGGGCCGGCACCGGCTGGTCGGTTCGGCGGCGGTAGAGGACGTGCCACATCGCGACGGCGAACAGGATCGCGGCCAGCGCCCAGCCCTCGAGCGGGCCGCCGAACAGGCCCAGCAGGAGCGAGGCCAGGACGGCGGGCAGGCCCCAGCCGGCCAGCCAGGCGATCGGTGCGCCGCCTCGGGCGCCGAGCAGGCTGACGGTCAGGAAGTAGAGGGCGGCGCCGCTGCACAGGACCCAGCGGTTGGCCGTCGGCACCGGTTCCCCGCCGTGGTCGGCGAGCACGCCCAGGCCGGCCGCGATCAGCACGATCGAGCCGGTCATCAGGTAGTGCGCGGGCATCGTGAGGCGTAGCGCGAACACCCGGGTGCCGAAGGTCGGTGCGCCGTCCGCGCCGTACCGGAGGGTGAGCCACCACAGCGCGACCAGCAGGCCGAAGCCCGCCACCAGCGTGGCCATCAGGGGCCGCGCCCAGTGCTCGACCTCGGCCGCGGCGTCGATCAGCTGGGCCACCGCCTCGCCCAGCACGATGATCACGAAGAGGCCGAGTCGCTCGCCGAGGTGCGGCCGGTCGGGGCGGGCCTCCTGGAGCGGCGTCAGGGCCGGATCGGCGGGAGTGTCCCGCACCGGCACCAGGCGGTGCAGGATCCGCCGTCGCCGTTCTCGGTTGCGCTGGGTCTCCTCGCGTTCCTGCTGCTCCTCGGCCAGCATCCGGTCCGGGTGGCGGGAGCCGACCAGCGAGATCACGACGTCGAGCACGATGCCGGCCGCCCACAGGTAGTAGCGCACCGGCGGCTCGAAACCCAGCGACGCGATCCACGGGATCACGCCGGCCGCCTGCTGGACGCCCGGCCACTCGGTCATGATGCGGCTGGTGCGCTTCCAGGAACCGGCGCCCATCAGGCGGCAGTAGACGTAGGCCAGGATGAACCAGTTCGGCTCGCCCCGCGCCACGTGCGGCACGGCCGCCGCCATGATGGCGATGCCGAACATGGCCAGCAGCATCGACCGGACCCGGGTGAGATCGCCGGAGACGTTGGCGTAGAGGGTGAACGACGTCCACACGCTCCACATCGCGTAGTAGCAGACGACGAAGAGGAACACCTCGTGCAGCCCTGGGCCGTCGTGCAGGAGACCGGCCAGCTGGGCCACGGCCACGACGATGACCAGGTCGAAGAAGAGCTCGAGCCAGGAGGCGTGACGCTCCTCGACGGCGGTTGGCGGCATGAGCGGAAACATAGCGCAACGCCGAACGGTGAATCTGCCACGGCCTCGGCTCCGACTGAGATCCTAGCGGCATGATCACGCGGATCCGGGCGCTGCACCGGGAACTCGCGCCGGACGATGCGGCGTTCGAATTCGTCCACACCCACTGCGAGATCGTCTGGGCGATCGCGGAACAACTGATCCGCGATCGCCGTCTTGCGGTCGACGCCGATCTGGTGCGAGCCGGCTGCCTGGCGCACGACATCGGCGTCCACCTGCTCGACGGCACGGCCTACATCCGGCACGGCGTGCTCGGCGAGCAACTGCTGCGCGAGCGCGGTTTCCCCGAGGCGATCGCCCGGTTCTGCGGCCACCACACCGGCGTCGGCCTGACCCGCGACGACGTCGAACGGCAGCAGCTGCCGATCCCGCCCGGCGACTACCTGGCCGAGACACCGGAGGAACGCCTGGTGATGTACGCCGACAAGTTCCACAGCAAGACCACACCCCCGGTCTTCCTGACCGCCGCCACCTACGCCACCCGGGTGGCGCGCTTCGGCCCCGGGCACGCGGCCCGCTTCGCCGCCATGGTTCAGGAGTACGGCGAGCCCGACCTGGCCACTCTCGCAGCCCGCTTCGGCCACCCGCTGACCTAGTTCGGTTCGGCCCGGGCCGAGCGGGTGAGGGATGGTGCGACGCCGTAGACGGCGGCGTAGGCGGCGGCGAACCGGCCGAGATGGGTGAAACCCCATCGGTGCGCCACCTGCGCCACGGTGCCGCTGCGGTCGGCGAGCAGGTCGGCGTGCGCGCGTTCGAGGCGCACGCGGCGCAGGAAGGCGAGCGGGGTCATGCCGACGTGTTCGCGGAAGCCCTGCTGCAATGTCCGCACGCTGACCCCGGCGATGGCGGCGAGCAGCGCGACGGTGTAAACGTGTTCCGGTTCGGCGCGAACGGCATCGATGACCAGCCGGATGTGCCGGGGCCGGGCCGGTGCGGCCTCCCGGCGCAACAGTTTCCGGTACGGATGGTCGGCGGCGAAGAGCAACGCGTTGATCATCGCCTCGCGCAGCGGCTCGTTGACGATCGGCTGGTGCACCGCGCTGTGCGGGTCGTCGAAGACGTCGGTGAACACGCGGAAGATCCGCAGCCACGCCGGTGAACCGTCGAGCGGCAGCAGCGGGCTGAAGTCGACCGGGCCCTGGACATACTGTTCGATCAGCACTTCCAGCTGGCGTTCCAGCTCGTGGCGGCCGATATGCAGGTAGGTCATCGCGGTGTGGGCGGCGATCCGGTTTCGCCGTGGGGCACGCGGAGGCCGGTACAGTCCGCCGACCCCGGGACCGAGTGTCCACCGCCGTCGATCCTCGTCGACGTGCAACGCCCCGGCGCTGACGGTCGTCACCGCGTACACCTCGGCGCTGCTGGCGGTCACGGTCAGGTTGTCCGCGACGCTGGAGCGGGAGATGCGGACCTGGCCGACGCGGCGATGGTCGAGGCGCAACCCGGCCGGCCCGGCGGGTGCGACGGCGGGGGCGGAGAGGTTGATCCTGACCTCCTTGGCGTACCGATCGACGATCTCGGTCAGATCCTCCGAGACGAACGAGCCATTCGAGTCGGTGCCGTCGCGCCGCATCAGGAAACCGCCTGCACGGGTAGTGCTCCACCGGCAGTGGTGTGCCGGGCGAAGTCGATCGCGGTGGGGGTGTCGGGGAAGACGAGCCCGTTCCGGTACAGGTACGCGGTGGCGGTGACCGTTGTCATCACCTTCTCGTGGCGCGGGTCGATGCCGGACAGCAGGACGGTGATTCCCCGGTGCCGCAGGCGGGTGATGGCGTCGCCGAGGATGTGGGCTCCGGTGGCGTCGATGGTGGAGACCCTGGACATGCGCAGGATGACGATCTTGATGTCGGCGACGTCGGTCAGCTGGATCAGGAAGTCGTGTGCGGCGGCGAAGAAGAGCGGCCCGTCGAGGCGGTACGCGACGATGTGCTGGGCGAGAAGGGCCTGTTCCTCGGCGGTGAAGTCGCCGGTCTCCAGCGGCACCTGTTCGATCCGGACCGACCGGGCCACCGCCCGCAGAGCGAGCAGGACGGCCACGCCGAGGCCGAGCGCCACGGCGGTGACCAGATCGAAGACGACGGTGACGGCGAAGGTCAGGACCAGCACGACGGCGTCGCGGCGGGTGGCGCGCAGCAACGCGAGGACGGATGCCGCCTCGACCATCCGCACCGTGGTGGCGATCAGGACGCCGGCCAGCGCCGCGAGCGGGATCCGCGAGACCAGCGGGGCGGCGGCCAGCACGACTCCGGCCAGGACGACGGCGTGGGTGAGTGCGGCCAGCTTCGAGCGAGCGCCGGCCCGGACGTTCACCGCGGTGCGCGCGATCGCCGCGGTGGCGGGAACGCCACCCATGATCGGAGTGGCGATGTTGGCCAGACCCTGGCCGAACAGCTCCCGGTCGGGGTGATGGCGTTCGTTGACGGTCATGCCGTCCGCGACCGTGGCCGACAGAAGACTCTCCAGGGCGGCGAGCGCGGTCACCGCCAGCGCGGCGGTGAACAGCTCCGGCACGGCGTTCCAGTGCCAGAAGCTCACCGACGGGGCCAGGAATCCGGATGGCAGGGCACCGATGCGGGCCAGGTGCAGCGGGGCCAGTTCGGCGACGAGGGTGCCGGCGGCCACCGTGAACAGCGAGAACGGCAGGGCCGGGCGCCACCGGGCACCGGCGAGGATCACGCCGGCGACCACAACGGCCAGCACGGCGGGGGCCGGGTGCGGCTGCTGGACGAAACGGACTGCCGCGTCGCCGGCGACGGCCCACACCTTGTCACCGTGTGCGTCGCCGACGCCCAAGGCCGCGGGCACCTGCTGCAGGGCGATCACCACCGCGATACCGGCGGTGAAGCCCTCCACGACCGGGGTGGGCAGATATCGCACGTAGCGGCCGAGGCGGGCGACGGCCAGGGCGATCAGCAGGAGGCCGGCCATGGCGCCGACCATCAGCACGCCCGGTCCGCCGAAGCGGTGCACGATCGGGAGCAGCACGACGGTCATCGCCCCCGTCGGGCCGGAGACCTGCAGGTTGGACCCGCCGAACAGGGCGGCGAGAGCACCGGCGACCACGGCCGTGATCAGACCGGCCTGGGCGCCCATCCCGGAGGCGACACCGAAGGCCAGCGCCAGCGGCAGCGCCACGATCGCGACGGTCACGCCGGCCAGGATGTCGCGGCGCGGCGAGCGACGGGCCGCGGTCCAGTCGGAGCGTTGGGGCAGCAACTCGAGGAGACGGGTGGCCGATGGGCTCACCGGGAGGTGCCCTCGAGACGTAGCTGCTCACGCAGGCCGTCCCGGTCGTCGAGCACGGACGCGAGGATGCGGCGGCCCGCGGCGAGCAGATCGGCCACGTCGGGGGTGCTGAGCATGTAGATGACCAGGGCGCCGTCCCGGCTCGAGGCGACCAGGCCGGCCCGGCGCAGCACGGCGAGCTGCTGGGACAGGTTCGACGGTTCGACGTCGATCTCGGTGAGCAGGTCACGGACCGCCCGTGGTCCGTCCTGGAGCAGTTCGAGCACCCGCACGCGCACGGGATGGCCGAGCGTGCGGAACAGCTCGGCCTTGACCTGGTGGAGGGGGGCACCCACGGCAACATCCCGTCGTCTCGTTGCGGATGCGAAGAATTTAGCACTTGAAGAATTCTTCAAGTCAAGACGGCCCGGACCGCATCGATAAGCCGTCGCGATCGGTGCCGATCACGAATTCGCCTTGGACCCGCCGGCCAATAACCTACTAACTTGATAGGCACTATAGGAGTATGGAAGGCCCATCATGACCGTCGAGTTCATCAGCGCCGTCAACGTCAACCCGGCCAACGAGCTCAACCGGCTCGGCCGCGCCGACATCGACGTGCCGTTCTTCACCCGCTACGTGAACGCGCTGGAGGACGCCGGCTTCGATTACACCCTCTGCGCCTATGGCTCGGCGTTCCAGGACCAGTTCGCGATCGCCAACCAGATCGTGGCCCGCAGCGAGCGGGTCGCGCCGATCGTCGCGCTGCGGCCGAACACGATCTACCCAACGGTCGCGGGCAAGGCCCTCGCCACGCTCGACCAGTTCGGCGGCGGGCGGGCGGTGGTCCACTTCATCTCCGGCGGCAGCGATGCCGAACAGGCCCGCGAGGGTGACTACCTGACCAAACAGCAGCGGTACGCCCGGACCGCCGAGTACATCGACATCGTCCGCAAGGTCTGGCAGAACACCGAGCCGTTCGACCACGAGGGCGAGTTCTACCAGTTCGACAACTTCGTCAGCCTGGTCCGGCCCACCCACGGCACCATCCCGGTGTCGGTCGGCGGCTCGTCCGCGGAGGCCTACCGGGTCGGCGGCGCCAAGGGCGACATCTTCGGGCTGTGGGGCGAGCCGCTCGCCGACACCAAGGACCAGATCGAGGCGGTGAACGCCCAGGCCGCGAAGGCCGGACGCACCGACCGCCCGCGGATCTGGGTGACGTTCCGCCCGATCATCGCCGCCACCGAGGAGCTGGCCTGGGAGAAGGCGCACCGCATCCTCGACGTCCTGGGCAGCGGGGCGGGCTGGTGGCGCGGCGCCCTCGGCGGCGGCAACCCGCAGAACGTCGGCTCCCAGCGGCTGCTGGAGATCGCCGCCCGCAAGGACGTGCACGACCGGGCACTGTGGACTCCGACCGCCACCGCCACCGGCGCCGCCGGCGCCTCGACCGCCCTGGTCGGCACCCCGGAGACGGTGGCCGCCGCGATCCTCGACTACGTCGACCTCGGCGCCGACCTGGTGTCCATCCGCGGCTACGACAACCTCAACGACCTGATCGACTACGGCCGCTACCTTCTTCCGCTGGTCCGCCAGGAACTCGCCCATCGCGAGGCCACCGGGCAGCGCGGCGCCCTGCAGGACACGCACCTGGGAGCGCTGAAATGAGCACCCCCGACCTCTCCCCCGGCGCCCTGGCCGAGGTGACCGCCGAGATCGCGTCGACCGCCGCCGAGTACGACCGGTCCGGCGACCTGCCCTGGAAGGGCCTGCACGTCGCGCACCGGGCCGGCCTGCTCACGGCCACGGTCGGCAAGCAGTACGGCGGACCGGGCCTCGGCCCGCGCGACGTCGTCCGGATCCTCACCGCGATCGGCGAGGGTGATGCCTCGGTCGGCCTGCTCGCCTCGAACTCGCTGATGTCGCACGCCGGTCAGGCCGCCCGCCTGCACTGGCCGAAGGCCTACTACGACGACCTGCTGGAGCGGTCGAAGAACGGTCCGGCGCTGGTCAACGCGATCCGGGCCGAGCCCGAACTGGGTGCCCCGGCCCGCGGCGGGCTGCCGAAGACCACCCTCACCCGGACCGGTGACGGCTGGGTGCTCAACGGCCGCAAGGCGTACGCCACCGGCGGCACCGGCCTCGCCTACCACGTGGTGTGGGCGGTGGCGGACGAACGCGTGGGTCACGTCATCGTGCCCGCTGACCTGCCCGGCATCACCTGGATCGACACCTGGGATCACCTGGGACTCCGCGCCTCCAACACGCACGACGTGGTCTATGAGGACGTTCGGCTGCCGGCCGACGCGTTCGTCGAGATCCCGCGCGGCCCGGACGGCGTCTACCGCGACCCGGCCGCGATGGCCGGTCCGGCCAGCTTCGGGCACCCGGCGCAGTACGTCGGGGTCGCCCGGGCGGCCCGCGCGGCGTTCGCCGCGTTCGCCCGCAGCCGGATCCCGTCGTCGCTGGGTAAGCCGATCGCCGAGACCGAACGTATCCAGGCGGTGGCCGGCGAGATCGACCTGCAGATCGTGCAGGCCGAGACGTTGCTGCACGGCGCACTGCTGCGCCTCGAAGCCGGCGACACCGCGTTCCTCCCCGAGCTGTCCGCCGTCAAGGTGGCCATCGCCCGCTCGGTCATCGCCGCCACCCAGACCGCCGTGGCCGCCCTCGGCAACCCCGGCCTGACCCGGCACAACCCGCTGGAACGGCACCTGCGGGACGCCCTCTGCATCCGCGTACACCCGCCGCAGGAGGACGCCGTCCTCCTGGCCGGCGGCCGCCGAGTCCTGACCCCCCGATAACGAAGGAACCTCGACATGCGATTCACCCCGATCGTGGCCGCCGCGGCCGCCCTGCTCACTCTGGCCGCCTGCGGTGGCAACGGCGACTCCGGCGGCGACGCCTCGGCCAAGGCCGGCGGCACGCTGAAGGTGTCCTATTGGCCGGACAACCCGACGTTCTCCTGCATCGACCCGTTCCAGGTCTACTGGATCGAGAGCCGGTCGATCATCCGCAACTACGCCGACTCGCTCACCGACCAGGACCCGCAGACCGGCAAGATCGTGCCGTGGCTCGCGAAGAGCTGGGAGATCAGCCCGGACGGCCTCAGCTACACGTTCCACCTGCGCGACGACGTGACCTTCGCGAACGGCAAGAAGCTGGACGCCCAAGCTGTCGCCGACAACGCCACCGGCTGGATCGCCACGGTCAAGGACACCAACGGCGCGGCGTACGGGTCCTCGTACATCCAGGGGCTGACCGGCGCGACGGTGACCGACCCGGCCACCGTGGTGTTCCACCTGAGCAAGCCGAACTCCTCGTTCCTGCAGGCCACCTCGACCACCAACCTGGCCATCACCGACCCGGCCGAGTTCGCGCTCAGCCCGGCCGACCGGTGCACCGGCAAGGGCGTGGTCGGCTCCGGCCTGTTCGTGCTCGACCACTACACCGCCAAGGTGGAGACGGTGCTGACCAGGCGGACCGGCTACGCGTGGGGCTCGTCGCTGTCGACCAACACCGGCGAGGCCAAGCTCGCGAAGGTGATCTTCAACTACGTCGCCGAGGACAGCGTCCGCACCGGCAACCTGATCAGCGGGGCCACCGACATCGCCTGGCCGCGTAACCCGTTCAGCCCGCAGGACGAGCAGCTGATCACCAAGTCCGGTGACAAGGTCGAGGCCCGGTCGCTGCCCGGCGTCTCGCTCACCCTGTTCGCGAACACCACCGCCGGCCGGCCGCTGGCCGACCCGCAGATCCGCAAGGCGCTCTACAAGGCGATCGACGGCAAGACGTACGCGACCACGCTGTACGGCGCGAACTACCCGGCCGTGCAGGGCGCGTTCAACTCGACCACGCCGTACTTCAAGTCGGAGGCCGCGAAGCTCGCCTACGACCCGGACGGCGCCGGGAAGCTCCTCGACGCGGCCGGCTGGACCCTCGGGGCCGACGGCATCCGCACCAAGAACGGCGCCAAGCTGACCATCGAGTACCCGCTCACCAGCTTCAACTCCGGCGCCGAACTGCTGCAGGCGCAGCTGAAGAAGGTCGGCATCGCGCTCACCCTGCGCCAGCTCACCACCGCCCAGTCGGCGACGTACCTCAAGGAGGGCAGCTACGACATCACCTCGACGTACTTCACCCGGGCCGACCCCGGCGCCCTCCAGTTCATCCTCAACCCGGACGTCGCCAACTCGAAGGCACTCGCCACCCAGGCCGCGGCCCCGGCCCAGACCGACCAGATCAAGGCCCTGTTCCAGAAGGCCCTGCAGACCACCGACGCCGCGCAGGCCGAGAAGACGTACGGCGAACTGCAGGACTACCTGATCGACGAGGGCATCACGTTCCCGCTCGCCGAGCGGGTGCAGAAGGTCGGCGTCTCCAGCAAGGTGCACGGATTCGCGTTCACGTCGGAGAGCTTCCTCAAGCTCAACGACGTCTGGAAGGACTGACATGACCCGCTACATCGTGGGTCGCGTCATCCAGGCGGTCGCCGTCCTGTGGGCGGCGTTCACCCTCACCTTCGCGATCCTCTACCTGCTGCCGAGCGACCCGATGGAACTTCAGCTCGCCGCCGCCGGGGTGCAGGAGGACAGCCTGACGCCGGACCAGCTCGCCGCGATGAAGCAGCGGTTCGGCCTCGACCAGTCGATCTGGGCCCAGTACTGGCATCACCTGACCGGTGTCCTGCACGGCGACTTCGGGACCTCGCTCAGCCAGCAGGTGCCGGTCAGCGACCTGATCACCGCCCGGATCGGCGGGACCCTGACGCTCAGCGTGAGCGCGGCGCTGCTGTCGCTGGTGGCCGGCTCGACCCTCGCCTACCTGGCCACGTTCGCCCGGTGGAACCCGCTGCGGGTGTTCTTGACCCGGGTGCCGGCCCTGGGCGCCTCGTTCCCGCAGTTCTTCGTGGCGCTGTTCCTCATCCAGTTCTTCTCGTTCCAGCTCGGCTGGTTCCCGGCCACCGGCAACCAGGGCGGCAAGTCGCTGGTGATGCCGGTGGTCACGATCAGCGTGCTCACCTCGTCCGTACTCGCTCAGGTCTTGATCAAGAGCTTTGACGAGACGCTCAGCCAGCCGTACATCGCCACGGCACGGGCCAAGGGCCTGTCGCGGTCCGCGGTCCATCTGAAACACGCGTTCCGCAACGCGGCGCTGCCCGCCATGACCATCCTCGGTGTCCTGGTCGGGCTCACCGTGACCAGCTCGATCGTGGTCGAGACGGTCTTCACCCGGGAAGGCGTCGGCAAGCTCGCCCAGGAGTCGGTGCTGTCCCAGGACGTACCCGTCGTGCTCGCCGTGGTGACCGTGGCGGCGGCCATGTTCGTACTCGTGAATCTGATTGTCGATCTTTTGTATCCCCTGCTCGATCCGAGGATCTCGCACACCCGTGGCCGGGTGCGCCCCGCACCGGAAGTGGTGACCGCGACATGAGCACAGCTGTTGCCGACGTTGTCGTCGAGGACGCGCTGCCGGCCGACGAGCCCGGCGGGCGACGGGCCAACCTGGCCGCCAACCTCGTGCAGCTGGCCCGCAAACCGGTGTTCCTGCTGGCCGGCCTCTACGTGCTGTTCGTGGTCGTCTCGGCCTTCCGGCCGAAGCTGTTCACCGCGCAGGACCCGTACGAGACGCACCCCGAGGCGGCGGCGCAGGCGCCCGGCGTGCACCATCTGTTCGGCACCGACATCTACGGCCGCGACCTGTGGACCCGGGTGCTCTACGGCTCCCCGCTGACCATCAAGGCCACCCTCATCGCCCTGGCCATCGCGCTGGTCGCCGGGCTCGGGCTGGGCATCGTCGCCGGCTTCTTCGGCGGCATCGTCGACGCGGTGCTGATGCGCGGCATCGACGTGCTGCTGGCCATCCCCGGCCTGCTGCTCGCCCTGTCGATCGTCACCGCGCTCGGCTACGGCACCGTGCCGGTCGCGGTGGCCGTCGGCGTCGCCATCGTCCCCGGCTTCGCCCGGACCACCCGGGCCGAAGTGCTGAGGGTCAAGACCTTGCCGTACGTCGAGGCCGCACGCGCCGGCGGCGCCTCCTGGGGCCGGGTGCTGCTGCGGCACATCCTGCCCAACTCGTGGGGCCCGGTCGCCGTCCTGGCCGTCCTCGACGCCGGGGTGGCGATCATCGCGATCGCGTCGCTGAGCTTCCTCGGCTTCGGCGCCGCGCCACCGGCCGCCGAGTGGGGAACCCTGATCGCCGACGGCCGCAACTACCTGGTCACCGCCTGGTGGCTGAGCCTGCTGCCCGGCCTGTTCGTGGCGCTGCTCGTGCTCGGACTCAACCACATCTCCAAGACCCTCCAGGAGCTGACCCGATGATCGTCGACATCAAGGGCCTCGACGTCGGTTACCTCCGGCACCGCCGGGTGCAGCCCGCCGTCGCCGGCCTCGACCTGACCGTCGCGCCGGCCGAGGTCGTCGCGATCGTCGGCGAGTCCGGCTCGGGCAAGACCACCACCGCCAACGCCATCATCGGCCTGCTCCCGGCCAACGGGCGGATCACCGCCGGCTCGGCCGTGGTGGACGGCATCGAGACCGCCGGGGCGAACGAGCGCACCCTGCGCCGGCTGCGCGGTTCGGTGGTCGGGCTCATCCCGCAGGACCCGATGGTCGGTCTCAACCCGACCAAGCGGGTCGGCGCCCAGATCGCCGAGGCGGTCCGGCTGCGCGGCGGATCTCCCGACGAGGTCTTCGAACACCTCGCGGAGGCCGGCGTCCCCGACCCCGAGCTGCGCGCCCGGCAATACCCGCACGAGCTCTCCGGCGGCCTGCGCCAGCGGGTGCTCATCGCGATCGCCCTGGCCGGCAAGCCCAAGCTGATCATCGCGGACGAGCCGACCAGCGCCCTCGACGTCACCGTGCAGAAACGGATCCTCGACCACCTCGGCGGCCTCGTCCGCGAGCAGGGCATCTCGCTGCTGATCATCACGCACGATCTGGCCGTCGCCGCCGACCGGGCCGACCGGATCGTGGTCATGCAGA
Source organism: Paractinoplanes toevensis (assembly GCF_018332695.1). Classification (GTDB taxonomy): domain Bacteria; phylum Actinomycetota; class Actinomycetes; order Mycobacteriales; family Micromonosporaceae; genus Actinoplanes; species Actinoplanes toevensis. Next base: position 197,013 of record NZ_BOQN01000050.1, read on the forward strand.
ACGGCCGCAAGATCGAGGAGGGCGACCCGGCGACCATCCTGGGCACGCCGCGGGAGACCTACACCCGCCGGCTGATCGCCGCGGTGCCGCGACTCGCCCCGCGTTTCGACGTCCGCGATCAGAAGCCGCCCGAACCCATCCTCACCCTCACCGACGTCAGCAAGACGTTCGCGGTCAGCGATCTGCGGCGCGGCGCACGCGGCTTCAACGCCCTCGACAAGGTCAGCGTCACCGTGCCGCGCGGGCAGACGCACGCGCTGGTCGGCGAGTCCGGCTGCGGCAAGACCACCACCCTGCGCATCGCGCTCGGCCTGGAGACCGCCACCAGCGGCTCGGTCAAGCTGGACGGCGACGAGATCGTCGGCCGCTCCTGGAACCGGCTGCGGCCGCTGCGCCGCAAGGCCCAACTCGTGCACCAGGACCCGTTCGCCACCCTCGACCCGAAGTTCACCATCGCCCAGTCCATCACCGAGCCGCTGGTGTCGTTCCGGATCGGCAACCGCAGAACTCGCCTGGAACGGGCCCGCGAACTGCTCGACCAGGTCGCACTGCCGGCGTCCTACCTGGACCGGTTGCCCAGCGAGCTGTCCGGCGGGCAGCGGCAGCGGGTCGCGATCGCCCGGGCCCTGGCCCTGCGCCCCGACCTGATCATGCTGGACGAGCCGGTGTCCGCCCTGGACGTGCTGGTCCAGGAGCAGATCCTGCAACTCTTGGCCGACCTGCAGGCGGCGCTCGGCCTGTCCTACCTGTTCGTCTCGCACGACCTGGGCGTCGTCGCCGAACTCGCGCACACCGTCTCGGTGATGAGCCACGGCCGGGTCGTCGAGCAGGGCCCGGTGGCCGAGGTCTTCACCGACCCGAAGAGCGCGTACACCCGCGAACTGATCGACGCCATCCCCGGCCGCCGGGTGGCCGACGCCGTCTGACGCCGTTCCCCCGGCCGGGCCGGGAGCGTAGGGTCCCCCTTGCGGTGAGGGGGCACTGATGAGCTCGCGAGCGGGCAGGCGCACGCGGCTTCGCGGCCGGGCGGACGAGTGCGCGGTGCTCGACGACCTCGTCTCGTCGACCCGCCGTGGCGAGAGCCGGTCCCTGGTGGTCCGCGGCGAGGCCGGCATCGGGAAGACGGCCCTGCTGGGCCATCTGGTCGAGTCCGCGTCCGACCTGCTGGTGGTCCGGGCGGCCGGCGTCGAGTCGGAGATGGAACTCGCCTACGCCGGGCTGCACCAGCTGTGCGGGCCGCTGCTCGACCGGCTCGACCGGCTGCCCGACCCGCAGCGGCAGTCCCTGGAGATCGTGTTCGGCCTCCGGCCCGGTCCGGCCCCCGACCGGTTCCTCATCGGGCTCGCGGTGCTGAGCCTGTTCACGGCGGTAGCCGAGCAGCGCCCGCTGCTGTGCGTCGTCGACGACGCCCAATGGCTGGACGTGACATCGGGACTGACCCTGGCCTTCGTCGCCCGCCGACTGCTGGCGGAGCCGGTCGGGATGGTGTTCGCGGCCCGGGAGTCCGGCGACGTGCTCGGGCACCTGCCCGAGCTGGCGGTGCGGGGCATCGGCGACGCGGACGCCCGTGCGCTGCTCAGGTCCGCGGTGCGGGTCAAGCTGGACGAGGCCGTCCAGGACCGGATCGTGGCCGAGACCGGCGGAAATCCGCTGGCCCTGCTCCAGCTGCCGCAGGGGCTGAGCGCCGCCCAGTTGGCCGGTGGCTTCGACGTGCTGGGCGGGCAGGCGCTCACCTGGCGCATCCAGGAGAGCTTCGTCCGGCGCCTGGAACTGCTGTCCGATGCCGGGCGGCGCCTGCTGCTGGTGGCGGCGGCGGAACCGGCTGGCGATCCGCTGCTGCTGTGGCGCGCGGCCGAGCGGCTCGGCATCGCACCGGCCGCGGCGGACACCGCCCAGGCCGAAGGCCTGCTGACGATCGGTGAGCGGGTGACGTTCCATCACCCGCTGGCCCGCTCCGCGATCTACCGGTCGGCCGCGGCGGCGGATCGCCGCGCGGCCCATCGGGTGCTGGCGGAGGTGACCGATCCCGACGTCGATCCGGACCGCCGGGCCTGGCACCTGGCCGCGGCGGCCGCCGGACCGGACGAGAAGGTCGCGACGGAACTCGAACGCGCCGCCGGCCGGGCCCGGGAGCGCGGCGGGCTCGCCGCCGCCGCGATGTTCCTGGTACGCGCCGTGGCGATGACGAACGAGCCGGACCGGCGGGCGGATCGCGCTCTCGCCGCGGCGCAGGCGGGCTGCCAGGCCGATGAGCTCGACGCGGCTCTCGGGCTGGTCGCCCTGGCGGAGGCCGGACCGCTCACCGACGTCCAGAGCGCCGTGGCCTGCCGGATCCGGGCCCACGTCGCGCTGAGCGCCGGCCGTTGGACCGACGCGCTCCCGCTGTTGCGGGAGGCCGCCGCGCGACTGGCACCGATCGACGTGGAACTCGCGCGGGAGATCTACCTGACCGCCTGGGGCGCGGCCGGGATGGCCGACGACCTGGCCGCCCGGGACGTCATCGTGGAGATCTGCCAGGGCGTACGATCGCTGCCCCCGCCGACCGGCACCGCGCACCCGCGGGACCTGCTCCTCGACGGTTTCGCCCAGCTGATCATCGAGGGTTGTACGGTCGCCGCACCGGCGCTGCGGCGAGCGGCGGACGCGCTCACCGGCATGCCGGCGGAGGACATCCTGCGCTGGGGCTGGATGGCCGTCGGCGCCCGCGCGGCGCTGTGGGACGGCGACGGCTGGTACCGGATCGCCGAGCGTAATCTCCGGGTCGCCCGCGATGCCGGCGAACTGGCCGCCCTGCCCAGCCACCTGACCTACCTGGCGATGGCGGTCGCGTGGAACGGCGATTTCGCGGCCACCGAGTCGCTCATCGCCGAGCTCGACGGCGTGACCGCCGCCACCGGCGCCCGCCTGCCGCCCTACGCCCTGCTGCGGCTGCGCGCCCTCCAGGGCCGGGACGACGAGGTCGCCGCCGCGGTCGAAGGCTTCGGCGGGGATGCCGTCCGGGTGCGGTGGGCGATCGCCGTCCTGAACAACGGCCTCGCCCGGTACCCGCAGGCGGTGTCGGCCGCCCGCCCGGCTGCCTCGGCGGCCGCCCTCAACCACTGGGTCTTCGGCTGGATGCTGCCGGAGCTCGTCGAGGCCGCCGTCCGGGCCGGCGACCTGGGCCTGGCCCGGGACGCCTACCGCCGGCTGGACGAGGCGACTCGGCCCTTCGACGGCGACTTCCCGCTCGGCATCCGGGCGCGGTCCCGGGCTCTGCTCGGCGGGCCGTCCGCCGACGGGCTGTACCGCGAGGCGATCGAACGGCTGAGCCGCACCCCGTTACGCCCGGAGGCCGCCCGGGCGCGCCTGCTGTACGGCGAGTGGCTGCGCCGCGAGAACCGCCCGGCGGACGCCCGCGACCAGCTGCGCACGGCCCACGAGATGCTGACCGCGATCGGGATGGAGGCCTTCGCGGAACGCGCTCGCGCCGAGCTCGCGGCGACCGGTGAGCACGTGCGCAAGCGGTCGGCGGGCACCCACGACGAGCTGACCGCCCAGGAGCGGCAGATCGCCCAGCTGGCCCGGGACGGACTCTCCAATCCGGAGATCGGCACCCGGCTCTTCCTCAGCTCCCGGACCGTGGAGTGGCACCTGCGCAACGTGTTCACCAAGCTCGGCATCCGGTCCCGGCGCGATCTGGCGGGTGTCCTACCCGGTCGGTGAACCCGGTAGCCAACCCCGCGTGCCGCACGGGGGCGAAGCGCGGGACCTGGCGCGCAGGCTTCGCCCATGACTACGACGGAACACACCACCATCCGGCCGTTCCCGATCCCGGTCGCCGGCGAGGCGGACATCGAGGGGCTGCGCGCCCGCATCACGGCCACCCGCTGGCCCGACCCCGAACTCGTCCCCGACTTCTCGCAGGGCGTGCAGCAGACGGTGATGCAGGAGCTGGCGCGTTACTGGGCCACCGAGCACGACCTGCGCCGGCACGAGCAGCGGCTGGGCGCCCTGCCGAACTTCGTCACCGAGATCGACGGCGTGGACATCCACTTCATCCACGTCCGCTCGCCGCACCCGAACGCGCTGCCGGTCATCATCACGCACGGCTGGCCCGGCTCGGTCATCGAGCTGCTGAACATCATCGGGCCACTGACCGACCCGGCCGCCCACGGCGCGAGCACGGCCGACGCCTTCGACGTGGTGATCCCCTCGATGCCGGGTTACGGCTACTCCGGCAAGCCGCGCGACCTCGGCTGGAGCCCGGTCCGGATCGCGCGGGCGTGGGACGTGCTGATGGGCCGCCTCGGCTACCCGCGATACGTGGCGCAGGGCGGCGACTGGGGCGCGATCGTCACCGACCTGCTGGGTGTGCAGGCACCTCCGGGGCTGGCCGGCATCCACACCAACATGGCCGGCGTCGTCCCGGCGGACATCTGGCTCTCGCTGGCCCGCAACGTGCTCGGCGCCGGCGACCCGCCGCCGGCCGATCTCTCCAAGGAGGAGAGCCGTACGTTCGACCAGCTGAACTACTTCATGGCGAAGGGCGTCGGGTACGGGGTGCAGATGGGGACCCGCCCACAGACCATGTACGGCCTGGCCGACTCGCCGGTCGCCCTGGCCTCCTGGATGATCAACCATGACGCCGGCAGCTACCGGGACATCGCCGCCGCCGTCACCGGTCATCCCGTCGGCGGCCTGACCCTCGACGAGGTGCTGGACAACATCACCTACACCTGGCTGACCAACACCGGGGTCTCCTCGGCCCGGCTGTACTGGGAGAACACGTCCGGCTTCTTCGACGTCAAGAACGTGACCGTGCCGGCCGCGGTGAGCACGTTCGCGAACGAGATCTACCAGGTCCCCCGCAGTTGGGCCGAGCGGGCGTACCCGAACCTCATCTACTTCAACGAACTCGACCGGGGCAACCACTTCGCCGCCTGGCAGGAGCCGGCCCTGTTCGCCACCGAACTGCGCGCCGCTTTCCGCTCCCTGCGCTGACCGGCCTTGACCGCCGGGGCCGATCCGGCCCCGGCGGTCCGCGGGTCAGGACAGGAAGCTGCCGTACGGGCCGGCCAGGATCGCGTTCTTCTGGGCCTGGCCGAAGTGGGTGTTCGGGTAGTCGTAGAACGACGCGGACATCGGGGTGCCGTCGGTCGACGTGGAGTCGGGCAGGCCGAAGCCGTGGCCCAGCTCGTGCACCATGCCGCCGTACCAGCGGTTCATCGCCCCGTTGATGCCGGCCGCGCCGTCCGCGTCGTGGCCGCTGAGCAGCACCCAGCCGGGGCTGGCGCCGCCGCCGGACTGGTTGGGCTCCTCGGCGCTGATCTCACCCACGCACAGCCATCGGCTGTCCGGGTTGCGGATGCCGAACCGGCGCATCAGTTCCTGCTGCATGTTGCTGACCACGCACCAGTAGTGGTCGCTGCCAGTGCAGTTGGTGGTGATGTACCAGTTCCAGTCGTGCTCGCCGTTGACCACCTCGACGACGGTGTTGTTGAGCGCGAAGGTCTTGCCGAGCTCCTGCTTGTAGTAGCGCTGGGCCTCGCGCACGACGGCCGCGATCCCGTCGGGGTAACGCTGGTCGTACGCCACGTCGGTGGGTTTGAGCCAGAGCACCCGGACCGTCCCGGGGACCGCCGAGCCGTCGGGGCCGGGGTCGGGCTGGTCGTCGGAGCGGTCGTCGCCGGCGTGGTGGGTGCCGTCGTCGGGGTGACCGAACCGGTGCAGGTGACGCCGTTCAGGGTGAACGCGGACGGCACCGGGTTGCTGCCGGTCCACGATCCGTTGAAGCCGAACGAGGCACTGCCGCCGGTGGCCAGCGCCCCGTTGTAACCGACGTTGACGGCGGTCACCGCGGCGCCGCTCTGGGCCACCGTGGCGTTCCACGCCTGGGTGACCGACTGGCCGGCGCCGAACGACCAGCGCAGCGTCCAACCGCTGATCGGATCGCCGAGGTTGGTGACGGCCACGGCGGCGCCGAAGCCGCCCTGCCACTGCGAACCGACCGTGTAGGACACCCGGCAACCGGCCGCGGCAGCATCGGCTCCGGTCGCGGTGGCGGCGACCGTGGCACCGAGGACGGCCGCCGTCGCTAACGCCAGCAGGCTGCGGGTTTGTCGAGAGCGCATCGTTTCCTCCGAGAACTGGAGATTGATGTTTGTCTATCACCATGCCTCCCGAAAACGTTTTCGAAAGGGGGTTGGCTCTCGACAGTTCGCTGACATTGAGTGGCGAGGATTCCGGCATGTTCATCACGAAGAACCGGGCGATGGTCCTCGCCACCACCGTCAGCCTGCTCGGTGGCTGCGGCGGCGCCGAGAAGACCGACACCCCCGGCGTCGCCAGCATCGCGCAGCCCACCGCCACCGCCTCGGCGGCGGCCTCCCCCTCGGAGCGGCCGCTCATCCGGGCCGACGCCTCCGAGGAGGAGCGAACCCGGCTGCAGGACGTCTACATCGACTGCCTGCGGGCGAACGGCTTCCCGAAGCAGGGGGCCGTCAAGGGCCGGAACGGCGGATATCCGTCCGACCTCGAGGACTTCGATCTGAGTGCCGGGGTCGTCGACAAGATCAAGAAGAATTGCGGACCCAAGGAACCCGAACTCCCGATCCAGCGGGCAAAGCGACTCGACCCGCAGTACGCCGACCACGTCGAGGCAAACGTCAAGTGCCTGAAATCGCACGGCATCGAGGCCGTCGTCGAGAACGACGCGCCGGCTCTGGTGAACGGGCTGCCCGGCCGGAGCGACGGCCACTGGCTGGACGACTGCGAGCGCGAGGCGTTCGCCGACTACTACTCGACGCTCAACTGAGGGCCTCGGTCGGCATCAGCCGGGCGGCGCGCATCGCCGGGTAGGCACCGGCGATCACTCCGGTCAGCAGCGCTCCGGCCAGGCCGGCCAGGGCCGCGCCGGCCGGGATGACCACCGGCCACCGCTGGTACCACGCGTAACCGGCGACGGCTGCGGTCCCGAGCAGAGTGCCGGCCAGGCCGCCCATCGCGGACAGCACGACGGACTCGGTGATGAACTGGGCCCGGATCTGGCCGCGGTGGGCGCCCAGCGCGCGGCGCAGCCCGATCTCGGAACGCCGCTCGAGAACCGAGATCACCATGGTGTTGGCCACGCCGATGCCGCCGACCAGCAGGGCGATCGCGGCGAGGCCGAGGAACAGGGCGGAAAAGCTGCTCTGCGTGGCCCGCTTGGCGGCGAGGGCGTCGGACGGGCGGGTGACCTGGACGTTCGACGGCCTCTCGGGATCGATGGTGGCCGGCAGGACGGCGCCGACCGCCTCGATCTGGTCCTCCTCGGCCTGCAGGTAGATCACCGTGGGGTGGCCGTCGAAGTGCGTCAGGGTGCGCGCGGCCTCCCATCCGATCAGCGCGGCCCGGTCGATGTCGGGCGACAGCGGGACGCTGTCCAGGATGCCGATCACGGTCACCCAGCGGTCGCCGATCATCACCTGGGGCCCGGCCCCGCCGACCGGCAGGCCGGTGATGCCGAGCCGGGTCGCGGCCACCGCGCCGAGCACCACCATCGGCAGGGTCTCGCTGGTGGCGTCGAGGAAACGGCCGGCCCGGACCCGGCCGTTCAGCGTGGTCAGCAGATCGGCCCGGCCGGCCAGCACGGTCAGCCCGAGCCCGTCCGCGGGATCGGTCCGGTCGTTGCGGCGGATCACGGCGTGGGTGTTGGCCACGGCGCTGGCGGCCAGCACCGGGCCGATCCGGGCCACCATGGCCGGTGCGTCCTCCGGCAGCGTCACCGGCGGGTTCCGGTCCGGTACGGGCATCGCCTGCAGGGTGTTGGTGCCCAGCGCCGACAGCGTGCGCAGCAGGTCGGCCTGGCTGGACGCCGGAATGCCGGTCACCACCAGCATGGTGGCGATGCCGATCGCGATGCCCAGCGACGACAGCGCGGCCCGCATCTTCCGGGTCCGGATGCCGACCAGTCCGACCCCGAGCAGGTCGCGGGGGCCGAGGCGGCTCACCCGGCACCGACCAGGCGGCCGTCCAGCATCCGTACCTGTCGCGGCGCCCGGGCCGCGATGTCCCGGTCGTGGGTGATGACGGCGATGGTCGTGCCCTCCGCGTTCAGCCGGGTCAGCAGGTCGATCACGGCCTGGCCGTTGGCGGTGTCCAGGGCGCCGGTCGGCTCGTCCGCCAGCACCAGGGCCGGGCCGTTGACCAGGGCGCGGGCGATGGCCACCCGCTGCCGTTCGCCGCCGGAGAGCTGGTGCGGCCGGTGGGTGCGGCGGTGGCCGAGCCCGACCCGGTCGAGGGCCTCCTCGGCGAGCCGGCGGCGGTGCCGGCGGGGCACTCCGGCGTAGAGCAGGCCGGTGCCGACGTTCTCGGCCGCGCTCAACCCGGCGGTCAGGTGGAACTGCTGGAAGACGAAGCCGAGCCAGCGGCCACGCAGGTCGGACAGCCGCCGGTCGGACAACCGGGTGACGTCCTGGCCGAGGATCTCGATCGTTCCGGAGGTGGGCCGGTCGAGGGTGCCCATGAGGTTCAGCAGAGTCGACTTGCCGGAGCCGGACGGCCCGACGATGGCCAGCATCTCGCCCCGCTCGATATCGAGGGACACGTCGTCGAGCGCGGTGACCGCCCCGGCGTACCGCATGGTGGCGTTGCGCACCGCCAGCACGACGCTCATCCGGTGGTCACCACGGTCAGGCCGGCGGTGACGCCGGCGCCGCTGACCTCGACCCGGCCGCCCGCGAAGATGCCGGTCCGGACGGCGATCAGGGTGCCGTCCGGGGTCTGCAGCGCGTATCCGCCCTCGCGCAGGGCGAGCAGCGCGCCGGTCGCCACGATCAGGACCTGCTTGTGCGTCTGCGCCGCGAAGGAGACCTGGAGGTCGGCCGAGTCGACGCGTTTCAGCACGGCCGGTTGGTCGAGGGCGAGCGTGATGGCGAGTTTCGGGGTGGAGCCGCCGTCCGGGGTCTGCAACGCCGTGCTCACCGAGGTGACCCGGGCCGGCGTGGTGCTGCCGTCGGAGAGGGCCACGGTGGCGCGGTCGCCGTTGTCGATCGCGGCGGCCTCGCTCTCGTCGGCCTGCACGGTGATCACCTTGCTGGTCGAGGTGGCCGACATCAGCTCGGCCGCGGCCGGGTCGCCGACCTGGGCCGACAACGCGCTGACCCGGACGGCGGCGGGCAGGACGAGAACGGAACCCGCCGTGAGCGGGCCGGCCGGAATCTGGAGATCCGCCTGCCATGTCCTGATCGCCTTGAGCAGGGTCGCGGTCAGGGCGGCCTCGCCGTCGTGGACCGTGCGCTTGACGGTCTGGCCGGGCACCGCGGAACCAGCGGGAACGGGTTCGGTCACGACCGACGGCTGCGCGCCCACGGAGTAGCCGAGGGCCCGCAGGTTGTCGCGCACCACCCGCACGTCGCGCCCCACCGTGCCCGGCGTCGCCAGGTCGCGGTAGAGCGGCGTCCGGCCGTAGAACAGCGGCACGGGCTGGTCGTTCACCGCGTACACCCGTTTACCGCGGGTGATCGTGGCCCCGGCGGCCGGCAGCCAGGTGATCACTCCGGTCCGGGCACCGCGGATGACCCGGACCGCCCCGTGACCCAGGGTGCCCGGCATCGTCCGTACCGTCGAGATGTCGCCTTTCTCGACCGTGGTGGTCGCGACCGGAGAGGCAACCGGGACGGGAGTCTCGGCTCGGCCGGTCCAGCGCAGGAGACCGAGGGCCGCGGCCGGAACGGCGAGAGCAGCCGCGACGACGGCGGCCCGGCGGGAAGACTGCATGGCCGGAAGGCTGCCGGTCGATTGTCGGGGAACTGTCAAGAACAATTGCGGGTCGCCGCAGGTGGCGGCCTATAGTCCGCCGGGTGTGCGCCCACATTCTCGTCGCGGAGGACAACCGCCGGCAGGCCGAGCTCCTGGGCAACTACCTGCGCTCGGAAGGCCACCGCCTCGTCGTCGTCCACGACGGGCAGCAGGCGCTCGCCGCGGCCCGTCGGCAACGCCCCGACCTGGTCGTTCTCGACGTCATGATGCCGGGCCTGGACGGGCTGAACGTGTGCCGGATCCTGCGCCGGGAGTCGTCCGTCCTGGTCCTGATGCTCACCGCCCGATCCGCCGAGGAGGACCTGCTGCTGGGCCTGGACCTCGGCGCCGACGATTATCTGACCAAGCCGTACAGCCCGCGGGAGCTGGTGGCCCGGGTGCGGACGCTGCTGCGGCGGGTGGACCGGGTCCGCGGTGACGACACCGTCCTGCACGTCGGTGACCTGACGGTGGACCTGTCCCGGCGGACCGTCGCCGTCGGGGAGAGCCGCGTCGCCTGCACGCCGGCCGAGTTCGCGATCCTGGCGATGCTGGCCGGGCAGCCCGACCGGGTCTTCTCCCGCAAGCAGCTGGACCGGGACGCCGCCGACCGGGCGGTCGACACCCACGTGCTGAACCTGCGGCGCAAGATCGAGTCCGATCCGCGGCATCCGCGCCGGCTGCTGTCGGTGTACGGCCTCGGGTACAAGCTGACGGATCCGCTCCATGAGAGTTCCTGACCTGCCGTTCCACCGCAGCCTGATCATGCGGCTGCTGGCCACGTCGATCCTGATCGCGGTCGCGGCGATCACCGCGGCCACCTGGTTGACGGCGCACACCACCACCCAGGCCATCCAGCAGCAGCAGGGCCGTTCGATCACCGACGACGCCCTGATCCACGACACCCTGATCGGGTACGCGGCCACCCACGCCCGGTGGGACGGCGTCGCACCCACCGTCGCCGACCTGAGCCGGCGCACCGGCCACCGGGTGACCCTGCTGACCCGGGACCGGCAGATGATCGCCGACTCGGCGCCGGCCGGGCCGGACATCGGCCCCGCCCGGCCCTCCGCCACCATCGACCCGCTGCGGGAGAACGGCGCCATCGACTCCCGCGCGGTCGGGCCGTACCGGCTCACCACCGCGGAACGCCGCGCGCTGGACGGGTACGCGCAGCAGGCTCTGAAATGCATGAAGGGAAACCTCAACATCCGGCTGACCCACCTGCCCAACGGCCGTCCCGTCGTGTCCCCGCTGCCGGTGGAGAACGGTGTGTGCGCGGCCAAGGAACTCCTGGCGCCGACGCCGACCGAGGCGAAGGCGCTGAGCGCGCTGACCGGGATGATGGACAGCTGCACCGGTCTGAAGACGTCGTCGTACGTCAGCATCGGGCCGCTGTTCGACGTGACGCCCCTGGACCGGCTGCTCCCCCGCGACGTCACCCCGGCCGACCTCCAGAAATGCCTGCTCTCCGCACGTCAGGCCCAGCTCACCCCGTACGTGGCGCCGCCGGCCCTGCTCTTCATCACCGACGCCGGGAGCGGCACGACAGCACCGTCGATCAGCCTCACCCGCGGCAACGTGCTCCGGATCGCCGCCGGAACCGGCCTCGTCCTGGTGGTCGCGATCGCGGTCACCGTCCTGGTCGGAACCCGCCTGGTCCGCCCGCTGCGGCGGCTCACCGAATCCGTCCGCCGCCCGGTCGAACAGCAGAGCCGGGTCCCGGTCGGCACCCGCGACGAGATCGGCTACCTGGCGATGGCCCTCAACGACCTCTTCGAACGGCGGGAAACCCTGGAGGCGCAGCGTCAGGCCCTGGTCAGCGACCTGGCCCACGAGCTCCGCACGCCGCTGACCAACATCCGCGGCTGGCTCGAGGCCGCCCAGGACGGGATGACCCCGACCGATCCGCGGCTGCTGGAGGTGCTGCTCGACGAGACGGTGGTGCTGCACCACATCGTGGACGACCTGCGCGACCTGGCCGCCGCGGACACCGGAACCCTGCGGATCCATCCCGAGTTCGTCTACATCAACGACGTCCTGGCCCCGGTCGTCGAGGCACACCGCGGGGTGACCGCCGATTTCACCGTCGACCGGCAGCTGTCGGTGGACCCGGTCCGGCTGCGCCAGATCGTCGGCAACCTGCTCTCCAACGCCGTCCGGCACACCGACCGGGGCGGCCAGGTCACCGTCCGCACCGCGGTGACCGCCGATGACTTCGTCATCGAGGTCATCGACACCGGCGAGGGCATCGCGGCCGAAGACCTGGAAAAGATCTTCGACCGCTTCTGGCGTACGGACGCCTCGCGCAGCCGGGCCACCGGTGGCAGCGGACTCGGCCTGGCGATCGTGCGGAAGCTGGCCGAGGCCCACGACGGCCGGGTCACCGCGACCAGCCGGGTCGGCGCCGGCAGCACCTTCACCGTCACGCTGCCGTTGTCGCGGCAGGCACCCCCCTCGGGTACGCCGTAAGGCGCGGTCCGCAGCCGCTGTGGGACTTTGTCGGCAAGCCGACTGCCCCCTCCCGCTCCGAGGACGACCATGTCCTCTTTGAAGGAAGAGGAGCCAGTGGTCGGAGAGCAGTCAGATCCGTCGGTCGCCGAGCAGGCCAAACGGTGGGGCAGGCAGTTCGGGGTGACCGCCGGCCTGCTGATCGGCTTTGCCGCCCTGGTCGTCACGATGATCTGGATCGCCGACGGGGACGACGCCGTCTGGCAGCGAAGAGTCTTCGTCTTCGGCGCGGTGGAGGCCCTCGTGTTCACCGCGGTCGGCTGGCTCTTCGGCCGCGAGGTGCACCGCTCGGCCGCGCAGTCGGCGCAGTCCGCAGCCGACACCGCCAACCAGGCGGCCGATCAGGCTCGCACGGAGGCGCAGACGGAGGCCACCCAGGCGGCCGCGGCACGGGTGGCAGCGGCCGAGGCCGACACCAAACTTCAGGCCGTACGCGCGGCCGCGGTGGCCGGCGCACCGGGCGCCCGAGGTGGCCCGCAGGATGTGGGCGCGCGGCCCCGGAGCGAGCCGGGCATGGACATCCGCACCTTCATCCTGGAACTGATCGAACCGCCGACATGATCGAGCCACGCAGCGAGGCGATCCGGCAGTTGCGGCGATCCCTCGTTCGCATCGACGCCGCCGACGGCACCATCGGCAGCGGCTTCTGGATCGGGCCCGACTTGGTCCTGACCTGCGCCCATGTGGCCCCACGCGGACAGGTCGAGGTGGTCTGGCAGGGCAATCGCCTCCCCGGCGAGGTCAGCGAGGCGGCACCGGCCAAAGCCGGCCACCCGGACGAGCCGTGGCCCTATCCGGATCTCGCACTGATCACGGTTCCGCAGGCAACCGTCCACGACTGCGTCTGGCTCAGTGATCAGAGCATCCCGATCGCTACCCCGCTCTTCCTGCTCGGGCACTCCTCGATCTACAGCGCGGACCTGAAGTCGCACTCCGCGAACGGAAGTTACGCGGGGCCGCACGGCGACGACGACGAGCTGTGGCGCTTCACCGGCGACGAGATCGCGCCCGGCATGTCCGGTGGACCGGTCCTGGACCTGGACCGGGGCGCGGTGTGCGCGGTGATCAAGACGAGCCGGGAGGTGGACAGCGAACGCGGTGGGCTGCTCGTTCCGCTTCGCGGGCTGCGGCGCCTGACCGAGGTGAACCAGGCGGGTCTGTGGCGTGCGCACGACCGGCACCACGCGCGGGGTTCGTGGATCGGCGTGCGGCGCGGGCTGGCCACCACCAGAACCAACACGCTGGACGCGGGCGAGGAGGCCGAGCTGCTCGAACTGATGACCCACCTGGAGAGCACTCCCGACCTGCTCTCCCTGTATTCCGATGCGGTGGCGCCGTCCACCGCCCTGCCGCCCGAGCCGATCAACAACCCCCGGCAGCTCTGCTATCAGCTGGCCGATCTCCTGGCCCGACCGGGCCAGCCGCACCCGCTGCTGCGCCTCGTGCACCGCCTCACCGAGAGCGAGCGGAATCCGGTTCAGGCGTCGTTGCGCGAGTGGGCCGTACGCGTAGCCGGTCGGCGCGGCGAGTACGAGGATCTCGAAAGATGGCGGCGGGACCTGGCCGGCACGCGCCCCCGGGAGATCGAACGTCCCTCGATCATCGTCCAGATCAAACCCACCGCCCTCGACCGCCATCGGTTCCTGCTCACCGTCTGGGTGCAGGAGCACGGCAACCGCGGCATGAAGGTCTACTGCGACGACGGTCAGGGTCGCGACCTGACCGGCACCCGCACGCTCGTCGCCCAGCTGTTGCGACCACTCCTCAAACGCCTGCAGGGTTTCGCCGGCGTCGAGTTCGTGGTTCCGGAAGCCCTGTTCGACGAGGACTTCGAAAACCTCCTGGTCGGCAGGTTCTCCCGGTTGGGCCGCACCAATCCGGTCGCCATCCGGGACCTCGAGAGATTGTCCGACGACGAGACCTGGCACTCGTGGCACGAGCGCTGGCGGCGGCTGCACGACGGGGCCGGCAGCGCGGAGTGGATCACCTGCGACGACCGGTCGACCTCCGACGAATTCGACGCCGGCCTGCGGCTGCGCCCCGAGATCGCGCTCCTCGGATTGGCCCAGCAACCTCGGCAGTTCACCGAGGACGCGCTGGGCGTCGCGCTCTACGCCGGCGTGCCGGCCGCGGTGTGGAGCCGCGACACCTGCCCGGAACACCGATCCGGTGAGGCCGCCGACGAGTGCTCCGGCGACCGGTTCCGCCAGTCGGTGTCGCGATTTCTCGCGATCAGCCGGCTCGACGAGCTGCCCGACGTCATCCAGCAGATGCGCAACGCCGCAGCCGCCGGAAAGGAGCCGTCCGGCGCCAACGTGGTCCTTCTGTGGGACGACCCGGAACGCCGGCCCGAACCCGATGCACCCCTCATCGAACTGGCGTGACGGAATGGAGCACCGATGACCGACTGGCACGTCTTCCGCGGCACCGGGACACCACACGACTGGGAGCTCCCGCCCGCGCCGCCGTGGCGGAACTTCAGTGCCGCGTCCAGCCTGCAACTGGACGAGGACGGCTGGTGGGACCGCAACCCCATCGACCTCGAGCGAGCCCGGACGTACCAGCCCGAGGCGCGCGAGCTGGAGGCCCTCAACGTCGCGTTCTTCCTGCGCCGGCCACTGCTGATCACCGGCCCGCCGGGAACCGGGAAGTCGACGCTGCCCTACGCCGTCGCCTACGAGCTGGGTCTGGGGCCGGTCCTGCGCTGGCCGATCAACAGCCGATCGACCCTGCAGGAGGGCCTTTACCGGTACGACGCCATCGGCCGCCTGCAGGACAGCAACCTGCCCGACGGTTCCCGCCAGACACCGGCCACCGTCGGGCAGTACATCCGGCTCGGACCGCTCGGCACCGCTCTTCTGCCGTTCGACCGGCCCCGGGTGCTGCTCATCGATGAAATCGACAAGAGCGACATCGACCTGCCGAACGACCTTCTCAACGTGCTGGAGGAAGGTGAGTACCCGATTCCGGAGCTGATCCGCGGCGGCGCCCAGGGCGAGCGGGTGTTCGCGCACGGCCAGGAGGAACCGGTGCCGCTCGCCGGCGGAACCGTACGCTGCAGCACTTTCCCGATCGTCGTGCTCACCAGCAACGGCGAGCGGGACTTCCCGCCCGCCTTCCTCCGCCGGTGCATCCGGCTCGAACTGGCCGTGCCGACCGCCGACCGGCTCGCCCAGATCGTCGAGTCCCACCTCGGCCCGGCGTACCGGGAGCGTTCGGCCGACCTGATCGAGCATTTCCTGGCGCAGCGCGACTCGGCCCAGCTCTCCACCGACCAGCTGCTGAACGCCGTGTTCCTGACCATGAATATCGAGGTTCCGGACCGCGGTGGCCTGATCGACAGCGTCCTGCGCAGCCTCTCCTCCACGACGTGACGATGCGTACCGACGGTCTCATCGCGGCCCTGCACGGCGCCGGTCTGGCCGTCGACTCGCTGGAGATCGCCGATGCATTGTGGTTGGCGGCCACCGTCGAGGGGCTGACCGCGCTGGGCACGAACGGGCTGGTAGCCGTTCCCCCGGTCACGCCGGTGATCCTGCCCCCGGACTCCCCCGGCGACGAACCCACCCTTGACCTGACCCCACCCGGCGACGCACCTCTACCGGCGGCCGAACCGGCGTTCGAGGGGATACCCCTCAACCTTCCGTCCGCCGGGGAGCCGGAGACGTTCGAGGTGACCGGCCACGCCGTGGCAGTCCGGCGGGCCACCGCCCTGCCGGCGCGAAGCACGCTGTTACGGGCGTTGAAACCCTTGAAGCGCCGGATCGACACCGGCCGGCCGGAGGTGCTCGACGAGGACGCGACCGCGCAGCGGATCGCCGACGGCGGGCCGTTCGTCCCGGTGCTGCGCCCCGCTCAGGAACGCTGGCTGGATGCCGTGGTGATCGTCGACTCGGCCCCGTCGATGGGACTCTGGACCGACGTCGCCGCCGAGCTTCAGCTGACCCTGCGGCAGCTCGGCGCGTTCCGTGACGTCCGGCTCTGGCGCCTGCTCGCGGGACCGGCGGGTGAGCTCGGCATCGTCCCGGAAAGGGCGTCCGATCAGGGGCTGCGCAGCCCCAGTGAACTGGTCGACTTCTCCGGCCGCCGGGTGTTCCTGGTGCTGACCGACGCGACCGCCGAGGCCTGGCGCAACGGTGCGGCGGCGAAGGTGCTGAGCGCGTGGGCCATGCGCGGATACGTGGCCATCGTCCAGCCACTGCCGGAGCGGCTCTGGCCCCGCACCGGCCTCCGCGTACGTAACGGGACCTTCCTGTCGTTCCGGCCCGGCACGTTCACCAGCGAGCAGACCTTCGTCGAGCGGCGCCGGCGGCCACGCGCACTCGCCGAGGCCGAGATACCGGTGCCGGTGGTCGAGATCGAGGCCGCCTGGTTCGCGTCGTGGTCGAGGTCGGTGGCCGGGGCCACCGACGGCGGGGTCGAGATGGCGGCCGCGATCATCTCCACCACGTCACGCGACGAGCCGGCACCGGCGCCGGATCTTCTGCCGGACAGCGCCGACAAGCTGGTCGAGCAGTTCTTCGCCACCGCCTCACCGGATGCCTGCCGGCTGGCCGTGTGCCTCGCCGCGACACCGATCGACCTTCAGGTGATCCAGCTGGTCCAGCGAGCGATGGTGCCGTCCTCCGGCCCGGCCCACGTCGCCGAGGTGCTGCTGTCCGGGCTGCTGCTGCGGATCGGCGCCGAGTCGAACGCGCTGTACCGCTTCAACTTCCGGCCCGGCGTCCGCGACCTGCTGCTGGACGAGCTGCGGGTATCGGACATGCATCAGGTCCTGCGAGCCGTCTCCGACTACCTGGGCGAGAACGCGGGCCTGGCCAACGCGACGTTCGAGGCCATCGCCACGGTCGACGGCGGCGTGGACGTAGCGGTCGCGGACCGCCCGTTCGCCTGGATGCCGATGGAGCTGATCCAGCGGTTGGCCCCGTCCGTCCGGGATCCTGGACCTCAGTCGCCGTCGCTTCCCGACCCGGGCGAAGCCGCCTCTTCCGCTCCCCTCCAGATCGGTCGCGGGACGACCGTCGGCGACCGGTATCGCCTCGAGTGGCGTCTCGCGAGCGGCGGGACGGGCGACCTTTGGCGCAGCACCGACCTGGTGCTGGACCGGGTCGTCACCGTCAAGATCATGCCCCCGGGGTTGGTGGACGAGCCCGGCTTCGCCGAGCGGTTCGTCGGTGGTGCGCGCATCCTGTCCACGATCGAGAACCCGTACATCGTGCCCGTCTACGACTACGGCATCGACCAGCAGGTCGCGTTCCTGGTCACGAGGTACACCGTGGGTGAGACCCTGTCCCAGACCCTGGGCCAGGGCGGGAAGCTGACTCCGGAACGCACCATGCACCTGGTCGAGCAGGCGGCGAGCGCACTGCAGGCGGCACACGCCAAGGGCGTCATGCATGGCGATCTGGATCCCCAAACGGTTTTCGTGATCCCGGACGATGTGCTGGTGCTGACCGACTTCAACCTCGGTCAGGCGACGTTGTACAACACGGTCACACCGCCGAATGGGATACAGCCGCCCGGCTCGGCCGCCCACCTGTCCCCGGAGCGGGCCTCGGGTGGAGTGGCGACACCCGCCTCCGACATCTACGCCCTCGGAACGGTGGCCTACCAGTGCCTTTCCGGGCGCCCACCGTTCGAAGGCTCGTCGCCGGTGGAGGTCGCCATCAAACACGTGCAGGAGACACCGCCTCCGCTGCCCACCTCCGTCCCGCCGTCCGTACGCGCGGTCGTGGACCGCGCGCTGGCCAAGGACCCGGCCGACCGCTGGCCGTCCGCCTCGGCCATGGGCGCGGCCGCCCGCCAAGCCATCTCCGCGCCGGAACGACCGGCCCGTGGTCCGGCCGTCGTCGGCCCAGGAGTGACCCTCGGCGGCCGGTACCGGCTCGACGAGCTCGTCGCCAGGGGCGGTATGAGCGACATGTGGCGTGGCACCGACGAGGTGCTGGGCCGGAAGGTCGCTGTCAAAATCCTGCTCCCGGACCTGCTGGACGAGCCCGGCTTCGCCGAGCGGTTCCGCGGAGAGGCCCGCACCATGGCCACGATCAACCACCCCGGGGTCGTCGAGGTCTACGACTACGGCAGTGACCAGCAGCTCGCGTTCCTGGTGATGGAGCACGTCGAGGGCGACGCCCTGTCCCGCACGCTGAGCCGGGTCGGCCGGCTCACCCCGGCCCGCACGATGGCGCTGGTCGCCCAGGCCGCCGACGCGCTGCAGGCCGCGCACGCGAACGGCATCGTGCACCGCGACGTGAAACCCG
>NZ_BOQN01000051.1 GCF_018332695.1 Paractinoplanes toevensis
GAACTCCGGGTCGACGATCGCCGCGGCCGGGACCAGGAACGGGCTGGAGATGCCCACCTTGAGCTCCCGGCCCGGGTCGGAGATGACCGCCACCGGGGTGACCTCGGAGCCGGTGCCGGCCGTGGTCGGCAGCGCCACCACCGGCGTGACCGGCCCGGGCACCAGGTTCTCGCCGTAGTACCGGCTGAGCGGCCCGTCGTACACCGCGAGCAGCGCGATCAGCTTGGCCGCGTCGAGCGCACTGCCCCCGCCGATCGCCACGATGACGTCGGGGTCGACGTCCCGGGCCATCGCGCCGGCCGCATCCAGGGTGCCGACCGGCAGCTCGGGTGTGATCTCCGAGTGGACCCGCACGTCGAGCCCGGCCGCGGTGAGCGCGCCGACGGTCTCGTCGAAGAACCGCGTGCCGAGCAGGAACGGGTCGACGACGGCGAGGACCCGCCGGCCGTGCACCCGCACCACCGGCAGAAGCTGGGCGCGGGCCCCGTAGCCGAAGTGCACCCGGGCCGGCAGCCGCAGCGTTCCGAGGTCAGGCAACGAAACCACCGTCCACCGGCAGGATGACCCCGCTGACATGACTGGCCCGGTCACTGAGCAGGAACGAGGCCGCCGCGCCGACCTCCGCCCCGGTGCCCGCCTTGCGCAGCGGGGTGGCCGCGATCCGCGCCTCGACCCCGCCCGGAATGGCCAGCCGGGTCTGATCCAGCATCGGTGTCTCGGTCGGCCCGGGTGCGATCACGTTGACCCGGATCCCGAGCGGCCCGAAGTCGTGCGCCGCGGTGCGGGTGAGCCCGATGACCGCGTGCTTGCTGGCCTGATAGGCACCCATCCCGGAGCTGCCCCGCAGCCCACCGATGCTGCTCATGTTGACGATCGACCCGGCCCCGCGCGGCTCCATCACCCGCACCTCCTCCCGGATGAGCAGCCACGTCCCCTTGACGTTGACCGCCATCAGCCGGTCGAAGTCCTCCTCGGACACCCGGTCGAGCCGCCCGCCCTGGGTGGTGGCCGCGTTGTTGAACGCTCCGTCGAGCCGCCCGAACCGCGCGACGGTCGCGTCGACGACCCGGCGCACGTCCTCGGCCTTCGATACGTCGCCGGTCGTCCAGGCGACCTCGCGGCCGTCCTTCGCCAGCTCGGCCGCGATCTCCGCGAGTGGCCCCTCGGACCGGGCCACCAGCATCAGCGAGGCCCCGTCGGCGGCGAAGGCCCGGGCGGCATCGGCCCCGATCCCGGCGCTGGCCCCGACCACCAGGATGACCTTGCCGGAAAGTAGTTCGTTCATGCGGGGAATTCCTCTCCGCGAGCCGCCTCGACGGCCGCTTTCGCGGCCGCCCCGAAGAGACTCGCGTCGTTGCTGAGCATGGTGAAAGTGAATCCGGCCTCGATGGCCGCACGAACCGACGCGGCGGTAGCACCCCCGGCGTTGCCGACCGGAACTCCGGACGCCTTGACGACAGAGGCGATCATTTCGACGATCTCCGGGTCGGACTCGGTGCGGCCCTCGCTCACCGACAGGTCGGCGGCGCCGACGAGCAGTGCGGAAACCCCCTCGACCGCCGCGATCTCGCCGGCGTTGCGGACACCCTCGGCGCTCTCGATCTGAGCGATCAGCACGACCTCCTCCCGGCCGTAGCGCAGGTAATCCGCGCGGGACCGGAGGCCCCAGGCGCCGGCCCGGCCGGTCGAGCCGACGCCGCGGGCGCCGAGCGGCGGGAAGCGGACCGCACGCACCGCGGCCCGCGCCTGCTCGACAGTGTCGACGTGCGGGACCATGATTCCGGCGGCACCAGCGTCGAGAACCCGCTGGGCCAGGCCGTCGCCGATGCCGGGGACGCGGACGATCGGCGCGACGCCGGTGTGCAGCGCGGTGCCGATCAGGCGGTAGGCCGTCTCGACGCTGATCGGCGAGTGCTCCAGGTCGATGACGACGAAGTCGAAGCCGGCCAGCGCGACCAACTCCATGATCTCCATCGCCGGGATCTTGATCCAGGTGCCGAGCGCCGGCCCACGCCCGCCCGCCAGAAGGCCGGCGACCCGGCCGCGGACAGAGCCGCCGTCCGGCCCGGCACCAGACCCGCCGTCCGGCCCGGCACCAGACCCGCCGTCCGGCCCGGTGCCACGGCCGGTGATGAAGCCCGTCACGGCGCGGGGTAATCGTCGGCGTTGAGCACCCAGCCCGAGGCGGAGAAGTCGGTGCGGGGCGGCGAGAAGATGTCGATCAGCTGCTGGTGCGGGCCGATGCCCTGGGTGGTGTGCACGGTGGGCGGGGGGATCACGCAGATCGACGGGGCCGGGATCTCGCCGTGCTCGTCCGGGCGCCACGACAACGAGTCCGGGCCCCACGGGTAGCGGATGTGGTGCACGAACGTGCCTTTGACGGCGAGCGAGATCTGCTCGAAGTCGTCGTGGTGGTGCGGGGACAGCTTGCGGGCGTTGCGCGGCGCCGGTTCCTCGGCCAGGAAGTTGACCATCAGGTTGGTGGTGCGGAAGATCCGGCCGAAGCGGCCCTCGACGATCGGGGTGTCGGCCAGGCGGTAGACCCGCAAGCGGAACCCGCCGACCGGGTCGGGCCAGGGCACCAGCGGCGCGGCCCGCAGGTCCGGTTCGGCGTAGGCGTCGGCATTCACCGCCAGAGCGGTCAGGTCGTCCGCCACCGACGAGAAGAGCCGGATGAGTACGCCGTCCCCGTCGGCCGTGACGGCACTGTCGCCGGGCGGGACGACCACGAACGCCTCCTCGGCGATCGACGAGGTCTCGCCCCCGGCGGTGACGGTCACCGGCGCGCTTTCCGAGTACATCAGGACGGCGTACTCGTCGGGCTGACCCACGCGGCGGAAGACGTCGCCGGCCTTGGCGTAGCTGTAGGCGATCACCAGGTTGGCGGCCCGGGCGAACCAGGTGCGAGTGCCGTCCAGAACGGTCGGCTCGTAGGTGAGGAACTCGATCCACTGGGACGCCTTGATCGGGCCCGAGAGGGCCGGCCCGGCGGTGGCGAGCTTGGACCGGATGTCGTCGGCGGCGTAGGTGCTCATGAGCGTCCTTTCAGGCCGAGGATGGCTCGGGCCTCGTCGGGAGTGGCGATCTTTTTGCCGAGGTCCTCGATGACGCCACGGATCTTGTTGACCTGCTGGGCGTTGCTCTCGGCCAGGCGGCCCTTGCCGATCCACAGGCTGTCCTCGAGGCCGACCCGGACGTGCCCGCCGAGCCAGGCGCTGTGCGTCCCGAACTGCATCTGGTCGCGGCCGGCCGCGAACGCGGAGAACGCGTAGTCGTCGCCGAACAGCTTGTCCGCGATCCGGACCATGTGTTCGAGGTTCTCGTGGTCGGCGCCGATGCCGCCGAGGATGCCGAACACGCCTTGAATGAGCAGCGGCGCCTCCACCAGGCCCCGGTCGGCGAAGTAGGCCAGCGAGTAGAGGTGCCCGATGTCGTAGCACTCGAACTCGAACCGGGTGCCCACGGCGCTCAGCGTGCGCAGCGTGTGCTCGATCCGGTCGAACGTGTTGATGAACGGGTGGGAGTAGGTGTTCAGGACGTACTGCTTCTCCCAGTCGTGTTTCCAGGTGGTCACCCGGTCGGCGATGCCGGAGTAGACGAAGTTCATCGAGCCCATGTTCAGCGAGGCCAGTTCGGGCGCGAAGCGGGTCGCCGCGGCCAGCCGCTCGTCCATCGTCATCTGCGACGAGCCGCCGGTGGTGATGTTGATGACCGCGCCGGTGCGCTCCCGGATCGGCGGCACGATCCGCTCGAAGATCTCCGGTTCCCAGGCCGGCCGCCCGTCGGGGTGGCGGGCGTGCAGGTGGACGACGGCCGAGCCGGCCTCGACCGCGCCGACCGCCGCCTCGACCACCTCCTCGGCGGTCAGCGGCAGGTGCGGGCTCTGCGAGGGGACGTTCACCGAGCCGGTCACCGCCGTGGTGATGATGACCTTGCCGGCCCGGCGCATCAGTTCGTCTCCTCGAGACCGAGCAGGTAGGCCGTGTTGCGGCAGATCATCTGGCGGATGTCGGTGGCCGGGATCCCGTGGTCGAGCAACTGCTGGATGATCAGCAGGTAGGCGTCGACCGGCAGCGGGTTGCCCTGCTGGCCGAGGTCGGAGTCGAGGACCGTACGCTCCGGGCCGATCTTGCGGATCCAATCGACGAGCTGCTCGATCGGCCAGCGCGGGGCCGGCACGTCGGGGTGGTACATGGACAGCTCGTGCTCGACGAACGCGCCGTACCCGAGCATCTCCTCGATGTCGGTCTCGGCCGCGTTGACGATGAAGTCGGGGTGGTGCAGCAGCAGCCGCTTGACGCCGTTGCCGCTGGCCGTCTTGAAGAACGCGGTCATCGACGGCCCGTCCAGGTGGCCGCCGCTGAGCAGGATGCCGGCGTCCGCGACCAGGCGGGTGACCAGGTCGGTGTCGGCCGAGATGTCCCCGGTCCCGTCGAAGATCGACACCTCTTTCTCGTAGAGGTTGCCGGTCGCGCTGGGGAAGCCGTCGTCGTGGCTGTGGGCGCGGATGTGCTGCCCGGCCGAGACGGTCGGCCCCCACACGCACCGGCCGCCCATGTTGATGGCGACCGCCACCGCGGACGGGTTGATCCCGCCGACCTCGCTGTTGAGCGCCACTCCCCCGTACATCGGTGTCGGCGCGTCCGCCAGCTGCGTCTTCATCGCCAGCAGGTCCATCACCGTGTTGTGGTGGTGCGACTTGACGAGGATCGCGCGCATGCCGATGCGGGCGCCGTCGTGCGACGCCTCGACGTGGTCGAACCGGCGGGGGAACGGGCTCGGGCCGGAGTGGCAGTGGAGGTCGACCGTGCCGTCGAGAACCTTCAGCAGTCCGGGCGCGATGTCCATCCAGGGCCTCCTAATGTTCGTATCTCGAACTCGAAGTTCAAGCTACGCACGCATGAACCCGGTGTCCAGCCCGTAGCGACCAGGTTTCGTTCACTATGCGGATTTGACGATTGCATAATGAACAATCGGCTGCTCTACTGATCGGCACGACGCCGACGGGAGGGAGGAACCGATGAGCGACATCCAGTCGATCGAGCGCGCGGCCGCCGTGCTCGCCCTGCTCGACCAGAACACCCGCAGCCTCACGCCGGCGCTGGTGAGCGAGCGGCTCGGCCTCAACCGGACGACCGCCCACCGCTACCTCTCGTCGTTGCAGCGGGCCGGCTTCCTGGGCGCCACCTTCGGCCCCGGACCGCTGCTCGACCAGCTCTCCGCGCTGGTCTCGGTGCGCCAGCAGATCCTGTCGCTGGCCCCGCCGATCATGCGGCGGCTCTCCGACGAGACCGGGCTGACCACGGTGCTGAGCTTCCTGGGCCTGGCCGGGGCGGTGGTCACCCTGGTCGAGGAGGGCGAGGGCACGATCGTCCTGACCGTACGGATCGGCACGGTGCTCGAGCTCAAGGCCGCCCAGTCCCGGGTGCTGCTGGCCTTCCAGGCCGACAGCTCGGCGATGACCCGCGCGCACGCCGGCCTCAGCACGACCCAGGCCGCCCAGGAGTACGAGGTGCTGGCCGCCGCCCGCCGCGACCGGATGGCCTGGGGCGACCTCGGCCACGACGGTCTCGCCTCGGTCGCCGTCCCGATCTTCGGGCAGCACGACGTGCAGGCCGCGATGGCGATGATCGGCACCACCGCGATGCTGCGCACCTCCGACCGGGCGGCCCAGCGGGTCCGGCAGCTGGAGAGCGCCGCCCAGAACTTCAGTTCCCTGATCGCGAGGATGTGAGGACATGCAAGCCAAGGCGAAGCAGTGGCTGCTCGTGCTGCCCGCGCTCGCGCTGCTCGCGGCCGTCCTGCTGGTGCCCCTGGGCCGAAGCCTGAAGCTCAGCGTCGCCGGCGGAAGCCTGGAGCACTACAAGTCGCTGTTCACCGACGGCGTCACGCTGACCGTGCTGGCCCGCACCGCGGCCACGGCGGCCGTGGTCACCCTGATCGCGGTGCTGCTCGGTTACCCGTACGCGTATCTGATGACCCGGGTCGAGCCGCGCCTGCGCGGCCTGTTGATGGTGATCGTCCTGGTGCCGTTCTGGACCTCGGTGATGGCCCGCAACTTCGCGTGGGTGATCATCCTGCAGCGCGGCGGGCCGGTGAACTCGTTCTTCCGGCTGTTCGGCTGGGACCTGGTGCTCTACCAGTCGGTGGCCGGGGTGGCGATCGCGATGAGCCAGGTGCTGCTGCCGTTCATGGTGCTGCCGCTGTTCAGCGCGCTCAGCGGCATCGACCGGCGGTTGCTGCTGGCCGCCCGCGGCCTCGGCTCGCACCCGGTGAGGGCGTTCTGGAAGGTCTACTGGCCGCTGTCCCGCGGTGGCGTGGTGGCCGGCCTGATCCTGGTCTTCACGCTCAGCCTCGGCTTCTACGTCACCCCGGCCCTGGTCGGCGCGCCCCAGCAGTCGCTGGTCGCGCAACTGCTCGGCCAGCGCACCACCCAGTTGCTCGACTTCGAGGGCGCCGGCGCGCTCGGCATGCTCGTCCTGGTCGTCACCCTGGCCCTGGTGGCCTGGGCCAACCGGCTCGGCGGCACCATCTCGGCGATCGGTCTGGTGGCCGCGGCCCCGGCGAAAGGCGCCCGCTCATGACCGTCACCCTGGAAAAGCCGCGCCGGGCGACGAAGGTCGACCCCATCCCCTGGTGGCTCAAGCTCGTCGGCCTCGCGGTGGCGCTCTACTTCGTCCTGCCCACCCTGTTCGTCATCCCGATGAGCTTCAGCACGGCGACCACGTTCCAGTTCCCGCCGCGCGGTTTCTCGCTCCGGCTCTACCAGAACTTCTTCACCAACCCGGTCTGGCTCGACGCGCTGCGCAACTCGGTGCTGATCGCACTGCTCGCGGCGCTGCTGGCCACGGTGGTCGGCACCGCCGCGGCGATCGGCCTGCACAACCTCACCGGCCGGCTCGCGCGCTTCGCCCGTACCCTCCTGATGGTTTCGATCGTCACGCCGGCGATCGTCCTGGCCGTCGCGGTCTACATCTCCTTCCTCCAGTGGCGGCTGGTCGGCACGCTCGGCGGTTACGTGCTCGCCCACGCGGCCATCGGGGTGCCGTTCGTGCTGATCTCGGTGACCGGCGCGCTCGGTGGCTTCGATCCGAAGCTGCTGCGGGCGTCGGCCTCGCTCGGCGCCCCGCCGCTGCGCGCCTTCCTGACCGTCACGATGCCGCTGATCAGCCGCGGCATCGTCACCGGCGCCGTGTTCGCGTTCGTGACCTCCTTCGACGAGGTGGTCATCGCGCTCTTCCTGCGCTCGCCGGCCCTGCAGACGCTGCCGGTGCAGATGTACAACAGCGTCACCGTCGAGATCGACCCCACCATCGCCGCCTCGTCCAGCGTCGTGGTCACCGCCGTCACCACCATCTGCCTCGTCCTGCAGTTCGTGGGCGGCCGGCGGCGGAACCGTTAGGAGCTCCCGATGCCCACTCTCATCTCGCACACCGAGCCGACGGCACCCGCGCGCACCGGCACCCAGATCCGGCTGGCCGGCGTCACCAAGGACTACGGGCTGGCCGCGCCGGCCGTCGACGACGTCTCGCTGACCATCGAGCCGGGCGAGTTCATGACGCTGCTCGGGCCGAGCGGCTCCGGCAAGACGACCACGCTCAACCTGATCGCCGGGTTCGAGACGCTCACCGCCGGGTCGATCGCGTTCGACGGCACCGACGTCAGCAACCTGCCGCCGCACAAGCGCAACCTGGGCATGCTCTTCCAGAACTACGCGCTCTTCCCGCACCTGACGGTCGCCCAGAACGTCGCCTACCCGCTGCGCGAGCGCAAGCTCGCCAAGCCGGAGATCGCCCGCAAGGTGGCCGAGGTGCTCGAACTCGTCCAGCTCACCGGCCGCGACAACCACCATCCGGCGCAGCTGTCCGGCGGGCAGCAGCAGCGGGTCGCGCTGGCCCGCGCGATCGTGTTCGGCCCGAACGCGCTGTTGCTCGACGAGCCGCTCGGCGCGCTCGACCGCAACCTGCGCGGCACGTTGCAGGCCGAGATCCACCGGATCCACCGCGAGGTCGGCACCACCTTCGTCTTCGTCACGCACGACCAGGAGGAGGCGATGAACCTGTCCGACCGCATCGCACTCTTCAACAACGGCCGGATCGAGCAGGTCGGCACCCCGGAAGATCTCTACCAGCGGCCGGAGACCCTGTTCACGGCCACCTTCCTGGGCGATTCCAACGTCTTCGACGCCTCCCCGGCGCCGGACGGGACGTTCGCCTGGGAGGACAACATCTGGACGGTCGACAGGTCGACCGTCTCCGCGCGGGCGGCGGCCGGCGATCACGTCGCGCTGGTCGTCCGGCCCGAGGACGTACGGCTGGAAGGCGCCGTCCCGGCCGATGCCAACGCGGTGACCGCGACCATCCGCGACATCGAATACATGGGTGCCTACCGCACCGCGGTGCTCGCGCTCGGCCACGACGGCGTGGCCGGGCGGGCCCGCCTCGACGCCCTGGCCGCCGATTTCCGCCCCGGCCAGGCCGTTACCGCCTGGTGGCCGGTCGCCCGCCAGCACATCGTCGCCACTTTGTGAAGGAAGTGACAGTGGTGTCCACTCGAACCCGCCTTTTCCCCGTCCTCAGTGCCGGTTTGGCCGTCGCCGTTCTCGCCGGCTGCGGTGGCGGCGAGCAGGTTTCGTCCGACCCCAACGCGAAGGTGACCCTGACGTTCACCGCCTACGGCGGCGCCGGCCAGGACGCCATGATCAAGATCTACCAGCAGCCGTACACCGTGACGCACGCCAACGTCAGCTTCGTCAACACCTCCCCGCCCGACCTGTCCCAGGTGAAGGCGCAGGTGATGAGCAAGTCGGTGAAGTGGGACCTGGTCTCGGTCGCGCCGGCCGCCGCCACCCAGAACTGCGGCACCCTCTTCGAGGAGCTGGACCTCTCCAGCGTGGACCCGTCGAGCCTGGTGCCCGGCACGATCGGCAAGTGCTACATCGGCAACTTCATCAACGCCAACCCGATCGCCTACCGCACCGACGCGTTCCCCGACCCGGCCAAGGCGCCGAAGACCGTCGAGGACTTCTTCGACCTGCGGAAGTTCCCCGGCAAGCGGGGCATGCTGACCAACCTGCAGAACGGCATCCTGGAATATCCGCTGCTGGCCGACGGGGTGGCCCCGAACCAGCTGTTCCCGTTGGACATCGACCGGTCGCTGAAGAAGCTCGACACGATCCGGGACAACACCCTGTTCGCCCCGAACGTCGGTGCACTCCAGCAGGCCGTCGGCGCCAAGCAGGTGGACATGTTCATCCTGCCGGACTCCCGGCTCGTGCCGCTGATGAACGACGGCACCAAGGTCACCATGGTCTGGGACAAGACGGTCGCCGCGATCAACGGCTTCGCCATCCCCAAGGGTTCCCCGCACAAGGCGGCCGCGCAGGAGTTCATCAAGACCCTGGCCGGCCCGGAGCAGGTGGCCGGCATCTCCGAGGCGCTCGGCACCGCCCCGGTGAACAAGGCGGCGAAACCCGATCTCTCCGACAACGCCAAGAAGGTCGAGGTGTACGGGCCGGCCAACACCGGGGAGACCGTGCTGCAGGACATCGACTGGTATGCCAAGAACTTCGACCAGGCGACCACCAAGCTCAGCAACTGGCTGGTCGGCTGACACGTTCACCTACTGAACTAGGATTTGGCGATGCCGAACACCGACACGTCCGACATCCAGGCCGTCGCCCGCGTTGCCCAGATCTGCGGGCTCTTCGGGCCTCGGGTCGTCGAACTGTCGGCCGCCGACATCGCCGAACGCACCGGCCTGAACCGCACCACCGCCTACCGATACTGCGCGTCGATGGCGACCGCCGGGATCCTCACCCGCGGCGACCGCCGGGGCACGTTCACCCTCGGCCCGCTGATGCTGGAGCTGGGCACCCTGGCGCTGGGCCGGCAGCGGGTCGTCGAGATCGCCCGCCCGCACCTGCGCAAGCTGGGCGCCGCCGTACGGATGACGGCGGTGCTCAGCATCCGCGGCCCGCAGGGCCCGGTGGTCGCGCTGGTCGAGGAGGACAGCAGCCGGATGGTGGTGGTCACCGTGCACCCGGGCACCCGGCTGGACGCCACCGCCGCCCAGACCCACCTCTTCCTGGCCCACTCCGACGCCGCGGCGATGGACGCGGCCGCGGCCGGCCTGTCACCGGCCGAGCGGGTCCGCCTCGAGTCCGAGGTCTACTCGGCCCGCCAGCGCGGCTTCGCCTTCGTCCGGCCCAGCGGCGGCCCGTTCGTGGTCGCCGCCCCGATCTTCGACGAGAACGGGCTGTGCGCCACCGTCGCCGTCCTGGGCGCCGGCGACCTGCCCGACCTCTCCCCCGTGCTCGACCAGGTGCAGGGCACCGCGGCCGAGCTGAGCAACGAGATGGGCTTCCATGCCGAGTTATGACGAACTTGGACCACCCTTTTCCAGCTGGGACCACTTCGGCCGGGACGACGAGCTGGGCACGATCAACCTGCTCACCCCGACCCGGGTGGCCGCCGCGGCCCGCCTGATCGTCGACGGGAAACGCTTCAGCCTCGACCACCCGGTGAACGCGTTCGAGCCGTACCCCACCGGCACCCGCCCCGCGACCCGGCACCACGTCTTCGCCAACAACGAGTTCCACCGCGACGACTGGCTCGACTCCTTCTACCTGCAGTCGACGTCGCAACTGGACTCGCTGCGGCACATCGGCCACCCGGAACACGGCTTCTACAACGGGCTCCCGGCCGCCGAAAACAACGCCGACTCCACTCGGCTGGGCATCCACAACTGGGCCGACAGCGGCATCGCGGGCCGCGGCGTACTGCTGGACGTGGCCCGTTTCTTCGGTCCGTCCTTCGACTGCGAGACCACGGTGGTGCTCGACGCGAAGACCCTCGACGCCATCGCCGACGCCCAGGGCGTGACCTGGCACGGCGGCGACATGCTGCTGCTGCGCACCGGCTGGGCCGGCAACTACGTCGCGAAGTCGCCGGCCGAACGCGCCGAGTTCAACACCCGCAACAGATCGCCCGGCCTGGCCCAGCGCACCGAGATCCTGCGCTGGCTCTGGGACCACGAGATCGCCCTGGTAGCCAGCGACACCCCGGCGGTCGAGGCCGACCCGGTGCTCGAGTCCGACTTCCGGACACCCGGCGAACGCCCGCCCGAGAAGGGCGTCAACCACAGCGGCATGCTGCACCGCCCGCTGATCGCCCTGCTCGGCATGGCTATAGGCGAACTGTGGAAACTCGACGACCTGGCCGCCGACTGTGCCGCCGACGGCCGCTACGACTTCTTCCTCACCGCCAAGCCCCTCAACATCCCGGGCGGCGTCGGCTCCCCGCCGAACGCTCTCGCCCTCAAGTGATTCGCCCGGATCCCACGCCGCTGTACATTGACGAATTCAATACGGTTCGCGCACAGGGCTGAGGAGAGACCATGGACAGCCCGGAGCGGTCACCACTCGGG
The DNA here is from genome assembly GCF_018332695.1 of Paractinoplanes toevensis. Taxonomy (GTDB): domain Bacteria; phylum Actinomycetota; class Actinomycetes; order Mycobacteriales; family Micromonosporaceae; genus Actinoplanes; species Actinoplanes toevensis. Next base: position 11,428 of record NZ_BOQN01000051.1, read on the forward strand.
GTAACGGCCGAGCTCAGTTCGCACCTGGCCGCGCTGTTGGTCGACGCCGTCGATGAGTACGCGATCTTCGCGCTCAGGCCGGACGGCGTCGTCACGACGTGGAACAGGGGCGCTCAGCGGATCAAGGGCTACACCGCCGAAGAGATCATCGGCCGGAGCTTCTCCGTCTTCTTCACGCCGGAGGACGTCAATGCCGGCAAACCCGCGCGGGAACTCGCCGCGGCGGCCGCCCAGGGACAGAGCCGGGACGAGGGCTGGCGGATCCGCAAGGACGGCAGCCGGTTCTGGGCCAACGTGACGCTGACGGCAATCACCGGCACGGACGGCCGCCTCGAGGGGTACGCCAAGATCACTCGGGACGACACCGACCGTCGCCGGATGGAGGAGCAGGTACGCCGACTCGAACTGCTCAGCGACCGGGAACGCATCGCCGGCGCGATGCACGAGACGATCGTCCACCGGATCTTCGAGGCGTCCATGACGATGGAGGCCGCGCTCGGGCTCATCACCAACCCGACGGCGGAACAACGGGTCCGCACCGCCATCGAGACGCTCGACACCACCCTCAAGCAGATCCGCACGATCATCCTCGACCTGGACACCTCCGACGAGAAGGCGTAGAGGCGTTCCGGCTCAGCCGGGCAGTGGCAGGGTGGCCAGCGGGACGTGGTGCTGGCCCGCGTGCATGTCGCGGTCGTGCAGGCTGCCCTGCACGACCGGGCGGGGGAACGAGATCTTGACGACGTTCAGCGACGGGATCCGGAAGATCTGGACGTCGCCCTCCGGCACCCGGTAGAGCTCGGCGATCACCCGCTCGTCCAGGAAGGCGATCGCCGCTAACCCGGCGGCGTCGTGCAGGAACACCTCCATGGTCACCCAGAACGGGCCGGCGTTCTTTGAACGGACCTCGCGGGAAAGATCATTTACCGTACGCATCGCGGTCCTCCAGGTGGATACGGAACAGGCTGGTCGGCGCGGCGTCGACCACGTGGTTGAGGACGAACTCGTAGGCCGCTCCCCGCTCGGTCTCGGCCGGTGAGGTGGCGAAGGCCAGGCTGGGCAGGTAGTCCATGTCCGGGGTGGGCAGGTGCAGCATGAGCGGGTTGGCGACCTTCGCGACGGCCGTGGCGGTCTGCTGGTCGGGCGCGTTGACCAGCAGCATCACGCCGACCTCGCGGGGTGGCCGGGTGTCCGGATCGAGGTCGCCGAGGATCGCGTCGTAGCCGTAGAGGCGGATGTCCAGGGCGTACTCCTCGGGGCCGAGCCCTAGCGTGTCCCGCACCCAGGTGGTGATCATCCGGCGCAGCAGGGTGGCCCACGTGGTGATCTGGCCGAGGATGTGCGGGTCGCGGATCGCGGTGAACGACATCGTCTCGTAGCCGGTGATCCGGGCGCCCTCGAGCTTGTTCGTGTACTGCGCGGCCGGCTCGAAGCGGGAGCCCTCGACCCGCACCCGCCGGTCGTCGAGGGCGGTGTAGCGGGCATCGGCGACCTCGATGGTGCCGGCCGGCTCGCGCATGGTGAACGGGTTGACCGTCTCGTAGAGCATGTGCGCGGCGACCGAGGCCGGCGTGCAGGCGACGGCCGGGTCGAGCGGCTCGATGGTGAAGCCGGTGGCGTCGATGGTGGCGAGCACTCCCCCGGCCCGCGGGTTGGTGGTGCACTGCCCGCCGCACTCGACGATCTTCGCGGCGTGCCAGGTGGGACCGGCCGGCATGCCGTGCAGCAGCGGGAAGGCGGCGGCGACCGCGGTGTCGGTGGCCCGGCCGGCCAGCACCACGTCGGCGCCGGCCGTGAGGGCCTCGGCGATCGGCTCGTGGCCCATCATCGCGACGATGTGCCGGCAGCTCTCCAGGGTTTCCGGGTCGAGCTCGCCGGCCGGTGGCAACGGGTGCACCCGGCCCTGCTGCAGGTGTTCCTTGAGGTCGGCGGCCTGCTGTTCGCTGTAGATGGTGGCCACCCGCAGGCTCAGGCCCTCCTCGGCCAGGATGCCGCGGACGATGCCGGCCACCCAGTCGACGCCGGAGTCGGTGCCGCTGGTGCCGCACGACCCGACGATCAGCGGGATGCCGGCGGTGGCCGCGGCGCGCAGCAGCACCCGAAGGTCGCGGGCGACGGCCGCGGCGGCGGTCTTGGCGATGCCCGAACCCAGGTAGTACGGGCCGGAGTCGGTGGACCCGCCGTCCACGGCGATGACGTCGGCGCCCAGGTCGAGGCCGCGCGCCACGGTCTCGGGCGGGAAGCCACCGCCGAGCATGCCGGTGGGCACCAGAACGCGTACGGTCATCGGTCTTCTCCTGTGATCGGGTGGGCGGGGTGGCCGGCCAGCGCGGCCACCAGTTCCTCGGCGCCGCGCAGCCCGGCGTCGCGCCGGGCCTCGGCGGTCTGCCCGGCCATGTGCGAGTAGACGGTGATGCCGTCGACGCCGCGCAGCACCGAGGCGGCCGGCAGGGGTTCGGTCTCGACGACGTCGAGGGCCGCACCGGCGATCCGCCCGGACCGGACGGCGTCGGCGAGAGCGGCCTCGTCGACGATGCCGCCGCGGGCGGTGTTGATCAGGTGGGCGGTCGGCTTCATCCGGGCGAGCGCGGCGGCGTCGATGAGGTGCCGGGTGCGGTCGGTGAGCGCGGTGTGGATCGACACGAAGTCCGACTCGCGCAGCACCTCGTCGAGCGGGCCGGTCAGCACGGTCAGGCCGAACGCCTCGGCAAGTGGCCGCACCCGCTGCGCCACCGCGCCCCGCCCGATGATGCCGAGCGTCCGGCCGCGCAGCTCGAAGCCGTCCCGCCGGGGCCAGCCGCCGGCGGCGACGCCGGCCGCCATCGGCACCAGGTTCCGCGCCTGGGCGAGGATCAGCGCGATCGTGTATTCGGCGACCGCGTTGGCGTTGATCCCGGGCAGGTTGCTGACGGTGATGCCGAGCCGGGCGGCGGCCGCCACGTCGACCGAGTCGTAACCGACGCCGGTGCGCACGACGGCCCGCAGGCTCCGCGCCTCGGCGAGCACCTCGGCGGTCATCGGCTCGTTGGCGATCAGCGCCCCGTCGACGCCGTCGAGCGCGGCGACCAGTTGCGCCGGGTCGCGGCGGCCGCGCATCGGGTCGTGCCGGGTGGTGTGGCCCAGGCCGGTGAGGTAGGTGTCCACCTCGTCGCCGGGCACCAGGTAGTCAGTGGTGATGAGCAGGGTCGGCAACCTTCGTCTCCATCTTGGCCAGGCGGATGATCACGAGAACGGCGAGGGCGGCCAGCGCGGCGATGTCGAGCAGCATCCCGGACCAGCCGGTCAGGTCGACGATGGCGCCGACCAGGGCGGGACCACCGAAGCCACCGAGGTACCAGGTGACCGCGTACAGGCCGGTGTAGGCGCCGAGAACGCGGCTGGACGGCGCGAGGTTCCACAGCGCGACCGCCGCGTTGATCGAGAACCCGGCCGCGCCGGCCGCGCCCACGCAGAGCAGGACCACGGTGGCGGTGGGGTTCTGCACGACCGAGCCGATCGCCAGCGCGACCGCGAAGACCGTCATGCCGAGCGCGATCGTGCGCAGCCGCCCGATCCGCTCGGCGAGCAGGGCGGCCGGGTAGGCGGCGAGCAGGTAGGCGACGCCGCTGGGCAGGGTGAGCCCGCCGGCTTCGCCGCGGGTCAGACCGAGAGCCTCCATCCCGTACGGGGTCATCAGTGAGCGGGAGGCGAACCATGCCCCGCCGAACAGCAGCACGGTCAGCAGGAGCAGCAACCGTCGGCGGTCCAGCCCGGCCACGACCTGCCGCAGCGACGTCCTGGGCTCGTCTTTTTCCTCGAGGGAGAGCGCCTCCTGGTAGCCACGGGACCGGTTGTCGCGCACCTTGACGATCAGTACGCCGGTGGCGGCCAGCATGATCGCGGCCGGGATCGCGAACGCCGCGCGGGGGTGGTCGTCGACCACCAGCAGGCTGATCAGGGACGCGACGATGATGGTCAGCGAGGTCGCGATCTTGACGGTGGCGTTGGCCCGGCCGCGCCGCTCGGGCGAGATGAAGTCGGGCACCAGCGACTCGGCGAGCGGCCGCATCGTGTTGGCGACCAGCGCGTAGCAGAACATCACCGCGATCAGCGTCAGCACCGAGGTGGTCCACGGCAGCAGCACGAAGAGCAGCGCGGCGATCGGCATGCCCACCGCGAGGTAGGGCATCCGGCGGCCCCACCGGGTGCGGGTGTTGTCGGACCGGTTGCCGATCCAGGGCTGGATGAAGATCCCCAGCAGGTTGTCCATGCCCATCAACATCCCGACCAGCGCGGCGCTGGTGATGTGCTCGCGCAGCAGGGCGGGCACCTGGTTGTCGTAGAAGTTCCAGGTCGACTCCTGCGCGAACAGGGCCAGAGCGATGAAGAAGATGATCTTCCGGTTGTGTGTTTCCGCCATGTCGCCTCCAGGTGACCGGCGTCACGCTAGCTTTGCTACAGCAAAATCGTCAACGGGTGCATCCGAGAAATGCGATAGAGTGCCGGGCATGACCACCGAGACGCTCGCCGATCAGGCGTACCGCGACGTCCGCACCGCCATCGCCACCGGCGAGCTCGCCCCGGGGGCCAAGGTGACCGAGCGCGGCATGGCCGAGCGACTCGCGATCAGCCCCACCCCGGTCCGCGAGGCGCTGCGCCGGCTGGAGCTCGACGGGCTCATCGAGCGGATCGGCCCGCGCACGGTGCTGGTCGCCACCATCCGCGACGCCGCGATCGACGACCTCGCCGAGGTGGAGGTGGGCCTGCGCGGGCTGGTGGCCCGGTTCGCCGCCCGGCACGCCACGTCCACCCAGCTCGACATTCTCGACGTGCTCCTCGACCGCGCCGACGACCTGCTGATCCTGGCCAAGGAGAAACGCCGGCTGGGTCAGCCGGCCGACCGGCACCTCAACGTGCTGCTCGACACGATGCAGGAGTTCAACGACGCCGTCGACGCCTGCGCCCACAACCCGGTCCTGATCCGGATGCTCGAGCAGAGCCGGGTGTTCAGCCGGCCCCGGCGCCGCGAGCTGCTGCTGCAACGGGTGGCCGCCGACGAGACGTTCGGCCTGGAGCGTTACACCAGCCACCGCGCCCTGGTCCGGGCGCTGCGCGACCGCGACGAGGTGGCCGCCGAGCGCATCGCGATCGAGGATTCGCAGGGCGGTCTCGCGGCGCTGCGGGCAGCCCGATGAGGATCGCGGTCATCCCCGGCGACGGCATCGGCACCGAGGTCGTCCCGGCCGGGCTGGAAGCGCTCGACGCCACCGCCGCCCGCTTCGGGCTCACGCTGGAGTTCGCGGAGTTCAGCTTCGCCAGCGCCGGCTACTGGCAGCGACACGGCACGATGCTGCCGCCCGACTGGGAGGAAACGCTGCGCGGCTTCGACGCCATCTACTTCGGCGCGGTCGGATGGCCCGACGTGGTCCCCGACCACGTCTCGCTCTGGGGCAGCCTGCTGCAGTTCCGCCGCACCTTCGACCAGTACGTAAATCTTCGCCCCTGCCGGCTCATGCCCGGCGTGCGCAGCCCTCTCGCGGGCCGGGAGCCCGGCGACATCGACTTCGTCGTGATCCGGGAGAACACCGAGGGCGAATACTCCAGCGTCGGCGGCCGCATCTTCGAGGGCACCGACCGGGAGACCGTCCTCCAGGAGACGATCATGACGCGGGTCGGCGTCGACCGGGTCCTGCGCTACGCGTTCGAGCTGGCCGCCCGCCGCGAGGCCGGGCATCTGACCTCGGCCACCAAGAGCAACGGCATCTCCATCTCGATGCCGTACTGGGACGAGCGGGTCGCCGCGATGAAAGACAACTTCCCGGGTGTACGGGTGGACAAGTTCCACATCGACGCGCTGGCCGCCCAGTTCGTGCTGCACCCCGAGTGGTTCGACGTGGTGGTCGCCAGCAACCTGTTCGGCGACATCCTCTCCGACCTCGGCCCGGCCTGCACCGGCACGCTCGGCATCGCCCCGAGCGCCAACATCAACCCCACCCGAGCGAGCCCGAGCCTGTTCGAGCCGGTGCACGGCTCCGCCCCCGACATCGCCGGCCAGGGCATCGCCAACCCGGTCGGCCAGATCTGGTGCGGCTCGCTGATGCTCGACCATCTCGGCCACCCCGAGGCGGCCGCCCACCTGCTCGGCGCGATCGAGGACGTGCTGGCGTTCGGACCGCGCGACGCGCCCCTCACCCCCGACCTGCACGGCACCGGCACCACCGCCGAACTCGGTCACGCGATCGCGGAGCGGGTCCGCGAACGCTAGCGGCGCCGGTAATACCGTCATACAATCTGGCGATGATCCAGGACGCCCTGCCGGACGGCTTCGACCGGCTTCTGCGCGGCGCGATCGACCTGCACGTGCACGGCCGGCCGGACGTGTCGGCCCAGCTCGCCAACCGCGGGGACGACCGCGACGTGGTGCGGCTGGCCCAGGCGTACGGGATGGCGGGGTGGGTTTTGAAATCCCACCTGTGGGCCACCATGGACCGCGCCCGGGCCCTGCGCGACGCGACCGGCTTCGCCGTTCACGGAAGCATCACGCTCAACCCACCGGTCGGCGGCCTGGAGCCCAGCGTCGTCGAGCTGGCCGCCGCCCACGGCGCCCGCGTGGTGTTCCTGCCCACCTGGGGCTCGGCCGCCGACGTCGACCGCGACGGTTACATCTCCCAGCTGCTGCGGCGGGCGTCGCCGTCGTTCGCCGAGTACAACAGCCGCACCGCCATCACCCTGCTGGAGACCGACGGCTCACTGTCCGGGCGGGCCCGGGCGGTCATCGACGCGTGCCGAGCGCTCGGCCTGTCCCTGGCCTCCGGCCACGTCTCACTCGCCGAGAGCCACGCCGTAGCCGCCTACTGCGCCGACATCGGCCAGCGACTGCTGATCACCCATCCCCTGCACTACACGGCCGACCTGCGCGACCTGGCCGCCACCGGCGCCTGGCTGGAGTTCTGCAACGCGCCCCTGCTCCACCCGGACGGAAATTTGACCATCCGCCAGGTGCACGAGGCCCTGACCACGGTCGGCCCGGAGCGGGCGGTCCTCACCACGGACGTGTTCTCCCGCTGGGTGCCGCCCGAGCCGGAGTGCCTGCGCATGTTCCTCGAACAGCTCGCCTACCTCGGCTGGACCGCCGAGCAGATCGCCACCATGGTCTCCACCAACCCGCGCACGTTCCTGGGAGAACCAGCATGAGAGTCGCCGACGTCAAGCTCGCGGACATGACCGACGAGCAGCGCTCCCTCTACGACTGGTACGCCACCGGCCCGCGAGCCGCGCCGGACAACCCGTTCAAGCTGGTCACTCTCGACGGAAAGCTGCAGGGGCCACCGGCGGTCTGGATCCTGAGCCCCACCTTCGGGCACGCACTGCAGAAGATCGGCGGCGCGGTCCGCTTCGGCTCCAGCCTGCCGTGGCGGGCCCAGGAGATAGCCATCCTGCTGGTCGGCCACCACCACAACAGCGAGTTCGAGCTCTACGCCCACGAGCGAGCGGGCGCAGCGGCCGGCCTGACCGAAGCCGACCTGGCCAACCTGGCCGACGGCAAGGAGCCCACTACAACGTCCGAGATCGAATCCTGCTGCTTCCACACCACCCGCCACCTCCTCGAACACGGCACGCTGGACGACGAGTCCTACGCCGCCGCGGCCGCCACTCTGGGCGAGGCGGGCCTGTTCGAGCTGGTCACGGTGGTCGGCTACTACAACATGGTGGCCCTGCAACTGGCCGTCTTCGACGTGCGGCCACCATCATGAACTGGTCGATCAAAATCCTCGAATACGGCTACGTCGACCGTTTCCCGGCCAGCAACCTGTTCGCCGCCCAGCCCAACGAGGGCCACCGGCGCATGCCGTACTGCTTCGGCCTGCTGAGCGCACCCGGCCGCCACATCCTGGTCGACACCGGCTTCGCCGACGAGGCGGTCCACCGCCGGCTCACCGCAAAATACGGAGAAACCCGCTGGTGTACGCCCGTGGAGGCGCTCGCCCGGGTGGATGTGACCCCCGACCAGGTCGACACGATCCTGCTGACCCACAACCACTTCGACCACGCAGGCTGCGTAGACGCCTTCCCGGATGCACACGTCTGGATCCAGCGCCGCGAGATCGACAACTACCTAGCCGCGGCCGCCCGCCCAACCCGCTTCGAGTTCCTGACCCGCTCCTGCCAGGCCGACCTGCCACAACACCTGGCCGGCCGCAGGGCAACGCTGGTCGACGGCAGAGCCGAGGTGGCCCCCGGCATAGAGCTGCGCCCAGCCCACGACACCCACACCGCCGGCTCACAGCTGGTAACGGTGACGAACGAGGCCGACGGCCCATGGATCTTCGCCGGCGACAACGTCTACACCTACGAAAACCTGACCGGCCTGGGCGGCAACGGCGTGCTGGCCCCGATCGCGATGACCACGGGAAGCGCCGCCACCTGGCTAGACCTGGCCGACGACATGCTGGGGAGCGTAGGCGGCGAGACTCGCCGAATCCTGCCCTTCCACGAGGCCGCCCTCTGGGAAACCTTCCCCTCCACAACATGGAGCGACGGCCTGCACGTGGCCGAGGTGTCCACCCACTCATCGTGATGCGCAGCCAAGCGCCGAAAGGCCGCCACTTCTCCAGGTAGCCGACCGCCGCCCAGCAGATAGGACAGCCGTCTCACTACTCGGGCGCTGCGCGACGAATAAGCCGGATATTTCGCATCTGCGCCGGACGGAGCCGCCAAGGATGTGGACTTGCTGCTCGCTCCGAACGCGAAGTCCACAAGATCCGCAGAAATCGCCAGGCGCCAGGAGGGCGCCGGGCGGACGCCGAGCGGAGGCAGAACGCCGAGCGCGGCGAACGCCGAGCGGAGGCAGGACGCCGAGCGGACGCCCGCTCATGGTCTTTGGCTCGGGGGATCTCCTCGCGGCGGCACGCCCCGCCAACCACCGGTGTGATCGCCTCAAGTGCCGCCGCGAGGAGATCCCCCAAGCCCCGCAGTAAGCCCAGCCACCCACCAGTGCCCGACGCCAACCGGCAGGCGCGATCTCCGAGCGCCCGGCCGGGGTGTGGGGCAGAGCCCCACGGTCTTGCCCCAGCGCCCCAGATCCAGCCGACGCGGTCCCAAGCTCCAGCACCGCCGGCCACGAACGAAACCGGACCTACCGCCCAGCCCGAAGCCCAAACCGAGCCACAACCCGAGTACCCACCGCATAGGCCAGATGCCCACCCGGCCATTGCGTGACGTTATGCCCCGACGAGTCGTGATAATAGTTGTGACACCCCGACTCCATAGCGGACGCACCGGACGCAAGCTTCCGATCAACCCAAGCAACAAAGCGCCGAGCCGCCTCCGGCGAAGTATCAACAACCCGGGCACGACCGCGAGCCAGCCGCCGCACGGCCCCCACAACCACCTCCGCCTGCCGCTCCAACTGAGCGATGACCGAGACGCCCCCATTGGTGTTAGGCCCGTACAGGATGAAGAAGTTGGGAAACCCCGGCACCGTTATCCCCATGAACGCGCTGGCCCGCTCTCGCCACACATCATGGATGCTGCGGCCGTCCCGCCCCTTCACGTCCACCCCGGCAAGGAACTTCGTAGGCTGGAAACCGGTGCTGAGCACCAGAACGTCGACCCGGCGTTCCACCCCGGTCGCGTCGACCACCCCCAACGGCGTAACCCGGCGCACAGCGTGCGGCACCAGCTCGACATTCGAACGGTTCAAAGTCGGGTAGAAGGTCGACGACAGGATCGGCCGCTTGCAACCCCACGGATACGAGGGCGTCACCGCCGTACGCGTCGTCTCGTCCTTGATCGTGGTGGCGATGAAGCGCTCGCAGAGCGCGCGCATCCGTTGCTGGCGGCCGGATCCGGTGTCGTAGCCGCGGAAGCGGCGGTTGCCTTTGTGGAAGATCCAGGCGCGGTTGGCGCGCTGGGCGAGCGGCACGTTCTTGAAGATCCAGCGTTGGCGCGGGGTGAAGTCGTGTTCGTTCTTCGGTTCGACCCAGCCGGGTTCGCGCTGGTAGACGTAGACTTGGCCGGCGGTGGGCGCGATCGCCGGGACGATCTGGACGGCGGTGGAGCCGGTGCCGACCACGGCGACCGACTTGCCGGTCAGGTCGTGCTCCTCCCAGCGGGAGGTGTGGAAGCTCGGGCCGGTGAACTCGTCGAGGCCCGGCCATTCCGGGTAGCGCGGCACGCTAAGCAGGCCGAGCGCGGAGATGACGACGTCGTACGACTCGGTGTCGCCGTGTTCGGTCTGCAGCGTGTATTTGCTGGTCGACTCCTCCCACACCAGGTCGGTGACCCGGGTGTTCAGCCGCAGGTGCGGTCGCAGGCCGAAGCGGTCGACCACGTGCTCGGCGTACGCGAGAAGTTCCGGCTGGGTCGCATGGGTGCGCGGCCAGTCGTATTTCAGGAACGAGAAGGAGTACGCGTGCGAGTGCACGTCGACCTCGCAGCCCGGGTACCGGTTGTCGAACCAGGTTCCGCCGACGCCGGCCGACTGTTCGAAGATCGTGTATTCGACGCCCTTGACCCGGCCGAGCTTCACGGCCGCCGCGATGCCGCCCATCCCGGCGCCGATGATGGCGACCCTGGTCATCGGGGTGCGGGGTAGTCGTCGGCGTTGAAGACCCAGCCGTCCATCGCGGAGAAGTCGAAGCGGGGCGGCGAGAACACGTCGATCAGGTGGTTCGTGCCGGGGGCGACGGCCTCGCTGGTGTGCTGCGACGGCGGCGGGATCACCGTGACGGCCGGGGCGACGACCCGCTCGTGCTCGTCGGCGCGCCAGTTCGCCTTGTTGGTCGTCCACGGCCAGCGGAGGTGGTGGATGTATTCGCCGGCCAGCACGATCGAGCACTGTTCGAAGTCGTCGTGGGTGTGCGGGGACAGCTTGGCCGGGTCACGTGGGCCCTGCTTGGGGTCGATGAAGTTCACCATGAACGTCGTGCACCGGTAGAGCCGGAACGCCGGGTTGGCCAGCGACGGGACGGTCAGGTCGTACGCCCGGATCCGGAACCCGCCCGGCGGGTCGGGCCAGGGCTGGAACGGCGGGATGTTCTCGTGCGGCTCGTCGTAGGAGGCGGCGTTCGCGGCGAGCGCGGCGACGTCGGCCGACTTCGTGGTGAGCAGGCGCAGCACGCGGCCCCGGCCGGTGATCGTGACCGTGCTGTCGCCGGGCGGCATCACGAGCATCGTCTTGCCGCTGACCGTGACTCGCTCGCCGCCCGCCTCGGCGGTGGCGGACAACCCGTCGTCGGCGAGCAGGACGACGTACTCATCGGGTTGATCTTGCCGGGGGAAAAGAGCGGTGCCGTCGAGGTCGGAGTAGCTGACGACGAAGTTCTGGCCGCGGGCGTACCAGGTGGAGATCTCGCCGGTCTTCTCGACCGGCGGCAGGTCGCCGAACTTGACGTGCTCGGAGCCGGAGAACCGCTCGGGCACGGCCGGCTTGCCGGTGGGCAGCGTGGAGCGCAAATCCGTGGGGTCGTACGCCATGAGGGCTCCTTAGATCTGTGAGCGGAGATCCGACGCGGCGGACCTGAGCAGGCTGGTGTCGTTGCTGACCATCACGAACCGGTAGCCGCGGTCGGCGGCCTCGCGGGCCTGGGCCGCGGTCTGCACGGCGGTGCCGGCCGGGATGCCGCGGGCCTCGGCGGCGGACAGCAGCTTGTCGACGAGCTTCTGGAGTTGGGGGTCGGCGGACGGCAGCCGCGACGACAGCTGGAGATCACCCATGCCAAGAAAAACACCATTCAGGCCGGGTACGTCGAGGATGTCGTCGACCGCCTCGATCGCGGCCCGCTCCTCCAGCTGCACGGCCCGCAGCACCTCCTCGTCGCCGAAGCGCAGGTATTCGGCGCGGTCCAGGCCGCCCCACCGGCCCGCGCGGGACGTGATGCCGATGCCGCGGTCGCCGCCGGGCGAGAAGACCATCTGCCGGACCGCGGCACTCGCCTCGTCGACCGAGGTCACCCGGGGCACCAGGATGCCGTCGACGCCGGCGTCGAGCAGCCGCTGGAGATGGCTGCCGCTGCGATCGGGCACCCGGACCAGCACCGACAGGCCGGCACCCTGCGCGACGACCGTCGCCTGGTAGGCGAACTCGAACGTCAGGGGCGCGTGCTCCTGGTCGATGACGATGTAGTCGAAACCGGCGTCCGCCAGGATCTCGATCGGCTCCAAGGCCGGGATCTTGACCCACGTACCGAACAGGCATCGGTCGGCCGAAGCCAGTTTACGAGCGAAACCCAAGCGCGCCATGATGGCTCCTCACAAGGGGTTTTGGGTTTCGAGAATGTAGCATCGTCATACGATCCTCGACAACCGCGTCGCCCCATTACCGGCTCGGTACGATGGCAGGCACGAACAGACGGGAGGGGGCGGGTAGTGACACAGACCAATGCGCTACGCGTGGAACGCGCTCCGGCGCTCATCCGCTCACAGGTCCTCGACAACCTCCGTCAGGCGATCATCGACCGGCGTCTCGCGCCGGGTCAGCGCCTGATCGAACGGGAACTGGTCGAGCTCACCGGCGTCTCCCGCACCAGCGTCCGCGAGGCGCTGCGCGAGCTGGCCGCCGAGGGCCTGGTCACCGCGATCCCCAACAAGGGCACCGTGGTCACCATGGTCAGCGCCGAGGAGGCGCGCCAGCTCTACCAGGTGCGGTCCGCCCTCGAGGCGCTGGCCGGCCGGCTGTTCTGCGAAAACGCAACCCCCGCCCAGCGCAAGGCCCTGGTCCGCGCGCTGGAGAAGATCGACCGCCTGGCCGCGAAGGGTCAGCCGATCCTCGCCGCGAAGGACGCGTTCTACGACGTCATCTTCACCGGCGGCGGCAACGACGCGCTGCGCTCGGTGGTGGCCGGCCTGCACGCCCGGGTCAGCGTGCTGCGCTCGCTGTCGCTCTCGGTCGAGGGCCGCCTCGCGCACAGCCTCGAGGAGCTGCACGCGATCGTCGACGCGGTCGAGGCGAACGATCCCGACGCGGCCGCTGCGGCCTGCGCCCGCCACGTCGAGGAGGCCGGGCGCTCGGGCCTGATCGCACTCTCTCAGCAGGAGACCATTCCCTAAGATTGTATGATCGTCGTACGCTGCGACCCATGAGCGACGACGACAGCCGCCTCGAACGCGGCAACCGGATCCGGCGGGAAGTGCTCGGCGACGCGCACGTCAACCGGTCCCTGGCCCAGGCCACCGACTTCACCCGGGTCCTGCAGGAATACGTGACGGCGAGCTGCTGGGGTGACGTCTGGTCGCGCGACGGCATCGACCGGCGCACCCGCAGCCTGCTCAACCTGGCCATGCTGACCGCCCTGAACCGCCCGCACGAGTTTTCGGTGCACGTCCGCGGCGCGCTGCGCAACGGCGTCACCGTCGCCGAGATCCAGGAAGTGCTGCTGCAGACCGCGGTGTACTGCGGCGCACCGGCCGCCCTCGAGTCGTTCCGGCTCGCCGAGAAAGTCATCCAGGAGGTCCTGGCGGAAGCACCGGTCGCATGACCCGCACCGGTGCCCGCGTCGTCGCCGACATGCTCGCCGGCTACGGCGTCAGCCACGTCTTCCTCGTCCCGGCCGTGCTGCGCCGCACCCTCGCCGAACTCGAACGGCACCACCCCGGCGTCTCGCGGGTGGTCACCCACGGCGAGAAATCGGCGGTCTACATGGCCGACGGGTACGCCCGCGTCTCCGGCCGGCCCGGCGTCGCGATGGCCCAGATCGTCGGCGCGCTCAACCTCGCCGCCGGGCTGCGCGAACCGTTCCTGGCCGGCTCCCCGGTGATCGCGCTGACCGGTGGCCGCTCCCCCGCCACCAAGTTCCGGAACGTCTACCAGGAGATCGACGACCTGCCCGCGTTCGACCCGGTCACCAAGTTCAATGCCACCATCGACGACGCCGACCGTTTCCCGGACATGCTCCGGCAGGCGTTCCGGGTCGCCACCACCGGCGCGCCCGGCCCGGTCCACCTGCAGATCCAGGGCAACGAGGGGCAGCTCGACGTCGCGACGACGGACGTCGCGCCGCTGGTCGAGCCGGCGTTCGGTCAGGTGCCGCCGATTCGCCCCGAGCCCGCCGACGACGACGTGACCGAGGTGCTGCGCCTGCTGGCCTCGGCACAACGGCCGGTGATCGTGGCCGGCGGCGGGGTGCGGGCGTCGGGCGCCGGGGCCGCCCTGGTCGCGCTGGCCGAGAGGCTGGGCATTCCGGTGGCGACGTCGGCGAACGGCAAGGACACCTTCCCCGGCACGCATCCGCTGTCGGCCGGCGTGGTCGGCACGTACTCGCGGGAGTGCGCCAACCAGATCGTCAACCGGGCCGACCTGGTCTGCTTCATCGGCACCCGCACCGGCGGCATGACCACCCACTTCTGGGCCGTGCCGCCGATCGGCACACCGGCCGTCCAGATCGACATCGAGCCGTCCCACCTGGGCCGCAACTATCCGCTGCGCGCCTTCATCGCCGCCGACGCCCGCCAGGCGCTGACCCGCATGCTGGCCCTGTCCGAACAAGCTTTGTCCGAACAAGCTTTGTCAGGACAGGGTTTGTCCGAACAAGACGGGTTGGCTTTGTCAGGACAACAGCAACAGGCCTCTTGGCTGGCCGAGGTGCAACGCCGCAAAGCCGACTGGCGGGAGCGCTATCGCGACGTGCTCACCAGTGACGCCATGCCGATCCGGCCCGAGCGCATCGCCGCCGAGCTGACCACCGCCCTGCCCGCGGACGCGGTTCTGGTGACCGACACCGGGCACGCCGGCATGTGGATGGCCCAGTTCCACGACACCACCTCGCCGGGGCAGGATTACCTGCGCAGCGCCGGCCACCTGGGCTGGGCGTTCTCGGCCGGCATCGGCGCCAAGTGCGGTGCGCCGGACCGCCCGGTGGTCGCCTTCACCGGCGACGCCGGCCTCTACTACCACCTCGGCGAGATCGAGACGGCCGCCCGGCGCGGCATCAACCTGATCACCGTCGTGAACAACAACAGCGGCGGAAACCAGAGCAAAAGAGGCTTCGATCGGGCGTACGGCGGGGAGCCTTCTGCCAAGTCACGGGAGCTGTGGACTTATCGGGAGGTGGACTTCGCCCGGATCGCCGAGGAGATGGGGGCTCTGGGCATTCGGGTCGACCGGCCGGGTGATCTTGCGGAGACGCTGGAGCGGGCGCTGGAGGCCGGTCGGCCGGTGGTCATCGACGTGCACACCGACATCGGGGTGACCGCGCCTCAACCGGTCGTCTCGTAGCTCTCATTCTGCTTTTGGCGCGGCGCTTTCCGGTTGCGGGCACCGCGGTTTCCGGCACAGCCCTGTGGTTGCGGTCAGAGCTTCGGGGCTCCGCCCCGGGGCCCGGCCACGCGCTCGGAGATCAGCTGCCGGGTGGCTTCGGGCTGGGTGAGGGCTGGGCTTAGAGCGGGCTGGTGATCTCCTCGCTCACACCCCCGCGCAGAGTCACCCCGCAACCGGGAACGCGCTCAGACCGCGTAAGCCCACACACCGTCGCCGCCAACCGGGAACGCGCTCAGGCCGCGCACGCGGCACGCCCCCACGTCGGCCCGGCCAAAGGGCGCGTGCGTCGTCGGTTGCGTGCGGGGCGTCGCTTGGGGCGATCTTGCGGAGTTCGCGTTCGGAGCGAACCGGAACTCCGCAACCTTGCGGACTCAGCGCCCGGCATACGCGTAAATAGGTGCTTTATCGGGCTGGCTGCAACGCTCGCGGGGCGGGGGATCTCACGTTTTGGGCTCGCTGCCGGGATGGGAACCGAGCGCCGAGGGCTGGGACCGGCGCGGGGTCAGGAGTTGTAGAGCGTCTGGTCGTAGGTGGTGAAGTCCCAGGCTCCGGCGCCGCCGGATGGGCGGACCACGCTCACGATGCTGGCGCCGCCGTCCACCGAGACCACCTCGCCGGTCATGTAGGACGCGTCGTCGCTCAGCAGGAACGCGACCACGCCGGCCACCTCGTCGCCGGTGCCGGCTCGGCGCAGCGGGGTGCTCGACGCGCGGCGGGACATGTCGTCCTTGCCGCCGGCTACGTCGGGGGTGGCGGCGAACAGGTCGGTGGGGACGATGCCGGGGGCCACCGCGTTGACCCGTACGCCCAGGGGGCCGCCGTACATCGCGGCGCCGCGCAGGATGCCCAGCACCGCGTGTTTGGACGTCTGGTAGGCGAGCAGGTCGGCGCTGCCGCGCAGGCTGCCGATCGAGCCGGTCAGCACTATGCTGCCGGCGCCGCCCAGGGTCGCGTAGCGCCGGAACGCCTCGCGCACGCCCAGGAAGACGCCGCGGACGTTGACGGCCATCACCCGGTCGAACTCGTCGACGGTCAGCGACGGCAGTGTGGCGAAGGAACCGGGGATGCCGGCGTTGAGGTGATGCAGGTCGATGCGCCCGAAGCGGTCGGTCGCCGCTTTAGCGTAGGAGGCAACGCCCTCCTCGGTCGACACGTCCGCCCGGACCCACGCCCCCTCGGTGGCCAGCGACTTCGCCAGCTGCTCGACCCGGTCGGCGTCCAGGTCGACGGCGACGACGTGCACGCCCTCGTCGGCGAGCCGTCGCGCGGTGGCCGCGCCGATCCCTCCGGCCGCACCGGTGACGACCGCGACCTTTCCGGCAAGTCCTCGCATCGTTTCTCCCGACCTCGCAAGATTGTCGGGCAATCATACAATCATGCCACTACCAGGGAAGCCCTGACCACCCTGGACATTTAACTTCGGGGAAGTCGGATCGAAATCTCGTTCACCTCTTGACAGGCGTCGGGATGGATCACCTACATTCCTCGGTACCGGATAGCCGGATGACCACCCCGCATTGCGGGACGGCCCCGGAAAACCTCAGGGAGGCACCGATGGAGATCGCCAGCGGGGACCTCCAGGTGGTGGCGCGGGTCGTCCAGCTGCTGCGGCTGCTCGCCGCGCACGACACCATCGACCTGGTGTCGGCGGCCGAAGAACTGGGCGTCGGCAAGTCCACCGCCCACCGCTACCTGGCGTCGATGGAGAACCACGGTCTCCTCCAGCGCCGCGACCGTAACCGTTACGAGTTCGGCGTCCTGCTCGCCGAGCTCGGCACCATGGCCCTGTCCCGGCTCGGGGTGATCGACCTGGCCGGCCCGGTCATGGAGGAGATCAGCGTGAGCATGCGCCACACGGTGGTGCTCAGCGTGTGGAACGGCCACAGCCCCGTGGTGGCGCAGGTTCGCGAGGACACCAGCCGCACCGCGCACGTCTCGATCGCGGTCGGCAGTTTCCTCGGCCCGGACGCCGCGCAGACGGTTGTCTTCTGGGCCTACCGCGACAGGTCGTACTACCGGTTCCGCGAGGGGGCGCCGCCGGTGAACGCGACCGAGGCGGAGCTCGAAGAGGCCCGCCGGACCGGGATCGTGGTCCGGGTCAGCCGGGCCAACGGCGTCAGCGCCGTGGCGACCCCGGTCCTGGACCCGGCCGGCCGGCTCATCGCGACGCTGGCCGTGGTCGGCATCGCCCAATTCGTACCCGAGGAAATCGACAGCCCGGTGGCGCACGCCCTTCTCGAGGGCGCCGAGAGGATCAGCCGCCGCATGGTCAGCCCGACGGACTGACACACCAAGCCTGAAAGGGCCGGGAGTCCCGGCCCAGGATCACCGTGAGCCGGAAAAGGCGATGACTATGAAGACACACCGCTTCTTGACCTTGATAACGGCCAGCACCCTTCTCCTGGCGGCCTGCGGCGTGGGCGGCGGCGACTCCGGCGACAGCGCGTCGCCGAACCAGCTGACCTGGGCCAGCACCGGCGGGCAGTTCCAGGAGGACGAGAAGACCGCCCTCCAGGTGCCGTTCACCACGAAGACCGGCACCACCTTCACCAACATCAGCCCGGCCGAGCAGTCCCAGGTCAAGACCATGGTCGCGGCCGGCAAGACGATCTGGGACCTGGCCAACATGAGCTGGATCTACGCCGGCGCGTACTGCGGCACGCTCTTCGAGAAACTCGACGACCCGGCGCTGGACCGCAGCAAGTTCCCGCCCGGCACGACCGGTGACTGCTTCGTGCCGACCTACCGGTACGCGAACGTCTTCAGCTACAACGCCGACCTCTACCCGAACGCGAAGCCCACCTCGATCAAGGACTTCTTCGACACCAAGAAGTTCCCGGGCAAGCGGGTCGTCTACGACTACCCGAAGGCCGGTCTGTTCGAGGCGGCGCTGGTGGCCGACGGCGTGCCGGCCGACCAGGTCTACCCGCTCGACCTGGACCGGGCGTTCAAGAAGATCGACACGATCAAGAGCTCGCTGGTCTTCGCACCCAGTTACGGCGCGATCCAGCAGATGCTGGTCGACAAGCAGGCCGCCATGGTCATCACGGTCACCGCGCGGACCATCGTGTCGGCGCAGAGCGGCGCGAACCTCGTACCCGTCTGGGACTTCAACACCACCGACATCGGTGCGCTGGTCATCCCGAAGGGCGCACCGCACAAGGCGCTCGCCCAGCAGATGCTCGCCTTCGTCACCGAGCCGGCCCAGTCGGTCGCCTACGCCAAGCTCACCGGCACCGCGCCGGCCAAGCCCGACGTCGACCTCAACTCGGTCGGCTACAGCGACGTCCAGAAGAAGTTCAACGCCTTCCTGCCCGATCGCGGCACCACCCTCGAGCAGGACAAACAGTGGTGGATCGACAACACCGACGCGCTGACCAAGCGCTGGACGAGCTGGAAGGTCGGCTGATCATGGCCACGCCGACCATGGTCGAGGCGCCCCGCACCACGGGGCGCCCCGCGCCGGCGAGCAAGGCGAGAAGGGCCCGGAAACACCTGCTCCTGCTGCCGGCGCTGATCGCCCTGGTGATCCTGTTCGTCGTCCCGCTGATCAGCGTGGTGGTGGACAGCTTCACCGAGCCGACCACCGGCCTGGGCAACTACGCGTCGCTGTTCACCGACGGCTACACGCTGCGGGTGCTGGGCCGCACGCTGCTCGTCGCACTCGTGGTGGCGGTGGTGGGCGGCGCGCTGGCCTACCCGTACGCGTACGCGATGACCCTGGTGGGCCCGATGATGCGCGCCGTGCTGGTGACCGTGGTGCTCGTCCCGTTCTGGACGAGCATGCTGGCCCGTAACTTCGCCTGGCTGGTCCTCATGCAGGACGGCGGCGTGGTGCAGGGCTTCCTGAAGGCGATCGGTTTCGGCAACGTCACGCTGCTCGGCACGACACTCGCCGTCGGCATCTCGATGACCCAGGTGCTGCTGCCGTTCATGGTGCTGCCCATGTACACCGCGATGGAGCAGATCGACGGGCGGCTCATCGCGGCCGGGCAGAGCCTCGGCGCACCGCGGGCCCGGGCGTTCCGGCGGGTCTACCTGCCGCTGTCCGCCCCGGGCGTGCTGGCCGGCATGTCCCTGGCGTTCGTGCTCGCGCTCGGCTTCTACGTGACGCCGGCGCTGCTCGGCTCCACCCGCAACGCGATGATCGCCCAGGTCATCAACGTGCGTACGAAAGAATTGCTGGATTTCGGCGGAGCCGGCGCGATGGGCATCTTCCTGTTGGTTGTCACGCTCATCGTGCTGGGCCTGAGCCGGCGCATGGCGGGTGCGGCGACCAGCCTGGTGGCGCCCGCGCGGTCGGAGCAAGCCGGCGAGGTACGCCCGTGGCTGCGCGTCTACACCGCGGTCGTCGGATTCGTGCTGGTCGTGCCGACGCTCGTGGTCATCCCGATGAGCTTCTCGTCGACCCAGACGTTCCGGTTCCCGCCGCAGGGCTGGTCGCTGCGCTGGTACCAGGAGCTGTTCACGTCGCCGGACTGGGTCGCGTCGATCCTCAACTCGCTGCAGGTCGGCTTCTTCACCGCCGTCTTCGCCACCCTGCTCGGCACGACCGCCGCGTTCGGCCTGGCCCGGCTGCGGTCGCGGTGGCGCGGAGCGGTCAACGGCTTCCTGCTGTCGCCGATGATCGTGCCGCACATCCTGGTGGCGCTGGCGATCTTCTCGGTGTCGCTGCGGCTCGGCCTCAACGGCACGCTGATCGGCATCATCCTGGCGCACACCGCTCTCGCCGTACCGTTCGTCGTGATCGCGGTGACCGCGCGGCTGCAGGGCATGGACAGCCGCCTGGCCGGCGTGGCCGGCGTCCTCGGTGCGAGCCCGGCCAACGCGTTCCGCCGGGTGACGCTGCCGCTGGTCCTGCCGGGCATCCTGTCCGGCGCCGTGCTGGCCTTCGTGACGTCCCTGGACGAGGTCGTCATCGCCCTGTTCATGCAGGCGCCGGGCGCAGTCACGCTGCCGGTGCAGATGTACAACAGCGTCACCGTGCAGATCGACCCGACCATCTCGGCCGCGTCGAGCCTGATGGTCGTGCTGGTCAGCGTTCCCATCCTGTTCGCACAGATCGCCGGCGCCCGGCGCGGAAGGAGAGGCAAGCGATGAGTTCCGCGAAAACCGGCGGCCGGCTCGACCTGACCGGTCTCGTCAAGCGGTACGGGACGTCCGAACCGCCCGCCGTGGACGACATCGACCTCACCATCGAGCCGGGCGAGTTCATCACGCTGCTCGGCCCGAGCGGCTCCGGCAAGACCACGACGCTCAACATGATCGTCGGGTTCACCGAGCCGACCGCGGGCCGCATCGAGCTGAACGGCGCCGACATCACCCGGATGCCGCCGCACCGGCGCAACTTCGGCATGGTGTTCCAGAACTACGCGCTGTTCCCGCACCTCACGGTCGCGCAGAACATCGCGTTCCCGCTGCGCGAGCGGAAGGTGCCGGCCGCCGATTCGGCCAAGCTGGTCGGCGACGCCCTGGAACTGGTCGACCTGGGCGGCATGGGCAACCGCCGGCCGCACGAGCTCTCCGGCGGCCAGCAGCAGCGGGTGGCGCTGGCCCGCGCGGTGGTCTTCTCCCCCAGCGTGCTGCTGCTCGACGAGCCGCTCAGCGCGCTCGACCGCAAGCTGCGGCAGTCGCTGCAGCGCGAGATCAAGCGGCTGCACCAGGAGCTGGGCCTGACCTTCGTGTTCGTCACGCACGACCAGGACGAGGCGATGACGCTCTCCGACCGGGTCGCCATCTTCAACCGCGGCAAGATCGTCGCGATCGACACACCGACGGCGCTCTACCACCGGCCCACCACCGAGTTCGTGGCCCGGTTCCTCGGCGAGTCCAACGTCTTCGCCGGCAGGCGCCTCGGCCCCGACGTCTACGCCTGGCACGACCGCAAATGGACGGTCGGCGACGGCGACGGCGAAACCCTGATCGTGCGGCCCGAGAAAATCGCGGTCGCGCTGGACGAGCGGGATGTACCGAGCGGATCGAACACCGCTCCGGCCGAGGTCACCGACGTGTCCTTCTACGGCACCTACCACCGGGTCGAACTCGCTTTCGAGGGCGCGAGCGACGGCGGCGGCGTGGGCGGCTGCGCCGTGCTGCCCGTCGGCGCACCGGCGGCCCTCGCCCCCGGCGCCCGGGTCATCGCCCACTGGCGGCCCGAGGACCAGGTCCTGGTCGCCGAGTAAAACCCCCTGAGGAGATCAGCGTGAGCACAGTCGACTACCCGTTCAACCCGTCCGCCGACGAGGACCGTCTCGTTCCCGACCCGGAGGCGGACGCGCTGCTCGTCGGGGCCGTGGACCTGCACCAGCACCCGGGCCCCAGCCCGTTCCCGCGACGGATGAGCATCCTCGACGCGGCCCGCGACGCGTCCGACTTCGGCTTCCGGGCCATCGTGGCGAAATCGCACCACCACAGCATGGTCACCGACATCATGGCGCTCCAGGCCGCGGGCCTCAACGAGCTTTCCACCGAGGTGTACGGCGGGATCGCCCTCAACCGCACGGTCGGCGGGCTCAACCCGTACGCCGTGGAACTGGCTCTTCGGATGGGTGGCCGGATGGTCTGGTTCCCGACGCTGTCCTCGGCCGCGCACGTCAGCCACCACGAGAACCACGACACCGGCTTCCCGACCCCCGAGGTCGACCTGCGGCCCAACGAGATCATCACGATCCTCGACGAGAACGGCGCCGTGCTGCCCGTGGTCCGCGACATCCTGTCGGTGATCGCGGCCGAGGACGCGGTGCTGACCTGCGGCCACCTCGGCATCACCGAGTCGTCCGCGCTGATCGACGCGGCGCTGGCGGCCGGCGTCACCCGGATCGTGGTCAACCATCCGGTCTTCGTGGTCGGCGCCTCGGTCGACCAGGCCGTCGCGTGGGCTCGCCAGGGCGTGTTCATCGAGCACTGCGCGATCATGTACTTCGGCCGCCCGGAACGCCGCCGCGACCTCGGTGAGCTGCTGACCTTCATCAAGGAGGTCGGCGTCGGGAAGACCATCATCTCGTCCGACTCCGGGCAGAAGACGAACCCGCTGCCGGTGACGCTCTACCGCCGGGCGGCCCGCGGGCTGCTCGACGCCGGCTTGCCCGCGGCGGACATCCGGCAGCTGTTCGGGGTCAACGCCGAGGGGCTGCTGCTCAAATGAGGATCGGTTTCGCGGGGCTCGGCAACATGGGCGGCCGGATGTCCGCCTGCATCGTGCGGGCCGGCCGTTCAGTGCTCGGGTACGACGTCCTTCCGTCGAACATCAGCAACGCCGGCGCGAAGGCCGCGGCAAACATCGGCGAGATGGTCGACGGCAGTGACATCGTGTTGCTGTCGCTGCCGGACAGCCACGTCGTCGAGGCGGTCGTGCTCGGCGACGACGGGGTGCTCGCGCATGCCCGGCCGGGCCTGATCGTCGTCGACCTGTCCACGGCCGCGCCCGACTCGACCACCCGGATCCACCGCCTGCTGACCGAAAAAGGTGCGTCCTATCTGGACGCCGGGATCTCCGGCGGTGCGGCGGCGGCCGAGAAGGGCGCGCTCACCCTGATGGTCGGCGGCGAGGCGGACGTGCTCGACCGCGCGCGGCCGGTGCTCGACCTGTTCGCCGCGCAGGTGTTCCACTGCGGACCGAGCGGCGCCGGGCACACGGTGAAGCTGCTCAACAACTTCCTCAACGCGACCGCGCTGTCGGCCACCGCCGAGGTGATGGTCGCCGGCAAGAAGGCCGGGCTCGACCTCGACGTGCTGCTCGCCGTGCTCAACGCGAGCTCGGGCGTCAACTTCGCGACCCTCAACCGGTTTCCGAAGATCGTGCACGGCGACTACCTCAAGGGCGGGCTCACCAACAGCCTGATGCTCAAGGACGTCAACCTCTACGTCGCGCTGGCCGCCAAGCTGGGCGTGGCCAGCCTCAACGCGGCCGGTCCGGTGGCCGCTTTCGGGGCGGCCCGGGCGCTGGGCTACGCCGACGAGATCAGCAACACCGTCGTCGACGCCATCGGGGACCTGTCCGGCGGCGTACGCCTCCAGGAGAAGCCATGAAGATCGTGCGCGGGCAGGGCCCGTCCGACCAGCGACCGTCGACGATCACCGGGGAGGCGTGGTTCGACCCGGTGCTGCCGGCCACCGACGGGACCACGATCACCACGGTGTTCTTCGCGCCGGGCGCGCGCACGTTCTGGCACACCCACGACTACGGGCAGATCCTGCAGGTGCTCTCCGGGCGCGGGCTGATCTGCACCGCCGGTCAGCAGCCGCGCGAGATCACCGCCGGAGACACCGTGTGGGTGCCGCCCGGCGAGAAACACTGGCACGGCGCCACCGCCGACTCGTTCATGTCGCACACCGCGATCTCGCTGGGCACGACCAGGTGGGCCGAGGAGGTCGTCGGATGACGGTCGCGTTCATCGGGATCGGCAACATGGGCGCTCCCATGTCGGCGCGGCTGGTCCGGGCCGGTCACCGCGTACAGGGATTCGATCTGGCCGAACCGGCCCGCCGCGCGCTCGCCGACGCCGGCGGCATCGCCGCCGACGACCTGGCCACCGCGATCCGGGGCGCCGGCGTGATCGTGCTGATGCTGCCGAACTCCGACATCGTCGAGGCGACGGTCCGCGACTTCACCGACCGCGCCGAGCCCGGCGCGATCATCGTCGACATGAGCTCGTCGGAGCCGCTGCGCACCCGGGCGCTCGCCGCCTCCCTGACCGGCGTCACGCTGGTCGACGCCCCGGTCTCCGGCGGCGTCGCCCGCGCCCGCACCGGGAAGCTGACCATCATGACCGGCGGCGAACCCGCCGATCTCGCCCGCGTCGAGCCGATCCTGTCGGTCCTCGGCACGACCACCCGGGCCGGCGCGGTCGGCAGCGGCCACGCCGTCAAGGCGCTGAACAACCTGATGTCCGCCACCCACCTGCTGGTCACGTCGGAGGCGATGCTGGCCGGCGAACGCTTCGGCATCGACCCGGCGATCATGCTGGAGATCTTCAACCGCTCCAGCGGCCGCAGCGGTTCCACCGAGAACAAGTGGCCCAACTTCGTCCTGCCCGGCACGTTCGACTCCGGTTTCGGGCTGCGGCTGATGCTCAAGGACATGCGCATCGCCGTCGGCCTGGCCGCCGAGGTCGGCACGCCCGATCCGCTCGGCCGGGCCGCGGTCGAGATGTGGTCGCGCGCGGCCTCCACCCTGGCGGCCGACGCCGACCACACCGAGATCGTCACCTGGCTGCGAAAGGACCCCGGATGACCCCGGAAGAGATCAAGGACGAATTCATCCGGGTACGGGGGACCTGGAGCGAGACGTGGGAGGCCGTACTCCGGCTCGATCCCGATTTTCTCCTCGCCTACCTCAACTTCTCGGCCGTGCCGTGGCGCCACGGGGTGCTCGACCCGAAGGTCAAGGAACTCATCTACATAGCGATCGACGCCAATGCCACCCACATGTACCTGCCCGGGGTGCGCCAGCACATTCGCGCCGCCCTGCAGCTGGGCGTCACCCCGCAGGAAATCATGGAGGTGCTCGAACTGGCCGCCACGCTGGGCATCCACGCGATGAACATCGGCGTGCCGATCCTGGTCGAGGTCCTCGAGGAGAAAGGCCTGCGCACCGGCCCGGCCCCGCTCACCCCCGGGCAGGAGAAGATCAAGGACGACTTCACGAGTACGCGCGGTTACTGGCACTCGTTCTGGGACGAGATCCTCGAACTGGATCCGGAACTGTTCACCGCGTACACCGAATTCTCGTCCGTCCCGTGGCGCACCGGCGTCCTGGAACCGAAGGTCAAGGAATTCGTCTACATCGCCTTCGACACCGCCGCCACGCACCTCTACGTCAAAGGCCTGAAACTGCACATCGAGAACGCCATCGGGTACGGGGCGACCGCGCGCGAAATCCTCGAGGTCATGGAGATCGCGTCGGTCCTCGGCATCCACGCCGTGACCGCGGCCGCGCCTATTCTCCTGGAGGAGATGGAGCGGTAGCGAGCGCGACGTCGCGCTCATACCAGGTGCCCGGCTTGCCGCCCGGGTGGGCCGGTCCGACCGGGACGAATCCGGCCTTGGTCAGCACCTTCCGGGACGCGACGTTGTCGTCGGCGGCGGCCGCCCGCAGCGTGCGGAGCCCGAGCTCGGCCGCGGCCAGGCGGCACAGCTCCCGGACGGCCGCGGTCGCCACGCCACGGCCGGCGGCCTGCTGCGCGACCCGGTAGCCGAGCACCGCGGTGTGGTCCTCGATGTCGAACAGGTTGAACCGGCCGAGTACCGCGCCGTCCTCGGCGACCAGCACGTAGAAGGCGCAGACGCCGGTCTCCTGCTCGGCCAGCAGGGCGCGGTGCCGGTCGGCGAACCGGTCGAAGTAGTCGTCGCCGCGGTCGGCGATCGAGGCGGCGAAGTAGCCGCGGTTGGCCAGCTCGAAGGCCAGGACCGCCGGGGCGTGACCGGCGTGCAACCGCTCCAGCTCGGGCATCACCCGACCCTACTCAGGTGGCGGGTGCAGGTAGGTCTCGGCCAGCTGACGGAGGCGGGCCCGGTCGAAGCTGTGCCCGTGGCCGGGATGGACGACGGAGACGTCGAGGCCGGCGAGAAACTCCATGCTTCGGCGGTAGGCGGCCACGTCGGAGTTCGGCAGGTCGTCGATCAGGGTGTCGTCGTAGACGACGTCGCCGGAATACAGGGTTCCGGTGTGCTCCTCCAGCAGGGCGATGCTTCCCGGGGTGTGGCCGGGCAGGTGCAGCACGGTCAGTGTGCGCCCGCCCAGGTCGACGCGGTCGCCGTCGTTCAGCGTGCGGTGCAGGGTCATGGGTTCGACCCGGTAGGTCGCCGGGTCGTAACCGGGATCGGGCAGCACGTCGATCATGAGTTCCGGGACGGCTTCCCCGGCCGCGTCGAGGCCCAGTTCGGCGTAGAGCTCCGCGCCGTACAGGCTCGCCGGTATGCCGGCCGCCAGGATCTCCGCCTCGGCGGGGTGGGCGGCCCGCTCATCGAACTCGGGCGCGCCACCGGCATGGTCCAGGTGCGCGTGGGTGAGCAGCACCATCGGCTCGCGCTCGAACATGCCCGGGATCGCCGACCGCAGGGAGACCACGCCGAGCCCGGCGTCGATCACCAGGTCACGATCGGTGCCGCGCAACCACCAGAAGTTCGCCGACAGCAGTGCGTTGACGTGCGGCTCCCCGATCCGGACGACGCCGCCGCCCACCTCGGCGCGGGTGAACCAGTCGACCATGTCAGCCAGTGTGTCAGCCGATGGTGGCGGCCAGGCCGGCCAGTGGGCCGGTGACCGGGGTGAAGCGGGCCAGCGTGTCCGGGTCGTGGCCGGCGACCAGGTGGCGCGCCTCGCCGGTGGCGAGCATGGCGCGGATGCGTTCGAAGGCCGCGTACATGTCGACCAGGCCGGAGACCTGGGTGAACGGCATGTTCCGCTCGAGCTCCTCGTAGTAGTGCACCGCGTCCGAGGCCAGCAGCACCGGGCCGGCGGCGGTGTCGACCAGCACCACGCTCTGGCCGGGGGTGTGCCCGCCGACCTGGATCACCCGCACGCCCGGGGCCAGATCCAGCTCGCCGTCGAACGTGCGCAGCGGGCGTTGCCGCAGGTGGTTGATCTCGTCGTCCTCGACCGAGTGGTGCAGCAGCACCCGGTTCGCGAACGGGCCGGTCCAGAAGTCGACCTCGGCGTTCGCGATGACCAGCGGCGAGTCCGGGAAGAGGTCGAGGTTGCCGATGTGGTCGTAGTGGGCGTGGGTGACGACGATCGTCGGGTGCCGCACGCCGAGCGCCTCGAACGCGGCGGCCGGCTCGATCAGCGTGGTGCGTTTGCGGCGGGCGCCGCCGGCCGCCGAGAAGCCGGTGTCGACCACGATGGTGCGGTCGGTGTTGCGGACGACCCAGAAGAAGTAGTCCATGCCGATCGGGCCGTCGGGCTCGTCGTACAGGTGGTAGTTCAGGTAGACGTCGCTGCGCACGGTCTCGCGGGTGCCGTACTTGACGATCGTCACCTGGTATTCAGCGGGCGACATAACCACCGTCCACGCTCAAGATCGTACCGGTGATGCCGGCCGACTCCGGCGCCGCGAGGAAGACGATCGCCCGGGCCACCTCGGCCGGGGTCGACATCCGGCCGATCGGGTGGTTGCTCAGGGTGACCGCGAGGCTGGCGGCCGGGTCCGGGTCGGCGGCGCGGGCCTCGTCCATGAAACCGGTGTCGACCGCGCCCGGGGCGACGGCGTTGACGCGTACGCCGAGCGGCGCGCACTCGATCGCCAACTGCCGGGTGAGCTGGACGATCGCGCCCTTGGTCATCGCGTAGACGCTCTGGTTGGACACCCCGACGAGCCCGGAGATCGACGCCGTGTTGACGATGCAGCCCCGACCGTCGATCAGGTGTGGCAGCGCCGCCCGGGTGAACCGGAACGCCGACCGCACGTTGATCCCGAACAGCCGATCGAAGTCGTCGTCCCCGGTCTCGAGAATGGGCCGCCGCAGAAACCGCCCGGCGTTGTTGACCAGCAGATCGAGCCGCCCGAACTCCTCGACGGCCCGCCCGACCACGGCCGCCGGCGCACCCTCGTCCGTGACATCGGCGACGACCGGCACCACCCGCCCCGCCGCGCCCAGCTCCTTCACGTCCGGCGAGACGTCGGCTGCCACGACGCGGTAACCCTCGTCGCCGAGCCGGAGCACCACCTCACGGCCGATTCCCCGCGCCGCACCCGTGACCACCGCTACCAGATCCATGCGCTGGATTGTATGACAGTCGTACACAATAATCGAGGGCTTGTCACATGGCCGTAACAGACCCTTGATCAGCCGGGAACGGGCGCGTATGTTCCTGCTTAATCGATGAAGCAGGCTCCACCTGCAGATGTTCATTGACTTGGAACGCCGACATGAAGATCACCGACGTGCTGGGCTGACACTCAGCCGGTCGGCTTGGAGTCGAAGGAGAGCCATGAGAAACAAGCGAGCCCTCGCCGCCCTGGCCAGCGTCGCCCTGACCGGGCTGCTGGTGAGCGGCTGCGGCAACAGCGACGACAGCTCGGGTTCGGGACCGGTCAGCCTGACCGTCTGGACCGGCTTCACCGGCGGTGACGCCCCGGGTTACGACGAGATCGTCAGCGACTTCAACGCGGCGCACCCGGACATCAAGGTGACGATGACCAAGATGTCCTGGGACACCATCCAGCAGAAACTGCCCTCGGCCTGGGTCACCGGGCAGGGGCCGGACATCGCCGCTCCCTCGTCCGACCCGAACGCGATCGCGCAGTACGTCAAGACCAACTCGGTCCTGGAGATCACCAACACCGGCACCGGCGACGACAAGGTCAACACCGACCAGCTGGCGGCCGAGCTGGTCAAGGAATTCACCTACAACG
Source organism: Paractinoplanes toevensis (assembly GCF_018332695.1). Taxonomy (GTDB): domain Bacteria; phylum Actinomycetota; class Actinomycetes; order Mycobacteriales; family Micromonosporaceae; genus Actinoplanes; species Actinoplanes toevensis. The sequence continues at coordinate 40,018 of NZ_BOQN01000051.1, forward strand.
GCAAGCTGTACGCGGTGCCGGCCAACTACGCGACGCTGAGCCTCTACTACAACAAGAAGCTGGTCAGCAAGCCCCCGACCACGGTGGCCGAGCTCCAGGATCAAGCGGCCAAGCTGACCACCGGCGGCAACTACGGCCTGGTGCTGGCCGACAACAACACCATCCAGATGTGGCCGATCCTGCAGTGGCTCAGCGGCGGCGACATCGTCGACGCCAACAACTGCAGCGTGGTCTCCACCCCGGCCGGCATCGCGAGCCTGCAGCCGTGGGTCGACCTGGTGAAGAACAAGAAGATCTCCCCGGTCGGGCTCAGCGGGGCCGAGGCCGACTCGCTCTTCTCGGCCGGCAAGGCGGCCATGGAGATCAACGGCCCGTGGGCCGCGCCCAGCTACCAGAAGGCGGGCGTCGACTTCGGCCTGGCGGCCGTGCCGGCCGGCGCCGACGGCAAGCCGGTGACCCTCGGTTCGACCGCGCCGCTCGCGATCTCGGCCAAGACCAAGCACCCGCAGCAGGCGCAGGAGTTCCTCGCCTACTGGACCAGCAAGACCGCGCAGCTGAAGTTCTCCAAGACCACCGGCTTCCCGCCGCTGCGCACCGACCTGGGTGACGACGCCGACCTCAAGGCCGACCCGACCGTGTCGATCTTCGCGAGCCAGGTGTCCAACGCGCGGCTCTACCTGCCGCAGGTGCCGAACGCCACCAAGGTGGACACCGACGCGTACGTACCGCTGATCCAGACGGCGACGCGGGACGGAGACGTTGCGGGCGCCGCCGCCACTGCCGCCAAGAAGATCAACGAGCTGACCGGCTGCACGCAGTGACCACGCTCCTCCGCAAAGCCCCGGCCGTCCTCGGCGGCCGGGGCCGGGCCGCCGGCTATCTGTTCATGGCGCCCAGCCTGCTGATCCTCGGCGTGTTCGTGCTCTTCCCGATCGGCCGGTCGCTCTGGTACAGCCTGCACAACTGGACCGTCGGCGCGGCCGAGCAACCGTGGACCGGCCTGGACAACTACACGAAGCTGTTCGGCGACGCGCAGTTCCGGCGGGCGCTGGCCAACACCCTGATCATCACGGTCGCCTCCACCGCCGTACTCGTGGTGATCGGTCTTGGTCTGGCCCTGGCCCTGCAGTCGGAGAACGTGGTGAGCCGGGTGATCCGGTCGGCGTTCTTCTTCCCGACGGTCATCTCGCTGACCACCGTCGGCATGGTCTGGCGCTTCCTGCTCGACCCGGACATCGGGCTGGTCGGCGGCGTGACCAGGGCGCTCGGGCTGGACCCGGTCAACTGGCTGCAGTCCACCGCCCTGGCGCTGCCCACGGTGATCTTCGTGAACGTCTGGAAGAACGCCGGCTTCGTGATGATCGTGCTGGTGGCCGGGCTCAAGGCGATCCCGGGCGAGTACTACGAGGCCGCGTCGCTCGACGGAGCGGGACGGCTGCAGACGCTGCGGTCGATCACGCTGCCGGCGCTGCGCCCGACCATGCTCTTCGTGACCTTCATGGTCACCGTCCAGTCGCTGCAGCTGTTCGACCTCGTCTACGTGATGACCGGCGGCGGACCGCTTGACCACACCGAAACGCTGGTCACCAAGCTCTACCGCGACGGGTTCGTCAACTACGAGACCGGTTACGCGGCGGCCACCTCCTGGGTGCTGTTCATCGTGGTCGTGCTGGTCTCCGCCCTGCAACTACGGATCTTCAGGTACAACGATGCTGACTAAATCGCTGAAGTGGATCTACGTAGGCATCGGCCTGCTGCTGGCGATCGTGCCGCTGATCTGGATGGTGGCGGGCTCGTTCCGCACCGAGGCCGACCTCTACGGGCACACCGCGAGCCTGCTCCCGCACGAGTGGACGCTGCACGGATACCGGGGTGTGTGGCAGCAGCTGCCGTTCCTGCGCCTGCTGTTCAACAGCGTGCTGTTCGCCGGGGTCACCACCGCGCTGACCGTGCTGTTCGACTCGATGTGCGCGTACGCCCTGGCCCGTCTGCGGTTCCGCGGCCGCACCGTGGCGTTCTGGCTGGTGCTGGTCACCCTGATGGTGCCGTTCCAGGTCACCCTGATCCCGGTGTTCATGGAGCTGTTCCACTTCGACTGGCTCAACACCTACCAGGGCCTGATCCTCCCCCGCGCGACCAGCGCGTTCGGCATCTTCCTGTTCCGCCAGTTCTTCATGAGCATCCCGAAGGAGCTGGACGAGGCCGCTCGCATCGACGGCGCCGGGCACCTGCGCATCTACTGGCGGGTGATCCTGCCGCTGGCCAAGCCGGCCATCGCCACGGTCGCCCTGCTCAACTTCACCAACCTCTGGAACGACCTGATCTGGCCGCTCGTGGTGAGCACCGACAACACCATGCAGACCCTGCCGGCCGGACTCGCGCTCTTCGCCGGACAGCACGTCACCGATCACGCGGTGCTGTTCGCGGGCGCCATCATCTCCCTGCTACCGATCGCGGTCGTGTTCTTCCTGGCGCAGCGTTACTTCGTCGCCGGAATCTCGACCAGCGGCCTGAAATGAGCTCAGCGGTGCCATTCTTCTCCCCCGGCGATCTCCAGTGGCTGCTGGGCATCGAGGACACCTGCGTCTATCCGCCCGGCGCGTCGGGCATGACCCGGCTCGACGAGCACGCGCTGACCGGCCATGACGCCCGATGGCGGGACGACATGGTCGCGGCCGCCGAATTCGGCGCCGGCGGTCTGCGGTACGGCGTGAGCTGGCCCCGGATCTGCCCGGCCCCCGGCGTCTACGACTGGTCGGAGCTGGACGAGCGGCTCCGGTTCGCCACCGGTGAGCTGGGCCTGACCGTCATCGCCGACCTGGTCCACTACGGGACGCCGACCTGGCTCGACAGCGCCTTCGCCGACCCGCGCTACCCGGCGGCGATCGCGGAGTTCGCGGCCGCTTTCGCCGCCCGCTACCGCGGTGTCGTCGACCATCTGACGCCATTGAACGAGCCGCTGACCACCGCGTCGTTCTGCGGGTTGCGCGGCGTGTGGCCACCCGCGCTGACCGGCTGGACCGGCTGGACCCGGGTGACGATGGGAATCGTCGAGGGCATCCGGCGGACCATCGCCGGGGTGCGGGCGGCGAACCCGGACGCGGTGATCGTGCACGTCGAGGCGGCCAGCATGTATTCGTCGGCCGACGACTCGCTGGCCGGCCACGCCGCGCTGCTGGCCGGGATCGGGCACCTGCCGACCGACCTGCTGCTCGGCCGGGTCGACTCCGATCACTCGTTGCACGACTGGCTGGTCTCGCAGGGCGCGACCGATCTCGATCGCTTCCGGACCGAGGTTCCCCGGATCGACATCCTGGGCGTCAACTACTACCCCGATCTGACCCCGCGGGTGATCGAGGAGGTGGACGGGCAGGTCCGGCAGGTCACCGCCAATCGGTGGGCCGAGGGACTGGAGTACGCGCTGCGGACCGCCCACGACCGCTACGGCCTGCCGATGGCGATCACCGAGACCAGCATCGAGGGCGACGAGAACACCCGCCGCCGGTGGGCCGAGGACTCCATCGCGGCCGTCCGCCGGCTGCGCGAGCAGGGCCTGGACATCCGCGGTTACACCTGGTGGCCGCTGCTCGACTTCGTCGACTGGTCCTATGCCTCCGGTGGCCGCAACGTCGAGGAGTTCATGCTCGACCCGGGCAGCGGCGCCACCCCGACCGCCGAGGTGTACGCCGACGTGGCCCAGGGTGTCACGCCGTTCCTGCGGCGGATGGGACTGCTGCACGTCACCGAGACCGTGGACGGAGAACTGCTCCGGTCGGAGACCGAGGCCTCCACGGCGTACCGGAAGGAGACCAGCGCATGACGACTCCTCGTCCGCAACTGGTTCGTGAACACTGGGCCGACCTGTCCGGCGAGTGGCGGTTCGACTACGAACCGGACAGCTGGAGCCGGACCATCGTGGTGCCGTTCCCGCCCGAGTCCGCCGCCTCCGGTATCGGGGACACCGGCTTTCACGACGTCCTCTGGTACGAGCGCGACGTCCCCTGGGACACCATCGTCGCCGCCGGGTACGACCCGGAGCTGCGACCCCGGCTGGTGGTGCGGTTCGGCGCGGTCGACTACCGCTGCACGGTCTGGCTCAACGGCGCCAAGCTCGGCGACCACGAGGGCGGTCACACCCCGTTCGGCTTCGACGTGCAGGACCATCTGAAACCCGATCAAGATCAAATTTTGACGGTACGGGCGGAGGACCGCGCCGCCGACGTCGGGCAGCCGCGGGGCAAACAGGACTGGCGGCGCGACGCGCACGTCATCTGGTACGACCGGACCTCCGGGATCTGGCAGCCGGTGTGGCTCGAGGCGACCGCCGCGGTGGCCGTGGAGAGCCTGCACTGGACGGCCGACCTGCCGACCGCGACGGTGCGCGCCGAGATCGGGCTCAACCAGCCCCCGCCGCCGGGCACGTCGTGCGAGATCGAGCTGTGGCACGACTCCCTGCTCGGCGCGGTCCGGGTTCCGGTCGCCGGGCAGCGCACGGTCGCCACGATCACGCTGCCCGGCCAGCAGAACGGGCAGGCGTACGAGGAACTGCTCTGGTCGCCCGAGCGGCCCACCCTGATCGACGCGACGGTCCGGGTCGGCGGGGACGAGGTCGCCTCGTACCTGGGGCTGAGGTCCACCGCCGTGGCCGACGGTCAGTTCCTGCTCAACGACCGCCCCTGCTACCTGCGATCGGTGCTGAGCCAGGGCTTCTGGCCCTCGTCCCACCTGGCCGCTCCGGGTGAGCAGGCCCTCGAGGACGAGGTCCGGCTCATCCTCAGCCTCGGCTTCAACGCCGCGCGCATACACCAGAAGGTCGAGGACCCCCGGTTCCTGTACTGGGCCGACCGGCTCGGCCTGCTGGTCTGGGGTGAGGCGCCGGCCGCCTACGAGTTCTCCCCCACCGCCGTGGCCCGCACCACGCGCGAGTGGCTGGAGGTGCTGGAGCGGGACCGCTCACACCCGTCGATCATCACCTGGGTGCCGCACAACGAGAGCTGGGGCATCCAGCACGTCGCGCACGACCCACGCCAGGCCGCGTTCGTCCGCGGGCTGTACGAACTGACCCACGCCGTCGACGGCACCCGGCCGGTGATCGCCAACGACGGGTGGGAGCACGTGGGCTCCGACATCCTGTCCGTGCACGACTACGACGACGATCCGGCCACCCTGCGCGACCGCTACGGCCCGGGGGCCCGCGATCGCCTGGCCGAGGGGATCGGCCCGGCGGGACGGCGGATGCGCGTACGCGATCCGATTCTGCCGTCCGCCCCGCTGATGCTGACCGAGTTCGGCGGCATCAAGTTCGCGCCGGACGGCGCGGCGTCCTGGGGTTACACGGCGGCCGAGTCGCCCGAGCAGTTCGCGGAGCGGCTGGCCGCGCTCTACGCCGCGCTGCGCGCGTCGCCCGAGCTGGCCGGCACCTGTTACACCCAGCTCACCGACACCATGCAGGAGGCCAACGGCCTGCTCACCGCCGACCGGAAGCCCAAGCTGGACCCCGCGCTGATCCGGTCGATCGTGTCAGGCACAACCGCATGACTGACGGAAGCGGAAGCTGACCTCGGCGTCCCGGCGGGTCCACTCGGCGGTCCCGCCGTCGATCAGCTTCAGCAGCCGCTCGGTCGCCGCCACGGCCATCTCCTCCGCCGGAACACTCACGGTGGAGATGGCCGGGGTGGTCACCCGGGACAGTCCGAAGTCGTCGAAGCCGATCAGCGCGACATCCCCCGGCACGTCGCGGCCGCGCCCGCGCAGCGCGGTCAGCGCGCCGAAGGCCATGTCGTCGTTGGCCGCCACGATCCCGTCGAACGTGTCCTCCAGCCCGTCGACGAGCTCGCGCCCGCGCTCCTCGCTGAAATCGCCCTCCAGGACGATCGCGTCCGCCCCGATGCCGTACGCCGTGACGGCGTCGAGGAAACCGTCGCGCCGGTCGACCCCGGTCTGATGGTCGAGCGGCCCGGTCAGGTGCAGCAGGCGACGCCGGCCGTGCACCTCGATCAGGTGCTCGGTCGCGGCCCGGGAGGCCGACCGGTCGTCCACGCCGATCGTGATCGCGTCGGTCAGCTGCGGGAAGTTGCCGATCAGCACCAGCGGCAGCCCGCTGGCCAGCAGCCGGTCAACGGTCTCGTCCTCGATCGCGGCACTGGTCAGGACAGCGCCGTCGGCGCTGTTGGAGCGCATCACCCGCTCGTAGGCGGTGAGCCCGCGCGCGGTGTCGGCGTTGGTGGCGATCAGCACCTGGGTGTCGTGGTCGTTGGCCACCGAGGTGACGCCGCTGAGCACGTGCATGAAGTAGCTGTGCCCGAACACGTGCCGCGAGGTGGTGGGGACGATCAGGGCGATGGCGCCGGCCCGCTGCTTGCGCAGGGCCCGTGCCGCCGAACTGCCCACATAACCGAGCTCGGCCGCGGCCAGCCGGACGGCCTCCTTGGTGGCCGGGCTGATCCGGTCGCTGTCGGCCAGCGCCATCGAGCACGCCGCCGGGGTGATGCCGACCCGGGCCGCGACGTCCCGCAACGTGACCCGCTTGCCCGTCGCACTCCTGGCCACCACGCCTCCCCCGCTTGATCGATTAATCGTAGCGGGGTGGGTGCGGTCAGATGTCCGTGGTGAGGATCCTCTCGAGGTTGCGCTCGGCGAGGGCGGTGATCGTGACGAACGGGTTGACCCCGGTGCTGCCGGGGATCAGCGAGCCGTCCACCACGTACAGCCCGGGGTAGCCGGGCAGCCGGCCGTAGTTGTCGGTGGCCTGGTTGAGGACGCAACCGCCGAGCGGGTGGTAGGTGAGGTCGTCGCCCCAGACCTTGTTCGGCCCGAACAGGTCGCTGCGGTAGACGGTGGCCTGGGCCTTGTTGATGGTGTCGAAGACCCGCTTGGCCGCGTTGACGGCCGGCTGGTTCTGCGCGGTCTGCCAGCTCAGCCCGACCGCGCCGGTCGAGGAGTTCCAGCTGAACTGGGCCCGGTTGGGGTTCTTGGTGATGGCCAGGTAGAGGCTGATCCACAGCTCGGTGCCGGCCGGGAACGGGGCGATCTCGGCGAAGACCGGCCCGGCCGGGTCGGCCCAGTTGTCGATGCCCATGGCCGGCATGCCGGACTGCAGCGCACCGGTGGTGTTCCAGATGTGGTTGGCCCGGGCGACCATGACGTTGCCGTTGTTGCCCCAGCCCTGACCGACCGCGGCCGGCAGGTTCGGCAGCCTGCCCTGGGCCCGCATCGCGACCAGCAGCTTGCTGGTGCCGACGCTGCCGGCCGCGAAGAACACCCGATCGGCCCGGACGGTCTTGGTGGCCACCGTGGCCCCGGCGGTGTCGAGCTGGTTCATCGTCACCGAATAGCCACCGGCGGCGGCCGGTGCGACCGCGGTGACCGCGTGCTGGGCGGTGATCGTCAGCCGGCCGGTGGCGGCCGCGGCGGCCAGGTAGGTCTTGTCCAGCGACCGCTTGCCGTAGTTGTTGCCGTAGATGACCTCGCTGGCCAGCGCCGACCGCGGCACCGTATTCGCCTGCTCCTGCTTCATGTAGCCGAAGTCGTAGACGTTGTTGAGGAAGGTCGTCGCGTAGCCGGAGGCCTTGGCCTGATCGCGGCTGACCCGGGCGAACTGGTAGCAGTCCGCGGTCTCGAACCAGGCGGGGTCGATGGCGTTGACGCCGAGCGCCGCGTTGGCCCGCGGGAAGTACGTGTCGTACATCGAGGCGACGTCGACCGACGGCAGGATCTGGGCGAAGTAGTCGCGCTTGGGCACCACGGCCATGCCGCCGTTGACCAGCGAGCCGCCGCCGACGCCCCGGCCCTGGTAGACCCGGATGCCGGGGAACTTCTCCGAGTCCAGCACCCCGGTGTATCTGGCGATCGACTTGTTGACGGGGATGCCGAGGAAGTAGCCGAGCGGCTGATCGGTGGTGGTGCGCAGCCAGTACGACCGCTGGTCCGGGCTGAGCATGCCGCAGAAGACCTTGCCGTCCGAGCCGGGCGTGTTCCACGCCATGCCCATCTCGACGACGACGGTCGCGATCCCGGCCTGGGTCAGGCGCAGCGCGGCGACCGCGCCGCCGTAGCCGCTGCCGATGACCAGCGCGGGCACGTGGTCGTCGTTGGCCAGGGTGGCCAGCGGCAGCCCGAGCGCGGCGGCCTTCATCAACGTGCGCCGGCGCACCATCTCAGGCTCCGTCGGCGAGATCGTCGGCCGCGATGTATCCGAACGTCATCGCGGGTCCGATGGTGGAGCCGGCTCCGGCGTAGCTGTGGCCCATCACCGCGGCACTGGAGTTGCCGGCCGCGTACAGGCCGGGGATGACCGTGCCGTCCGCGCGCACCACCCGGGCGCGGGGGTCGGTCCGCAGGCCGCCCTTGGTGCCGAGGTCACCCGGCACCAGCTTGCAGGCGTAGTACGGCGCCAGCCAGAGCGGGGCGAGGCAGGAGTTCGGGGTGACCGCGGGATCGGTGTAGTAGTGGTCGTACGCGCTGTCGCCGCGGTGGAAGTCGGTGTCCTTGCCGCTGCGGGCGAACCCGTTGAACCGGGAGACGGTGGCGGACAGCGCGGCGGCCGGGACCCCGATCTTGGCGGCCAGTCCGCCGAGCGTCCAGTCCTTGACGACCGCCCCCGACGAGAACCACTCGGCCGGGAACGGCAGGAGGGGCGCGACGTCCCGGAACAGGTACCGGTTGCGGTAGTTCTGGTCGAAGATCAGCCAGGACGGGATGTCCTGCTTGGCGTACATGACGTGCACGACGTCGCTGTAGGGCGCGGCCTCGTTGACGAAACGCACCCCGGCGTCGTTGACGATCAGGCTGCCCGGAAGGGTGCGCTCGGCCAGGCAGAAGTACGGCTCCCCGGGCAGCGGGATGGCCGGCCCCCACCACGAGTCGTCGAGGAAGTCGGTGGCCGCGCCCGCGCGCAGCCCGGCCTGGATGCCGTCGCCGGTGTTCTCCTTGGCGCCCACGGTCCAGTCGACGCCGATCGGCTGCTGCTGATAGGCCAGCCGCATCGCGAGGTTGTGCTCGAATCCGCCCGCCGCGACCAGGACACCCCGGTTGGCGGTGATGCCGGTCGCGACCCCGTTGCGGGTGACGACGACGCCGGTGACCCGGCCGCTCGGGGCGATCTGCAGATCGGTCAGCGGCGTGTTCAGCCAGACCGGCACGCCCGCGGCGGCCAGTCCCGCGCGCAGGGCTCCGGCGAGCGCCTGCCCCATGGTCAGCGGTGTCTTGCCGGCCAGGGTGGCCGCCGTGTAGCGCGCGACGCACTCGGCCGCGACGGCCGTGCCCTTCGCGTTGACCAGCGCCAGGTTCAGCCACTTGTAGTCGGCGCTGAACACGGTCAGGCCGGGCGGCGTCGCCAGATAGGCCGGGTTGAGGTTGGCCAGTTCCGCACCGAGCAGCTTGCCGTCGAACAGGTCCGGCTCGATGGAGCGCCCGCGCGCGATGCCGCCGGGCAGCTCGGGGTAGTAGTCGGAGTAGCCGTCCATGTAGCGGAACCGCAGCGGGCTGTTCGCCATGACGAAGGAGATCATCGGCGGACCGTTGTCGAGGAACGCCCGCTGCTTCGCGGTCGGGACGTCACTGCCGACGACGGCGGCGAGGTAACTGGTCGCCTTGGCCGGCGTGTCCGGCACCCCGGCGGCGAGGATGACCTGGTTGTTGGGGATCCAGATGCCGGCCCCCGAGCGGGCGGCCGAACCGCCGAAGGTCGGCGCCTTCTCCACCACCAGGACGCTGAGCCCGCGTTTGGCGGCGCGCAGGGCCGCGGTCATCCCGGCGGCGCCACAGCCGATGACCACGACGTCGTACGCCGCTTGGGCAGCCCGCGCCGGACTGCCCAGCGCGGACGAACCGGCGACCAGGCCGGTTCCGATGGCGGCGGCGCCGGTGAGGACCTGGCGCCGTTTGAGGTGAGCGGACATAGAAGCTCCTCGGACGTTGGAGCTATAACGTGTTCTACTATCAGGCCGCTGAGCCCGCCCTGTCAAAGGGATACGTTTATGAGAACATGTTTCAGTTCGGCGAGATCCTTGACTCGTTCCGCCCGGGTAGCGGCGAGCGGGGACACCAGCAGCGTGGTGACCCCGGCGGCGGCCAGCTCGGCGACCCGGTCGCGCAACTCGGCCGGGCGGCCGACCAGGGCGGTCGAGCGCACCAGGCGTTCCGGGACGGCGGCGGCCGCCTCGGCGCGACGGCCGCTCAGGTACAGCTCCTGGATCGCGGCGGCCTCGTCCGGGTAGCCGTACCGGCGGACGAGATCGTTGGAGAAGTTGCGGCCGCGCGCGCCCATCCCGCCGATGTAGAGCGCGAGCTGCGCCCGGTGCCGGGCCAGCAGCGCCTCGGTCGGCTCGGCCACCGCGAACGGCAGCGGCACCATGATGTCGAGCGGCCCGAGGGCCGGATCGCGGCGGGCCCGCCCCTCGGCGAGCGCGGGCCCGAACACCCGGTCGAGCGCGGCCGGGTCGAGGAAGAGCGCCTGCCAGCCCTCGGCGATCTCGGAGGCCAGCGCGACGTTGCGCGGCCCCATGGCGGCCAGCAGGATCGGGATGCGGTCGCGGACCGGCCGGTTGATGAGCTTGAGCGGTTTGCCCAGCCCGCCCGGCAGCGGCATGCGGTAGTGCTTCCCCTCGTGCACGAGGGTCTCCCGGCGCCACACCTTCCGGCAGATCTCCACCACCTCACGGGTGCGGGCGAGCGGCGCGTCGTAGGTGACGCCGTGGAAGCCCTCGATCACCTGCGGCCCGGAGGCGCCCAGACCGAGCGAGAAGCGCCCGCCGGAGACGTAGTCGATGCCGGCCGCGGTCATCGCGGTCAGCGTCGGCGTGCGGGTGAAGAGCTGCATCACCCCGGACGCGAGCTGCATCCGGCCGGTGCGGGCGGCGAGGTAGCCGAGCTGGCTGACGGCGTCGAAGCTGTACGCCTCGGGCACCACGACCAGGTCGGCGCCGGCCGCCTCGAACTCGACGACCTCCTCGACCGCGTGCGCGAAACCCTCCCCGCTGTAGCCGAGCTGGATGCCCAGTCGCATGTCAGGCGCTCGGGTCGAACACGATCACCTGGCGGATCACGTCGCCCCGGCCGAGGGCGCCGAGCGCGTCGTCGACCTGTTCGAGGCGCAGGCGGTGACTCACCATGCCCTCCAGGTCGAGCCGGCCGGCCCGCCACAGCGCGATCAACCGGGGGAAGTCGCGCGGCGGATAGGCCGAGCCGTAGAGCGAGGGGATGATGCTCTTGCCCTCGAAGAGCAGCTCGAACGGGTTGAACTCGACCTGGTGCTCGGCCCGGCCGGCGCCGACCACGACGACGGTGCCGCCGCGACGGGCCGCGGACCACGCCGTACGCAAGGTTTGCGGAAGGGCGACCACGTCGAAGGCGTAATCGAATCCCTCTCCCCCGGTGATCTCGGTGACCAGGTCGCTCAGCCGGTCGGGGGTGACCGCGTGGGTGGCGCCGAAGCGGCGGGCCACCGCGAGCTTCTCCGGCACGGTGTCGACCGCGACGATCTGCGCGGCGCCGGAGAGCCGGGCGCCCTGGATCGCCGAGATGCCCACCCCGCCGCAGCCGATGACCACCGCGGTCTCCCCCGGCCGCAGTTTCGCGGTGTTGACGACGGCACCCACCCCGGTCATCACGCCGCAGCCGACCAGCGCGGCCACCTCGTAGGGCACGTCGTCGTCGATGCGCACGGCACCGATCCGCGGCACCACCATCTCCTCGGCGAAGGCGCCGCAGCCGGCCATCCCGAACACCGGCAGGTCGCCGGCCATGAAGCGGGGCATCGCGTACCCGGTCATGACGTGGGTCATGCACAGGAACGGCAGGCCGCGCACGCACTCGGCGCAGGTGCCGCAGGACGGCAGCCAGTTGACGATGACGCGGTCGCCCACCGTCAGGTCGTCGATGCCGTCGCCGACCTCGAGCACGTCGCCGGCCGCCTCGTGGCCGAGCACCGCGGGCATCGGCTGGGGCAACCCACCGTCGCGGGCGGACTGGTCGGAATGGCAGACACCGGCCGCGCGCACCCGGATCCGGATCTCGCCCGGGCCGGGCCCGAGCACGGTCACGTCGTCGCGAACGTCGAGTTTCTCGCCGAGGTCGTGCAGCACAGCGGCCCGCATCTCGCCACCCCTCGTTCGTCGGCAGAACTAGAACGCGTTCTACGCTAGGACCGAGCAAGCGTTTGGGCAAGTAGGATCGGCCGGTGACAACCACGAAGAAGGCCGCGCCACCGTCGGAGCGCCGCACGCATCTGATCCGGCTGGCCGCCGACCTGTTCGCGGAGAAGGGTTTCCGGGCCACCACGGTCCGCGAGATCGCCGACGCCGCCGGCATCCTCTCCGGCAGTCTCTACCACCACTTCGACTCCAAGGAGTCGATCGGCGACGAGATCCTCCGCGAGTTCCTCGACGACGTGGTCGGCGGCTACCGGTCAGCGGTCGCCGGCACCGACGACCCACGGGTCGCGATCGAGCGGATGGTGCGCTTCAGCACGGCCGCGCTCAGCCGGCACCGGGCCGCCCTGACCATGCTGCAGAACGACTGGGCCTACTTCAGCGCCCAGAAACGCTTCGCCTATTTGCGCACGGCGATGAGGGAGATCGAGCAGACCTGGATCGACCAGTTGGAGCGGGGCAAGCGGGACGGGCAGTTCCGGGCCGACCTCGACGCCCGGCTGATCTACCGGCTGCTGCGCGACATCCTGTGGATCCCGACCTCGTGGAAGCAGAGCCGGGGTAAGTCCTGGAAGACCGACGAGATCGTCGACGGTCTGCTGCGCCTGCTTTTCGACGGCATCAACGCGCGCTAGTCTCCCAAGCAAGCGCTTGGGAGGTGCGATGGGCCGACTGGACGGCAAGGTGGCACTCATTACCGGCGGCGCCCGTGGCATGGGCAAGTCGCATGCCCGGCACTTCGCCGCCGAGGGCGCCCGGGTGGTGATCGGCGATGTCCTCGACGACCGCGGCCAGGCCGTCGCCGACGGCCTCGGCTGCCACTACGTTCACCACGACGTGACCAGCGAGGCCGACTGGACCGCCGCGCTCGCCGCGGTCCAGGCCGCCCACGGCCGGCTGGACGTGCTGGTCAACAACGCCGGCATCCTGCGGCACGGACCGATCGCCGAGATGGACCCGGCCGTGTTCCGGCAGGTCATCGACGTCAACCTGGTCGGCTGCTGGCTCGGTGTGCACTTCGCCGCGCCCGCGATGATCGCGGCCGGCGGCGGCTCCATCGTGAACGTGTCGTCGATCGAGGGTTTCGCCGGCGCGGCCGGCCTGTCCGCCTACAGCGCCAGCAAGTTCGGCATCCGGGGCATCACCCGGTCCGCCGCGCAGGAGCTGGGGCCGGCCGGCATCCGGGTCAACTCGGTGCACCCCGGTGGGGTGATGACCTCGATGGCGATCGCCGCCGCCGAGCACCTCACCGACGTCGACCCGGCCGCGTTCCTCAAGGCACTGCCGATCGCCCGGTTCGCCGAGCCGATCGAGATCTCCCGCCTGGTCGCGTTCCTCGCCTCGGACGAGTCGTCCTACACCACGGGCGCCGAGTTCGTCGCCGACGGCGGGCTCCTCGCCGGGCCGGGGTACTGAGATGCCCGGGGTTCTGGCAGACCGCGTGGCCATCGTCACCGGCGCCGGCCAGGGGCTCGGTGCGGCCGAGGCATCCGCGCTGGCCGCGGCGGGCGCGCGCGTCGTGCTCAACGATCTGCCCGGTCCGGCCCTCGACCGGGTGGCCGAGCACATCCGCGCGGCCGGCGGCGAGGCCGCGATCTGCCCCGGCGACGTCGCCGAGTGGTCCACCGGCGAACTGCTGGTGCGCACGGCAGTCGGTGGATTCGGCGGCCTCGACATCCTGGTCAACAACGCCGGGGTGCTGCGCGACCGGATGGTCTTCTCGATGTCCGAACAGGAGTGGGACACCGTCATCCGGGTGCACCTGCGCGGCCATTTCGTGACGACCCGCCTCGCCACCGCCCATTGGCGGGCACAGAGCAAAATCAACAACCGGCCGGTGTACGCCCGGATCGTCAACACCGCCTCGGAGGCATTCCTGCTCGGCTCGGCCGGGCAACCCAACTACGCGGCCGCCAAGGGCGGGATCGTGGCGCTCACGCTCGCCACCGCGCGCGGCTGCGCCCGCTACGGGGTGCGCGCCAACGCCATCTGCCCGCGCGCCCGCACCGCGATGACCGGGTCGCTGATGGGCGCACCACCGGACGGCCCCGACCCCCTCTCCCCCGCCCGCGTCGCCCCGCTGGTCATCTACCTGGCCGGGCCGGCCGGTGAGCGGATCACCGGCGAGGTCTTCGTGGCGCACGGCGACATGGTGGCGCTGCTCGGCCCGCCGACCGTGCGGGCCGCCTTCCACGCCTCGGGCGACCAGTGGACGGTCGACGAGCTGGACGCCACGCTGGGCAAGGTGTTCACCGCCGACCCGCCGCAGCCCGGCTTCGTCTGCTCGGAAACACTGCCGCTGGCTGCTTCGACTCTCGGCGAGGACTGATGAAACAGCGCGACACCGTCTCCATGCCCACCGCCGACATCGAGAAGCTCCTGGACGGCGGCCGCAAACTCCAGCTCGCCACCATCAACCCGGACGGCACACCGCACCTGATCAGCATGTTCTACGCGATGCTCGACGGCCGGATCGCGTTCTGGACCTACCGCGCCTCGCAGAAGGCCCGCAACCTGGCCCGCGACCCCCGGGTGACCTGCCTGGTCGAGGACGGCGACGACTACTTCGAGCTGCGCGGCGTGCAGATCGCCGGCGAGGTGCGGCGGATCGACGACCTGGCCGGGGTGACCGAGATCGGCCGCCTGGTCGCCGCGCGGATGGCCGGCCAGGACGCCGCGGTGCTCGACGATTACGTCGCGCACGCGGCGACCAAGCGGTCGGCCTACCTGGTCGAGCCGCGCCGGGTGGTCAGCTGGGACCACCGGCGCCTGGCCGGCTGATCACATCATCTCGTCGCCGGTCGGGATCAGGACGGTCTTGACCTCGGTGTACGCCTCGATCGCCGTGCGCCCGCCCTCGCGCCCCAGCCCCGACTGCCCGAACCCGCCGAACGCCACGTGCGGTTCGAGCTGGTAACCGTTGATGCCGACCGTCCCGGCCCGTACCGCGCGCGCCATCCGGATCGCCCGCTTGACGTCCGCGGTGTAGACGGTGGCGGCCAGCCCGTACGAGGTGTCGTTGGCCAGCCGGATCGCCTCGTCCTCGTCGGTGAACGGCACCACCGCGAGCACCGGCCCGAAGATCTCCTCGCGGGCGATGGTGGCGTCGTTGGACACGTCGGCGAAGACGACCGGCTCGACGAAGTTGCCGGCCGCCAGCTCACCGTCCGGCCGCCCGCCGCCGCACACCAGCCGGGCACCCTCGGCCTGCCCGCGCTCGATGTAGCCGAGCACCCGCTCCAGCTGTCGCTCGTTGATCAGCGGCGAGGCGGTGACCTCCGGGTCGAACGGATCGCCGTAGGTGACCAGGGTGGTCATGCCCTCGGCGATGGCCAGGAACTCGTCGTACACGTCCCGGTGGACCAGTGCCCGGGAGTGCGCCACGCACGCCTGCCCGGACAGGCCGAGCGTCACGGTGCCCATGGTGAGGGTCGCGGCCGCGTACACCTCGGCGTCCGGGAAGACGATCGACGGGCTCTTGCCGCCGAGTTCGAGACTGACCCGCTTCATCCCCTCGGCCGCGGCCGCGAGCACCCGCTTGCCGACGGCCCGGCTACCGGTAAAGGTGATCTTGTCGAGCAGCGGGTGGGTGATCAGCGCCTCGCCGGTCGGGTCACCCGGGCCGGTCACCACGTTGAGCACGCCCGCCGGGAGCCCGGCCTCCTCGAGCAACCGGGCCAGTCGCAGCGCCGCGAACGTCGCGAACTCCGACGGCTTGAGCACCACGGTGCAGCCGGCCGCGAGGGCCGGGGCGATCTTCTGCGCGGCCAGCAGCAGCGGGCCGTTCCACGGCACCACCGCGGCCACCACCCCGACCGGCTCGCGCAGGGTCATCACCAGGTGGTCGCCGCCCTGGTAGCCGGGCAGCGTCTCGCCGGCCAGCTTGTCGACCCAGCCGGCGTGGTGGTCGAAGACGTCGGCCACGCACTCGATCGACATGGCGTACTCGTCGCCGAAGGTCAGCGGCACGCCGTTGTCCAGCGCCTGCAGCGTGCGCAGCTCGTCGGTGTGCGAGCGGATCAGGTCGGCCGTCCGGCGCAGCACGGTGATCCGCTGCTTGGCCCGGGACCGCGACCACGATCCTTCATCGAAGGCGCGGCGGGCGGCGCGCACGGCCGCGTCCACGTCGGCCGCCGTGGCCACCGCGAAGTCGCCGACCTGCTCCCCGGTGGCCGGGTGCTGGTGGGTCCAGGTGCGGCCGTCGGCCGCGGGCCGCCACACGCCGTCGATCAGCAGCTCGCCGGTGCTCAGGCCGACCGCGTCCCGCCTCGTCTTGATCGAGAGAACCATCCGGCACCTCCGGTACGGGGAATTGAAACACGTTCTATTTCTGCGCAGGGTACGCCGCGGCCCGCAGGTCCGCCAGATAGCCCGGCCACTCCCCACCGCCGTGCACGGCGAGGGCCGCTCCGGACACATAGGAGGCCAACGGCGAGGCCAGCAGCAGACAGACCCCGGCAACCTCGGCCGCGGTCGCGGGCCGCCCGAACGGCACGGTGCGCGTCACCGCCTCCGGGTCGAGCCCGAGGCCCACCCCGGCGTCCGGTCCGATCTGCGCCGCCGCCCCGGAATCGGGCCCGGCCGGCGCCATCGGCCCGGAATCGGCCCCCACCGCCGACCTGGAATCGGGCCCGGCACCCGCCACCGCCCTGGAGTCGGGCTCGGCCTCCGCCACCGGCCCGGGGATCACGCTGTTGACCCGCACCGCCGGCGCCCATTCGGCGGCCAGGGTGGTCGCGAGGTGGTGCAGGCCGGCCTTGGCCGCGCCGTAGGCGGCGGTGCCGGGCGACGGCCGCGTGCCGCTCACGCTGCCGATCATGAGGATCACGCCGCCGCCGGGCTGCCGCTGCATGACCGCGTTGGCCGCCTGCGACACATGCAACGGCGCGAGGAGATTGAGCTCGATGATCTTCGCGTGCAGCCTCGGCGAGGCCGTCGCGGCCGGCGCGGGCGGCGCCCCGCCGGCGTTGTTGACCAGCACGTCGATCCGCCCCAGCCGGGCGACCGCGGCCTCGACGAGCGCGGCGGCCTGCGCCGGGTCGCGCACGTCGGATCGAAAGAAATCGGGCGCCCGACCCCCGTCGCGCGCACCCGCCCCGTCGACATCAGGCACCCGACCCCCGTCGCGCGCACCCGCCCTGTCGACATCAGACACCCGACCCCCGTCGCCCACAGCCTCCCTGTCGAAATTGTCCGCGCGCACCGAATCGCGGGCATCGGCATCAGCGGCGGCCGACGGATCGGGTGGGGTGCGGCCGCAGACCAGCACTCGCGCGCCGGCCGCGAGAAAGGCCGCGGCGATCGCGGCGCCGATCCCCCGCGTTCCGCCGGTCACGACCACGGCGCGGCCGGTGAAGTCGAGTGGGTCCATCGACGAATGCTAGCCGACCAAGCAAGCGCTAGGTTAGCCTCGCCGCATGGGCGTACATCTGGAGCGCGGCCCGGTCGCCGAGGTGGTGATCGATTTCCCGCCGGTCAACGCGGTGCCGGCGGCCGGCTGGCTGTCCATCGCCGAGCTGGTCACCGCGGCCGGCACCGACCCGGAGACCCGGGTGGTCGTGCTGTCGGCCGAGGGCCGCGGCTTCTGCGCCGGCGTCGACATCAAGGAGATGCAGCACTCCGCCGGCCATGACGTGCTGCTGGCTGCCAATCGGGGCTGCGCCGCCGCGTTCGCCGCCGTCTACGACTGCCCGGTCCCGCTGGTCGCCGCCGTGCAGGGCTTCTGCCTCGGCGGCGGCATCGGCCTGGTCGGCAACGCCGACCTCATCGTCGCCGCCGACGACGCCACCTTCGGCCTGCCCGAGGTCGACCGGGGCGCACTCGGCGCGGCCACCCACCTGGCCCGCCTGGTGCCACCCCAGCTGATGCGGGCGATGGTCTACACCTGCCGCCCGGTCACCGCCGCCGACCTGCACCGTTTCGGCACGGTCCACGAGGTCGTGCCGAAAGACCGGCTGCGCGCCGCCGCGCGGGCGGTGGCCGGCGAGATCGCGGCCAAGGACCCGGTGGTCATCCGCCGGGCCAAGGAGGCGCTCAACGGCATCGACCCGGTCGACGTGAAGCGGTCGTACCGGTTCGAGCAGGGCTTCACGTTCGAGCTCAACCTCAACGGCGCCGGCGACCGCGCCCGGCAGAGATTCGTGGAGGGCGCATGACCGTGATGACGGTCGACGACGTGGTCGCCGAGCTGCGGGACGGCATGACGGTCGGCATCGGCGGCTGGGGGTCGCGCCGCAAGCCGATGGCGCTCGTCCGGGCCGTCTGCCGGGCCGGCCTGCGCGACCTCACCGTGGTCTCCTACGGCGGGCCGGACGTCGGGCTGCTGGTCGCGGCCGGCTGCGTGCGGCGGGTGGTCACCGGTTTCGTGTCGCTCGACAGCATCCCGCTCGAACCGCACTTCCGGCAGGCCCGCCAGCGCGGCACGATCGAGCTGACCGAGTACGACGAGGGGATGCTCTACTGGGGACTGCTCGCGGCGGCCAACCGACTGCCGTTCCTGCCGATCCGGGCCGGTCTCGGTTCGGACGTGCCACGAGTCAATCCAGATCTGCGAACCGTGCTTTCGCCGTACCCGGACGGCAGCGAGCTGATCGCCATGCCGGCCGTGACCCTGGACGCCGCGCTGGTCCACCTGAATCGCGCCGATAGGCGCGGCAACGCGCGTTATCTCGGCCCGGACCCGTACTTCGACGACCTGTTCTGCCTGGCCGCCCGCCGCCGCTACGTCTCCTGCGAGCGGCTGGTCAGCACCGCGGAGCTGGTCGACGGCGGACCGCCGCAGGGCCTGCTGCTCAACCGGATGATGGTCGACGGCGTGGTGGAGACCCCGCACGGCGCGCATTTCACGAGCTGCGTCCCCGATTACGACCGGGACGAGGGATTCCAGCGCGAATACGCGACGGCCGACTGGGATCGCTTCCGCGCCACCTACCTGGACGGCGACGAGGAGCACTACCAGAAGGCGGTGGCCGCGCGATGACCCGGGCCGACGTCTGCGTGGTGGCGTGCGCCGAGGCCTGGCGCGGTGACGGCGCGCTGCTGGCCTCCCCGATGGGCCTGATCCCCCGGCTCGGCGCCCAGCTGGCGCAGCTCACCTTCGCGCCGTCGCTGGTGCTCAGCGACGGCGAGGCCACCCTGACGTACGGCGACGAGGTGGAGGGCTGGCTCCCGTACCGCGCGGTGTTCGGCGTCGTCGCGGCCGGCACCCGGCACGTGATGATGGGCGCGAGCCAGATCGACCGCTTCGGCAACCAGAACATCTCCTGCGTCGGCGACTGGTCCCGCCCCACCCGGCAGCTGCTCGGCGTGCGCGGCGCACCCGGCAACACGGTCAACCACACGACCAGCTACTGGGTGCCCCGGCACGAGCCGCGCGTGTTCGTCGACCACGTCGACATGGTGTGCGGCGTCGGCCACGACCGGGGTGCGGTGGAGATCCGGGTGGTGGTGACAAATCTGGCCGTCCTCGACTTCGCCACGCCCGACCGGTCCATGCGGCTGCGCTCGGTGCATCCCGGCGTGTCCGTCGCGGAGGTCCAGGCGGCCACCGGTTTCCCGCTCACCGTGCCGGTCGAGGTACCCGTCACCCGTTCACCCACGGCGTCGGAGTCGGCGTTGATCCGCGACCGGCTCGACCCGGACGGCCGGCGGGAAAAGGAGATCCGGTGAGAACCCGGCTCACCGACCTGCTCGGCTGCCGGCACCCGATCGTGCAGACCGGCATGGGCTACGTCGCCGGCGCCAGGCTGGTCGCCGCGACATCAGCGGCGGGCGGCTTCGGCATCGTCGCTTCCGCGACGATGACCCTCGACCAGCTGCGGGACACGGTCCGGGAGATTCGCGCCCGCACCGATGCGCCCTTCGGGGTCAACATACGCGCCGACGCGCCGGACGCTCCCGCCCGGATCGACCTGCTGATCAGCGAGAAGGTGCGGCTGGCCTCGTTCGCCCTGGCCCCGGACCGCGACCTGATCCGCCGCTGCGCCGACGGCGGGGTGCTGACGATGCCGTCGGTGGGCGCCCGCCGGCACGCCGAGAAGGTGGCCGACTGGGGCGCCGACGCGGTGCTGGTGCAGGGCGGCGAGGGCGGCGGCCACACCGGCCCGGTGCCGACCACGCTGCTGCTGCCGCAGGTCGTCGACGCCGTCGCCGTCCCGGTGGTTGCGGCGGGCGGTTTCTTCGACGGCCGCGGTCTGGTGGCGGCCCTGGCCTACGGCGCCGCCGGCATAGCGATGGGCACCCGTTTCCTGCTGACCTCGGACAGCCCGGTCGCCCCGGAGGTGAAGCAGCACTACCTGGCCGCCACGGTCACCGGCACGGTGGTCACGACCCGGATCGACGGCGTGCCACACCGGGTGCTGCGCACCCCGTTCGTCGACACCCTGGAGCGCTCCGGCCCCGTTGCTCAGCTGATCCGATCGGTCCAGCACGCGGCGGGGTTCCGCCGGGAGGCCGCCCTGTCCTGGCCGGCCCTGTTGCGAGCCGGCCGCGCCGCCCGGCACGGCCGCGACCTGCCCTGGGCGCAGACGCTGATGGCCGCCAACACGCCGGCCCTGCTACGAAAGTCCATGGTAGACGGCAACCCCTCAGCCGGCGTGATGTCCGCCGGCCAGGTAGCCGGCCTGATCGACGACCTGCCGTCCTGCGCCGAGCTGATCGACCGCATCATGAAGGAGGCCGACGACCGCCTGACCGCCCTCACCGCCGTTCGATGACGGTTACGTTGGCCTGGCCACCGCCCTCGCACATGGTCAGCAGGCCGTAGCGACCTTCGCAGCGCTCCAGCTCGTGCAGCAGGCTGGTGAGCAGCCGCGCACCGGTGGCGCCGAGCGGATGCCCCAGGGCGATCGCCCCGCCGTTCACGTTGACCCGGGCCGGGTCGGCTCCGGTCTCCGCCAGCCAGGCCAGCACCACGCTCGCGAACGCCTCGTTGACCTCGAACCGGTCGATGTCGGTGACCCGCAGACCGGCCCGGGCCAGTGCGTGCGCGGTCGCCTCGATCGGCGCGGTGAGCATCAGCACCGGGTCGCCGCCGCGGGCCGACAGGTGCCGGATCACGGCGCGCGGGCGCAGGCCGTGCGCGCGGACCCCGTGGCCGGAGGCGACCAGCAGAGCCGCGGCGCCGTCGGCGATCTGGCTGGACGTCGCGGCCGTGGTGAGGCCGCCCGGCCGCAGCGGGGCAAGCCCGGCCATCCGCTCGGCGCTGGTGTCCCGGCGCGGGCACTCATCGCGGTCGCAGACGGAGATCGGCACAGTCTCGGCGCGGAAGCGGCCCTCGTCGATCGCGCTCACCGCCCGCCGATGGCTCGCCAGTGCCCACTCCTCGAGGTCGGCCCGCCCCAGCCCCCATTTGGCCGCGATGTCGTCCGCGCTGCGGAACTGGGAGACCTCCTGATCCCCGTAGCGCGCCGCCCAGCCCGCGGACCCCCGGTACGGCCCGCCGGGTGCCATCGCGCTGCCGATCGGCACCTGGCTCATGCTCTGCACGCCGCCGGCCACCACCAGATCGGCCGTACCGCTCATGACCGCCTGCGCGGCGAAGTGCACCGCCTGCTGGCCCGAGCCGCACTGCCGGTCGACGGTCACGCCGGGCACGTGTTCGGGCAGGCCGGCCGCGAGCCACGCGGTGCGTGCGATGTCGCCCGCCTGCGGGCCGAGCGTGTCGACGCAGCCGAGGATCACGTCGTCGACCGCGGCCGGGTCGACGCCCGTCCGGTCGAGCAGCGCGGCGATCACCTGGCCGGCGAGGTCGGCCGGGTGCACGCCGGCCAGGCCGCCGCCGCGCCGGCCGACGGGCGTGCGGAGCGCGCCGACCAGGTATGCGGTTTCCACGGTTGACGCCCCTCCGCCGGATGGACTCTACTAGAACTTGTTCTAATCTATGACACCGGGCGGGCACATGCACGTGGGATACACACCCGAGCAGGAGCAGCTCCGCCGGGAGCTGCGGGCCTACTTCGCCGACCTGATGACGCCGGAGCTGCGCGCGGCGCTCACCGACGAGGACGGGGAGTACGGCGACGGCGGGGCTTACCGTGCGGTGGTGCGCCGCCTGGGCCGGGACGGCTGGCTGGCGCTGGGCTGGCCCCGGGAGCACGGCGGCGGCGGGCGCTCCCGCCTCGACCAGCTCATCTTCGCCGACGAGGCGGCGATGGCCGGCGTGCCGGTGCCGTTCCTGACCATCTACACGGTCGGGCCGACCATCGCCCGGCACGGCTCCGACCAGCAGCGGGCCGAGCTGCTGCCGAGGATCGCGGCCGGCGAGGTGCACTTCTCGATCGGCTATTCGGAACCGGAGGCCGGCACCGACCTGGCGGCCCTGCGCACCCGCGCGATCCGGGACGGCGACGCGTACGTCATCAATGGTCAGAAGATGTGGACCAGCCTGATCCGGTACGCCGATTACGTCTGGCTGGCCTGCCGCACCGATCCGGAGGCGCCGCGCCACAAAGGGTTGTCCATCCTGGTGGTGCCGACCGACGCGGCCGGCTTCTCGTGGACGCCGGTGCACACCGTGGCCGGCCCGACCACCAGCGCGACCTACTACTCGGACGTGCGCGTGCCGGTGTCCGCCCGGGTCGGCGCCGAGAACGAGGGCTGGCGCCTGATCACCGACCAGCTCAACCACGAGCGGGTGGCGCTCACCTCGGCCGCTCCGTTGCGCCGAGCGCTGGACGAGGTCATCGAGTGGGCGATCGCGACCCGGCGGATCGACCAGGAATGGGTGCGGCTGCACCTGGCCCGGGTGCACGCCAAGGCCGAGGTCCTCAAACTGCTGAACTGGCGGGTGGCGGCGGGCGAGGACGGCCCGCCCGCGGCCGTACGGGCCTCGGCCGGCAAGGTGTACGGGACGGAGCTGGCCGTCGAGGCGTACCGGTTGCTGATGGAGGTCCTCGGCCCGGCCTCGACCGTGCGCGGCGGCTCGCCCGGCGCCCTGCTGCACGGCCGGATCGAGCGCGCGCACCGCTCCGCCCTGATCCTCACCTTCGGCGGCGGCACCAACGAGGTGCAGCGCGACATCATCGCGGCCGGCGCCCTCGGCCTGCCGGTCCGGCGATAGGAGACCCGATGGATTTCTCGCTCAGCGGCGAGGCACGCGACCTGGCCGCCCTCACCCGCGACCTGACGGCCTCCGGCCGATCCCTCTGGCCGGCGTTGGCCGAGGCCGGCGTGCTGGCCGCGGCCCTGCCGAAAAGGGCCGGAGGCGAGGGGTACGGGCTGGTGGAGCAGTGCGCGATCCTGGTCGAGCTGGGTCGGGCCGCCGCCACCGAGGTGCCGTACCTCCCCTCGATCGCCGTGGCGGCGTCGACCCTGGCCCGGTTCGGCAGCGACGAGTGGGTCGGCCCGGCCGGCCGTGGTGAGGTCGTGCTGACCGCCGCGCCGCTCGGCTCGGTCGACGCCCGGCCGGACGGTGCCGCCTGGCGCCTGGACGGCGAGGTGACCGCGGTGCCAGCGGCGACCGACGCCGTACTGATCCTGGTTCCGGCCGGGCCGGACGTGTTCCTCGTACGGCCGGGCGACGCGGGCGTCACCGTCGAGCCGCAGCGGGTCGCCGGCGACCCCGGAGCGGGCCTGCTCCGGCTGGCCGGGGCGGTCGGCCATCCGCTGGAGGGTGCGTCCGCCCGGCTGTCGGCGCACGCCACCGTCGGCGCCTGCGCCGCCCAGCTCGGCGTGGTCGAGCGGGCCCTGGAGATGACCGCCGAGTACGCCCGGGAGCGCGTCCAGTTCGGCCGCCCGATCGGCTCGTTCCAGGCGGTGTCGCAGCGGCTCGCCGACGCGCACATCGACGTCGAGGCGCTGCGGCTGTCGTTGTGGCAGGCGGCCTGGTTGCTGGCCGAGGACCGACCGGCGGCGGCCGAGGTGGCGACGGCCGGTTTCTGGGCGGCCGAGGCGGGTCATCGGGTGCTGCACACCGCCGTCCACGTCCACGGCGGCGTCGGCCTCGACGTCGATTACTCGCTGCACCGCTATTTCCTGGCCGCCAAGCACCACGAGTTCCTGCTGGGCGGCGCCACCGGACAGCTCCTCGCTCTGGCCGAGACCTTCCCGACGGAAATAGAACACGTTACAGTCCGGGGATGAGGTTCAGTCTCGGGATCGCGCTCAGCCCGCTCGACCAACTCATCGACCTGGCGCAGACCGCGGAGGAGTGCGGCTTCGCGTCCATCGCGCTGCCCGACTCGCTCTTCTACTCCGAAGAGGTCAGCGCGAAATACCCGTACACCCCGGATGGAAGTCGTTTTTGGACGGCCGAGACACCGTGGGCCGATCCGCTCGTCACGGCCGCGGCGCTCGGAGCGGCGACCAGCAACATCCGGTTCTACACGCAGGTGCTCAAGCTCGGCCCGCGCAATCCGGTGCTGCTGGCCCGGCAGGTCGGATCGGTGGCCCACCTGACCGGCAATCGGTTCGGCCTCGGTGTCGGCCTGGGCTGGTCGCCGGAGGAGTCGCTGTGGTGCGGCGCCCCGTTCGCCGATCGCGGCGCGCGCGGCGACGAGGCGATCGAGGTGCTGAAACTGATCCTCGGCGGCGGCATGGTGGAGTACCACGGCAAGCACTTCGATTTCGGCCGCCTCCAGATGAGCCCGGCACCGACCGCGCCGGTGCCGATCTACGTGGGCGGTCACGCCGACGTGGCACTGCGCCGCGCCGCCCGGGTCGGCGACGGCTGGTCCTCGGCCATGATGCGCTTCGACGACCTGCGCGCGGTCATCGCCCGGCTCGCCGAGCTGCGCGCCGAGTACGGCCGGGCCGACGACCCCTTCGAGATCCAGGCGGTGTGCATCGACCGCTTCGGCCTGGACGGCTTCCGGCAGCAGGCCGAGGCCGGCGTGACCGACGCGATCGTGGTGCCGTGGCGTTTCTACGGCACCGGCTTCGACGGCCCGCTGGCCGCCAAACGCGACGGCCTGCGCCGCTTCGCCGACGAGGTGGTCGCCAAGCTCACGTGACCCGGGGGTGCCCTCGCCGTGCGGCCAGGAGGCAGGATCGACCTCATGAAGCTGCATGAGCGTATCGACGGGCGGTTGCGGTCCTTCATCGAAGCGCAGCCGATGTTCTTCGTGGCCACCGCGCCGAACGGCCCCGGCGGCCACGTCAACGTCTCGCCCAAGGGGATGGGCGGCACGTTCGTGGTGCTCGGCGAGCATCGGGTGGCATACCTGGACTATCACGGCAGCGGCGCGGAGACGATCGCCCACCTGAGCGAGAACGGCCGGATCACCGTGATGTTCTGCGCCTTCGAGGGCCCGCCCAACATCGTGCGGCTGCACGGCCAGGGCCGGGCCGTCCCGGTCACCTCCCCGGAGTACGCCGATCTGTCCCGCGCGTTCCCCGCCCCGCCGGACACCCACGGCGTCCGCTCGGTGATCGACATCGAGGTCGACCGGATCAGCGACTCCTGCGGCTACTCGGTCCCGCTGATGTCCTACGAGGGCGACCGCGACCTGCTGATCCGCTCCCACGAACGCCGAAGCGACGAGGACCTGGCCGAGTACCGCCGGGTGAAGAACAGCGTGAGCATCGACGGCCGCCCGATCTTCTCCGAGGCCCAGCCCGGCACCTCTTGAGTACGGTGGCAGCATGAAACCACCGGCGCAGTTGCCGATCATCGCGGTGGCCAGCGGCAAGGGCGGCGTCGGCAAGTCGAGCGTCGCGGTCGCGATCGGCCGGGAACTGGCCCGCTCCGGCCGCAAGGTCGGCCTGGTCGACGCCGACATCGCCGGCCCCGACGTGCCCCGCATGCTGGGCCTGCGCCGCGACGCGCCGGCCAGGACGATCACCCTCGCATCGTGGGGTCGCGGCGGCAAAGCCGGACCCGGCCTGGAAGCGATGGAGGTGGACGGCCTCAAGGTCGCCTCCGCGGGCTTCCTCATGTCCGGCAGCCAGGGCCTGGCCCTCGGCTCGGACCTGGGCGACTTGATGCTCGGCCGCCTGATCAAGGAAACCAACTGGGGCGACGTCGAAGCCCTGATAGTGGACCTGCCACCAGGCATCAACTTCACCCAGCAGGGTGTCCTCTCCGGCGCCGGCCGGGTGACGACGATCCTGGTGGTGACCCCGGCCGAGGTCTCCCACCTGGACACCAGCCGCGCACTGACCACCCTCCGCCAGGTGCGGACGCCGGTGCTGGGCGGCGTGGAGAACATGGCCTACTTCGAGTGCCCGTGCTGCGGCGAGAAGACCGAACTGCACGAGCCGGCCCCCGCCGACCGCACCATCTGGGCCGACGGCGTGCAACGCCTGACCCGCCTGCCGTTCCGCCCGAAGGCGGAGATCGCCCCCACCGACCTGACCCCGGTCCTCGAAGCGGTAGCGGCACACATCGAGGCGTGAGCCAAGGCCGCCGGCCCTGCTCCCACAAAGCGGGAATCCCGAAAGCTCCTTAATCGATGTCGGTGAACGCGGCGTCGACCTCGGCCGTCGTCAGGCCGAAATCGTCCAGCGTGTAGCGGTGGGTCGGCTGCCTCGCGGTTGATCGGAAATCCGTCATCGCGGCTCGGGCCCGCTCGGTCAGCGGCGCGCCCAGCCGGTCGTAGATGGCCTCTACCGTGCCCAGCGGGTCGGCCACGAAGGTGTCGTAGTCGACGTCGATGAAGTGGGACCGGTCGTGGCGGGCTCGGTCGGTCGCGAAGCGCCGCAGGCCTCGGGACCACGTTGCCAGCTGGTCTCGGCCCAGCAACTGGCCGTTGAACACCGTTGACCAACCGGCGCAGGCCTGGGCGTTGAGGCTGCATACCGAGGCGATCGCCGCTCGCGGGGCGCGGTGGGTCTGGATGATCACGGCGTCGGGGTAGGCGGCCAGCAGCGCGTCCAGGGCGAACAGGTGGCTGGGGTTCTTCAGCACCCAGCGGCGGTCGGGGTCGTGCAGGCCGATCAGCTGGAGGTTGCGGCGGTGGCGCTGGTAGGCGGCGGTCCAGTCCTGGGCGCTGAGCCACGCCGCGTAGGACGGGATGTGGGCCAGGCATTCGAAGGACACCGACATCATCGACTGGAGCAGCAGCCGCCAGCACTCCTCGACCTGGTCGGCCGCCGTGTAGTGCGCGCCCACGAACGCCGGGTTCGCCTCGTGGTGCTGTTCGTAACCGGCCTGCAGGGTGGCATAGATCGGGTTCGACTCCCAGGTCGCGCGGGGTGGCCGGGGCTGCGGCACCTCGGTCAGCCACAGTTCGAGGCCCTGGTTCGCGGGGTCTGCGGTGAGCAACCGGTGCAGGGCGGTGGTGCCGGTGCGGGGCAGGCCGGTCACGAAGACCGGGCGGGGCACCTCGACCGAGGCGTGCGACGGGAACTGCTTCCAGGCGGCCTCGCTGAGCAGCCTGGAAACCAGGGCCGAGCGCAACAGCGCCCGGGACACCTTGCTGCCGGCCGGGGTCAGGGCCGCTTCCGTGCCGTACGCCTGAAGCAGCGCAAGCATCCCGGCGCGATAGTCGCCGTCGCCGAAATCGTCGAGGCCGGTCCGGCGGGTCGCCGAGGCGTGCAGCTCGTCGATGGTGCCGACGTCGGTGCGCGTGTCCTGCATGCGAACCCCCTCAGTGATGGAACTCGCCGCAGTTGACGTCGAGGCACTGGCCGGTGATGCCGCGGGCCAGTTCG
Organism: Paractinoplanes toevensis; assembly: GCF_018332695.1. Classification (GTDB taxonomy): domain Bacteria; phylum Actinomycetota; class Actinomycetes; order Mycobacteriales; family Micromonosporaceae; genus Actinoplanes; species Actinoplanes toevensis. The sequence goes on from NZ_BOQN01000051.1 coordinate 67,758, forward strand.
GAGGCGAGGAACAGCACCGCGTCGGCGACCTCGTCGGGCAGCGGCAGGCGGCGCAGGTCGGTGGTGGCCGCGATCTCGTCGTAGATCTGCCGGGCCGGCACCTCGCGCTCGGCGGCCTGGTAGTCGAACCACATGCGCAGGCTGTCCGCCCAGATCCAGCCGGGCGCCACCGAGTTGACCCGTACCCCTTTGGGCCCGAGCTCGCCGGCCAGGTTCTGCGCGACCGCGAGCAGCCCGGCCTTGGCCAGTTTGTACGGCCCGAACGGGCGCCGGGAGTGCCGCAGCACGGCCGAGTTCACCATCACCACCGCGCCGGCCGAGGCGACGAGCGCGGGGGTCAGCAGCCGGGTCAGCCGGAGCGCGGCGAGCACGTTGACGTCGAAGCTGGACCGCAGATCGTCCAGGTCGACCTTGCCCAGGCTGCGCATCGGCGGCATCACGAACGCGTTGTTGACGAGGGCGTCGACCCGGCCGAACTCGTCGATGGCGGCCCGCACCAGGGCCGCGCTGGAGTCGTCGTCGGTGAGGTCGGTGGGCACGGCGAGGGCCTGGCGGCCGGCCGCGGTCACCTTCCCGGCCACCTCGGCCAGGTACGACTCGGTGCGCGCGGCGAGCACCACGTCGGCGCCGGCCTGGGCGGCCCGCACCGCGACGGCCTGGCCGAGGCCGGGCCCGACCCCGGCGACCAGAACGACTTTCTCGGCGAGCAGCACGGCTCAGCCCAGCATCCGGGCCGCGGTGGCGGCCTGTCGCGCGGCGATGCGTTCCCGCCACGCCGCCGGGGCGATCGGTTCGTGGTACGGCAGTTGCTTGGGCAGGTCGTCGACGGCGACCACCTCCGCCCGCGGGCCGTCGGACCGGGTCAGCGCGCGCGACAGCCGCTGCCAGCGCAGCTGCACGTAACCGCGGTCGTGGCCGGTGCGCTCGATCCAGTTCGCCACACCGGGATCGCGTTCGCTGATCACATACCGCACCATGCCGTCCGGGTCGACCCGTGCCTGCGGGACGGTGAGGCTGGTCTGGTGGTTGATGTAGTCGAGCGAGACGTACCACATCGTGCCGAGCTGAAGCCCCTGGTAGGGCGCGTCGGAGACCGGCACGGTGACCACCATGGCCTGGTCGTCGGCGAGTTCGTAGTGGCCCACCGACGAGTACTGGGTGGCCAGCCCGCCGGGCGTGAGTCGGGGCGGTGTGAGGGTGTTGACCGGCAGGTTCAGGTAGAAGCGCTCGGCGAACGCCAGGAACGTACGGATGCGGCCGACCAGCATTTTGCCGGCCACGGCGTACCGCTTGGAAATGGCCTCCTGGGTGAGGGGCGCGGGTGCCGCACCGAGACGGTCGGCCCGATGGATGCGCAGCATCCCGGGTTTCTCGGTGGCCCAGTCGCTGAACACCTCGCGCACCACGAGCATCGCCGAGCCGGGCGCGAGCGAGAACGCGTTGCGGCCGGACAGGCCCGGCCCGAACCGGATCTCGAAACAGCCGTCCGGGTCGATGTCGATCTCCCGGTCGTCGAACGCGGCGAGGCTGCCCGGCACGTTGACCGGGGAGTAGGAGCCGTCGAGGATCTGGAAGCTCAGGTCGGTGGTGCTGCCGCGGCGGCCGGTCACCACGTATTCGGCGTCGTCACGCAGCCAGGCGTGGAAATACAGCGTGTCCGGATTATCCAACCCCATTTTGGTGTACGGGCCGGTAGAGCGCACGAAGTAGGGGAAATCCCGGTCGTACGCCCAGGCCATCTGGATCGATGCCCGGATGCCGCCGGCCAGGTAGTCGTAGCCCTCGATCAGGTCCAGTTCGCCGCGGATGTGGGGGGCCTCGGCGACGACGCGCTCGGCTTGCGCGATGGCGTCGGCGAACGGCTGAGTAAGCACACCTCATGCTAGAACGTGTTCTAACTCTTGACCATATGTAGAACGCGTTCCACTCTGGGTCCATGCGGGCCTATCGGATGACCGGCTGGGGATCCCCACCGGAGCACGTCGAGGTGCCGGAGCCGACGCCCGGCCCGGGGCAGGTGCTGATCCGGGTGGCCGGCTGCGGCCTGTGCCGCTCCGACCTGACCATGCGGCAGATGCCGCGGAAGGCCGGCGAGCGCCTCGGCTGGCGGATGCCGTTCACGCTCGGCCACGAGGTCGCGGGCCGGCTGGCCGACGGCACGCCGGTCGCGCTGACCACCGCCGAGTCGTGCGGCACGTGCTGGTTCTGCCTGCGCGGCCTGGACAACAGCTGCCCGCACGGGCTGGCCGGCCGCGGCTACGGGCGCGACGGCGGCCTCGCCGAGTTCGTGGTCGCCGACCGGCGCAGCGTGCTACCGCTGGGGGACCTCGACCCGCGGCACGCCGGCCCGCTGACCGACGCGGGCGCGACGGCCTACCACGCGGTGCGGCGGGCGTTGCCCCGCATCGTTCCCGGCGGCACGGTGGCGGTGATCGGTGCGGGCGGGCTGGGCGCGTTCGCCGTGCAGTTCCTCCGGGTGCTGACGGCCGCCCGGGTGCTGGCCGTCGACGTCGATCCGGCCCGGCTGGCCTACGCGGAGTCGATCGGCGCCCATGCGGCAACATCCACTCTGGACGATCGAGAGCTGGACGCCGTACTCGACTTCGTCGGCACGAACGAGACCATCGCCGCCGGTATCGCCGCGGTCCGGTCCGGCGGGGCGTACGGCCTGATCGGCTCGGCCGGCGGCCACCTGGACCGGCCATGGTTCGGCGTCCTGCCCCGGGACGGCGAGGTGTTCACCTTCCAGGGCTCGACCATCGCCGACGCGCAGGAGGTCATCGCCCTGGCCGCGGCCGGTCTGATCCGCAACCAGGTCGAGGAGTTCCCGTTCGACAAGGCCGCCGAGGCGTACGAGCGGCTGGCCGCCGGCACGCTCACCGGCCGCGCCGTCGTACTCCTCTAAACGGTCTTGCCCAGCCGGGTCAGGGTCTCGTCGGCCTCGGCGACCAGGTCGGCCAGGACGTCGGCGACCGGGCGCACCGCGTTCATCCGGCCGACGATCTGGCCGACCGGCATCGGCACGACGGTCGGGTCGCCGGACTCCATGAGCCGGGTGTGCGCCTCGGCCACCAGCAGGTTCTGCAACGGCATCGGCAGCGGGCGCGGCGCCTGTTCCTCGTTCCAGGCGTCGGTCCAGCGGTTGCGCAACAGCCGGGCCGGCTTGCCGGAGTAGATCCGGCTGCGGACCGTGTCGCTCGATCCGGCCCGCAGCAGGGCCTCGCGCAGCGCGTCCGACGTCTGGTACTCGGTGGTGCCCAGCCACACCGAGCCCATCCACACGCCGCGCGCGCCCAGCGCCAGGGCCGCCGCGATCTGCCGGCCGCTGCCGATCCCACCCGCGGCGAGCACCGGCACGTCCTCCCCCACCGCGTCGACCACCTCGGGGACGAGGACCATGCTGGCGATCTCTCCGGTGTGCCCGCCGGCCTCGTAGCCCTGCGCCACCACCAGATCGACGCCGCCGGCCACGTGGCTGCGGGCGTGGTCGGCCCGGCCGGCCAGCGCCGCCACCAGCAGGCCGTGCTCGTGGGCCTGGGCGATGACGTCGGCCGGGGGCGGCCCGAGCGCGTTCGCGATCAGCCGCGGCCGATGGGTGAGCGCCACCTCGACGTGCGCGCGGGCCACGGAGTGCAGCCAGCCCAGCACGCCGGCCCGGCGCGACTCCTCGACGCCGAGCGGGGGCACGCCGAGGCGCAGCAGGGTGCGCTCGACGAAGTCGCGATGCCCGGGCGGGATCAGCTTGTCGAGGTCAGCGGCCACGCCCTCGGTCGGCTCGTGGCTGGGCATGACGACGTCCACCCCGTACGGGCGGCCGCCGGTGTTCTCGTCCAGCCAGGTGAGCGCCGCGTCGAGTTCGCCCGGGTCGTTGTAGCGCACGCAGCCCAGCACGCCCAGGCCGCCGGCCCGGCTGATCGCCGCGACCACCTGCTCGGACGGGCTGAAGCCGACGATCGGGTGCTCGATGCCGAGCCGCTCGCACAGCTCAGTCCGCATGGCTGACCTCCTCGGCCGGATGTTCGGTGGCGTGCCGGTGGGCCCAGCGGTAATCGGCCTTGCCGCTGATCGTGCGGGCGATCTCGTCGACCAGCCAGACCGCCCGGGGCACCTTGTAACCGGCGATCCGTTCCCGCAGGTGTTCCTCGACCGCGGCGAGGTCGAGCTTCGCGCCGGGGCGGCCCTGGACCAGCGCCGCCACCCGCTGCCCGAGCCGCTCGTCGGGCAGCCCGATCACCAGCGCGTCGAAGACGTCAGGGTGGGTCTTCAGCGCACCCTCGACCTCCTCCGGGAAGACCTTCTCGCCGCCGGTGTTCACGCAGGTGCTGCCCCGGCCGAGCAGGGTGATGGTGCCGTCGTCCTCGAGCCGGGCCAGGTCACCGGGCAGTGCGTAGCGCACCCCGTCCAGCTCGGTCAGCAGCGCCGCGGTCTTGACCGGGTCGTTGTAGTAGCCGAGCGGCAGATAACCGCTCTTGGCCAGCCGGCCCACCCCACCGGGTGGCACCGGGCGGCCGTCGTCGCCGAGCACCACGGTGGTGGGGCCGGGCATCACCCGCGGGTCCTCGACCGCGCCGCCGGGCACGTCGGCGACCACGCCCAGCCCGGTGAAGCCGGTCTCGGAGGCGCCGATCGCGTCGGTGACCAGGATGTCCGGCAGCAGCTCCAGGTATTGCCGCTTCACCACCGGGGAGAACAGCGCACCACTCGACGAGACGGCGACGATCGAGGAGCCGTCGTGGCCACCGGCCGCGTACTCCTCGATGATCGGCCGGGCCATGGCGTCGCCGATCAGCACCACCACGTTGACCCGGCGCCGCTCGATGGTGCGCCAGACCTCACCCGGGTCGAAGTGCGGCAACATGACGACGACGTCGCCGGCGAACAGTGCCATGAGCGCGGCCCACTGGGCGTTGCCGTGGATCAGCGGAGCCAGGCAGAGCCGGACCATCCCGTCCCCGGCGGCGCCCCGGACGGACTGCTGCCACTCGTCCTCGAGGGGCACGCCGGTCATGAAGTCGACGCCACCGCCGAGCGCCCGCCACACGTCCTCGTGGCGCCAGATCACGCCCTTCGGGTAGCCGGTGGTGCCGCCCGTGTAGAGCAGGTAGAGGTCGTCGGCGGAACGGGGGCCGAAGTCCCGGCGGGGATCGCCGGCGGCCAGGGCGTCCGCATAGGACCCGCCGCCCGACTCGTCCGGCAGAACGACGGTGGGCAGGCCGGGCGCGACCGCGGCGACCCGATCCGTGAAACGGCAGTCGTGGATCAGCGCGACCAGCGAGGCGTCCGCGAACAGGAACTGCAACTCGTTCTCGACATACCGGAAGTTGACGTTGACGACTGCGGCGCGCAGCTTGTAAACGGCGATCATGGCGACCACCGCCTCGATCGAGTTGCCGGCGTACAGCCCGACGTGGTCACCCGGGCCGACCCCGCGATCATGCAGGAAATGGGCCAGACGGTTGGCGCGCTCCTCCAGCCCGGCGTAACTGATCTCCTGCTCGCCGAAGTAAACGGCGGGGCGGTCGGCGAAGGCGTCGGCCGCGTGCTCGAACAGGTCCGCGATATTTGCCGCCATCACCAGAAAGTAGAACCTGTTATTGTTCGTGACAAGCCCCAGAATCACCGCAGGAGGCACCGTGGAGGCGCACGCCCTCGTCGAGCAACGTGGACCGATCCTGATCGTGACGATGAACCGGCCGCAGGTCCGCAACGCGCTCTCCACCGAGATGATGGCCATCATGCGCGACGCGTGGGACCGGGTGGACGCCGATCCGGAGATCCGGGTGGCCGTGCTGACCGGCGCCGGCAACGCTTTCTGCGCCGGGGCCGACCTGCGGGCGATGACCGAGTCCCACCCCGGCGACAACTTCAACGGCGCGGACCTGTCCCGGATCGACGCGCTGCTGAAGGGCCGGCGACTGACCAAGCCGCTGGTGGCCGCGGTGGAGGGCCCGGCGGTAGCCGGCGGCACCGAGATCCTGCAGGCGACGGACGTGCGGGTGGCCGGCGAGAGCGCCCGGTTCGCGGTCTCCGAGGCGCGCTGGGGCCTGTTCCCACTGGGCGGGTCGGCCGTGCGGTTGGTGCGCCAGATCCCGTACACCATCGCGGTGGAAATGCTGCTGACCGGCCGTCAGCTGACCGCCGCCGAGGCCCACGCCGCGGGCCTGATCGGCCATGTGGTGCCCGACGGCCAAGCCCTGACCAAGGCCCTGGAGCTGGCGAGCGCGATAGCCGCGAACGGCCCGGTCGCCGTGCAGGCCATCCTCCGCACCATCCGGGAGACCGAGGCCCTGCCGGAGAACGACGCGTTCGCCGTCGAGTCGAAAATCGGCATGGCGGTCTTCCGCAGCGAGGACGCCAAGGAGGGCCCACGAGCCTTCATCGAGAAGCGGCCCCCGCAATTCCAGGGGCGATAGGGATCCCGCCATTTTCCCAGAACGGACAGGACGGGACCCCAGCCCCAGCTTCCTCCCGCCTTCAAATCTTTTCCGTACGCGCTGCCAACAGTCCCGTGGCAGTCGGTCCCGGCAGGGTGCACCTCACCCTCCGCGCGCCCGCTACGGGCGGGCCTGGCCCGCCCCTGGCTGCGCCCGATCTTGTGGACTTGACGTGCGGACAGAGCGGCAACTCCACAAGAACTGCCCTGCCGGGCGCCCGGCAGGGGATCGACCGCGTCACCGCGGGCCGGATACCCCCCGAACCCCTCCGGGCAGAGCGGTTCGGTTCTCGCGACCCTGACCTCAAAAGGTGCCTAGATCGCCCGCTGGCGGTCGGCCCAGTACGGGTCGCGCAACCGTCGCTTGTAGAGCTTGCCGTTCGGGTCTCGGGGCAGCTCGTCGGTGTAGTCGATGCTGCGCGGCAGCTTGAACTTCGCCAGCCGGGCGGTGAGGAAGGCGAGCAGCTCGGCGCTGAGTTCGGGGCCCGCGGTCACGCCCGGCGCGGGTTCCACCACGGCCTTGATCTCCTCGCCCCACTCCTCGTGCGGGATGCCGAAGACCGCGACGTCCGCGACGGCCGGGTGGGCGGCCAGCTCGCCCTCGATCTCGGCCGGATAGACGTTCACCCCGCCGGTGATGACCACGTCGCTCTTGCGGTCGCAGAGGAAGAGATAGCCGTCCTCGTCGAGGTAGCCGATGTCGCCGACGGTGAACATGTGGTCGCGCCAGGACTGCCGGGTCTTCTCCTCGTCGCCCAGGTATTCGAAGGTCGCGTCGCCCATCTGCAGATACACCGTGCCGGGCCGGCCCGCGGGTGCGTCGCTGCCGTCCGGTTCGAGCACCCGCACCCGCGAGCCGGGCCAGGCCTGCCCGACCGAGCCGGGCCGGGCCAGCCAGTCGGCCGCCGTGATCAGCGTGCCGCCGCCCTCGGAAGCCGCGTAGTACTCCACCACCACCGGGCCCCACCAGGCGAGCATCCGGCGCTTGACCTCGTTGGGACACGGGGCCGCGCCGTGGATCATCACGCGCATCGAGGCCAGGTCGTAGGCGGTGCGGACCTTCTCCGGCAGTGCGAGCAGACGCCGGAACTGGGTGGGCACCATGTGGCTGTGGGTGACCCGATGGCGCTCGATGAGCCGCAGCATCTCGTGCGGATCCCAGCGGTCCATCACCACCACCGGGTGTCCTAGTTGGAGGGAGATGACCGCGAAGTTCATCACCGCCGTGTGGTAGAGCGGCGAGCAGCACAGATGCACGTGCTCGTCGAACGGCGAAAGGCCGAAAAGACCGAAGAACCAGAGCGACACCGACGGTACGGCGTACGGGTCGGCGCCGGTGAGCGGCCGCCGGACCCCCTTGGGCCGCCCCGAGGTGCCGGACGTGTAGACCATCAGCGCGCCGCTCGTCCTCTCCCCGAGCGGGCCGTCGAGATCGGTGAGCGGGCGGAAGCCGGGCACCTCCCCCACCGCGAACAGCGCGGGCACCCCGGCCTCGGCCGCGGCGGCCACGGCGGTCTCCGCGAAGCGCTCGTGGGCGACGAACGCCTTGGCACCGCTGTCACGCAGGATGTAGGCGATCTCGGCGGCGGTCAGATGCCAGTTCAGCGGCACCGAGTACAGCCCGGTCTGCAGCGTCGCGAACTCGACGGCGAGCAGGTCGGCCCCGTTCGGCAGCAGCATCGCCACCGTGTCGCCGGGCACCAGGCCCAGCGCCTGGAAGCCGCCGCCGATCCGGTCGGCCTCGGCGGCCAGCTCGCCGTATGTCACCGTGCGGCCGTCCGGGTCGACGACGGCGATCCCGCCCGGAGTCCGACTCGCGATGTTCCACAGCCCGATGCCGCTCATGGCCGCCACTCTATAACGCGTTCTACCGGACGAACAGCCATCACGTGCGGCCCTTGATTCGTTCAATTAGAACGTGTTTCACTGGCGAACGTGGCTGCGCCTCCGCTCTCCGCCCCGCTGGACATCGCCTTCGACTACACCCGCTCGCTCGGCCCGGTGCTGGGCCGGTTCATGACCGGCCTGCGCGACGGCCGGGTGCTCGGCAGCCGCACCGCCGACGGCCGCGTCCACGTGCCCCCGCTCGAGTACGACCCGGTGACCCACGCCCCGGTGACCGAGCTGGTCGACGTGCGGCCCACCGGCACCGTGACGAGCTGGACGTGGACCGATCGGCCGCTCGCCGGGCAGCCCCTCGACCGGCCCTTCGGCTTCGCGCTGATCCGGCTCGACGGCGCCGACACCGCCCTGCTGCACGCCGTCGACGCGGGCGCCCGCGAGCGGATGCACACCGGCATGCGGGTCCGGATCCGCTGGGCCGCCGAGCGGGTGGGACACATCCGGGACATCGAGTGCTTCGAGCCTTCCGCCGAACCGGCCGGGCCGCCGGGCACTGGGAAGAGCGATCCGGTCATGATGATCACGACGCCGATCCGCCTGTCGTACACGCACACCACCTCCGCCGACGAGAGCCGCTACCTGCGCGCCCTGGCCGAGGGGCGGCTGCTCGGGCAGCGCTGCCCGGTCTGCCGCAAGGTCTACGTGCCGCCCCGGGTCTGCCCCGCCGACGGCGTGCCGACCGAGGAGGAGGTGCCGATCCGCGATCACGGCACGGTCACCACGTTCTGCGTGGTCAACGTGCCGTTCGCGGGGCAGCGGCTCGACCCGCCGTACGTCGTGGCCCAGATCCTGCTCGACGGCGCCGACATCCCGATCCCGCACTTCGTCGTCGGCGACGCCGGCGACGTGCGGATGGGCATGCGGGTGGCCGCGGTCTGGCGGGAACCGGAGAGCTGGACGACCACCCCGGAGAACATCGCGCACTTCCGCCCGACCGGCGAGCCGGACGCACCCTACGAGTCCTTCGAGGAGCACCTATGAGCGCGCCGCGGGTCGCGGTCATCGGCTTCGCCCAGGCGCCGTGCCTTCCGTCGGCCGGCACCACCAGCGGCGTCGAGACGCTCGTCCCGGTCTTCCGGGAGGCCCTCGCCGACGCCGGCCTCGACCGGCGGCAGGTGGACTTCTGGTGCTCCGGCTCGTCGGATTACCTGGCCGGGCGGGCGTTCTCGTTCGTCAACGCGGTCGACGCGATCGGGGCCTACCCGCCGATCGCCGAGTCACACGTCGAGATGGACGCCGCGTGGGCGTTCTACGAGGCGTACGTGAAGATCCTGGCCGGCGAGGCGGAGACCGCCCTGGTGTACGGCTTCGGCAAATCCTCGGCCGGCCGGCTGCGCCGGGTCCTCGCGCTGCAGCTCGACCCGTACGTCGTGGCGCCGCTCTGGCCCGACTCGGTCAGCGTCGCCGCCCTCCAGGCCCGCGCCGCGCTCGACGCCGGAATCGTCACCGAGCGGGCGATGGCCGAGGTGGCGGCGCGCAGCCGCGCCGACGCTGGGGTGTCCGAACCGGTGGACCTCGCCGCGCCCTACATCGCCGACCCCCTGCGGCGGCACGACTGCGCGCCGGTCTGCGACGGCGCCGCCGCCCTGGTCATCGCGTCCGGCGAGCGCGCCCTGGCCGGCCCACGCCGGGCTTGGATCACCGGCGTGGCGCATCGGATCGACGTGCAGGGTCTCGGCGAGCGCGACCTCACCACGGTGCCGTCGGCGACCGCGGCGGCCTCGGCGGCCGGCCTGCCGGACGACCTGGACGTGGCCGAGCTGCACGCCCCGTTCACCCATCAGGAGCTGCTGCTTCGTGCCGCGCTCGGGCTGGGCGACCGGGTCCGGATCAACCCGTCCGGCGGCGCGCTCTGCGGCAACCCGATGTTCTCGGCCGGTCTCGCCCGGATCGGCCTGGCGGCCGAGCAGGTGCGGTCCGGCCGAGCCCGCCGCGCGCTGGGGCACGCCACCAGCGGCCCGGCCCTGCAACAAAACCTGATCTGCGTGCTGGAGGCGGACGTGCGAGAGGCGGAGTCGTGAAGCGAGCGGCCGTGCTGGGCACCGGGCAGACCCACCACCGCACCCGGCGCACCGACGTGTCGATGGCCGGGCTGTGCCGGGAGGCGATCGACCGGGCGCTCGCCGACGCCGGTGTCGACTGGCCGCAGATCGACGCGGTGGTGCTGGGCAAGGCGCCCGACCTGTTCGAGGGCGTGATGATGCCCGAGCTGTTCCTGGCCGACGCGATCGGCGCGGCCGGCCGGCCGCTGCTGCGGGTGCACACGGCCGGGTCGGTGGGCGGCGCCACCGCCAACGTCGCGACCAGCCTGGTCCGCGCGGGCGTGCACCGGCGGGTCCTGGCCGTCGCGTTCGAGAAGCAGTCGGAGTCCAACGCCATGTGGGCGCTGTCGATCCAGCCGCCGTTCACCGCGCCGATCGGCGCCGGGGCGGGCGGCTACTTCGCGCCGCACATCCGGGCCTACATCCGGCGTTCACACGCCCCCGGGCACATCGGCGCGCTCGTCGCGGTCAAGGACCGAAGGAACGGCGCCCGCAATCCGTACGCGCATCTGCGCCAGCCGGACATCACCCTGGAGTCGGTGCAGGCGTCCCGGATGCTGTGGGACCCGGTCCGCTACGACGAGACCTGCCCGTCCTCCGACGGCGCCTGCGCCCTGGTGATCGGCGACCAGGCCGCGGCCGAAGCCTCGGCGAAGAGGGTCGCGTGGATCCGGGCCACCGCGATGCGCACCGAGCCGACGTTCTTCGCCGGCAAGGACCACGTGAACCCGCGGGCCGGCGCCGAGGCGGCCCGGGCGCTGTGGCACGCGGCCGGCATCACCGATCCGCTCGACGAGGTGGACGTGGCCGAGATCTACGTGCCGTTCTCCTGGTTCGAGCCGATGTGGCTGGAGAACCTGGGCTTCGCCGAGGCCGGGCACGGCTGGAAGCTGGTCGAGGCGGGCGAGACCCGGATCGGCGGGCGGCTGCCGGTCAACCCGTCCGGCGGGGTGCTGTGCTCCAACCCGATCGGCGCGTCCGGCATGCTGCGCTTCGCCGAGGCGGCCATGCAGGTGATGGGCCGGGCCGGCGAGCACCAGGTGGCCGGGGCTCGCACGGCACTCGGTCATGCGTACGGCGGAGGGTCTCAATTCTTTTCGATGTGGGTGGTCAGCGATACCGCACCGGCAAGTGTTTGATGCTGTTGAGCCAGCCGGAGCGCAACCGTTCGGCCGGCCCGGCCAGGCTGATCTCCGGCGCGAGGTCGGCGATCGCGTTGAAGATCAGGTCGATCTCCAGCCGGGCCAGGTTGGCACCGAGGCAGAAGTGCGCGCCGCTGCCGCCGAAACCGAGGTGCGGGTTGGGGCTGCGGGTGATGTCGAAGAGTTCCGGGTGGTCGAAGACGTCCTCGTCGAAGTTCGCCGAGCCGTAGAAGATGGCGACCCGGTCGCCCTTCTTGATCTGCTGGCCGCCGAGCGAGGTGTCCCGGGTCGCGGTGCGCTGGAAGACGTTGACCGGGGTGCCCCAGCGGACGATCTCGTCGACCGCGGTGCGCGGCCGGGTCGCCCGGAACGCCTCCCACTGCTCGGGGTGCTCGAGAAACGCCAGCATGCCGTGCGAGATCGCGTTGCGGGTGGTCTCGTTGCCGGCCACCGCCAGCATCAGCACGAAGAACCCGAACTCGTCGGACGACAGGTGCTCGCCGCCGATCTCCGCCTGCACCAGGGTGGACACGATGTCGTCGCGCGGGCAGGCCTGCCGTTCCTCGGCCATCTTCATGGCGTAAGCGAGCAGCTCCATCGCCGGCTCCATGGGATCGGCGGCCTCGCTGTACTCCGGGTCGTCGTAACCGATCATCGCGTTCGACCAGTCGAAGACGTTGCGCCGGTCCTCCTGCGGCACACCCAGCAGCTCGGCGATGGCCTGCAGCGGCAGCTCGCAGGCGATCTCGGTGACGAAGTCGCCGTCGCCTTCCGCTTTCCGCACGATCCGCTCGGCGCGCGCCCTCAGCGCCTCGCGCAGGCTGTTGATCGCCCGCGGGGTGAAGCCGCGGGAAACAATCGCGCGCTGCGCGGTGTGCTCCGGCGGGTCCATGTTGAGCAGCACGTATCGCTGCATCTCGATCCGATCTCGCGGCATGCCCGCCTGGAACCGGACGATCGCGGTGTTCTCCCAGCTCGAGAACGTCTCGCTGTCGCGGGACACGGCCACCACGTCGGCGTGCCGGGTCACCGCCCAGTAACCCTCGTCGTCGAAGCCGGCGCTGCCGCGCTCCTGCGGGATCCACCAGACCGGAGCGGTGCGGCGCATCTCGGCGAACTCGGCGTGCGGTATGCCGTGGACGTAGATCTCCGGGTCGGTGAAGTCAAACCCGGTGGGGATATGGGGCTCGGCCACGACGCCTCCTACTTCTCCCGCAGAAACAAGTTCTACCGATTCAAGCACGCCTTCCACGCACAGCGGTATGCCTCCTGTGCTTTGATATGAGAACACGTTCTAGGAACGGGAGGACGCCGTGGGCGTTCCGGTGATCGTCGACGCGGTCCGCACCCCGATCGGCCGGCGCGGCGGTTGGCTGGCCGGCCTGCACCCGGCCGAACTGCTCGGCACCGCGCAACGCGCGCTGCTCGACCGCGCCGGCCTCGACCCGGCGCTGGTCGAACAGGCCATCGGCGGCTGCGTCACCCAGGGCGGCGAACAATCCAACAACATCACGCGTACGGCGTGGCTGCACGCCGGCCTCCCGCACACCACCGGCTGCACGACCATCGACGCCCAGTGCGGATCGGCGCAGCACGCCACCCACCTCATCGCCGGGCTGATCGCCGCCGATGCCATCGAGGCCGGCGTCGCCTGCGGGGTGGAATCGATGAGCCGCGTCCCGCTGCGCGCCAACCTCGGCGACGCCGGCCTCCCCCGCCCCGACTCGTGGGCCATCGACCTGCCCAACCAGTACGTAGCGGCGGAACGGATCGCCGACCGGCGCGGGCTGACCCGGTCCGACCTCGACGCGTTCGGCGTCCGGTCGCAGGCCAACGCGGCCCGCGCCTGGCGGGAGGGCCGCTACGACCGCGAGATCGTGCCGGTCGTCGCGCCGGAGGACCGCACGGATCGTGCGAGCGCCCCGGTCACCCGCGATCAGGGTTTGCGCGACACCACGATGGCGGGTCTGGCCGGGCTGCGGCCGGTGCTGCCCGACGGCCGGCACACCGCGGGCACCTCCTCACAGATCTCCGACGGCGCCGCGGCGGTCCTGCTGCTGGACGCCGGCCTGGCCCGGCGGCTGGGCCTGCGCCCCCGGGCCCGCATCGTGGCCCAGTGCCTGATCGGCGCGGAACCCTACTACCACCTGGACGGCCCGATCGCGGCCACCGACCGGGTGCTGGCCCGCACCGGAATGAAGATCGACGACCTGGACGTGGTCGAGGTGAACGAGGCGTTCGCCGCCGTAGTGCTGTCCTGGCTCAGCGTCCACCAGGCCGACCCGGCCCGGGTCAACGTCAACGGCGGCGCGATCGCCCTCGGCCACCCGGTCGGCAGCACCGGCGCCCGCCTGATCACCACCGCCCTGCACGAGCTGGAACGCGCGGACGGCAGCACCGCCCTGATCACCATGTGCGCCGGCGGCGCGATGTCCACCGCGACCATCATCGAGCGGCTATGAACCCCGCCCGCCGCCACCATCACCGATCGACGGTGAATGCCGCTCGCCGCCACCACACGGCGGCCCCGGTGACCAGCACGCCGGCCGCCGCCGCGCCCACCGCACACGCGAGCAGCTGCCCGACGGTCGCCGGCCGCGCGATCGCGACCACCACCGCCAGCCCCGCGACCACTGCCCACACCCCGGCCGCCGGCCGGCGGGCGCCGGCCGCGATCCGGGCGTTCAGCAACAGGACGGTAACCGCGTACAGACCACCGACCAGCACGAAGTACGGCGCCAGCTCGCCCAGCGCGGCATACCGCCCGCCACCGACCGCGCGCACCAGCGCGTCCCCGGCCACCGCCGCGCCGCCGACCAGCACGGTGCCGGCCAGTCCGATCAGCCCGAGCCCGACCCGCAGCGCGGCCCCACCCCGCACCAGCCGAGGCAACGCCACGATCGTGACGACCTGCGGCGCCCAGATGGCGGCCCGGGTGAGCACCGCACCCACCGCATACGCCCCCGACTCACCCGCCGGCAGCAGCCACCGGGCGAGGATGAGATCGGCGTAGGAGGCCACCAGAATGGCCAGCGACGCGCTAGCCGCCGCAAACACCGCCCGCCCCCGAAGCACGCCGGCGGCAGCCTCCGCACGCCCCACCCCCACCTCGGCCGACGACTCGGGCCCCGCTGCGGTGGGCGGCGCGCCGTCCGCTTCAGCGCCCGCCCCGGGCCGCGTCCCGGCGGATTCCGCGGTTGGTGGCGGGCCGAGCAGCCGGCTCAGGGTGAGCGGCACCGACCAGGCCACCAGCGCGCCGAGGGCGAGCGTGCCGGTCAGGCTCAGGCCGGCGATCAAGCCGGCGAGCACGCCGCCGTATCGGCCGACGGCCAGCAGCACTGTGCCGAACCCCAGGCGGCCGAAGCGCTCGCTGCCCTGGAGCGCGCCCAGCGGCCGGCCGGCCAGCACGGCCGGCACCGTCATCGCGGCCAGCAGCGGCGGCACCAGCAGCGGCAGACGCAGCCCGGCCGCCAGCAGCGGCGTGGCCAGCAGTATCGCTCCCCCGCAGGCCAGGGCGGTGAGCCGGGCCGGGCGGGCCGCCGCGACCACTCCGCCACCCGCGCGGGCGACCGCCACCGCAACCGCGGTCTGCAGGCCGATGCCGGGCATCGTCGCGATCGCCACCAGTGCCAGCGCGGTGGCGAGCGCACCCAGGTCGGCCGGGGCGAGCCGGCGGGCGCCGAGCACGGGTGCCAGGTATGCCAGGAGGTTGGCCAGCACGTTGGCCGCGGTGACGGCCAGACCGGCCCGCCCGAGAGCGGTGAGGGAGCCGCGCATGCCCGGCGAAGAGTCCACGATGCCTCCACCGTCGCTGAGTGCCGACAGGGTAACCGTCCCGCAATCCGATGTGGAGCGTTCCCGGCTGCTGCTCTACGGCTGCGCCGCGGTGGTCGTGGTGGCAGTGCTGGCCCCGCTGGCCCGCGCCGGGTACGTCCTGCGCTACGACATGGTCTTCGTTCCCCGGCAGCCGCTGCGCTGGGACCTTCTCGTCCCGTCCGGCACGCTGCCCCGGGCCGTGCCGCAGGACGCCCTGGTCGGCCTGTCCGCGCTGATCCTGCCGGGCTGGCTGGCCCAGCGGGTCGCGCTGGCCGGCCTGCTCGCGGCGGCGGCGATCGGCGCCGGCCGGCTGGTTCCGGCGAGGCGCGACCTCACCCGGGTGGTCGCGGCGATCGGGTACGCCTGGACGCCGTTCCTCGCCGAGCGCCTGTTGATCGGCCAGTGGGGTCTGCTCATCTGCTACGCCGCGATGCCGTGGCTGGTCCGGGCCGCACGCGACGTCCGGCTGGGCCACCCGGGAGCGGGCCCTCGAGTCGTCCTGGCCGCCGCCTGCGCTTCGATAACTCCGACCGGCGGCCTGCTCGCGCTGGCCACGACGCTCGTCCTGGCCCGGCCGGACGGGCGGCCCGGGCTTCGGAGGCGGGGTGTGGTCGTGGCGCTTGCGGTTGCCGCGCTGAACGCGCCCTGGCTGGTGGCCGCTGCCGTTGCGACGACCCCGCTGGTGTCCGACTCACGGGCGGTGGCCGCGTTCGCCGCCCGCGCCGAGAACTGGGGCGGCCCGCTGGTCGCGCTGGCCGGGACCGGCGGTATCTGGAACGCGGACGCCGTGCCGGGCAGCCGCACCGGGCCGCTCGTTCCGCTGGTCACGCTCGGGCTGCTCGCGGTGGCGGCGTTGGGTCTCGGGCGGTTGCGCAACCGGTGGGCGGACGGTACCGCGACCCGGCTGGCCTGGCTCGCCGGCGGAAGTCTGCTGCTGGGCGCGGCCGGCATCCTGCCGGGCACGTCCGGCGCGCTGGGCACGGCCGTCGACCTGCTGCCGGGAGCCGGGTTGTTCCGGGACGGGCAGAAGTTCCTCATCCCGTACGCCCTCGGCCTGGTCCTTTGTGTTTCGCTGGGGGCCGAGCGGATCGCCGATCGGGTGCCGGCCGGCGGTCTCGTGCTGGTCGGCTTCGCGCTGCTGCCGGTGGTGACGCTGCCCGATCTGGCCTGGGGAGCCGGTGGCAAGTTGCGGCCGGTCGAATATCCGGCGGAGTGGGCGGCCGTCGCCGACGCGGTGGCCGCCGATCCGGGACCGCTGCTGTCGCTGCCGATGTCCGCCTATCGGTCCTATCCGTGGAATCCGGGGGCGGCCGTCTACGACCCGGCGAGCCGCTATCTGCCGGCGCCGGTGGTGGTCGACGACCGGCTGGCGGTGGATCTGCGGCCGGGCGTCCTGGTGATCCGGGGGGAGAGCCGGGCGGCGGC
The DNA here is from genome assembly GCF_018332695.1 of Paractinoplanes toevensis. Classification (GTDB taxonomy): domain Bacteria; phylum Actinomycetota; class Actinomycetes; order Mycobacteriales; family Micromonosporaceae; genus Actinoplanes; species Actinoplanes toevensis. The sequence continues at coordinate 84,518 of NZ_BOQN01000051.1, forward strand.
CGCGGTGCGGGACCGGCTGGCCGTGGGCGGACCGGCCGCCGACGAGACGATCCGGTGGGTTCTCGCCCAGGGAGGCGGCGGCGACCGGCCGGCCGGGCTGACCGAGGTCTACCGGGGAACGGAACTCACGCTCTATCGCAATCCCGGATATCGCGCGGCGGGCCGGGACCCGGTGGCGGGGCTGGCCGGCTATCTGCTGGCCGGCTCGGTTGTCGCCGGTGCCGGCTGGCGGCGCGCAACGACAAGGAGGAGACCACGATGACCACGTTCAAGACTCTGATCGTCGGTGCGGCGGTGGGCGCTCTGCTCGCCGTGGCCGGTGTCGCGGCCGCGATGGCCGTGCTCAACCCGACCGCCGGTGACGTGGCGACCGAGATGGCCGACCAGGCGAACGCCGGCGGCACCGGCGGGAAAGCGGCCGCCGACCCGAACGAACCGCCGAACTTCTACGGCGCTCGCTGACCGGCTTCGTCGACCAGGGCCGCCATCCGTTCTCCGGCGGCGGCCCAGGTGAAGCTTTCCGCGTACGCACCGGCGGCCGTGCCCATCTGCTGCCGTGCCTTCTCATCGGTGAGCAACCACCGGATCTTCGCGACGAAGTCGGCGGGATCGTCGGCGAGGAGCCCGGTGACGCCGTCCCGGATCGCGTCGCACACCCCACCCGCGCTGCGGAACGCGACCGCCGGTGTGCCGTGCGCGGCCGCCTCCAGGATGGTCAGTCCCCACCCTTCCTTGAGCGACGGAACCAGCACCACCCAGCCGAGGCTGAGCAGTTCGTGCTTGCGGTGCTCGCTGACGTAGCCGGCGAAGTCGGTGCGGGCCGCGATGCCGAGCCGGGTGGCGTACTCGCGCAGCCGCGGCTCCCAGTAGCCGCGGCCGGCGATCACCAGCCGCAGGCCGGGCTGTTCGGGGGCGATCGCGGCGAGGGCGTCCAGCGCGAATTCGACCCGCTTGTGCGGCATCAGACGACCGAGAACAACCAGGCTCGGGTACGCGGACCGCGGCACCGAAGCACACTTCGGGCCGGCGAGTGCGTTGTGGATCAGCGAGATCCGGGCCGGGGCCACGCCCAGTTCCGCCAGCTCGTCGCGGGTGGCCGTGGACACCGTGACGTAGCGGCACCGCCGGTAGACGCGAGGTGCCACCCGCGACTCGAGCCACCAGCCGAAACGCGCCTTCACGCCGCCGAACACCACCGGCCACTGCTCCCGGTGCACGTGATGGATCACGACGAGGGTGGGGCACCGGGCATAGAGCGGGGACAGGAACGGCACCCCGTTGCAGACGTCGACGATGAGGTCGGGGCGGCCGCGCGCGCCGGGCGCCAGCCGCCCCAGGCGACACCGGCCGGCCAGGTAGGTGAGCGCCGCCCGCAGGTAGACCGTGTGCCGCCCGCCGCGGCGCAGCACGTGGACGTCGGTGGGCAGCACCTGCTCGGCCGGCGATCCGGCGTGTTTCGCGCACAGCAGCGTGACCCGGTGGCCGCGCGCCACCAGTTCGGCCGCGATCCGCTCGGTGTAGACCTCGGAGCCGCCGCTCTCCGGGTTGCGGGTGTCCCGCCAGTTGAGGAACAGGATGTGCGGCACGGCGGCGGCGGTCAGCCTTGCGGCACGGCTTCGGGTTCCGGGGCGCGGTGCGCGGCCGGCGGCCCCGGTTTCGCGGCCCGGCGGGTGATCAGCAGTCCGGCGACGGCGGCCAGAATTCCGGCGATCAGCAGGACGATCGGCAGGGTGCGGCCGTACAGCAGCAGCTGGGAGCGGCCGTCCTTGGTCTGGCCGATGATGGCGTCGGCGGTGGCCTTGTCGTACTGGAAGCTCGCGTCGAGGATCGGGATGGGGGTTTCGCCGGCCGGCACGAGCTGGCGGTGCTGCTGCTCGCGGTAGGCCACGATGGCACCGGTCATCGGCTCCACCCAGAGCGTGCGGGCGGCCTGATAGTTCATCGTCGCGGACTTCGCCCCCGGTGCGATCATGCCGATCAGGCCGGCCATGGTCTCCGCGTCGACGTCGAGGTCCTGCTGGGGCACGGTCTGCTGGAAGACGTACGTGCTCAGGCCGGCGACGGTCTCGGTGCCGCTGTACTGCATCGGCAGCGCCTTCTCCAGCGTGCCGTCGAAGTACTGGTACGTCTTCTTCCCGGTGCCGAACGGGAAGAGGTAGAGCTGCCCGGCGTATGCGATGTTGCCCGGCTCGCAGACGCTCGTGTCCGGCTTGTCGATCTTGACGTCGTTGTGGCACTGACCCTTCCACGCGACCGCGGCGCCGGTCTTCCGGTCGAGCGCGATGCGGCCCTCGGCGCGGTTGATCGGCACGTTCTCCTCGACCCAGTCGGTCGCCTGATACACGTTCCATATCAGGGTCTTTTCGGCGAGGTCGCCGGTCAGGCCGGCGGCGGCCTTGAAATCGGGCTTGATGCCGGTCGTATTGCGCAGCGTGCCGTGCTCGATGCCGACCTGCGGGGTGCCGTTCGGCAACAGGCGCGCACTGACGAAGCTGGCATTCGGCGCGGTGACCACGACATCTGGTGGCTTCAAATCGTACGGATATTGTTTGAGCCCGGGAACTATCAGCCAGGCGAGAGCCGCCGCGGCGACGACGCACAGCAGCCCGAGACCGAAGAGCACCGCACCGGCGAACCGCCGCATGGGAGTACCTCCTCCGAGGTAGAACTTGTTACAATCTACTGCCGCGTAACCGCCGGCGAAAGCCTGGGGGAACGATGTCTTCCGAAGCAACCGCACCGCCACGACTGCCCGCCCTCGACGCGCTCCGCGCCGCGGGCGCCGCTGCCGTGGCCGGTGTCCACGTCGGATTCGCCACCGGCTGGGGCGCCGGGCAGTGGGGCGGCCTGGTCGTCCGGCTCGACGTCGGGGTCGCGGTCTTCTTCGTGCTCTCCGGGTTCCTGCTGTTCCGACCGTTCGCGTGGGCGGTCGCACACGGCGGGGTCCGGCCGCGGACCGGCGGCTACCTGTGGCGGCGCGCCCTGCGGATCCTGCCCGCGTACTGGCTGACCGTGGCGGTGTGCCTGCTGGTCGCGCCGGGCAACATCGGAGTGCCGGGGAGCGACTGGTTGCGGTACGCGACGTTCACCCAGTTCTACGATCGCGGGCACATCCGCGACGCGCTCGGGCACACCTGGAGCCTGTCCGTCGAGGCCGTCTTCTACCTGCTGTTGCCGCTGTTCGCGGTGCTCGCGCTGGGCTCGGTCTGGCGGCCACGGCGCACGATCGCGCTGCTGTGCGCGGGCGGAGCGGTCATCACCGGCGGGTGGCTGATCGCGATGACCGCCGGGCTGCTCGACATGGGTCTGCACACCATGTGGTTCCCCGGGTTCGCGGCGTGGTTCGCCGGCGGGATGGTGCTCGCCACCGTCCACGTAGGAGTGTCGACCGGCGCGCGGTCCGTGCTGACCCCGGTCGCCGGGGCACCGCTGACCTGCTGGGCCCTCGCGGCCGGGCTGTTCGTCGTCGCGTCGACGCCGCTGACCGGCCCACGCGACCTCAACGAGCCGACGCCGGGCGAGTTCGCGGCCAAGATGGTGCTGTTCCTGGCGGTGTCGGTCGCGATCGTGGTGCCGGTCGCCTTCGCCGGCCCCGGGCTGCTCCGGTCGTCGCTCTCCGGCCCGCTCGCCCGCTGGTTGGGGATGGTCTCCTACGGCCTGTTCCTGTGGCACCCGCTGGTGCTGGTCCTCGTCCACCCGAACATGACCTCGGAGACCCTGGCCGGCGCCCTGCGCACCTACGCCCTCGTCGTCGGCGGAGGGCTGATCCTGGCCACCCTGAGCTGGTACGGCCTGGAGCAGCCCCTGCAGCAGCTCGGCCGCCACCGGTTCGCTCAGCCCCGCTCCCCCGCAGGCCCACCCGAGCCGACCCCGGCAGCGACTTCCTCGCCCGAGCCGACCCCGCTCGAGGCAGGCGATGCGGAGGCGCCGGCCGGGCGTCGGGCCGACGGCAGGGTGCCGAGCCAGAGCGAGGCGAGCGCCGCCAGCCCGGCCAGCTGAGGGCCTGGCGCGGAGTGTGGAAAGGGCGCGCGCAGCGACAGGAGGCAGGCGAACGCGAAGAGGGCGACCGGGGCCCATCGCTCGACGCGCAGCACGGCTCGGCGGAACGCGCGCTGCTTCTCGGCGGGCGCGGTGCGCGCCACCGTCGGAAGCACCACCAACGCCAGGCTGCCGAGCAGGGCCACGGCCGCTGCGGCATAGCCACCGGCCACGACCAGGAAGAGCCCACCCAGCAGGACAAGCGGGATGCCACGCCGGCGTGGTGAACGACGTGCTGAGACGGTGCCCGCCCCGCCGGGCGGGGCGGTCCTCCGCCGGCCGAACGGCAGGGCGGCCAGCAGGACGGCGGCAGCCAGGAGTGCGCCGCCGATCAGGCCGGCGCGGTAGATCCGGTCCGGGCCGAACGAGATGGTCGCGATGCCGGCCAGGCCGGCCGGCACGATCCAGCCCTGCTGCCAGCCGTCGACGACGATCGGGCGCAGCGTTCGGTCGCCGATCCGGGCCCGCCAACCGGCATTGGTGTTCTCCCGCAGCACCAGGACCCGCGGCGACGCCCACGGCGCCAGCGTCACCCGCCGCGTGTCCGGGTCCCAGCGGTCGACGGAGAGGACGCTGTCGATCGGCGCCGTCGCGGTCCCGGTCGCGGCGGGCAGCAGCGCGAGGCGGGTCGGCTCGGCGGCGGCGCTGCCGGTGGCCACCACGCGCACCGAGCCCGCCGGGCGGACCCGGTCGGTCTCGCACAAGCGCATCGGCAGCTCGCGGCGTTCGAGCAGGTCGGACACGGTCGCGGTGAACGACGTCCGGATCTTCCGGCCGCCGATGTCCAGGGTCGGGCCGCTGCCGCACGGCAGGCGGACCACGGTCTCCGGCCCCCCGGCCGGACCGGACTGGCCGTCGGCGGAAAGCACGGTGAGCTCGCCGACGCCGACCGGGAGACGTTCGAAGCGGTTGCCGTACGGGTCGAACGACGTCGCGTCGGAGGTGCCGCCGAACAGGATGGTCAGGTCGTCGGTGCGCACCGGCGGGTCGAGGTCGAGCCAGCCGCCGGCGTCCAGGCTGCCGGAGCGCGAACCGGAGTCGGTCAGCACCGTGACGGCCCACGGGTGGGCCGCGGCGGCCCGGGCGGGGACCGTGATGCGCAGGCGGGTGAGCGTGCGCGGGAACGCCCAGTCGAGGCGCAGCCACGGCGTGCGGTCCTCGTCGCCCGCGTACCAGACGGTGTCGGTGTAGCCGTCGACCACCGCCCCGGCCCGCGCGGCGGGATCGGCGACCCCGGTCGAGGAGGCCGTGACCCACGGCGTGTCCGGTCCGGCTATCGCCCGGTCGAGGGCGCCGTCGACGGCCGGTCCGGCCCGCGGCCGCGCCCACAGCCGGACGGTGTAGTCGCCGGGCAGCGACCAGGGCACCATGCGGTCGAGGACGGTGCCGTCCTCCGATCCGCGCGAGGCCGCGGCGGCACAGTAGGGCAGCCCGTCGAGGAAGAAGCAGGACGGCACCGACGGAGCCATGCTGAGCAGGACGGCGGGCGCGGCCACCCGGGTCGACATCGCGACCGGAGTGACGGCGCTCGGCGAGGAGCCGGGCAGGATCAGCGTGCGCTGCGCCGATACGCCGGGAAGGGACAGCTCGGCGATGCCGACGCCGCCGTAGCCGACCCGTACGCTCCAGACCGCCACCACCTCGACGGTGACCGAGCCGACCGCGAACCATCCGTCGAGCGGCACGGTCACCGCCCCGTTGCCGACGTCGACCTCGTGCCGCTCGTTGCCGGCCCGCACCACGATCCGGGTGGGGACGGCGTCGGCGCCGAGGTCGAAGCTGATCCGCACCCGGTCGATCCGGCGGGGCCGGTCGAGCGCCACGCTGAGCCACTGCCCCACCGCGGCGGTGCCGGGCGCCGACCGCCAGGACGTCGCCGGATCGCCGTCGATCGCCGCGAACGGCAGGTGTTCCGGCCGGTTGCCGGTCAGTACCAGTGCCTGGCCATAGGAGCTGGACGCGGTCACGCCCTGGACGCCGAGGTAGCGGGCAACGGTCTGCCAGCGGGTCCCGTCCTCGGCGGTGTAGTCGTGCGCGGGCTGGGCGAGCCGCCACGGTTCGCCGGCGGTCATGGTGGCCGACGCGTTGTCCCGGGCCTGCCCGAACGTGACCTCCCGGCGGCGCTGCCCGTCGGTGACGACCGTCCCGCCGGTGTGCAGCCCGGCCGGCTGGTCGGCGGCGAACACGGTGGGCGCCGCGCTCAGCTGCCCGGCGTCGGCGAGTTCGAGCAGCGACTCCGGCCCGCCCACCACGGTCCGCACGTCGGCGAGGTCGTATGCGCCCACCGGCCCGGCGGCGTCGGCGACCTGGAAGACCTCGAGCGCCGGCACCGGGATGTCCAGCCCTCGGTCCACGTGGAAGCCGGCCGCCTGCCCACCGACCGACGGCCCGAACGTGGCGACCGAGCGCAGCCCGGCCGAGCCGTCCAGCGCGGCCCGCACGGTGAGTTGCCGCAGCGAGTCGGTGCGGCCGGTGTCCAGGTCGGCGCGGACCAGCAGGTACCGCACGCCGGAACGGGCCAGCAGGGCGGCCAGGCCGGGTGAGCCTTGGCCGGCGGCGAGCACGGATTCGACGGTGTCGAGCAGCCGCACGGTGGCGGGCGGCACCAGCGGGTTGGAGTTGCGCACGGCCCATCCGGTGCTGAGCAACGGCTGGACCATCTCGTCGCCGGGCGCGCCCCACAGATAGCTCGGGAAGCGGGCACCCGGCACGACCAGCGTCCGCCCGGCGCCGGCGTGCGCGTCGAGCCAGGCCGCCGCCGTACGCCAATAGGGTGGCACTTCGGGAAAAGTGCCCGACCCCGGAAGCCCGCCGGACAGCGCCGGCCCGGCCGCGACCACCAGTGCGGTGCCGGCCGCGACGGCAAGCACACCGGCTCGCACATAGGCGAGCCGGCGGCGAGCGGCCGCCGCCCGCAGGGCGACGCCGATGAGGTGGACCAGCCCGAGCACCAAGGGCAACCGCACCAGCACGTCGAACTTGTGCAGGTTGCGCAGCGGCGCCCCGCCCGCGTCGAGCCAGGCGTGCAGGGCACCCGCGCCGGTCCCGGCCACCGCGGACAGATGGCCGAGCCCGACCAGCGCCACGCCGAGGAGCGCACCGGCGATGAGGAACCGCCGATGCGGCATCCCACGTCGAGCGAGACCGGCGATCCCGAGCCCAGCCAGCACCATGGTGGCGACCACCAGCGCCGGCTCTACCGCCAGCCGCCAGCCCGCCGGCCACCCCGGCCCGTAGGCCCCGCCCAGATAGGCGAGCCAGTGCGACGCGCCCCGCACGGTGCTGACCACATCAGTGGTGCTGGTCGTGGTGGCGGCGGTCTCGATGTAGGAGAGGAACGGCGGGCTGTACCGGCCGAGCACCAGCAACGGCACCACCCACCAGGCCGTGGCGCCGAAGACCGCGACTCCCCAGCCCGCCGTCAGGGCCGGCGAACGCCGCACGGCAAGCAGCCACAGCACGGGCAGCGGCAGCACCGCGAGCACGGCCGTGGCGTTGACACCGCCCGCCGTGGCCACGGCGAGGGCGGAGAGCGCCACGGCCCGCACCGGCGCACGCCGGGCGAGCGGGCCGACCAGCGGAATCAGCACCCAGGGCGCCACCGCACCCGGCCACGCCTCGACCGAGACGGCACCGATCTCGCTGAGGATGCGCGGCGAGAGCGCGAAGATCAGCCCACCGGCGAGCCGGGCCGCGGGCGTACCGATGCCGAGGCGCCCGGCCAGCACCACCACCCCGGTGAACGCGACGCAGAGCAGCAGCGCCCACCACGCCCGCTGCACGGCCCACTCGGGTAACCCGAGCAGCTTGCCGACCGCGAAGAACGGCCCCATCGGCCAGAGGTACCCGTACGCCTGGTTCTGCATCTGCCCGAAGTTGCCGGCCGGGTCCCAGGCGTGCAGCGACCGGGCCAGCCACGCGCCGGGCGCGACCACCAGGTCCACTTTGGTGTCCGGCACGATCCGGCCGGGCTGCTGCCAGAACGACAGCGCGGTCAGCAGCACGCAGCAGGTGACCACACGCAGCCGCCACACCACCGGACCGGTCACGGGTGCCGACTGCTCACGGAGATCACCTCGCCGGTGAGGTAGGACGCGTAGTCGCTGGCCAGGAACGCCACCACGGTCGCCACTTCCCACGGCTGCGCGGCCCGCCCGAACGCCTCCTGCCGGGCGAGCGCCGCCAACTCCGACTCGCTGATCACCTTGCTGAGGTAGGGGTGCTCGGCGATGCTCGGCGCGACCGCGTTGACCCGGATGCCGTGCCGGGCCACGTCCATCGCGACGCATCGGGTGAACGCCATGACGCCCGCCTTCGCCGCGGCGTAGTGCGCCTGCCCGGCCTGGGCGCGCCAGCCGAGCACGGACGCGTTGTTGACCACCGCACCGCCGCCACCCTGCGCGATCATCTGCCCCAGCACGGCCCGCGTGCAGCGGAACGTCCCGGTCAGCGTGACGTCGAGGACCCGCCCCCATTCGTCGTCGGTCATCTCGGTGACCGCGCGGTTCCCGCCCAGCCCGGCATTGTTGATCATGACGTCGATCCGCCCGAACTTCGCGGTCGCCCCCGCCACCAGCCCACGCACCGAGTCCTCGTCGGTGACATCACAGACCACGGTCAAAACCTTATCCGGGTACGCCTCCGTCAGGCGCGCGGCGGACGCGTCGAGACGCCGCTCGTGGCTGTCGCTCAGGACGACCTCGGCCCCCTCGGCGAGGCAGCGCTCGGCGATCGCGGCGCCGATGCCGGTGCCGGCCGCCGCCGTGACCACGACAACCTTGCCGGCCAGCAGGCCGTGCCCGCCCGGCGGCCGCGGCACGAGCGCGGCGGTCACCGGCGGTCCTGGCGGGGCAGGCCGAGGACGCGCTCGGCGAGGATGCCGCGCTGGATCTCGTTGGAGCCGCCGTAGATGGTGTCGGCCCGGCTGAACAGGAACAGCCGCCGCCACCGGTCGGCCTCGTCGTCGCCCGGCGCGGGGGCGATGCCGCGCGGGCCGAGCACGGTCATGGCCAGGTCGCCGAGCCCCTGCCGCCACCGCGACCAGAGCAGCTTGATGACCGTGGCGGTGCCGGTCGCGGGCGGCGCGGCCAGCACGCGCAGGGTGTGGGCGCGCAGCACGGTCAGGTCGATCCAGGCCCGGGTCAGCCGCTCGCGCACGGCCGGGTCGTCGGCCGCGCCGGTGCGCCGGGCCAGCGTCACCAGGTCGTCGAGGTCGCGCTGGAAACCGACCTGCTGGCCGACCGTGGCCGCGCCGCGCTCGAAGCCGAGCGTCGCCATCGCGACCCGCCAGCCCTGGCCGGGCTCGCCGACCACCAGGTCGCGCTCGGTGCGGGCCTCGTCGAAGAAGACCTCGTTGAACTCGCTGTCGCCGGTGAGCTGGCGGATCGGCCGGACCGTGACGCCGGCTTGGCGCATCGGCACGAGCAGGTAGGACAGGCCGGCGTGCCGGGAGGCACCGGCCGGCACGGGCGCGGTGCGGACCAGCATGAAGCACCAGTCGGCCACGTGCGCGAGCGAGGTCCACACCTTCTGCCCGGTGATCACCCACTGGGCGCCGTCGAGCCGGGCCCGGGTGGTGACGGCGGCCAGGTCGGATCCGGCGCCGGGCTCGGAGTAGCCCTGGCACCACAGCTCGGTGGCCGCGGCGATGCCGGGCAGGAAACGTTTGCGCTGCCGGTCGCTGCCCAGGCCGATCAGGGTGGGCCCGACCATGGTGAGGCCGATGTGGTCGACCCGGCCGGGGGCGCCCGACCTCGCGTATTCCTCGTGGAAGATGACCTGCCGGGCCAGCGACGCACCCTGCCCGCCGTGCTCGACCGGCCAGGCCAGCGTGGACCAACCGGCCGCGGCCAGCCGGCGGGCGAAATCGCGGCGCTGCTCGAACGCTTCGTTCTCCCGGCCCGCACCGCCGGCGCCGCGCAGCTCGTCGGTCACGTTCGCGGCGAGCCAGTCCCGGATCTCGCGCCTGAACTCCTGGTCATCGTCCACTGGCGTGGCCTCCCGCTCCGTGGGTAGGCTCACCCTACCAAGCACTTGCTTGGTTGACCATGCGCGTGGGCAGGAGGTCCGCGATGACGTCGACCGTCCCGGCGGCCGTTGTCGGCGCGGCCCGCGCGTTCGGCCCGGTGCCGGCCCTGGTCGAGCCGGGCGGTGTCCGGCTGACCTACGAGGAGCTGTTCGCCGAGGTGCGCCGGGTGGCGCGGGCGCTGATCGCCGGTGGCCTGCGACCGGGCGACCGGCTCGCGCTCTGGGCGCCGAACTCGGCGCACTGGGTGCTCGCCGCGCTCGGCGCGAGCTACGCGGGCGTCACCCTGGTGCCGGTGAACACCCGGTTCACCGGCGTCGAGGCGCTCGACATCATCCACCGCAGCGGCGCGCGCGGCCTCGTGGTGACCGACGTCTTCCTCGGCGTCGACCGGCTCGCCACGCTACGGGCCGCCGACGGCGCCGGCCGCCTCCCCGGCATGGTCCTGCGGGTGCCGTCGCAGTGGGACGAGTTCCTGGCCGGCGGCGACGCGATCGCCGAGGCGGAGGCCGACGCCCGGGCCGCCGCGGTGACGCCCGACGATCTGAGCGACATCCTCTTCACCTCGGGCACCACCGGGCGCAGCCGGGGCGTGATGAGCGCGCACCGGCAGTCCCTCGCGGTGGCCACCGCCTGGGCCGGCATCGCCGGGCTCACCCCCGACGACCGCTACCTGGTGGTCAACCCGTTCTTCCACAGCTTCGGCCTCAAGGCGGGCATCCTGGCCTGCTTGGTCAGTGGCGCCACGATCGTGCCGCAGGCGGTCTTCGACGTGCCCCGCACGATGGCGCTGATCGCGGCCGAGCACATCACCGTGCTGCCCGGCCCGCCCACCCTCTACACCAGCCTGATGGACCATCCCGAGGCCGGCCGGTTCGACCTGTCCAGCCTGCGCCTCGCGGTGACCGGGGCGGCGACCGTGCCGCCCGCCCTGGTCGAGCGGATGCGCAAGGAGCTCGGCGCCGACGTGCTCACCGCCTACGGGCTGACCGAGGCGGTGGTGGCCACCATGTGCCGGCCCGGCGACGACGCGCGGGTGGTGGCCGAGACCTGCGGGCGGGCCGCGGCCGGCTTCGAGGTCCGGATCGCCGAGCCCGGCGGCGAGGTGCTGCTGCGCGGGCCCAACACGATGCTCGGCTACCTCGACGACCCGGCCGGCACCGCCGCCGCGATCGACGCCGACGGCTGGCTGCACACCGGCGACATCGGCCGGCTCGACGAGCACGGCTACCTGACCATCACCGACCGCCTCAAGGACATGTACATCTGCGGCGGCTTCAACGTGTACCCGGCCGAGGTGGAACGCGCCCTGGCCCGGCTGCCCGAGGTGGCCGAGTCCGCGGTGATCGGGGTGCCCGACCCGCGGCTCGGCGAGGTCGGCAAGGCCTACGTCGTCTGCCGTTCCGGCCGGACCGTCACCGAGCCGGAAGTGATCGAGTTCTGCCGGGGCCGGCTGGCCGGCTACAAGGTGCCGCGCAGCGTCGAGCTGCGGGCCGAGCTGCCGCACAACGCCTCGGGCAAGGTTCTCAAATACCTGCTGCGGGCGGAGGCGGCCGATGGCTGACGAGGTGCGTTACGAGCGGCGGGGCCCGCTCGCGGTGGTCACGATGAACCGGCCGCGCTACCGCAACGCGCAGAACTCCGCCATGACGTACGCACTGGACGACGCGTTCACGCGGGCGGTGGACGACGACGAGGTGCGGGTGATCGTCCTGGCCGGGGCGGGCGACCACTTCTCGGCCGGCCACGACATCGGCACCCCCGAACGCGACGCGGACACCGAGTTCCCCCGGCGCGCCGCGATCTGGTGGGACCACACCGGCCGGGCGGGCGCCGACCGCCGCTACGCCCGCGAGGTCGAGGTCTATCTGAGCATGTGCCGGCGGTGGCGGGAGATCCCGAAACCGTCGATCGCGATGGTGCAGGGCGCGTGCATCGCCGGCGGTCTCATGCTGGCCTGGGTGTGCGACCTGATCGTCGCCGCCGAGGACGCCTTCTTCGCCGATCCGGTGCTGCGCATGGGAATCCCCGGCGTCGAGTACTTCGCGCACCCGTGGGCGCTGGGGCCGAGGTTCGCCCGCGAGGTGCTGTTCACCGGCGACCGCTTCGGCGCGCGAAGGGCGTACGAGATCGGCATGGTCAATCGCGTGGTGCCGCGCGCCGAGCTGGAATCCGCGGGTTTCGCGCTCGCCGAGCGCGTGGCGGCGATGCCGCCGTTCGGCCTGGCCCTGGCCAAACGCGCGCTGAACCAGTGCGAGGACCTGATGGGCATGCGCGCCGGGATGGACGCGGTCTTCGGCCTGCACCACGTCGCCCACGCCCACAACGCCGAGGTCACCGGCAACCCGCTGGCCGGCCTGGACCCGGCCGCGATGAAGAGGTCCGCGTCGTGAACCTCGACCTGGACCCGGGCGCGCTGGCCTTCCGGGACGAGGTGCGTGCCTGGCTCGCGGCCAACGTCCCGGCCGTCGCCCTCGAGGACGAAGCCGCGCACCGCGCCTGGGAGCGCCGGCTCGCCGCCGCCGGCCTCGCGGTGGTCTCCTGGCCCGAACGGTACGGCGGCCGGGCCGCCCCTCCGCTGCACACGCTGCTGTTCGAGGAGGAGTACCACGCCGCCCGCGGCCCGATGCGGATCGGCCAGAACGGCCTGTTCCTGCTGGCCCCGACCCTGCTGGCGCACGGCACGCCGGAGCAGTGCGACCGGATCCTGCCGCCGATGGCCCGGGCCGACGAGGTGTGGGCGCAGGCCTGGTCCGAGCCGGAGGCGGGCAGCGACCTCGCCGCCATCCGCTCCCGCGCCCACCGCACCGAGGGCGGCTGGCGGCTGTCCGGGCAGAAGACGTGGAGCAGCCGGGCCGCCGTCGCCGACCGCGCGTTCGGGCTGTTCCGCAGCGACCCCGGGGCCGACCGGCATCGCGGCCTCACCTACCTGATGTTCGACCTGCGCGCGCCCGGCGTGACCGTGCGGCCGATCCGGCAGCTGGACGGCCGTCCGGGCTTCGCCGAGATCTTCCTCGACGACGTGTTCGTCCCCGACGCCGACGTGATCGGCTCGCCCGGCGACGGCTGGCGGGTGGCGATGAGCACCGCCGGGCACGAGCGCGGCCTGACGTTGCGGGCCCCCGGCCGGTTCGTGGCGGCGGCCCGGCGGCTGGTCGATCTGTGGCAGGAACAGGGCGACGCCGCCTCGCGAGACCGGGTGGTGGACGTGTGGATCGGCGCCCAGGCCTACCGGCTGCACGCCTTCGCCGCCCTCGACGCCCCCACCACCGAGGCCGGCCTCACCAAGCTGTTCTGGTCCGAGCTGGACGTCACCCTGCACGAGACCGCCCTGGACGTGCTCGGCCCGCACGCCGAGGTGGACGCCGACTGGGCCGGCGGCTACCTGTTCGCCCTGGCCGGCCCGATCTACGCGGGCACCAACGAGATCCAGCGCGGCCTCGTCGCCCAGCGGGTGCTGGGGCTGCCCCGATGAGACTCGTCCCGTCGCCGGAGCAGGCCGGCTTCGCGGCCACCCTGCACGACATGCTGTCCGCGGCCGGGGTGCCGGCGGTGGCGGACAGCTGGGCCGACGGCGACTACGCGCCCGGCCGGCGGCTCTGGTCGCGGCTGGCCGACCTGGGCGTCACCGCGCTCGCGATCCCGGCCCGCCGGGGCGGCCTGGAAGCCACCCCGGCCGATCTGGTCATCGCCGCCGAGGAACTGGGCCACCACGCCGTGCCCGGCCCGGCCGCGGAAACCCTCGCGGCCGTCCCCACCCTGTTGGCCGCCCTCGGCGCCGCAACCCTCGACGCCGGCCGGTTGTTGCCCGCGCTGGCCGCCGGGCAGGCCCTGGCGACCCTGGCCGCACCACCCTGGTTGCCGTTCGCGGCCGACGCGTGCGCCGCGGACCTCGTGCTGCTCGCCGATCGGGACACGGTCGGCCCGGCCCGCATCGGCGCCGCCCATTCCTCGATGGATCGCACGAGACGGCTCTACGAGGTGTCCCCCGCCGGGCCGATGGACAGCTGCCCGGCCGTCGATCGCGCCCTCGACCTCGGTGCGCTGGTCTGCTCCGCGCAACTTCTCGGCGCCGGCCGGGCCCTGCTGGAGGCCTCGGTGGAGCACGCGCGCACCCGGGTCCAGTTCGGCCGGCCGATCGGCAGCTTCCAGGCCGTCCAGCAGCGGCTGGCCGATGTCGCGGTCGGGCTGGAGTTCGCCCGGCCACTGGTCCACGCGGCCGCCGTCACGCTGTCCACCCGGGACCTCTCGGCCGCGAAGGTCGCCTGCTCGGACGCCGCCGGCCGGGCCGCGCGAGCGGCACTGCAGGTGCACGGCGCGATCGGCTACACGCAGGAGCACGGCCTCGGGCGCTGGCTGACGAAGGTGCGGGTGCTCAGCCTCTCCTGGGGAACCCCGGCCGAGCACCGCGCCCGGGTGATGGCAGAGCTGACCAAGGAGGCCGGATGGAACTGACCGAGGAACACCGGGCACTGCGCGACGCGGTCCGCGGCCTGCTGTCCGGCTACCCCACCCGAGCGGCCGTCGAGCAGCCGGCCGGCTACGACGCCGGCCTCTGGCAGCGGCTGTGCAAGGAGATCGGGGTAGCCGGGCTGGCCGTCCCCGAGGCCTTCGGTGGCGCCGGCGCCACCCTGCTCGAGCAGCACGTGGTGCTGACCGAGTGGGGCCGCTCCCTGACCCCCGGCCCGATGCTGGGCTGCGGCGTACTGGCCACCCAGGCCCTGCTGCGCACCGGCGACACGGAGGCCTGCGAGCGCCTGCTGCCCGGCATCTGCGCCGGCGACCGGATAGCCACACTGGTCTGGTCCGGCGACCCGGTCGCCGATGGCAGCCTCGTCGGCGAAGCCCATCAGGTGCTCGACGCCGAGAGCGCCGAGATCCTCCTGGTGCCGACGGACGCCGGCCTGTACGAGGTGGACGCGGCCGCACCCGGGGTGACCGTG
The DNA here is from genome assembly GCF_018332695.1 of Paractinoplanes toevensis. Taxonomy (GTDB): domain Bacteria; phylum Actinomycetota; class Actinomycetes; order Mycobacteriales; family Micromonosporaceae; genus Actinoplanes; species Actinoplanes toevensis. Next base: position 99,524 of record NZ_BOQN01000051.1, read on the forward strand.
CGACCCGCGGACGTCCTGGATACGACCCGGCGGCTCGCCACGGTGCGGCTGGACGGCGCACGCGCCACGAAGATCGGCGACGGCGACCTCCGGCCGTGGCTGGGCGATCTGGCCTATGTGGCGCTGAGTGCCGAACAGGTCGGTGCGGCGGCCCACGCCTTCGCGGCCACCCACGAGTACGTGCAACAGCGAGTCCAGTTCGGCCGCCCGATCGGCTCCTTCCAGGTGCTGCAGCACCGCCTGGCCGAGGCCTACCTACGCCTGGAGGCGGCGACCACGGCGTCCTGGACCGCGGCCGAGGCCCTGGTGGCCGGCTCCGAGGACGCCCCGACCCTGGCCGCGATGGCCAAGGTGTACTGCTCGGAGGCCCTGCAGGCGATAGCCGCGGAAATGGTCCAGATGCACGGCGGCCTGGCCATCACCTGGGAACACGACGCCCACCTCTACCTGCGCCGGGCCTACGCCGACGCCCAACTCTTCGGTGCCCCCGCCGCCCATCTCGACCGGCTCGCGGCGACGCTGCTGCCCACCTGAGGCCGGCCGGCACCGCAGCGTCGGTTCGAGGACTGACGTGCGGCCGCGAATGCGGTAGGACTCGGTAATGGGACGACGGCGGCGTGCACCAAGCGGACGCACGGTGCTGCGATGGCTTGGTTACCTGTGCGTCATCGCGGCGCTCGTGGTGATCGCGGTGTTCGGCGCACGGCTCGTCCGGCACCATCCCTACCTCGCGTTCGTCGCCGGCGCCACGACGGCCGCGTTCGTCGCGCTGAGCCGGGCGACATCGCCCAGGGGGCGGCACGCGTGGTGACCACCGACGACACCTGGCACGAGACGGTGGAGCCGCTGATCGACGCCGCCTCCTTCATCGTCATCATCCCGCTCGCGTACGACGGAACGCTGTGGGAGATCGATCGGATCCGGCAAGGAGGCCACCTGGGCAAGACCGTCTTCTTCATGCCGGAGCCGGCCCGCGAGCAACCGGACGGCGTCGTGGTGCCGGTGGAGGACGAGCCGTTCGGGCGCGCCGGTCTGCGATTTCAGCGGCCCCCACCGGTCCACCTGAACCTGGCTGTCGAGTGGGACCGGGCGCGGACCGTCCTCGCCGACCGGGGCATGCACCTTCCGGCCTACGCCGCGAGCGGGGCCTTCTTCACCATGACGGCGGCCGGGGAGCTGGACGAGGTACTACCGGCGCCACTCTCCGTTCTGATCCGCCGGGAGCGGTACGTGCGTGCCGCCCTGGTCCAGCTCGGTGTCGTCACCTGGACCCGGATCCGGCCGCGAGATCCGCTCGACCTGTTGCTGCGCTGTGCCGCGTCGGGCCGCAGAACGCAGGAGTACGTCCTGATGCTCGCCATCGTCCTGTTCGCCGCGGCGGGCGACCGACCGGCCCGGCAGGCCGCGACCGCCCGGATGGCGGAGCTGACCGCGGGTGACCCCGGACTGCTCAACGCCGAACTGGCCGCGCTGGCCCATCTGGAGGACGACCTGCGCCACTCCGGCCCGGAGTGGACCGACCGTTTCGTGCGGTCCGGTGCGCCGCGCACGCAGGTGCAGAGCCTGCTGGACCTGTTCGCCGCGGCGGAGCAGGTGCCGGGCGTCGACCGCACGCTGCTGGGCGCCGCCCGCAGCGCGCTGGACCGGGTGGTGGCCGAGCGCGGCTAGATCCAGTCGGTGTGCCGGGGCCAGGCCAGCAGGGTGTCGACCACCTCGGGCGTCGCGCCCGGCGGCGCCGGGGCCGCGGCGCGATAACGGCCCCGGAAGAACAACAGCGGCCCGTCGGTTCCGCACTCGCCGAGGGTGAGCACCCGACCCACCACGATCTCGTGGTCGCCGCCCGGATGCACCGCCTCGAGCCGGCACTCCGCCCAGGTCAACACCCCGGTCAGGATCGGGATGCCGGCCGGGGACGGGGTCCAGGGCACGCCGGCGAACCTGTCATCCCCGCGGGCCCCGAACGCCCGGGAGATCTCGCCGTGGCCCTCGGCCAGGACGTTGACGCAGAACAGGCCGGTGTGCCGGATGCGCCGCCAGGTCTCCGAGCGGGCCTGTGGGCAGAACAGCACCAGCGGCGGGTTCAGGGACAGCGGGGCGAAGGCCTGGCAGGCGAAACCGGCCGGGCCGTCCTCGTCGGTCGTGGTGACGATGGTGACGCCGGTGCAGAAGTGGCCGAACACGCGGCGGAACTCCGCCGGGTCGACGGCCACCGGGGCCTCAGTGTCCACCGTGGGCGAACCGGTGGCCCCACACGCTGTGTGCGGTGGTCTGGCGGGCCACCCAGGTGTGGTCGTCCACGGTCCGGCCGCCGAAACCGTATTCGATGTCGAAGCCGCTCGGGGTGCGCACGTAGAACGAGATCATGTCGTCGTTGGCGTGCCGGCCGAGGGTGGAGATCAGTGGGGCCTTGTTCTTGGCGCAGCGGTCGATGGCCAGGCCCACGTCGTCGATCGTTGCGGTCTCGGTCATCAGGTGGATGAGGCCGCTGGGGGCGGGGATGGGGGCCAGGGCGACGCTGTGGTGCCGGGGATTGCAACCGAGGAAGCGCATCCACAGTGGCTCGTCGGTGTGCGGCAGGCCGATGTGCTCGGGGACCAGCCGCATCGTGTCGCGCAGCCGGAAGCCGAGGATCTCGGTCCAGAACCGCAGCGAGGCCTCGTCGTCGAAGGCCGGCAACACGATGTGGCCCATGCCCTGCGAACCGGTGACGAACCTGGTCCCGTACGCGCTGAGCGCCGGCCGGGTGTCGAGCGCCGCGCCGCAGAAGAACTCGAGCCGGTTGCCGGCCGGATCGTCGACAGCGACCAGCTGCGCCACCCGGCGGTCGGCGAGTTCGTCGGCACCCGCCGGTTTGACCGCGACGCCGGCCTCCTCGAAAACAGTGACCAGCTGCGCGAACGACAACGGTGAGGCAAGCTCCCAGCCGCTGGCGGCCAGCCGGTCGCGGTCGCCGGGCACCACCACGATGCGCGCGGGCAGGTCGTCCATGCGCAGGTAGACGGCGGTCGGGTCGGGGCCGCGGCCCTCGACCATGCCGAGCACCTTGACGCCGAACTCCCGCCAGGCGGGCACGTCGGTGGCCTCGACGCGCAGGTAGCCGAGGGATCGGATGAGGCTCACGGCCTGTCCCCTTCCAGGAAGTCGAATGCGAGGCGGTTGAACTCGTCGAACTTCTCCAGGTGCGCCCAGTGGCCGCAGCCGCCGAAGACGTGCAGCCGGCAGCGGCGGATCAGCTTGAGCGCGACCAGCGCGCCGTCGAGCGGGTTGACCCGGTCTTCGCGGCCCCACACCAGCAGCACCTCGTTGCGCAGCCGGTGGGCGTCCCGCCAGAGCAGGCCGTCGGAGAACCGCGCGGGATCGGTGAACGAGGCGCCCATCTCGCGCAGGGCGCGAAGGGCGCCCGGGGTGGTGGCGGCGGCCAGACGTTCATCGATCAGCTCGTCGGTGATCAGGGAGGGATCGAAGACGAGGGTACGGAGGAACGCCGCCAGCCGTTCCCGGGTGGGACCGGCCCCGAACGCGCCGAGCCGCTTGACGCCCTCGGTGGGGTCGGCGGCGAACACGTTGAGGCTGAGGCCGCCCGGTCCCATCAGCAGCAGCCGACCGGCCCGCGACGGGTGCCGGAGCGCGAACCGGACCGCGGTCCCGCCGCCGAGCGAGTTGCCGACCAGGTCGACCCGCTCCAGGCCCAATTCGTCGAGCAGCGCGGCGAGGGCGTCGGCCGAGTGCGTGAAGTACTGCGTTGTCAGCTGCCCGAGTTCGGAGCCGCCGTAACCGGGTTGGTCGACGGCGAGCGTGTCGAAGCGTTTGGCGAAGGCGGGGATCGTACGCCCGAAGTTGCTCTGGGCCGAAGCCCCCGGCCCGCCGCCGTGCAGGAGGACCACGGGGTTGGCGCCGGCCGGGCCGGCGCGATGGAAGTGGAGTGTCATCGACGGCCTCAGATCATCGCGTCGGCGACGGACAGGCCGAACTCGCCGCGCCCGTACATGGACAGGGCCCGTTCGGGGTCGTTGATGGCGTGCACCCGGCCGGCGTGCGCGTCGCGCCAGAAGCGCTGGATCGGGTGGCTCGTGTAGATCGCCCGGCCGCCGGAGTTCTCGAAGAGCCGGTCGACCGCCTGGATCGCCAGTTCGGTGCCGTGCACCTGGTCGCGACGCACCCGCAGGCGCAGCCGCATGGGCAGTTTCTCGCCCGCGGTGACCAGCGCCATCAGCTCGGTCATGTTCGCGGTCAGGGCGAGCCAGGCGGCGTCCACGTCGGCCGCGGCCCGGGCGACCCGCACCTGCGAGTAGGGGTCCTCGGCGGCGCGCACCCCGGCGTACGCGGCGCGGACCCGCTCCCGCATGTAGGTGACGTGCGCGTCGTACGCCCCGGTGGCCATGCCGATGATCGGCGTGGTGATCGTGTACGGGAAGATCGAGCCGTACGGAATCCGGTAGAGCGGCGCCTGGTTGAGTTCCTGGCCGGGGCCGAAGCAGCGGGCGGTGTCGCCGAAGCTGAGTGAACGGTAGGCCGGGACGAACGCGCCGGGCACCACGATGTCGTTGCTGCCGGTGCCGCGCAGCCCGATGGTGTGCCAGACGTCCTCGATGGTGTAGTCGGCCGCGGGCACCAGAAACGTACGGAAGTCGGCCGGCGTGCCGTCCTCGCCGGGCGGGACGATGCCGCCGAGCAGCACCCAGCTCGCGTGGTCGCTGCCGGAGGAGAAACTCCAGCGCCCGCTCACCCGGTAGCCGCCGTCGACCGCCTGGATCTTGCCGGTGGGCGCGTAGGACGAGGACATCAGCGTGCCCGGGTCGTCGCCCCAGACGTCCTGCTGGGCCTGGTCGGGGAAGAGCGCGAGCTGCCAGTTGTGCACGCCGATCACCGAGGCGATCCAGCCGGTCGAGCCGCACGCCGCGGCGATGTCGCGCACGCAGCCGAAGAACGTGGTGGGGTCGGCCTCGAAGCCACCGAACCGGGCCGGCTGCAGCAGCCGGAAGAAACCGGTCGCGGCGAGGGACTTGACCGTCTCGGCGGACACCTGCCGGCGATCCTCCGCCTCCTGCGCCCGATCTCGTAGAACCGGTAACAACTCCCGCACGCCCGACACGACCGCTTCGGTGCCCTCCATGAGATCCCTCCGCTGGCTTGGCTGGCGAACTGGACGGTCCCTATACTAGAACACGTTCTACCTAACGGGCTACGCCCAAGCGGGAGGCGACAGATGAGCGACGGCGCAGCAGCACGCAGGATCGACAGCGGGGTCCTGCCGGCCAGGTTCGCCCGCGGCTGGCACTGCCTGGGCCTGGCCGACTCCTTCCGGGACGGCAAGCCGCACGCCGTCGAGGCGTTCGGCACCAAACTCGTGGTCTTCGCCGACTCGGCCGGCACGCTGCACGTGCTCGACGGCTACTGCCGGCACATGGGCGGGGACCTGACGATGGGCACGATCAAGGGCGACGAGGTGGCCTGCCCGTTCCACGACTGGCGCTGGCGGGGCGACGGCCGCTGCGCCTCGGTGCCGTACGCGCATCGGGTGCCGATGCGCGCCCGCACCCGGTCCTGGCACGCCCAGGAGCAGAACCGGCAACTGTTCGTCTGGCACGACCCGCAGGGCGCCCCACCCCCGCCGGACGTCGTGATCCCGCGGATCGAGGGCGCCTTCTCCGACGAGTGGAGCACCTGGACCTGGGACTCGATCCGGATCGAGGGCGCCAACTGCCGCGAGGTGATCGACAACGTCGTCGACATGGCGCACTTCTTCTACATCCACTTCGCCTTCCCGACGTTCTTCAAGAACGTCCTCGAAGGCCAGGTGGCGGCGCAGTTCCTGCAGACCCGGCCGCGGCCGGACGTGCCGATCACCGCGAAGCAGTCGGGCGACACGACGTTGCGCTCGGAGGCGGCCTACTACGGCCCCTCCTACATGATCGATTACCTGTTCAACAACTATCACGGGTTCGAGATCGAGTCCGTGCTGATCAACTGCCACTACCCGGTCACGCCCAACTCGTTCGTGCTGCAGTGGGGCGTCATCGTCAAGCGATTGCCCGGCCTGACCAGCGAGCAGGCGGCCAAGGCGGCGGCGAAGTTCGCCAAGAGCATCGGGATCGGCTTCGAGCAGGACGTGGAGATCTGGAAGAACAAGAGCCGGATCGACAACCCGCTGCTGTGCGCCGAGGACGGCCCGGTCTACCAGCTGCGCCGGTGGTACGAACAGTTCTATGTGGACGTCGAGGACGTCACCGACGACATGGTGGCCCGCTACGAGTTCGAGGTCGACACCACCCGGGCCGTCGAGACCTGGACGGCCGAGGTGGAGGAGAACCTGGCACGTCAGGCGGGACCGGCGGCATGACCCTGACGGAACGGCAGGAATACCTGGAGGGCGGGTTCGCCGAACTGTCCTGCGCGCGTTGCCGCGCCCTGGTCCGGGTGCGGAAGTCGAGCCCGCAGCAGACCAGCGTGCAGTGGACGACTCAGGCCGAAAAAGAGTGCGCGAACCCGCTGAGCGCTCTGGTGCCCACCTGCCTCGATCTGCGCGCCAGCATCGACGACGCGGTGCGCGCGGGCCGGCTGGGGGTGACCTGATGGTCCACCGGCTGCGCGTCGCCGAGGTCATCGCCGAGACCGCCGACGCGCACTCGCTGGTCCTGACGGTGCCGCCCGCCCTGCGGGACGAGTTCGCCTACCGCCCCGGGCAATACCTCACGGTGCTGGTGCCGCAGAGCGGCGGGACCGTGGCCCGTTGCTACTCGCTGTCCAGTTCGCCGCACACCGACACCGATTTGAAGATCACCATCAAGCGGGTACGGGACGGGCAGGCGTCCAACTGGATCTGCGACCACGTGCGGGCCGGCGAGACGCTGGAGTTCCTGCCGCCCGCCGGGGAGTTCACCCCCGGCTCGCTCGACGACGACCTCCTGCTGCTGGCGGCCGGCAGCGGGATCACGCCGGTGATGGGCATCATCAAGTCGGTGCTCGCGCACGGCCGCGGCCGGCTCACCCTGATCTACGCCAACCGGGACGAGCAATCGATCATCTTCGGCCGGGAGCTGGCCGCGCTGAGCGGCGACCGCCTCACCGTGACACATTGGCTGGACAGCGAGCATGGGGCGCCCGATGCCGCGGTATGGCAAGACCTCGTTGCGCCGGCGGCCGGGCGGGCGGCGTACATCTGCGGTCCGGAACCCTTCGTCGCGGTCGCCCGCGACGCCTTGCAGCGAGCCGGAGTGCCGGAGGGTCTGGTGAACGTGGAGCGCTTCGAGGTCGGGCAGGACGAGTCGATGGAGGCCACCCTCGAGGTCGAGATCGACGGGCAGACCCGCCGGCTGCCGTGGCCGGCCGGCAAACGGATGCTCGACGTCATCATCGAGGCCGGCCTCAACCCGCCGTTCTCCTGCCGGCAGGGCCACTGCGGCGCCTGCACGCTGCGGCTGCTGCGCGGCAAGGTCGACCTGGTCGACAACGAGGTGCTCGAGCAGGACGACTTCGACGAGGGCTACACCCTCGCCTGCCAGGCGATCGCGCGCAGCGACGAGGTCGCGGTCACCTATTACTGAGCTGTACGGCGATGTCGATGAGCTGGTCCTCCTGGCCGCCGACCAGGCGCCGCTCGCCCGCCCGCACCAGGATCTCGGCGCCGGACACCTGATAGCGCTCGGCCAGGGTGAACGCGTGGGTGAGGAAGCTGGAGTAGACCCCGGCGTACCCCATGATCAGGGCGAGCCGGTCGAGCTTGCACTCGTCCGGCATGACCGGGCGGACGACGTCCTCGGCCGCGTCCACGATCGCGAAGAAGTCGATGCCGGTGCGGATGCCGAGCTTGTCGCAGACGCCGACGAACGCCTCCACGGGGGTGTTGCCGGCACCGGCCCCGAACCGGCGGGTGCTGCCGTCGATCTGCTTCGCGCCGGCCCGCACCGCCAGGACCGAGTTGGCCACGCCGAGGCCCAGGTTCTCGTGCCCGTGGAAGCCCACCTGGGCGTCGTCGCCGAGCTCGGCCACCAGCGCCGCCACCCGGTCGCCGACCTGGTCGAGGACGAGCGCACCGGCCGAGTCGACGACGTACACGCACTGACAGCCGGCGTCGGCCATGATCCGAGCCTGTCTCGCCAGAGCGAGAGGCGGCTGGGAGTGGGCCATCATCAGGAAACCGACGGTCTCCAGGCCCAACTTGCGGGCCAGTCCGAAGTGCTGCTCCGTGATGTCCGCCTCGGTGCAGTGGCTGGCGATCCGGCAAACCGTCGCGCCGTTGCCGGCCGCCGCCCGGATGTCGTCGAACAGCCCGATCCCGGGCAGCATCAGGAATGCGATCTTGGCGTTCTTCGCGGTGCGCACGGCTGCCTTGATGAGCTCCTGCTCCGGAGTCCGGCTCAGGCCGTAGGTGAACGACGAACCGCCCAGGCCGTCGCCGTGCGTCACCTCGATCACCGGTACGCCCGCCGCGTCCAGCGCGGCGACCACCGCGGTAACCTCCGCGACGGTGAACTGGTGGCGCTTGGCGTGCGAACCGTCCCGCAGCGAGGAATCGGTGATCCGGATGTCGGCGCTCATGAGGCCAGTTCCTCTCCCACGCGGGTGGCGGCCGCGGTCATGATGTCCAGATTCCCGGCGTACGGCGGTAAGAAGTCCCCGGCCCCGGTGATCTCCACGAAGATCGCGACTCGGCCCTGGTCGAACTGCGGCTCGTTGAGCAGCCGGTAGCCGGGCACGTACCGAGCCACCTCGGCGGCCATGTCTTCGATCGACCGCGCCACGGCCTCGGTGTCGGCATCCGGGCCGATCGCGCAGAACACCGTGTCCCGCATGACCATCGGCGGGTCGGCCGGGTTGAGCACGACGATCGCCTTGCCCCGGGCCGCGCCGCCGACCAGCTCCAGGGCCCGGCCGGTGGTGCGGGTGAACTCGTCGATGTTGGCCCGGGTGCCCGGCCCCGCCGACCGCGAGGAGACGGTGGCCACGATCTCGGCGTAGCCGACCGGCGTGCACCGGGAGACCGCGTACACCATCGGGATCGTCGCCTGCCCGCCGCAGGTGATCAGGTTGAGGTTCGGTGCGCCGAGGTGTTCGCGCAGGTTGACCTCGGGCACCACGAGCGGGCCGACCGCCGCCGGGGTGAGGTCGACGGCCCGGATGCCGGCCTCCGCATACCGCGGGGCGCCGGCCCGGTGCACGGCCGCCGCGGTGGCTTCGAAGACGAGATCGGGCAACGGATCCTGGGCCAGCAGCCAGTCGGCGCCCTTCGCACTGGTCTCCAGACCGAGGTCCGCGGCGCGGCGCAGGCCCGGGCTGTCCGGGTCGATGCCGACCATCCAGCGCGGCTCGATCCGCTCGGAGCGCATCAGCTTGTAGAGCAGGTCCGTCCCGATGTTGCCGGACCCGACGATGGCCGCCGTCAACGTCATGGGGACACCTCCGTGAAGGACAGCCGGACCTCGCCGAGGCCGGTGAAGACCGCGCGGAAATCGTCGCCCGGGTGGGCGTCCACCGCGCGGGCGCACGCACCCGGCAGCACCAGGTGGCCCGCGCGCAGCCGCACCCCGAAGCCGGCGACCGTGCGGGCCAGCCAGGCCACCGCGGTCACCGGATTGCCGAGCACGGCATCGGAGCGGCCCCGCACGACCGGCTCACCGTCGCGGTAGAGCACGGCGTCGATCCCGCGTGGGTCGATCGCACCGGGTGGCACCCGGCCCGCGCCGACGACGAAGCCGGCCGACGAGGCGTTGTCGGCGATCGTGTCGGCCAGGCTGATCTTCCAGTCCTGGATGCGGCTGTCGATCAGCTCGATCGACGGCGCGAACGCCTCGGTGGCGGCCAGCACGTCCGCCTCGGTGCAGCCCTCGCCCGGCAGGTCGGCGCCGAGCAGGAAGGCCACCTCGATCTCGACCCGGGGAAAGCAGTAGCGCGACGCATCGGCCGGCTCGGTCTCGGGCAGTCGCATGTCGGCCATCAGGTGCCCGTAGTCGGGCTCGTCGACGCCCATCATCTGCTGCATCGCCTTCGACGACAGGCCGACCTTGTGCCCGACGACCTCGCCGCCGCGGCGCCGGATGTTGTGGAGCTGGATGGCGTAGGCGTCGGCGGCTGTCAGATCGGGCCGTTCCCGCACCAGCGGCGGAATCGGCGTCCGGTCGCGCTCGGCGACCCGCAACCGGTCGGCGAGGGCAAGTCGATCAGCCTCGGTGAGCATGCAGACCTCCCCGGTCCTGGATGGCGGCGCTGCGACCGGCCCGGCGCCCGGAGAAAACGCAATCGGCCAGCGACAGCCCGCTGACATAACTGCGCGAGCAGATGCCGACCGCGGTCCGCCCGGCGGCATAGAGACCCGGCACGCCCAGCACCTGCCCGGTCGCCTCATCGACCCGCAAACCCCCGAGCGTGAGCATCGGTGCCGGCAGAGCGGTCCGGTTCCGCACCGAGACATCAATCAACGAGTACGGCGGGGAAGCCAACGGACGCACCAACTCGGCGGGCTTGCCGGCTGGGTAGGCGGGCCGGAGGGCCGGGTGTGCAGACTCGCCGACGGACGCGGCGGTCCGCGTCGGCTCGGCGGCTTGGTAGGTCGCGAGGGTTGCGGTCAGGCCGGTTGGGTCGACGCCGGCCCGGCGGGCGACCGCCTCGGGGGTCGGGCCGGTCACCCGGCCGGCGGTCAGCAGCCAGAACGCCTGCCAGCGCTGGAACCACAGGGTTTGCGTCCACACCTGGCGGCGGCACTCGGCCAGCACCGCCGCGTCGAGCAGCAGCCAGGCCCGCGCACCGGGCGAGCGCAGGATCGCCTCGCCCACCGCCGCGCCGTAGCGGGACTCGTCGCAGACCCGCCGCCCGTCCCGGTCGACGAGCAGCCCGCCGAGCATGGCCGAGGGCGGCGCCAGGAACCGCCAGATCGTCACGCGGCCGAGGTGGTCGGTGCGGCCACCGGCCGCGACCCCGAGCCGGATCCCCGAGCCGTCGTCGCCGGGCGTGCCGAGCCGGAGCCCGCCGCGATAGTCCGGGGCGTGCTCGCGCATCATCTCGCGGTTGAAGACGAACCCACCGGCGCCGAGCACCACGCCGCGCCCGGCCCCGACCCGCAGCGGGCGCCCGTAACGCCGCTCCAGCCAGGCAACCGGCCGATGCAGCGCCCGGCCCAGCCCCGGCAGATAGAGGCCGGGCTTGACCGACCAGCGGTGCAGCACCCGATGACCGAGCCGGACCCAGCCCGGGGCGCCCCGGAGGGTGCGGCACTCGGCACCGACGACCCGGCCGTCCGGCCCGGTGACAAGGCGTTCGACGCGGGTCTGGGCGTGCACCGAGACACCGCGACCGCGCGCGGCGGCGGCGAGCCGGGCGGCGAGCACCCGGCCGGAGGTGCCGCGAGCGACGACCCGGTGGCCGCGCGGCGCCGGGTCGGCGAACGACAACTCGCTGCCCGAGTAGTACAGGTAGTGGCGGTTGGTGGGGTAGGACGTCTTGTACGGGCAGAGGCGCGCGTCGAACGGCACCCCGAGCCCGGAGAGCCAGTCGATCATGCCCGCGCTCTGCTCGCAGAAGCGGCGGAGGGTGGCCGCCGAGACCGTGTCGCCGACCTCCTCACGCAGATAGCCGGCCATCGCCTCCGGCGAGTCGGCGACCCCGGCCGAACGCTGCTGCCGGGTGCCACCGCCGGCGTACACGACCCCGCCGGAGATAGCCGTGGCGCCACCGCCGAGAAACCGGTCGAGCACCAGCACACGGGCACCCGCGTCGGCGGCCTCGATCGCGGCGCAGGCCCCGGCGGCGCCGAAGCCGACCACCACGACGTCGGCCGTCTCGTCCCAGGGCTCGGTCACGGTGCCTCCGTAGGGGTGCGGCGCAGCGGCAAGAATTGTAACCTGTTCTAGTGTCGAAGGCAGCGGAAGAGTTCGACGTCGTCGTGGTCGGCAGTGGTGGCGCCGGCATGGTCGCGGCGCTCGCCGCGGCGCACCACGGGCTGAGCGCGATAGTGCTGGAAAAGGCCGAATCCTACGGCGGATCCACCGCGCGCTCGGGCGGCGGTCTGTGGTTGCCGGGCAACGAGGTGCTGACGAAAGCCGGCGTGACCGGGGACGCCCACGCCTACCTGGCGCACGTCGCGGGACCGGACGCCACCCCGGCCAGGCAGAACGCGTTCCTGTCGGCTGCGCCGGAGATGCTGGCGTTCGTCCGGGCGCACACCCCGCTCGACTTCGCCTGGGTGCCCGGCTATCCGGACTACTACCCCGAGGCCCCCGGCGGGCTGGCGAGCGGACGCAGCATCGAGCCCCGGCCGCTGGACGCCCGGCTGATCGGGCCCGACCTGGCGACGCTCGCCGCGCCCTATCGGGCCGCGCCGGGCAGCATCGCGGTCACCCAGGTCGACTACCGGTGGCTGTCGCTGGGCGTACGGCATCCGCGCTCGATCCTCACCGCGGCCCGCCTGGTCGCCCGCGGCCTGTCCCGGAAGCGGAAGCTCACCATGGGCCAGGCGCTCGCCGCCGGCCTGCGGGCCGGGCTGCGCAGGGCGGGCGTTCCGGTGCTGCTCGGGACGCCGATGACCGACCTGGTGGTCGAGGACGGCCGGGTGACCGGGGTCCGCACCACCGGCGTGATCAGTGCCCGCCGGGGCGTGCTGCTGGCCAGCGGCGGCTTCGAGCAGAACGAGACGATGCGCCAGAAGTATCAGGGCATGGGCACCGAGTGGACGGTCGGCGCGAAGGGCAACACCGGCGACGGCATCGAGGCGGGCGAGCGGCTGGGTGCCGCCCTCGACCTGATGGACGAGGCGTGGTGGGGCCCGTCGATTCCGGTCGGCCGGGAGCCGTACTTCTGTCTCGCCGAGCGCAACCAGCCGGGCTGCCTGATGGTCGACGCGACCGGCCGCCGTTTCGTCAACGAGGCGGCACCGTACGTGGATGCCGTCCACGCCATGCTGGCCGCGCCTCAACCGGCCTGGCTGATCGCCGATCAGACCTACCGGAACCGCTATCTGTTCGCCGGGCGCGGTCCGCGAACGCCGTTGCCGCGCCGCTGGTTCGACGACGGCATGGCGCACCGGGCCGGCACCCTGGCCGAGCTGGCGGCCAGGATCGACGCGGAGGCGCTGGTGGCGACGGTCGGGCGGTTCAACGGGTTCGCGGCCGGCGGGCGAGACGACGACTTCCACCGCGGCGACTCGGCCTACGACCGCTACTACGGCGATCCGCGGCAGCGGCCCAACCCGTGCCTGGGCCCGGTCGGGAAGCCGCCGTTCTATGCGTTCCGGATGGTGCCCGGCGACCTGGGCACCAAGGGCGGGCTGCGCACCGACGAGCGGGCCCGGGTGCTGCGCCCGGACGGCACGGTCATCCCCGGGCTGTACGCGGCGGGCAACGTCAGCGCCGCGGTGATGGGCCGCAGTTACGCCGGTGCGGGCGCCACCCTGGGCCCGGCCCTGACGTTCGGCTACCTGGCGGCGAAGGACATGGCCTGATGCCCATCGACCCGGACGAGGCGGTCGGTGCCGAGCTGCCGAGCCGCGACCTGAGCTGGGACAGCACCGACGTGCTGCTCTACCACCTGGCCATCGGCGCCGACGAGCTGTCCTATGTGTACGAGGGCGCGCTGGCCGGTGTGCTGCCGACCTTCGCCACCGTGGCGACGACGCTGCGCGACACCGAGCCGCCGACGGTGCGGATGCCCGGCATCGACGTCGACCTGGCCCGGGTCGTGCACGGCCGGCAGGAGATCGAGATCCACCGCCCGATCCCGATCGCGGGCAGGTGCACGGCGCGCTCACGGATCGCCGCCGTCCACGACAAGGGCAGCGCCGCCATCGTCGTCACCGAGACCACCACCGAGCTGTTCACCAGCCGGATCAGCATCTTCGTCAAGGGCGAGGGCGGCTTCGGCGGCGACCGCGGCCCGGACACCCGGGTGCCGCTGCCCGATCGCGAACCCGACGACGAGGTGCTCTCCCCCACCGATCCGCGGCAGGCGCTCTGGTACCGCCTGCTCGGCGACCGCAACCCGCTGCACGTCGACCCGGCGTTCGCGGCGCGGGCCGGCTTCCCCCGTCCGATCCTGCACGGCCTCTGCACGTACGGCATGGTGTTGAAGGCGGCCGTCGGCGCGGAGATGAAAAGCGTGGCCGGCTACCGGGCCCGTTTCGCCGGGGTCGTCTTCCCGGGCGACACGCTGCGCACCCGGATCTGGCGCGAGGACGGCCGTCTCGTCCTGCAGGCGAGCGTCGGCGACCGCCCGGTGCTCTCCGACGCGGTGGTCACGCTGCGCTGAGGATCAGCCCGCTGGTCGGCACCCCGGTGCCCGCCGTGACCAGCACCGGCCCGTCCCCGGGCACCTGGTTGGCCGCGGTCCCGCGCACCTGCCGGACGGCTTCGGCAATGCCGTTCATGCCATGGATGTACGCCTCCCCCAGCTGCCCGCCGTTCGGGTTGATCGGCGGGCAGTCGGCCGAAGCGATCAGATGCCGCGCCTCGCCACGGCCGCAGAACCCCAATTCCTCCAACTGCATCAGGACGTACGGCGTGAAATGGTCGTAGAGCACGGCGGTCCGCACGTCGCCCGGCCCGAACCCGGACTGCCCCCAGAGCTGGCGGGCCACCACGCCCATCTCCGGCAGCGCGGCCACCTCGTCGCGGTAGTAACTGGTCATCACGAACTGGTCGGTCCCGCTGCCCTGGGCCGCCGCGCTGATCACGGCGGACGGCCGGCGCAGATCGCAGGCCCGCTCAGCGGAGGTCACCACCAGCGCGACCGCGCCATCGCTCTCCTGGCAGCAGTCCAGCAGCCGCAGCGGCTCGGCGATCCAGCGCGAGGCCCGATGGTCGTCCAGGGTGATCGGCCGCCCGAAGAACCACGCGGCCGGGTTGGTAGCCGCGTACCGCCGGGCCGAGACCGTGACCCGGCCGAAGTCATCGGTGGTGGCGCCGTAGTCGTGCATATACCGCCGGGCCACCATGGCCACCATCGCGGCCGGGGTGGCCAGGCCCATCGGGTAGTGCCAGCTCGCGTCCAGCCCGGGTGGGAGGGTGGCCTGCCCGAACCGGCGGCCGGAGCGTTCGTTGAGCGCGCGGTAGCAGACCACCGTCGACGCGATACCGGTCGCCACGGCGAGCACCGCCTGCTGCACGACCGCGCAGGCGGCTCCCCCGCCGTACCCGATCCGGCTGAGGAAGGTCAGCTCGCCCGCGCCGATCTCCCGGGCCACCGCGATCTCGGCGTTGTCGTCCATGGTGAAGGTGACCAGGCCGTCGACGTCGGACGGCCGCAGGCCGGCGTCGTCGAGCGCGGCCCGGATCGCCTCGGCCGCGAGCCGCAGCTCGCTGCGGCCGGAGTCCTTGGAGAACTCGGTGGCCCCGATGCCCGCGATGGCCGCGGTCCGGGCGATCACGACGCCAGCCGTACGGTCGCCGTGACGTGCTCGCCGGTCGCGGTCCGCCCGGTCACCGCCACCTCGCCCGCGCGCTGCCGGCCGGCGAAGGTCAGCGTGTCGTACGCGTAGCAGGGCCCGCCGAGCCGCAGCGAAATCCCGCGCAGCGCGGCGTCCGGCCCGAGCCGGTCGGTGACGTACCGCTGCACCAGGCCGGTGGTGGCGAGGATGTTGAGGAAGATGTCCTTGCTGCCACGGCGCACGGCCGCGTCCCGGTCGTGGTGCACGTCCTGGAAGTCGCGCGTGGCCAGGGCCGTGCTGATGATGACGGTCGGGGTGACCGCGAGTTCCCACGGCGGCAGTTCGGTCAGGTCCGGGCGCCAGACGGGCAGACCGTCCGCGAAGGCGACCCGCACCTCGGCACCGATGCGCACCTCGTCCGGGCGTACGTCCAGAAGCTCTCCCACCATCCGCACCCCCTCGTCCAGGTCGACCAGGGCGACCACCACCGGCGATCGGCGGCCGGGCAGCGGCGGATGGCGGTGCACCACGTAGCTGTGGATGCGTCCGGTGCCGGCCGCGACGGCGTACGCCGGCTTGAAGGCACCGCAGCGCGGGCAGCCCGGACCGGGCGGGTGGCGCAGCGCGCCGCATTCGCCGCAGCGCTGGATGCGCAGCTCGCCGGCCTCGATCCCGGCCCAGAAGAACGCGGTGTCCGGGCCGGCCACCGGCCGGATCGGAGCCTGCCGCTCGACCTGAGGAACCGCCTCCGGGCGGAATTTCAGGATCCGGAACCGCATGTCGGCCACCGGCTCGCCGGCCACCTCCCAGACGCTCTCGGTGGTGAAGAACCAGCCCTCGCCGAGCGCGGTGCGCTTGGGCCCGGTGACGTCGGTGAGCCGGGTACGCACCGCGACGGTCTCGCCGACCCGCAGGTAGCGGTGGTAGGTCTGGGCGCAGTCGGTCGCCACCACAGAGGTGTAGCCGGCCTCGTCCAGCACGGCCGACATCGCGCGCAGCGGATCGTCGTCCTCGTCGCGCGGCCGCAGCCCGCGCATCGTCCACACCTGCACCATCGCCGGCGGGGCGACGCCGTCCCGCTCGTAGACCGGGTTGTCGTCGCCGATCGCGGTGAGCCAGTCCCGGATCGCCGGGCGGTTGACCGGGTCCCGGGCGGTCCGGGCCGGGGACAGGCCGGCCGCGGCGATCCGGTGCGCGGCGGTGCTGATCGGGTCGGTCATCGCGGCACCCTCGGCAGCCCGAGCCCGGCCGACGCGATGATCTCCCGCTGGATCTCGTTGACCCCGCCGCCGAACGTCAGCACCAGGTTGCGTTTGGCCTGCAGGTCGAGCCAGGTGAGCAGTTCGGCGGTGGCCGGGTCGGTGGGGTCGCCGTGCCGCCAGACGAGTTCCTCGAGCTCCTGGCCGATCCGCAGCAGCCGCTCCGAGGAGAAGACCTTGGTGGCCGACGCGTCCGCGGCGTTCAACGAAGTCCCCGCCACCTGCCAGTTGAGCAGCTCGTTCACCCGGCGGCAGGCTTCCGCGCGGAGCAGGGCGCGCTCCACCTCGGGGATATCCCGGGTGCCCGCCCACGCGCGTACCCGATCGATGAAGGCGCCGAAGCGGCCGGCCGGACCCAGCATCACGCGCTCGTGGTTGAGCTGCGCGGTCAGCAGTCGCCAGCCGCCGTTCTCGGTGCCCACCAGGCGGTTCGCCGGCACCCGTACGTCGGTGAGGTAGACGGTGTTGACGTGGTGCGCGCCGTCGGAGGTGATGATCGGCGTCCACGAGTAGCCCGGGTCGGCGGTGTCGACGATCAGGATGGACAGGCCCTTGTGCCGGGGCGCGTCCGGGTCGGTGCGGCAGGCCAGCCACAGGTAGTCGGCGTCGTGCGCGCCGGTGGTGAACATCTTCTGGCCGTTCACCACGTACCCGTCGCCGTCGCGGACCGCCCGGGTGCGCAGCGCGGCCAGGTCGGTGCCGGCCTCCGGTTCGGTGTAGCCGATCGCGAAGTGGATCTCCCCGGTCAGGATTCGCGGGAGGAAGAACTCCTGCTGCTCCGCCGAGCCGTGCGCGAGCAGCGTCGGCGCCACGGTCTGCAGGGTGACCGCGGGCAGCGGCACGTCGGCGCGGGCCGCCTCGTTCACGAAGATCTGCTGCTCCATCGGGCCGAGCCCGCCACCGCCGAACCGCTCCGGGAAACCGAGCCCGAGCCAGCCGTCCCGGCCGAGCCGCCGGACCAGGTCGCGGTAGACCGCGCCGTGCCGCTCCCGCTGCACGGCCGCCCGCTCCTCGACGGTCAAAACCTTCTGAAGGTACGCACGTAGCCGCGTCCGCAAAGCCTTCTGCTCGTCACTCAGGTCGATGAACATCGAGGGCTCCCAGCCGTTGCAGGTGCCGGACCAGGTCACGGATCAGCGCGGTGTGCCGGTGCAGCGGGTAGTCGGCGGCCAGACCGAGCCCGCCGTGCAGGTGGTGACAGGTGCGCAGGGCCGGCGGGGCCTCGCTGCACAACCAATAGGCGGCGGTCCACAGATCCGCATCGCTCCAGATGGCGGCGAGGGCGGCCAGGTGCATCGTGCGGGAGGCGATGTAGACGTCGGCGATCTGCTGGGCCACCGCCTGGAAGGTGGCGAGCGGGCGGCCGAACTGGTGCCGGTCGCGCACGTGGTCGGCGGTCATCCGCAGGGCCCCGGCCAGCGCGCCGTCGCCGAGCGCGCAGGCGCCGGCCACCGCGTACCGCCGAAGGTCGGCCCCCGCCAGCGGCTCGCCGGCGACCTCCGTGAGCCGAAGCGAGAACTCGTCGGTCCCGGCCGAGGTCGGGGTCCGCGACAGCGTCGCGTGCGCGGGATCGACGAGGGCCACGCCCCGGTTCGTCGGGACGAGGACGCGGTAGGCCCGGTCGGCGTCCGGCACCTCGTGGCAGGTGCCGGTGAGCCGCCAGTCCTCGGTGGCCGTGACCGGCTCGCCCGGGGCGGCCGTGAGGACCTGTCCGGCCAGCACCCGAGGCAGCAGATCGCGCTGTTGCTCGGGAGTGCCCCAGCGGGCCACCGGCAGCACGCCGAGGGCCAGTGTGGACCAGGCCGGCACCCGGGCGGCGTGCCGCCCGATCTCGGTGAGCAGCAGCCCGGTCGCCATCGCGCCCAGCCCCGCGCCGCCCAGCTCGGCCGGCACCGAGAGGCCGAGCAGACCGGCCTGGCCGAGGGATTTCCAGAGTCGCTCCGGCGTGTCGTCGTTGTCGCTGAGCACCTCATCGGCGAGGCGGACGATCGCTTCCTGATCGTCGTCGAGCGCGAAGTCCGGACCCATTCCGTCATTAGAACACGTTTCAGTTTGCCGGGAACAGCGCCCGGCGCAACAGGTTGTCAACGTCGCGTTGCTAGGCTGGGGAGACGATTCAGGCCGCGAGGGGTAGCCATGGCAACACCGAGAACAAATACCAGTACGACCACCGCACTCACCGCCCTGGACGGCTCGGCCGCCCAGCGTGACCGGCGGCGCCGGATCCTCGAGGCGACGTTGTCGCTGGCCTCCAAGGGCGGCTACGACGCGGTTCAGATGCGCACCGTCGCGGAGCGCGCCGAGGTCGCCCTGGGCACGCTCTACCGCTACTTCCCCTCGAAGATCCACCTGCTGGTGTCGGCGCTGGCTCTCGAGCTGGAGAAGATCCAGGAGAAACTCGAGCGCAAGCCGATCCCCGGCGACACCCCGCACGAGCGCATGCAGTTCGTGCTGGCCATGGTGACCCGGGCGATGCAGCGCGAGCCGCTGCTCACCGAGGCGATGACCCGGGCCTTCATGTTCGCCGACCCGTCCGCGAGCGCCGAGGTCAACGCGGTCGCGCGACTGATGGAGGACATGTTCACCCGGGCCATGACCGACGGCGAGCCGACCGCCGACGACCGGGCCAAGGCTCGCGTGATCGGCGACGTGTGGCTGTCCAACCTGGTGGCCTGGGTGACCCGCCGCGCCTCGGCCAACGACGTGGTCAACCACCTGGAACTGGCCAGCCGCCTGCTCCTGCGCTAGGCGCCGCCTATTCGACCAGCGCCACCAGTTTCGCCAGAGCCTGCTGACCCGCGGCGCCGGCCTGCTTCTCCAGCATGCCGGCCATCGGGCCCTTCAGCGCCGGGCCGATGAACTCCATCTCGTAGGTGATGTGTGAGCCGGCGTCGCTCGGCTCGATCACGAAGAGGTTCTTCGCCTTGACGCCCATCGGCCCGTCGCCGTTCTGCTCGAGCCGCCCCGGCGCCGCCGCCGTGGTCACCCGCCAGGCCATCTCGGCGGGCATGCCCATCAGCTTCACCTTCTGCTTGTAGGTCGTGCCCTCGTCGAGAGTCGCCGGCACGTCACCGGTGAATCCCTCGTGCATCGTGTTCCATTCCGGGACCCGTGACGGGGTCGACAGCACTTCCCAGACCCGCTGCGGATCCGCTTTGGCATCGGCCTCAACGGTCACCTTGGCCATCGCGCTCCTCCTCTTCCCGAGTAACTAGAACAGGTTATAGCAGTGTGACTTGATTCACTAGCTCCGCCCGCTCGCCGACGGCGATGCTGTCCATGTGAAACGACGCGAGGCCATCACCGAGTTGGGCGACGCACTGCGGACGCTCGCCGAGCACGCCACCACCACCGAGATGCCGGCCGGCGACCTGCTCCGCGCGGCCGCCGAGCTTCGCGAGATCGCCGCGCGGCTGGGCGAGCGGTCCCGCGGCCGGTCGACGCTGCCGAGCGCGGACGACCTGCTCGGCGGCGTGCGGATGTACAACCCGGTCACCGGCGGCGGCAGCGCCCTGGCACCGCCGCTACGCATCGAGGTGGTAGCCGGCGTGGCGATCGGGCGGTGCACGCTCGGCCTGGCGTTCGAGGGCCCGCCACGGTTCGCCCACGGCGGCGTGAGCGCGATGCTGCTCGACCAGATCCTCGGCCACGCGGTGGTCGCCTCCGGCAACCCCGGGATGACGGTCCGCCTCGACACCGTCTACCGCGCGCCGGTGCCGCTGCTGACCCCGCTGCGGCTGACCGCCGAGGTGCGGCACGTGGACGGCCGCCGGGTCACCGCGACCGGCACCATCGCCACGGAGGCCGAGCCGGGCACGACCCTGGTCTCGGCCTCCGGCACGTTCGTCGGCCTGCGAGCCGACCAGACCCGCCGCCTGTTCGGCCCGGTCCTGCAGACCGAGGCCTGAACCCCTGCCCGGCCCCGATGACGGAAGGGCCGGGCAGCGGGCGACTACGGCGTGAGGGTCACCGCGTACGCATCCTTGGCGTTGGTCCAATTGACCGGGACGGTGATCGCGCTGCCGCTCACCGTCACCCGGGTGTTGGACACCACGGCAGGCGCGCTGACGTAGGCGTTGGTCGACGGCAACCGTTCCACCAGTACGTTCACCGAACCGCTGGTGACCAGCCAGGACGGGATGCCGGTGTAGCGGATGTCGATGGCGCCCTGCGCTCCGCCGGCTTTCGCGCCGTAGACCGCGACCGACCTACGGGCCGACGAGTCCTGGAACACGGTGCCGTCGTGGCTCGAGCTCGCGGTGATCTTCGTGCGCTGGCCGGTCTGGTCGGCGTAGCGCTTGTAGACCCACCACTGGCCCATCGGCTGGTTCGCGTTCGCCGTGACCAGCCAGCCGAACGTGTCGTACAGCGACGGTGTCTGGCCGACCATGCCCCAGTTCGCCCGGGCGCCGTCGCAGTTGCAGCGTTCGAGCCGGGCTATGTACCAGGCCGAGGGGCCGGGCTGCTGCTCGTCGCCGAACGCGCCGTACTCGTTGACCGAGGTGCCGCTGATGGTGATGCCGCGGGACGAGAGCATGCCGGACAGGTTGGCCGCGTCGGTGGCCGGGTCGCCGGGCAGGTCGTGCCAGCTGATGATGTTCGGCACGACGTTGTTGGCCTTGACGTAGTCGAGGTAGGTGGTCCACCACGAGTTCGACGAGGTGGGCACGCCGGCGTAGCTGGGGCCTTCGAGCACCGCGCCGGGGATGGCGGCCCGCACCAGCTGGGTGCCGCGGCGGATCATCTCCAGGTATTGGGCCTGGGTGCGGCCCCAGAAGAAGATGTTCGGCTCGTTCCACAGGTCCCAGCGCACGTCGGAGCCGGTCATGCCGTTCGCCTTGGCGTCCGCGATGAGCTGGTTGACGAAGTTCGTGTACTCGGTCCAGTTGCCGCTGTCACCCGGCCAGCGCGGCACGTTGCAGACCCCGTCGGAGCCCCACATGCCGGACAGCAGCAGGCTGAACCTCGCGCCGGTGGCCCTGGCTCGCGCGTAGTAGGCCTTGATGAAGTTCCACCGCGCGGTGTAGCCGCCGTTCACGTACCCACCGTTGGGGCACCCGATCTGCGAGCCGCCGGCCCGCATCACCTTGACCTTGATCTGGCTCTGCAGCGACGCCGATGGGGACGCGCCGCTCTGCGAGATACCGTAGATGAAGCCGGACGCCCGGTAGGTCGGCGCCCCGCCGTAGGCGGTCATGTCGACGGTCAGGGTCTCCACCGCGGCCAGGGCCGGCCCGGCGGGCTGGGCGACAAGAGCAAGGACGATCAGCACGGGTACGGCGATCAGCCGCAGCCATCGATTCCGCATCTGCCAGCTCCTTGGGGGAAGCCGCCGTGGGAGTTGACCGACCTCGTCGGCGCAGCGGGAAAACTGTTTCCTCCAGCCAAGTAGGTGAATACATCGATGTCAATAGTGTTACGGGCATGTTGCTCGGAAACACCAGTTTCCTAGGCGGCGGGGACCGACAGGGCGATGAACAGCGCGGAGATCCACTCCGGATCCTGCAGCCGGTCGCCGTAGAGCTCCCGGAGCCGCGTCATCCGGTACCGCACGGTCTGCGGGTGGACGAACAGCTCCGCCGCGACCTCCTCGCGCCGCCCCTGATGCCGCAACCAGCTCCGCAGCGTCTCCGTCAGCTTCTCGGCCGAGGAGTCGCCGGACAGCGGTTCCAGCACCTTGGCCCGCAGGTCGGCGAGCGCCTGCGGGTCGGCGGTCAGCACCAGCGCGGCCAGGTGGTCCTCGGTGTTGACGACGTTGCCGGTGGGCAGGCCCGGGATCTCCATGGTGCGCACCGCCCGGTCGTACGACGCCTTCACCCGCAGCCAGGGGCGCGCCGGGCCGACCACCGCGGTCTGGCCGCGCAACAGGCCCAGCATCGCGGCCCGCGATCCGTCGGCGTCCGGGACCAGCAGCACCGAGAAGTCCGGTCCGGCCTCGCTCAACGACAGCGTGCGGCGGTCGAGCAGGTCAACCACCGTGCGCGCGGCGTGCTCGGGAACGAGGACGGCGGTCAGGGTCTGCGGTGGCGACCAGTCGGCACGCTGGGCGGCCGCGATGATCGTGTGCTCGGTCTCGCCGGCCAGCAGGGCCTGGGTGAGCTGCTCCAGATGGCGGATCCGGGCCCGGCCGGAGGACGCGAGCTCGTCGGCGTGCCCGGCGACGCTGGCCGCGGAGAGCTCGTCGATGTAGGCGAAGACCAGCTCGGCGAAGTGCGCGATGATCGCGGCCGGCTGCCCGGTGGCGACGCTGATCGCGGCGAGCTCGTGCCAGGAGACCCGGGCGCCGACCCGGTAGGCCCCGAGCAGCGCGTCGAGGCTGCGGCCGTTGCGGGCCTCCCCGCGGCCGAGGGCGTAGGCCGCCTGGAGGGCCGGGCCCAGCGGGGACTGCGGGTCGGGCCCGTGCGGGCGGGACACCAGACCGAGGAACGCACCCAGCGCGGTGCGGACCGCTCGCTCGATCTTCGCGCCCAGATCACCGGCGAAGGCCTCGGCGTAGGCCGGCACCTCGGTCATGATCGCGTCGATGGTCTGGGTGGCCACGTGCGGCAGCCGCTCCCGTAGCGGCGCGACCACTTCCGGCGACAACCGGAAGGCTTTGACGTCGGGCAGGGGGTTTGTCACCCTACGTTTGTACCAGCCGAACAAAAAACACGACCAGATTCACTTCGAGCGGTCAGGCACCTACCCCCGGGCGCACAGGAAGCTTGTTACGTGGCCGTTATCCGTACCCTCGGGGCCGGCGCCTGGCGCGTGGTCGAACTGATCACCACGCCGGTGGTGCCCGCCGACTACCTCGACGTGATCGCACCGCTGCGCAACGCGCAGGTGCTGCGCGCCAAGGTCGAGGCCGTGCGCCCGGAGACGTCGAACAGCGTCACCCTGGTGCTCCGGCCGGGCCGCGGCTGGGTGCGGCACGAGCCCGGGCAGTACGTCCGGCTCGGCGTGGACGTCGACGGCGTACGCCTCTGGCGCTCCTACTCGATCACCAGCCCGCCCTGGCGCAGCGACGGCCGGATCACCATCACCGTCAACGCCGTGCCCGGCGGAGCGGTCAGCACCGAGCTCGTCCGCAACGTCAAGCGCGGCATGATCCTGCACCTCGACCCGCCCACCGGCGCGTTCCGGCTCGACGAGACCCGGCCGGCGAAGGCACTGTTCATCACCGCGGGCAGCGGCATCACCCCGGTCATGGGCATGCTGCGCAGCGCGTTGCACGAGATGACCGACGTGGTCGTGGTGCACTCAGCCCGTACCAAAGAGGATGTTGTCTTCGGTCTGGAACTTCGCGGCCTGGCCGCCGAGGGCCGGATCCGGCTGATCGAGCGGCACACCCGGGCCTCCGACTCCGGCCGCCTCAAGCCGGCCGACATCGCCGAACTCGTCCCCGACCTGCTCGAGCGCGAGACGTGGGCCTGCGGGCCGAACGAGATGCTCGACGACCTGGAAACCCACTGGGCCGACGGCGGTGCCGCCCACCGGCTGCGCACCGAGCGGTTCCGCCCGACGCTGCTCACCGACGGCGGGGGCGGCACGGTCACGTTCACCAAGTCCGGCACCGTCGTCGAGACCGACGGCACCGAGCCCATCCTCGACTCCGGCGAGACCGCCGGCGTGCTGATGAAGTCCGGCTGCCGGATGGGCATCTGCTTCAGCTGCGTCCTGCCGCTGCGTGAGGGCGCCGTGCGCGACCTGCGCGACGGCCGGCTCACCGTCGCCGAGCCGGGCGACAACATCCCGATCCAGCCCTGCATCTCGGCCGCCGCCGGCCCCTGCACCATCGAAGGATGACATGACGACGATCCAGCGCAAGAAGACCAGCCCCGTCGCCCACCTCACGCCCGAGGACATCGAGCAGATCGGCATCGAGCTCGACGCCATCCGCGACGAGGTGATGGCGAGCCGAGGCGCGAAGGACGCCGCCTACATCCGGCGGGTGATCGCCTGGCAGCGCGGGCTCGAACTCGGCAGCCGCGGGATCCTGCTGTTCTCCCTGTTCCCGCCGGCGTGGCTGGTCGGCACGGCCGGCCTGTCGATCGCCAAGATCCTGGAGAACATGGAGATCGGCCACAACATCATGCACGGCCAGTGGGACTTCCTGCGCGACCCGAAGATCCACTCGACGAAGTGGGAGTGGGACAACGCCTCCCCGTCCGAGCAGTGGAAGCACTCGCACAACGAGCTGCACCACACCTACACGAACGTGGTCGGCCGCGACAACGACCTCGGCTACGGCATCATGCGCGTCGACGAGGACCAGAAGTGGATCCCGCTCTACCTGGGCCAGCCGCTCTGGAACTTCGTCAACGCCTGCTTCTTCGAATACGGCATCGCCGCGTACGACCTCGAGCTGGGCAAGAACCTGGCCACCAAGAAGCGCCGCCAGGACCCCGGTTTCCGCGCCCGGCTGAAGCAGACCCGCCGCAAGATCGGCAAGCAGGTCCTCAAGGACTACATCATCCACCCGGCGCTGTCCGGTCCGTCCTTCCTGCACACGATCGCCGCCAACGCGGTCGCCAACCTGGTCCGCAACCTGTGGACCCACTCGGTCATCATGTGCGGCCACTTCCCCAACGGCGTCGAGACGTTCGAGAAGACGTCCATCGAGGGCGAGACCCGCGGCGAGTGGTACCTGCGGCAGATGCTCGGCTCGGCCAACATCAGCGGCAGCAAGGCCATGCACCTGATGACCGGCAACCTGTCCCACCAGATCGAGCACCACCTGTTCCCGGACATGCCGAGCAACCGGTACCACCAGGTGGCCCCCAGGATCAAAGACCTTTTCCAGCGGTACGGGCTGACCTACACCACCGGCCCACTGCCCAAGCAGGTCGCGTCGGCCTGGTGGAAGGTCATCCGGCTCTCCCTGCCCAACCGGGGCGAGGCAGCCATCCGCCGCCCGATCGAGAAGAAGGCCCCGGCCACCGCAGCCCGCTGGCGCCGAGCCGAAGTCCCCACAACGCCCCTCAGCCCGGCAGCCGAGACCGCAGCGCCCTGATCCCTCGGTCCGTTGATGTAGATTGCTTCTACGTAGATGTCATCTACCTAGAAGCAATCTATTCACGGGAGGCTGCCGTGTTCGTCGGCCGACGCACCGAGTTGTCCTTGCTGACGAAGCGGATCGACCACATCACGCGGGCCGGGACCGGGCTGGCCGTCGCGATTCGCGGCCGCCGCCAGGTTGGTAAGTCGCGCCTCGTCCAAGAGCTCTGTGACCGTTCCGGCCTCCCCTACCTGTATTTCACCGCCGTCAAAGGCGCATCGGTCACCGAATCGACGACTCAGTTTCTCGCCGACCTGTCCGAGTCCGACCTGCCGAACGACCACGGCTTGCTTCCCGGCACGCCTCCGTCCGGCGGCTGGGGTGACATGTTGCGCCTGCTCGCCGGGGCGCTGCCGGACGGACCGTGCATCGTCGTGGTCGATGAGGTGCCGTGGCTCACCGAGCAGGACGACACGTTCGACGGGCAGCTGCAGGTGGTCTGGGACCGACTGTTGTCCCGCCGGCCGGTCCTGCTGCTGCTTCTCGGCAGCGACCTGCACATGATGCAGCGCCTCACTGCGTACGACCGGCCGTTCTACGGCCGCGCCGACAACCTCGTGCTCGGCCCGCTGAACCTCGCCGAGACCGCCGCCGCGACCGGCCTCACTGGTTCCGACGCCATCGATGCGCACCTGATCACCGGCGGCCTGCCCGGGATCCTGCTGCGCTGGCCGTCCGGAACAGCCGCCGATGACTATCTCCGCGACGAATTTGCTGACCCGGCGTCACCGCTGTTCGCCGTACCGGAACAGTCTCTCGCCTCGGAATTTCCCAATCCCGACGTCGCGCGGCGCGTCGTCGAAGCGGTCGGTGGTGACGCCCGCGCTTTTGCCAACATCGCCAGTACGGCCGGTGGACGTGAGGGGACGGTCAGCTCCGGAACCCTGTCCCCGCTGTTGCGACAGCTCACCGAGGACAAGCAGGTCCTGGCGATCGACCACCCGCTGTCGACAAGCAGCGGCAAGCCCGCCCTGTACCGGATCGCCGACAGCAACCTACGCCTCTACCTCGCCATTCTGCGCGAGGTCCACAATCTGACCCTGCGAGGCCGGCCCGGGACCGGCTTCACCCTGTTCCAGAACCGATGGTCGAGCTGGCGCGGCCGGGCGGTTGAGCCACTGATCCGTGCGTCGCTGGAGCAGGCCACGGTCACCGGGTCGCTGCCCTGGCCGGACGCCCAGGTCGTCGGCGGCTGGTGGAACCGGCAATTCAACCCGGAGATCGACCTGGTGGGTGCCGACCGGGCGCCGGTCGCCTCGCGGATTCACTTCTGCGGGTCGCTGAAGTGGCTGGGGACCCCGTTCGATGCGCACGACCTGCGCCAACTCCAGGAAGACGCCCGCCTCGTGCCCGGTTTCGACGGGTCGAGCACCGGGCTGATCGCTGTCACCCGCTCGGGTGCGGACCTGCCGGCCGACGCGGTGGATGTCGTGTGGGGCCCCGGCGAAGTCGTGTCCGCCTGGCCCGTATGACAAACATGGTATGACGGGTTGCAGAGTGCCGCTCCATAGGCTGATCGCCATCTATATACCTTGGTGATCGGAGCGCCCATGATCGCGCAGACCCGCCATCGACGCAGGGCGGCGCTGACCGTGCCCGCTCTGCTCGCCGTCCTGGCCCTCGTGGTCACCTTCATCCGCACGCCTGCCGCTACCGCGGCGGCCAGCATGACGGTCGCGCAGGCGATCGCTAGTCAGACCGGCGGGACCGGCACCGTCACCGGCTACGTCGTCGGTGAACCGACCGCCACCAGCACCGTTCGGACCAGCAGCTTCACCGGGGACACGGCGCTCGCGCTGGCCGACAGCAGCACCCAGACCAGCACCGGCTCGATGCTGTACGTGCAGATCACCAGCGCCTACCGGTCGTCGTTCGGGTTGCTCACCAACCCGGGCCGGATGCGCACCCAGATCACCGTGACCGGGACGCTGACCGCGTACTTCTCGCACGCGGGCCTCAAGTCGCCGACCTCGATGACCGCCGGCGGCTCCAGCCCGACCACGAGCCCGACGAGCGGGCCGACCGCGACGCCGACGTCCTCCAGTTCCACCGACACCTACTACGCGAACGCCATCGGCAAGTCGGGTGACAGCCTCAAGAACGCCCTGCACACGATCATCTCGACGGGCGTCACCAAGCTGTCGTACGACGGGGTCTGGAACGCCCTGAAGGTCACCGACCAGGACCCGTCGAACTCGTCGAACGTGATCCTGCTCTACTCGGGCATCAGCCGGTCCAAGACGCTCAACGGCGGCGACTCCGGCGACTGGAACCGGGAGCACGTCTACGCCAAGTCGCACGGCGATTTCGGCACCACCGCCGGCCCCGGCACCGACCTGCACCACCTGCGCCCGGAGGACGTGGCGGTCAACGCGCTGCGCGACAACAAGGACTTCGACACCGGCGGCAGCGCGGCCACCGGCGCCCCCGGCAACTACACCGACTCGGACTCCTGGGAGCCCCGCAACGCCGTCAAGGGCGACGTGGCCCGCATGATCTTCTACATGGCGGTGCGCTACGAGGGCGACGACGGCTTCGCCGACCTCGAGGTCAACAACTCCGTCTCGAACGGCAGCAACCCGTACATCGGCAAGCTCTCCGTCCTGCTCACCTGGAACGCCCAGGACCCGCCGGACTCCTTCGAGAAGAACCGCAACCAGGTCATCTACGCCAGCTACCAGCACAACCGCAACCCGTTCATCGACCACCCCGAGTGGGTTTCGTCGATCTTCGGCTAGCCGACGAGAGGGCAGCCCGGTCGCTCGCGGCCGGGCTGTTTCCGCCGAACTAGCCTGGCGGGATGTGGAACCTGGGCGAGCTCGTCGCGAAGCACAGGGTGCCGGGCGCACAGGTCGCCGTCCTGGCCGACGGAGAGATCCGGGATGAGGCCGCGGGCGTGCTGAGTCTGCGAACCCGGGTCGAGGCCACGACCGACTCGGTGTTCAAGATCGGCTCGATCACCAAGATCTGGACAGCCACACTGATCCAGCAACTGGTCGGCGACGGGGTGCTGGATCTCGACCGGCCCGTTCGCGACTACCTGCCCGGCTTTCGGCTCAGCGATCCGGCCGCCACCGCGTCACTGACGGCCCGCCACCTGCTCACCCACACCGGCGGGATCGACGGGAACCACTTCACCGACACGGGCCGCAACGACGACGCCATCGAGAAGTTCGTCGCCACCCTCGCCGAGGCGGACCACCTCCTGCCGCCCGGCACCGTCTTCTCCTATTCCAACAGCGGGTACGTGGTGCTCGGCCGGCTGGTGGAGGTGTTGCGCGACAAGCCCTTCCACGACGTGCTCCGCGAACGCCTGATCACTCCTCTGGGCCTGCGCACCGTGGCTACCGACACCTACGAGGCCATCCTGAAGCGCGCCGCGGTCGGTCACGTCCTTGCCGGCGGAGAGATCGTTCCGACGAAACAGTGGGCGGTTTCCTACTACTGCGCGCCCAGCGGCTCGCACCTCGCCACCAGCGCACGCGACCTGCTGGAGTTCGTCCGCCTGCACCTCACCGACGATGCGCTGGCGGCACTGCGCGAACCCCAGGTCGAATCCGTCCCGGATTTCGGCGGCGGCGTCACCGGTTGGGGGCTCGGCTGGATGCTCCACCAGGGCGGCGTCGTCGGCCACACCGGCGTCTCCAAGGGACAGAAGGCATTCCTTCGCGTCGCCCCGTCGGCCGGTGTCGCGGTGGCCGTGCTGACCAACAGCACGGGAGGTGAGCCACTGGCCTACGAGATCTTCGGGGCGGCGCTCCGGGACCTGGCCGGCGTCGCGACGGCGCCGCTGCCCGTGCCGCCCGCGAACCCGGCCGCGATCGATGCGAGCCGGATGTGCGGCACCTACCGATCCACCCGGTACGACATCACGCTCACCAGCGAGCACGGGCGCGCGTTCCTCACCTACCGCCCGCGCAACGGGGCCGGTGGGTCCGCGAACCGCGTCGAGGTCGTCCGCCTCGACGAGAACTCGGTCATCACCGTCGAGTCGGAGTCCGGCCGCCACCAGGTCCTGTCCCTGGTCGGCGCCGACCGGCTCGGCCGCGCCCGCTTCCTGCACGACGGTGCCGCCGCCTGCCGCATCGCCTGATGATCAGCGACCGGCTCGACGGCGGCACCCGGTGGTGTCAGCCGCGGTGGGCGACGCGGATCTCCGTGCGTAGTGCCGGTGGGCCGTCCAGTGGCGCCGGGTCCTCGGGTGTCGGGGTGACGCCGCCGGCCGCGATCCGGTCCAGGGTGCGCAGGCCGGGCTGGGTGATCTCGCCGAAGATCGTGTAGTTCGGGCGGAGCGCCGAGTTCGCGTACACCAGGAAGAACTGGCTGCCGTTGGTGTCCGGGCCGGCGTTGGCCATGGCCAGCACGCCTCGGGCGTAGACCTTGCGGGCTCCGGTCGGGTCGGTCGGCGCGGGCGGCAGGTCGGTCGGGAGTTCGTCGCGGTAGCGGTAGCCGGGGCCACCCTCACCGGTGCCGGACGGGTCGCCGCATTGCAGCACCGACAGCGTGGGGTACGTGGTGAGCCGGTGGCAGATCGTCCGGTCGTAGAAGCGGCTCCGGGTCAGGTGCAGGAAGCTCTGCACCGTGCACGGCGCCTCGGCCCGGTCCAGCACCAGAGGGATCGCGCCCAGGTTGGTGCGCAACACGACGCGGACCTTGCCGCGCGCGGGGGTGTGCCGGGGGTCGGGTGGCAGCCCGACCGGGCGGGCGGCCGGCTCGTCGGGGGTCGGCGTGTAGGCGCAGGGGCCGGCGGTCGGGCCGGTCGGCGACGGCGAGCTCGCAACCGTGGTCGGCGACGGTGCGCTCGCGGAGGCCGCCGCGGGGGCGGCGAGCCCGAGCCCCACGGCGAGGGTGATCACCAGCAGGGCGGGCAGACGATATCTGGACATCAGACCGGTCTAATCGACAGAGGTAGATACGTCAAGCGACGCAGAGGCCGGCCCCGTGACCGACCCCCGGCGGGGTGCGCGGGTAGACGCCGAACGCCGGCTGGCCATTGACGCTCTTCCATAGGTTTGTTTACGATTCCGAAACGCTTGACATCGTTGTCACGGACTCGGGAACGGCAGGGCCCACCGATGCGCATACTCGCCACACTTCTGTTGACCATCGGCCTGGGCCTTGCCGTCGCCTCCCCGGCGGACGCCGCGGCCGGCGACTTCAGCACCGGCTTCGAGTCCGCCGATCCGCAGCCGAGCGCCAACCTCGTGGAATCCAGTGCGGGGGTCGGCGGCTACTGCTGTGCACTGACCGCGATGGAGACCGGGACGCGCGCCGAGACCGCGCACGGTGGAACGTCGGCGCTGATGTACTCGGGCAACGATCAGAGCGCGACCACGTCGTACTCGTACAATCGGATCTTTGATGTTGATCTTCCGGTTTCCGCCTCGACCACGCTGTCCTACTGGCTCTACCCGCAGTCCGGTGGGCATCTCGACGTCGCGGTCGACCTGGTCTTCACCGACGGGAGCCGGCTGCGCGACTCGGGCGCGGTCGACCAGAACGGCGTCCGGCTGCACCCGGCATCCCAGGGCAGCGGGTCGGTTCTCGGCTTCGACAAGTGGAACTACGTCTCCTCGGCGATCGGCGACCACGTGGCCGGGCGGACGATCGACCGCATCCTGATCGGTTACGACCAGCCCGCCAACACCGGGACGTTCCGCGGCTACCTCGACGACCTGGCGATCACCGCGGCCGCGCCGGCCACCCGCCTGTCCGACCTGGTCGACACCCGGCGCGGCTCGAACTCCGACTCCAGTTACTCGCGGGGCAACACCTTTCCCGGCGCGACCGTGCCGAACGGCTTCAACTTCTGGACGCCGATCACGAACGGCAACAGCGACGGCTGGCTCTACCAGTACGGCTCATCCACCGTGCAGGGCTTCGGGATCAGCCACGAGCCCAGCCCGTGGATCGGTGATTACGCCGCACTGCAGGTCATGCCGATGACCGGCGCGGTGAAGACGACGCCGGACGCCCGCAAGTCGGCGTTCAGCCACGGCAACGAGGTCGCCAACGCGCACTATTACAAGACCCAGCTCGACACGTACGGCATCACCGCCGAGATGACGCCCACCGATCACGCGGGGGCGCTGCGCTTCAAGTACCCGGCCACCGCCGAGGCGGTCATCGTCTTCGACACCATCGACAAGGTCGGCGGCTCGATCAGCGTCGACGCCGCCGCCCGCACGATCACCGGCTACGTCGACCACAAGGGACCGCGGCTGTACTTCTCGGCGACCGTCGACAAGGCAATCGCGGCCACCGGCACCGTCAGCGGGCAGGGCGTGACCAGCTGGGTCCGGTTCGCGACGGCGGCCGGCGAGCAGGTCACGCTGAGGATGGCCACCTCGTACATCAGCGTCGCGCAGGCCACCGCCAACCTCGGCCAGGAGGTCGGGGCGAAGAGCTTCGACGCCGTCCGGGAAGAAGCCGCGGGCCGGTGGGACGCGGCGCTCGGCAAGGTTCGGATCGAGGGCGCCTCGGCCGACCGGAGGGTCACGTTCTACTCGAACATGTACCGCGCCTTCATGTACCCGAACAACATGTCGGAGATGGTCGGCGGGGTGCGTAAATACTTCAGCCCCTACGACAACGCGGTGCACGACGGGCAGATGTACGTCAACAACGGCTTCTGGGACACCGCGCGGGCGGTCTGGCCGCTCTACACGCTGCTCTCCCCCACCCGTACCGGAGAAATGCTCGATGGTTTTGTCAATGCCTTCAAGAACGGAGGCTGGACGCCGCGCTGGTCGGGGCCGGGCTACATCGACATCATGGTCGGCACCAACCAGGATCTGGCCTTCGCCGACGCGTACGGCAAAGGGGTCCGGAATTTCGACTACCAGGCGGCGTACGCGTCGATGGTGAAGAACGCGAGCGTCTACTCCGGGTCGGGTTCGAAGGGGCGCAAGGCGGTGGAGGTGTCGACCTTCAAGCGGTACGTGCCGTCGGACGTGCTCGGCGAGTCGGCGTCCTGGACCCTCGAGGACGCCGACAACAACTTCGGCATCGCGCAGCTGGGCCGGGCCTTGGGCTACGCCGAGGACGCCGACTACTTCCAGAACCGGGCGCTGGACTACGCGAACCTCTGGTCCCCCTCGGTCGGCTTCTTCCGCGGCAAGCAGAGCAACGGCTCGTGGCGCACGGCCGACTCGGCGTTCCAGCCGAACGCGTGGGGCTACGAATTCACCGAGGGCGCACCCTGGCACTACGCGACCCCGGCACCGCAGGATCCGCAGGGCATGGCCAATCTGTACGGCGGCCGGGCCCAGCTATCGGCGAAGATCGACTCGGTGTTCGCGGCGTCCCGCGACTACAACGTCGGCGGATACGGCGGGGTCATCCACGAGATGCGCGAGGCCTACGACACCAACATGGGCCAGTACGCGCACCCGAACGAGCCGATCCACCACATGCTCTACATGTACAACTACGCCGGCACCCCGGCGAAGACCCAGACCCGGGTCCGGGACGTGCTGACCAAGCTGTACGGCTCGGGCGCCGGCAACGGCGGCGGTTACCTCGGCGACGAGGACAACGGCCAGATGTCGGCGTGGTACGTCTTCAGCGCGCTCGGCTTCTACCCCGCCCGGATGGGCAGCACCGACTACACGATCGGCGCGCCGCTGAACCCGAAGGCCACGGTCACCCTGGAGAACGGCCGCACCTTCACGGTCGAGGCGCCCGCGGTCAGCGACACCAACCGGTACATCCAGAGCGCCACCCTGAACGGCGTCGCGTACGCGAAGAACTACCTGACCCACGCGGACCTGCTGGCCGGCGGCACGCTCAGCTTCGTCATGGGCCCCAATCCGTCCACCTGGGGCACCGGCACGAACGACGTACCCCCGTCGATCACCACCGGCAGCGCGGTCCCCCGTCCGCTGACCGACCGCGCTACCGGTGGCACCCTCACCGCCAGCGGCGAGAACGCACCCAACGAGGCCCGCACCGCCCTGGTCGACGACACGTCCCTGACCAAGTGGCTGACCTTCCAGAACACCGCCACCATCCAGTACGACCTGCCGGCCGCCGCAACCGTGAAGCAGTACACACTGACCTCGGCCAACGACGCCGCCGGCCGAGACCCGCGCGGCTGGACGCTGCAGGGCTCGACCGACGGCACCACCTGGATCACGCTGGACACGCGGACCGGTCTCGACTTCAGCGACCGGCGGCAGACCCGAGCCTTCACGATCGCCAACACCACCGCCTACTCCCGCTACCGCCTGCAGATCACCGCGAACCACGGTGCCGCCGAGACCCAGCTGGCCGAGTGGGAGCTGCTGGCCTGACTCAGGCCGTGTCGCCCAGCTTGTCGACGATCGCCATCCTGGTGTAGATCACCTGCCGGTACAGGTCGCCCTTCTTCCCGTCACCGCCGGCCTTCTCGTCGTTGACCGCGACCAGCCGGTCACCGATCAGCGTGTACGTCTTCGGGTCGAAGAGGAGCTGCCGGGACAGGTAGCCCTCCTCGATCCGGCCCAACCCGATCGCCGGCCGGCCGTCCAGGTTGACCGCGTCCGGGTTGACCTTCATGCCCGGCTGCTGGGCCAGGTAGCGGTAGATGGCGGCCTTGACGTTCGGCGGCAGGACATAGGTTCCGGCGAGCGCGCCGGGTTCCTGGGCGACCCCGCCCTCGGGATGGTCGAGGAAGGCGACCACCGCTTCCGGCGAGGTCAGCTTGAGGATCTGCGACCAGGGGATGAAGGCGTACGTCTCGGTCTTGCTCTGCTTGTACACCTCGACCTTGCCGTTGTTGCGCGTCTGCGCCACGATCTGGCCGTCGATGCGCTGCCACCGCTGGACCTTCCGGTACGACGCCTTGCCGGGCTGCAGCGCGCCGTTCGGGTACTTGTTCTCGTACGCCGGCTTGTTGCGCATCTCCAGCGTCTCGACGTACATGAACTGGTCCGGCCGCGGGTCGACCCAGGTTTCCTGCTCGGCCGTCCAGGCGGCGTTCTCCAGGTACTGGGCGGCGCTCACCGGCTTCAGGAACGGCGGCGCGGCCACCGGCTTCGCCGACTCCTGCTGCTGCCGCGGCGGCACGCCCGGGCCGGCCGGGGCACCCTGGCCGCGGATGCCGACCACGAAGGCCACGACGACCGCCGCCGCGACCGCCGCGGTCATCGGGATGCTCCACCGCCAGGAGGAGCGGCGCCGGGTGGTCATCCGGCCCAGCAGCGCGGCGCGGGCCCGCTGCTCCGCCTCGGCGGACGGCTCGGGGTCGGGGCCGAAGGTCTCCCGCAGGATGCTGATCTCGTCCATCATTCGTCCACCTCGATATCGGCGCCGAGCGCCTTCCGCATCTCCTGACGGGCCCGGTGCAGCCGGGACCGGGCGGTGCCGGCCGGGATGCCCAGGGCCGCCGCCGCTTCCTGCTGATTGAGTCCGGCCCAGGCGACGAGCAACAAAACCGCGCGCACCGGCTCCGGCAGCCGGGCCAGGGCCTCGGCGAGCTTCCCGCGTACGGCCGCCGCGTCCAGCCGACCGGCGACCGCATCGGCGTACTCCAGAACACCGAGGTCCTGGCCGCCGGCCTTGGCCATCGCCCGGTACCGCCGCGACTCGGCCCGGACGTGCCGGGCGACCAGGTTCGAGGCGATCCCGTACAGCCAGGGCCGTGCGTCACCGCGAGCCGGATCGAAACTGTGCCGCCGGTCGAACGCGGTCAGAAAGGTCTCGGAGGCCACGTCCTCGGCCAGATCCGGCCCGAGCCGCCGAGCCACGTACGCGTAGATGCTCCGATAGTGCCGGTCAAAGATCGCCGTGAAGGACTGCTCGATGAGGTAGGCATCCGTGCCCAAGCCCGTCGTGCCCGGCTGCGTCACCATCTCACCACCAGCCCCGTCTTCGTCGTCGCTCCAGTTGCATCACACCCCCACTTCGCCGTTCCCGCGAGAAGTGTTCGCACCCGGACAACCGGATGGGCGCCCGAACACGACTTAGACGTGTGAATGTGTCGATGATTCGGGCCTTGCCCGCCGTGGGAATTCTGATCGCTGCTCTGGGGGTGCCCGGTGTCAGCTCCGCCGCCGAGGAGAAACCCGCTGCCGGGGCCGGTTATACCGTGACGCTGCTGACCGGGGACGTGGTCACCGTGCGCAGCTCGGCGAGCGGGTGTGCGGCCGTCACCGTGCGGCCCGTCGCGAAGAGCGGCATCATGCACCGGTCCTGCACGCCGGACGGGCACGTGCACGTCGTGCCGGGGCGGGTCGCGCCGATGATCGGTAAGCAGCTCGATCCCGCGCTGTTCGACGTTACCGCTCTGATCAACGACGGCTATGACGACGCTCGGTCGCGGGACCTGCCGCTGATCGTGCGGCCCGGCGGATCGGTGGCCCGGATCGCGGGTGACCCGCTCACCGCCGGCCTGACCGGGGCCCGTGCGCTGCCGAGCATCGCGGCGGTGGCCGGCCGCCGCGCCAAGTCGGCCGGGCCGGCGTTGCTCGCGTCGCTGGCCGGTCGTGCGGACGTGGCCCGCTCGGCGGCGGGCTCGGCGCCCAAGATCTGGCTCGACCGCCGCGTGCGGGCCACCCTTGCGCCCGACACGAGCGACCGGCTCGACGCCAACCTCCGGCAGATCGCCGCGCCGCAGGCCTGGGCCGCGGGCTGGACCGGCCGGAACACCACCGTCGCGGTGCTGGACACCGGCGTCGACGCCACCCACCCGGACCTGGCCGGGCAGATCGCCGAGAAGATGGACTTCACGGTCGAGGGCGGGGACGCGACCGACCACTTCGGGCACGGCACCCACGTGGCCGCGACGATCGCCGGCACCGGGGCGGCCTCGCACGGCGCGCGTCGCGGTGTCGCTCCGGGCGCTCGGCTCGCCGTCGGCAAGGTGCTCGACGACTTCGGGTTCGGGACGGACGCGCAGGTCATCGCGGGCATGGAGTGGGCCGCGAGCCGCGCCGCGGTGGTGAACATGAGCCTCGGCGGGTTCGAGCCCAGCGACGGCACCGATCCGCTGTCGCTCGCGGTGGACGCGCTGAGCGAGCAGACCGGGGCGCTGTTCGTGGTCGCGGCCGGCAACGACGGGCCGGTGGACGGCACGGTGTCCGCGCCGGGTGCGGCGGCCGACGCGCTGACCGTCGGCGCGGTCGACCGCCACGACGTGGTGGCCGAGTTCTCCAGCCGCGGCCCGCTGGTCAACACGCACGCCGGCAAGCCGGAGATCGCCGCGCCGGGCGTGGACATCGTCGCGGCCCGCGCGGCCGGCACCACCATGGGCACGGCGATCGACGCGAACTACGTGGCCTCCTCGGGCACGTCGATGGCCACCCCGCAGGTGGCCGGGGCCGCCGCGGTTCTCGCGCAGCGCCACCCCGATTGGAAGGGCGCCCAGCTCAAGGCGGCGCTGGTCGGGGCCGCGGATCCGGTTCCGGCTTTTGACGCGTACGCCGTGGGCGCCGGCCGCCTCGACGTGGCGCGGCCGCTGGCCGGGGTGGTGTCGGCCCCGGATCTGGGCTGGACCAACACCGGCACCGCGCCGGTCACGATCAAGGCCGAGGTGACCGCAACCGACCATAATGGAGCCGCTGCCCCGGCCGGTGCGGTCACCCTGTCGGCCGGCACGCTGCGGCTGGCCCCGGGCGCCACCGGCCGCCTGACGTTGAAGATCGACAAGACGGCGCTGGCCCCCGGCTTCTGGACGGCCCTGGTGAGCACCGCGACGACGCGTACACCGGTGACCTTCTACGTCGAACCGCCCAGCTACGACCTCACGATCGCGACGAGCGCGATCCCCGGCACGCCGGACGGGGCACTCGGCTGGGCGTCGGTGCAGGTGGTCAACATCGATGACCCGGCCGTGTTCGCCACCGGCGTCTACGGCGACCCCGGCGACACGCTGACCGTGCGGGTCCCGGCCGGCCGGTACAGCGTGATGGCCGCGTTCGACGCGTTCACCGACGACTTCTCCGACGAGCGGGCCGCCATGGCCGGTGACCCGGACGTCGTGATCGACGCCGACACGACCGTGAAGTTCGACCTGTCGAAGGCCACTCGGCTGGCCGCGAGCGTCGACGGCGTGACGACCGGGACGAGCTCGCTCGGCCTGACCTACCTGCAGACCGGGCGGCGCGGCCCGACCTGGTCGGACTTCGCCTTCCTGTGGGGCGAACCGGCCAAGGCGGGCAACGTCTACGTGCTGCCGAGCGACGGCGCCGGGGTGGGCGACTTCCGCGTCTATTCGGCGTTCGGGCTGGACGCGCCGGGCCGCCACTACGACCTGATCCGCCCGTCCGACCGCCTGCCCGCCGATCCCGCCTATCGGGTGACCGCGGCCGAGCAGGCCCGCCTGGCCCGGATCGACCAGCACTTCCACCGCCTGGACATGCCGGACGCGGTGACCGGCCACAAGCGTTACGGCCTGAGCCCGGACGGTGCCTTCCTGGCCGAGAACACCACCTATGACGTCAGCGGGGACCGCACCGACTACGTGACGCCCGGGTACGGCTGGATCGACGAGGCGTTCTGGAACGACACGGTGACCCAGGAGGGAATCGGTCACTACGCGCCGGGCAGCCGGCAGGCGAAGACGTGGGTCCGGCAGCCGCTGCGGTCCGACTGGTTCGACGATCCGGCCGGCTCGACCAGCGGATGCGTGCCCGCCGCCCCGAGCCGCACCAGCGGCAACATCCACGTCGAACTGGTCACCCTGACCGACCAGCACCAGCGGTTCGACTGCCTGGCGGGCGGTTTCGGCCTCGACCTCGACCGCACGCTCACGCTGACCCGGAACGGTCAGACCGTCGGCACCGCCACCGATTCGATCGCCGACTTCGCGGTGCCGAGGAGCGTGGCGGACTACCGGCTGACCTACGACGTCGACGCGAGCCGGGCGATCCCGCTGTCGACCCGCATCTCGACGGCGTGGACGTTCCGGTCGGCCGGCCCGTCCGGCACCGGCACCGCTCCCCTGCCGCTGCTCGCGGTCGATTACCAACTGCCGCTGGACGCGGCCAACCAACCCCTGCCGTCCGGTGCGGCGACGTTCGTGGTCCGGCAGGCCCATGGCGTACGCCCGCAGCAGGTCACCGGATTCACGGTCGCGACGTCGGTCGACGGCGGTGCGACGTGGCAGCCCGCGGTGGTGTCCAAGACCGGCTCGGACACGTTCCGGGCCGGCCTGCCGAAACCGGCCGAGGGCGGCACCGTCTCGCTGCGGGTGACCGCTACCGGCGCCGCCGGCAGCGGAATCGAACAGACGATCATCGACGCGTACTGAGGACCACCGGGCGGGTGGCGTGCCACCCGCCCGGTTACTCAGCCGGTCTTCAGCAGGCCCCCGGCCTGCCAGGTGCTCCACGGCAGGTTCCAGTCGCCGTACCCGTCCCAGCTGGGCATGGTCGGCCCGCCGGTGCCGGTGAAGACGGTGACGTCGCCGACCTGGGCGAAGTTGAAGTAGCGCTGGGCGTCGGCCACGGTGAGGTTGGTGCAGCCGTGTGAGGTGCTGCGCTGCCCGATGTTGCCGCCGTTCCAGCTGGCCGCGTGGACGAACTCGCCGGAGTTGGTGATCCGCACCGACCAGGGCACCTTCAGGTCGTAGCCGGCGCCGGTCATGCGCTGGACCCGGTCCTTCTCCATCACGACCTTGACGCCGCTGAACGTGGGTGTGCTCGCCTTGCCGAGCGAGACCGGGAAATTGAACACCTGCTTGCCGTCCGAGGTGACGACCATCCGCTTCGTCTTGCCGTCGACCTTGCTGATGTTGGCCGCGCCGGTGGACATGTCGAGGGTCAGGCTGTTGTCGTAGACCAGTCCGGTTCCGGCTGGCTGTTCCTTGACGGCCAGATCCATATGGATCTTGGCGTGGGCCGGCCAGTACTTCTCGGTGCGGTAGTGGGCCTCCAGGGGATACCCGCGGTAGATCGCGGAGTTCTGGAAGAACCAGGCGCCCTGTGCCGGCGCGCCGTTGACGGTGACCGTGGTCGCCGCGGCGAAGGCGTGCGCATCGGTGATCTTGGCGGACAGGTAGGCGATGATCGGCATGCCCACGCCCCAGGTGGATCCGTCCCCCTCCAGCAACCGGACGTGCACCGGCTTCCCGGTCACCGCCGGCGACGTGGAGGCCGAGGGGCCGGTCGACGCCGGGCCGGCCGACGACGACGGCCCGCCCTGCCAGGCGCCTTCGGACGACGATCCGTCGCAGGCCGCCACCAGGGCGAGCGTCACCCCGAGCACCGTCGCTCCGGCCGCGGATCGCCACGAACGAGAAAATCTCATGCTGCGACGATGCTCCCAACCGGGCTCGGCCGCCACCCGGGGTGCAAGTCTGCTAATACGAATTACTTGCCTGCTAATACCTATTAGTCCTTGACTCTCGCCGATCCTCCACCCCACGATGTGATCCGCACGTAACTAATGCGTATCACCACTGCAAAAGAGGGGTCGAACGGTGTCGAGACGCGTGACCCAGCAGGACATCGCCCGGATGACCGGAGTCAGCCAGGCCACGGTGTCGCTGGTGCTCAACGGGCGGGACGACGGCGACGTGCGGATCGCGCCGGAGACCCGCGAACGGGTGCTGGAGGCCATTCGCAGCACCGGCTACGTGGCCGACCCGATCGCCCGGCGGCTGGCCGCCCGGCACAACCGGATTCTCGGCGTCTTCACCTACGAGTCGGTGTTCCCGGCCGGGATGGGCGACTTCTACCACCCGTTCCTGGTCGGCATCGAGGAATGCGCCGAGTCGGTCGGCTGCGACCTGCTGCTGTTCACCAGCGCCCCGGTCGTCGACGGCCGGCGCCGCATCTTCCACCAGGACAACCGGCTGCGGCTGGCCGACGGGTGCATCCTGCTCGGTCAGTGGCTCGACCCGGCCGAGCTGGCCCGGCTGCTCGAGGAGGGCCAGCCGTTCGTCAGCGTCGGCCGCCGCGACGACGCCGGCGGGCCGGTCCCCTACGTCGGTGCCGACTACCCCGGCGCGACCGCGGCCCAGGTGCGGGCGGCCGTCGAGCTCGGCCACCGGCGGCTGGTCTACGTGGGCGAGGGCGACACCGGCCCCGAGTCGCACGCCGATCGCTGGCGTGGCTTCGTCCAGGCGGCCGGCACCGACGGCATCCGCCTGGCGAGGCCCGACCTCGACGCCATCATCATCGACGAAAGGACCTGCGTGTTCGTGGAGGAGTTCGCCGACGGGGTAGCACTGGCGGCGCACGCGGCCGAGCGCGGTCTCCGCGTACCGGAGGATCTGTCGTTCGTGGCCCTGGGCGATCCGACCCGGAGCGCGCCGACCGACCTCGATTTCACCGGTTTCCGGATCCCGCGGCGGGAGATGGGCTGGCAGGCGGTCGAGGTGCTGTCGGCGATCCTTGAAGGCCGGCCGAGTCAGCAGCGCATTCTGCCGTGCGAACCGGTGGCCGGCAGCACGCTGGCGGTGGCCCGTGCGTGAGCTGCGGGCCGACGTGGTCGTCATCGGCGGCGGGCTGGGCGGGGTGGCGGCCGCGCTGGCCGCGTTGCGGGCCGGGCGGTCGGTGCTGCTGACCGAGGAGTTCGCGTGGCTCGGCGGCCAGCTGACCAGCCAGGCGGTGCCGCCGGACGAGCACAGCTGGGTCGAGCAGTTCGGGATCACGGCCAGTTACCGTTCGTTGCGCGACGGAATCCGCGCCTACTACCGCCGGCACTATCCGCTGACCACGCGGGCCCGGCTCGACCGCACCCTCAATCCGGGTGCCGGTCATGTGAGCCGGCTGTGTCACGAGCCTCGGGTCGCGGTCGCGGTGATCGAGGCGATGCTGGCGCCCCACCGGTCGTCGGGCCGGCTCACCGTGCTCCAGCCGGCGACTCCGGTGTCCGCCTCGGTGGACGGCGATCGCGTCACGTCGGTGACAGTTTCCACCGAATCCGGCGAGATAACCCTCATCGGGGCGTACCTCCTGGACGCCACCGAGACCGGCGAGCTGTTGCCGCTGACCGGAACGGAGTATGTGACCGGCTTCGAGTCCGCGGAGGAGACCGGTGAGCCGAGCGCCCCGGACCGCGCCGACCCGGCGAACATGCAGGCGTTCTCGGTGTGCTTCGCGGTCGATCACGTCGACGGCGACCACACGATCGACCGGCCGCTGGAGTACGCCTTCTGGCGCGACTACCAGCCGTCGTTCTGGGGAGCGAAGATGCTCTCCTGGCAGACGCCGAACCCGCGCACGCTCGAACTGTCCACCCGCAGCTTCACCCCCAACCCGGGCGACGACCCCTGGCTGGTGCAGGCCGACCAGCGCCGCAACCCGGGCGACGGCAACCTGTGGACGTTCCGCCGCATCGCGGCCCGGCGCAACTTCACCGACGGCGCCTACGAGAGCGACATCTGCCTGGTCAACTGGCCGATGATCGACTACTTCGAGGCGCCGATCGTCGACGTGCCGGACGCCGCCACGCACATCGAACGGGCGCGAGGCCTGTCGAAGAGCGTCCTGTACTGGCTGCAGACCGAGGCACCCCGGGCGGACGGCGGCACCGGCTTCCCCGGGCTGCGGCTGCGCGGCGACGTGACCGGCAGCGACGACGGCTTGGCGATGGCGCCGTACATCCGGGAAGGGCGCCGGATCCGGGCCGAGTACACGGTCGTCGAGCAGGACCTCTCGCTGGCCGTCCGCGGGGACAAGGGCGCGGTGTCGCATCCCGACTCGATCGGGGTCGGCATGTACCGCATCGACCTGCACCCGTCGACCGGCGGCGACAACTACATCGACGTGGGCTCCTGCCCGTTCGAGATCCCGCTCGGCGCGCTCCTGCCGCAGCGGGTGGAAAACCTCCTCCCGGCCGGCAAGAACATCGGCACCACCCACATCACCAACGGATCCCACCGGCTGCACCCGGTCGAGTGGAACGTCGGCGAGGTGGCGGGCGCGCTCGCCGCCTTCTGCCTGGACCGCGGCTGCTCCCCGCGCGCGGTCCGCCACAACCCGGCCCTGCTGGCCGATTTTCAGCAACGCCTGAGCACCGACGGCGTCGAGCTGCGCTGGCCCGACATCAGCGGTTACTGAAAGGACATCCCCCATGAAGCTGAGGGCGGCCATCGCCTCGATAGTCCTGCTCGGTTCGGTCGCGGCCTGCGGCGGCGGCGACTCCTCGTCCGACGGTCCGGTCACCTTGCGGATGACCACCTGGTCCGCGAACGAGGCCCACGTCCAGCTGTTCAACCAGATCGCGGCCGACTACACCACGGCCCATCCGGACGTCACGGTCAAGTTCGACGCCTTGCCGGTCGACACGTACACCACGACGCTGACCACCCAGATCGCCGGCGGCAACGCGCCCGACCTGGCCTGGATCCTGGAGGGCTCGGCGCCCG
This sequence comes from Paractinoplanes toevensis, assembly GCF_018332695.1. Lineage (GTDB taxonomy): Bacteria > Actinomycetota > Actinomycetes > Mycobacteriales > Micromonosporaceae > Actinoplanes > Actinoplanes toevensis. The sequence continues at coordinate 142,468 of NZ_BOQN01000051.1, forward strand.
ACTTCGTGTCGTCCGGCGCGCTCGCCCCGGTCGACGACGCGATCGAGAACCCGGCCGAGCTCGCGCCGAGCGCCACCGCGCTGTGGAAGCAGGACGGCAAGCTCATCGCGTATCCGTTCTCCACCTCGCCGTTCGGGGTCTTCGTCAACACCGATCTGCTCGCGAAGGCCGGCCAGCAGTTGCCCACCGGCACCGACTGGACCTGGGACAACGCGATCGCGGTGGCCGCCGCGACGGCCGCCAAGACCGGCAAGCAGGGCCTGGTGCCGCGCGACTTCGACTACAAGGACTGGACGAACCTCGCGCCGGTCTTCGACGGCTGGGGCGCCCAGGCGTGGTCCGCCGACGGCAAGACCTGCGGCTTCGACCAGCAGCCGATGGTCGACGCGATGACCTTCATCCACCAGGCGATCTTCACGAAGAAGGCGATCCCCGGCCCCGGCGTCGCGGCCGACTTCTTCGCCGGCGAATCGGCCATGACGATCACCCAGATCTCCCGGGCCTCGCTGCTCAAGGACGGCAAGTTCAAGTGGGCGCTCGTCCCGCTGCCGACCGGGCCGAAGGGCAAGTACTCGGTCATCGGCCAGGGCGGGGTCGGCGTCATGAAGCAGGGCAAGCATGTCGACGCGGCCAAGGACTTCCTGAAGTTCTTCACCAACGACGCCAACTCGGCCAAGCTCGCCCAGTTCTTCCCGCCGCCGCGCACCCCGCAGCTCACCGCGGACACCCTGGCCAAGTCCAACCCGCTGCTCAGCAAGGAACAACTGCAGAGCGTGGTGATCGACGGCATCTCGAACGGCGTGGTCAAGCCCAGTCACGCCGACAACGCCCAGATCAGCCAGGCGGTGCGGTCGGCCCTCGACCCGATGTGGAAGGCCGACGCGGACGTGCCCGCGGTCCTGAAGAGCGTGTGCACGGCGATCCAGCCGGTGCTGGCTAAATGACAAAGGCAACAAGACGACAGGACCGGCTGACGGCGTACGCGTTCATCGCGCCCCAGCTGGCCGGCACGGTCGCCTTCGTTCTCGTTCCACTCGTGCTGGTCTTCTGGTACAGCCTGCACGAGTGGAACGTGCTCGCCAACACGTTCACCTTCACCGGCGCCGACAACTACCGGCAACTCGCCGACGACCCGAACGTGCCGAAGGTGCTGCTGGCCACGCTGTTCTTCTCGGCCGGCCTGGTCGTGGTCAACCTCAGCCTGGCGCTGCTGCTGGCCGTGCTGCTCAACCAGAAACTGCGCGGCACCACCGTCTTCCGGGTCCTGTTCTTCTCCCCCGTGGTGGTGTCGCTGGTCGCCTGGACCATCGTGTGGCGGTTCATGCTGCAGGACAACGGCGGCATCAACGCGTTCCTGGACGCCGCCGGTGTCGACGGCCCGAACTGGCTGCGTTCCGGCGGCACCGCGATGGCCGCCGTGATCGTGGTCCAGGTGATCAAGAACGTCGGCCTGAACATGGTGCTGTTCCTGGCCGCCCTCCAGGGCGTACCGCAGGAGCTGTACGAGGCGGCGCGCACCGACGGCGCCAACGCGTGGACCGTGTTCCGCCGCATCACGCTGCCGCTGATCAGCCCGACCATCCTGCTCACCTCGATCATCACGGTGGTCGGGTCGCTGCAGGTCTTCGCGCAGATCGCGGTGCTCACCGAGGGCGGGCCGGGCACCTCCACCACGGTGCTCGTCTACTACCTGTACCAGCAGGCGTTCCAGTTCCACGCGTTCGGCTACGGCGCCACCCTGTCCGTGCTGCTGTTCCTGATCGTGCTCGCGCTGACCCTGTTCCAGTGGCAGCTTCGCAAGAGGTGGGTCTTCCATGAGTCGTAAGGGCAAGACCTTTCTGTACGGCGTACTCCTGCTGTTGTGTGTGCCCTTCGTCTTTCCGACCTGGTGGATGGTGACCAGTTCGCTGAAGCCGAACGCCGACATCTTCGGCCGCAGCCTGTGGCCCAGCCACGTGTCGTTCGCGGCCTGGCACGACGTGTTCACCATGCAGCCGTTCGCACGGCAGTACTTCAACAGCGCCTACATCGCCGTCGTGGTCACCCTGGGCACGCTGGTGATGGCGTCGATGGCCGGGTACGCCTTCGCGCGGATCCGGTTCCGCGGCCAGAACGCGCTGTTCCTGGTCGTGCTGACCGGCCTGCTGATCCCCAGCGAGGTGACCATCGTCCCGCTGTTCCGCATCTTCAACTCGCTCGGGCTGATCGACACCCACTGGCCGCTCATCCTGGTGCCGATCTTCGGCGCGCCCAGCGTGCTGGCCACCTTCATCATGCGGCAGTTCTTCATCACGCTGCCGGCCGAACTGGAGGAGGCGGCCCGGATGGACGGCCTGAGCCGGGCCGCCATCTTCCGCCGGATCGCCCTGCCGCTGGCCCGCCCGGCCCTCGGCGCTGTCGCCATCTTCACGTTCCTGACCAGCTGGAACCTCTACCTGGAACCGATCGTCTACCTCTCCAGCAAGTCGATGTTCACGCTCCCCCAGGCGCTGACCCAGTTCACCGACCCGTACCAGGGCCAGCTCTGGAACGTCCAGCTGTCCGCGGCATCGATGACGGCCATCCCGGTGCTGATCGTCTTCGTGCTGGCCCAACGCCAGTTCATCGAGGGTCTGGCGCACACCGGTCTGAAGGGCTGAGCCCGGTGCGGTCGTTGGCCCGGTCCAGCCGCCGCATGACCGGGGTGGCGGTCACCCCGTGCAGCACCACGGAGACCAGCACCACGAAACCGATCGTGGCCCAGACCAGGTCGGCGCGGGGAAAGTCGGCCTGGGTCAGCGCGTAGGCCAGATAGTAGAAGGACCCGATCCCCCGGATGCCGAAGGCCGCGATCACCCAGTGCTCCGCCCGGCGGCCGGGCGCACCGCGCAACGACAGAAAACCCGACAGCGGGCGTACGACGAAGATCAGTACCAGTCCGACCAGGGCCGCGGGCCACGTCAGCGGTGCCAGCAGGCCACCCACCACGGCACCGCCGAACAGCAACAGCAGCAGCACGGTCAGCAGCCGCTCGGTCTGCTCGGCGAAGTCGTGCAGCACCTGGTGATACTCGTGCGAGCTCTCCGCCGCCCGGATCGTCCGCGCGGCCACGAACACCGCCAGGAAGCCGTACCCGTGGGCCACCTCGGCCACCCCGTAGGCCAGCATCGTGGCGGCCAGGGCGAGAAAGCCCTCCGCGTGCCGGGACAGGCGCAGCGACTCCTTGCGGGCCCGGAAGAACAGCCGGCCCAGCAGCTTTCCGACGAGGACCCCGCCGACGACCCCGACCGTGACCTTGAGAAGGACGTCCCGCAACGCCCACTCGCCGATCCAGCCGAGACCCGTGCTGCCGGCCATGGCGATCGCCGCGTACACGAAGGGAAAGGCCAGGCCATCGTTCAGCCCGGCCTCGGAGGTGAGGGCGAACCGCACCTCGTCCTCCGAGTCCTCCTCGTCGGTCGGCTCGCCGACCTGCACGTCCGCGGCCAGCACCGGGTCGGTCGGGGCGAGAGCGGCACCCAGCAGGAGCGCCGTCGCCGGCACCAGACCGGCCCACCACCAGCCGAGCAGCGCCATCGCGGCAATCGTCACCGGCATGGCGACCACCAGCAGACGCCAGGTGGATGCCCACGCCCGCCGGCCCCACGGCCGGTCGATCTTGAGCCCGGCCCCCATCAGCGCGACGATCACGCCGAGCTCGGTCAGGTGCTCGGTGAGCTCGGGATGGGCCAGCGGGTCGGCGTCCGGCAACCCGATCGGCAACCCGAAGACCAGCATGCCGAGTCCGAGGAAAACGATCGGCATGGACAGCGGCCGGCGCTCCAGCACCCGCGGGAGGATCCCGGCCAGCAGGGCACCGACCCCGACGACCGCGAAGATTACGTCAGACGTCTGCACGGCCTCTCTCGTGCCCGGCCGGACACGATCCATGCAGCTCGCGGTCGGTCGATGTGGTTCGGGCCGGCCGCGCCGAGGCTCACCGGAAGCCGGGGGCGCCGTCCTCGCGGAGCGGCCCGAAGGACCAGCCGGAGACGTCCTCGAGGCGGCCGCGCCAGTAGTGGCCGCGCGCCGGAACCGGCTCCGGCAGGAAGGTCCGGGCGTGGCGGAGGTGGATGAAGGCCGGCGGCTGGTTCAGCTCCCAGCGCTGATCGGCGGTGAGCTCCGAGTCGTCCTTGTCCATGAGGGCCACGTGCTCGTCGCGGGACTCCTTCATGAGCGAGGCGAAGTACGCCACGTGGGACTCCTCGCCGAACAGCGTGGTCTGCTCGTCGAACCACTGCCAGTGCGGGATGATCTCGCCGGAGACCATCGTGCCGCGAACGCTCAGCGACACCCAGATCCCGCCGTCGACGGCCTCCTTGCGGGAGTTCAGCGCGTCGACCATCAAGCCGAGCACCCGGTCCGGTGCTGATTCCCGGATTTCCTTCGCCTGTACGGTCACGTCGCCCCCGTTCCGATGGACCCTTCTCCGACCACCCTAGGCTCCCCTAAGACCGGATATGTCGGATTCGCCGAACGCCGTACACAATCGAAGTTTGTGAATGTAGTTGGTGTTATCCGGGGGCGCGCCCGGCGTCTACTACCAGGAAAGGACTCTGTCCTCTCATATGGGAGCGCTCCCAAAGGAAGGTCCACATGTCCCCATCACGATCACGGAAATGGCTGACCTCAGCCGCGGCCGGTGTCCTCGTCCTCGCCGGGCTGGTTGCCACCAGCCGCCCGGCCGGCGCGGCCACCGTCGCGGCCTTCCCCGGCGCGTCCGGCCCGGCCATGTACGCCACCGGCGGCCGGGGCGGCGACGTCTACCACGTCACCAACCTCACCGACAACGCCACCGGCCCGGCGGCCGGCTCACTGCGGTACGGCATCAACAACGCGCCCGGCACCGGGCGGACCATCGTCTTCGACGTCGCCGGCACCATCCGGCTCTCCCCGGCGGGCCGGCAGGGCTGGCTGACGATCAACGCGAGCAACCTGACCATCGCCGGCCAGACCGCGCCCCGCCCGGGCGTCACGATCATGGGCCAGGCCACCAAGGTGACCGGTAAGAACGTCGTCATCCGGCACGTGAAGTTCCGCCCCGGCAAGGACCAGGCCAACCCGGAGACCGCCACCAACGACGGCATCTGGATCACCGGCGACAACGTCATCGTCGACCACGTCTCGGTCAGCTGGCACGACGACGAGGGCATCAGCACCAGCGACGCGGCTGGGCAGGTGTCGGTGCAGTACGCGATCGTCTCCGACGGGCTGAACTACAAGGGCCACAGTTACGGCGCGCTCGTCGGCAGCGACGTGACCGGGTCGAACATCGCCTACCACCACAACCTGTTCGCCCACCACCTCAGTCGCCTGCCCCGGCTCGGCAACGAGACCGGCGCGGTCAACTACGTGGAGTGGAGCAACAACGTCGTCTTCGAGGGCAAGGGGTACAGCGGCGACAACCAGCTCGCCAACGCCAACTTCGTCGGCAACACCTACCTGCGGCAGAACACGAGCAGCCCCGAGGTCTACACCGGGGCGACCGGCACCAGCGCCTACCTCTCGGGCAACCGGGCCGACTACGACGGCGACGCCAACCTGACCGACGGAGTGGGCATCGCCTGGGACCGGTTCACCGGCATCCCGACCCACCGGTCGACCCGCTTCGACGTGCCCGGCATGACCACCGAGTCGGCGGCCGCGGCGCTGCCCGGGGTGCTGAACCAGGCCGGCGCGTTCTGGTGGGCACGCGACGCCGTCGACACCCGGGTCGTCAGCGAGACCCGCTCGACCAGCGGCGGGATAATCAAAAACGCCAACGCCACCGAGTGGAACGCGCTCTGGAACGCGGCGGCGGTGAGCGCCCCGAGCGGCTGGGACACCGACCGGGACGGCATGCCCGACGCCTGGGAGAAGGCGTCCGGCCTGAACCCGAGCGCCGACGACCACAACGGTGACGCGGACGGCGACGGCTACCGCAACATCGAGGAGTACCTGGATTACGCGTCCCTGGGCAGCCCGCCGCTTCGGAGCGCGCGATGAGGCGGCCATCCGTACTTGCCGCCGTCGCGGCCGCCGCCACTGTCGCATCCGTCGCCGTTGCCGTTGCCGCCAACGCCGAGGCCGCCGGCTGCCAGGTGACCTACCAGGTCGGCTCGCAGTGGACCGGCGGCTTCACGGCCGCCATCACCATCAGGAACCTGGGCGATCCGATCAACGGCTGGCAGCTCGGCTGGACCTTCCCGGCCGGGCAGACCATCACCCAGTCCTGGGGCTTCACCGCCAGCCCGGCCTCGGGCGCGGTCGTAGCCACCAATGCCGACTACACCGCCGCCATCGGCACCGACGCGGCCATCGATGTCGGCTTCAACGGCACCTGGACCGGAACCAACCCGATGCCGACCGCCTTCACCCTCAACGGCACGGCCTGCGCGGGCACAGCGACACCGACCACGGCGCCGACCACCACCGCGCCACCGACGACCGCCCCGCCGACCACCGCGCCCACCACCGCGGTGCCGACCACCGCGCCGACGACCGCGCCCAGCACCGTTCCGCCGCCCTCCGGACCGGTCAAGGCGTTCCCCAGCGCGGTCGGTGTCGGGGCGGCGGCGACCGGCGGGCGGGGCGGCACCGTCTATCACGTGACCAACCTGAACGACTCCGGCTCCGGGTCCTTCCGGGACGCGGTCAGCGCGAACGGCCGGATCGTGGTCTTCGACGTCGGCGGTTACATCAAGCTGTCCTCGACCGTGCTCGTGAAGAGCAACATCACCATCGCCGGGCAGACCGCGCCGGGCGGTGGCATCGGTGTCCAGGGCGGCGAGGTGTCGTTCAACAGTGGCACCAACGTGATCGTCCGGAACTTCCGGTTCCGGATGGGCACCGAGGACGCGGACCAGAAGAACAACGGCATCAACTGGCTGGACGCCAGCAACCTGATCTTCGACCACGTCTCGATCGAGTTCGGCGCGTGGAACAACATCGACGCCGTCCGGGCCTCGAACATCACCGTGCAGTACTCGATCGACGCGAACCCGATCGGCCAGCAGTTCGGCGCGCACACCGAGACCGGCCCCTACACCTGGTGGCGCAACCTCTGGGCCAACTCGCACAACCGCAACCCGCTGGCCAAGGCCAACACGCAGTTCGTGAACAACATCGTCTACAACTACCAGGCCGGTTACACCGCCGGTAACTCCAGCGGGCACTTCCTGCACGACGTGGTCGGCAACTACTTCGTCACCGGCCCGCGCACCACCAGCGCGTCCAACTACTACTACCAAACCGGCAACCAGCAGATCTACAACGCCGAGAACTGGGTCGACAGCAACCGGGACGGTGCGCTGAACGGCTCGGCCGCCGTCGTCCGCGGTGGCGCCACCGAGCTGACCGCACCCTTCTCGGCCGACACCGCGAAGATCCCCACCCTCGGCGCCGCGGCCGGTTACGCCGACGTTATCGCCAAGGCCGGCGCCCTGCCGCGCGACGACGTCGACAAGCTCGTCGTCGCCGATGTGACCTCGCTCGGCACCAAGGGTGACCTGTGGAGCAGCCAGACCGCCACCGGACTGGCCAACAACGGTTACGGCACGCTCGCCGCCGGCACCGCCAAGGCCGACACCGACCGGGACGGCATGCCGGACGCGTGGGAGACGAAGTACGGCCTGAACCCGTCGGTCAACGACGCCGGCGGCGATTTCGATAAGACCGGCTACACGAACGTCGAGAAGTACGTCAACGGGCTGCTCGACAACCAATATCCGTAGCGCTCGGCGCCCCTGGACCCCGCCCGGGTTCAGGGGCCAGCCCTCTGGATCAGGCGATGAGCAGGTCGGTGACGGCGCCGTCCCGGACGGTGAAACGCTGGTCGAGGTCGACGACGCTGCCGGGAAAGTCACCCTCCAGTCGCATCGACACGATCCAGCGGTCGTCGCCCTCACGGCGGACACCGGTCACCTCCGTCGTATATGTGTAGGCCGCGGCCACCTGCTCCCGCCAGGCGCGGATGGCCGCGCGGCCGGAATGCGTCCGCCCCTCGTCGGTCACCGTGGCGTCCGGGGCGAAGACCCCGGCGACGGCGTCGGGGGCGCCGGCCGCGGCCAGGTAGGTGCGAACGGGTTCGGGAAGGGAGTTCATGTCGTCCATGTGTCGAGCGTGGGCCTTCCCCGAGGGGGAGGGTCAAGGACTGGACTCTCCCCCTGGGGGAGGGTGAAGGATCAGGTCATGCCCACGTTGTTGGCGGTCGGCGAGTTCGCCCAACTCACCCATCTGAGCATCCGCACCCTGCGGCGCTATCACGACTCCGGCCTGCTCACCCCGGCGCACGTCGACGACGCCACCGGCTACCGCTATTACGAGCCCGCCCAGATCCCGACCGCTCAGGTCATCCACCGGCTCCGCGAGCTCGATCTGCCCCTGGCCGAGGTCCGCCAGGTCCTGGCCAGCCCCGACCCGGCGCAGCGGGCCGACGTCATCGCCACCCACCTGCACCGCCTCGAGGAGCAGCTGGAGCGCACCCGGCAAGCGGTGGCCTCGTTGCAGCAACTCCTCCAGCCGCAGCCGGCACCGATGGCCGTCGAGCTGCGCCAGGTGCCGGAGCACACGGTCGCCGCGATCGAGGCCACCGTCGCCCGAGACGACGTGCTGAGTTGGTATTCGGGGGCAATGGCCGAGCTCGACGCCGCGGTCCCCGCGCCGGCCGGTCCGCCGGGCGGCGCCTACGACAACGAGTTGTTCACCCACGGGCGCGGCCACGTGCTGGTCTATCTGCCGTCGGCCGAGCCACCCACCGGCGGGCGGGTGCGGCCCACCCGGCTGCCCGCCGCCGAGCTGGCGGTGACCACCCATGCGGGCTCGCACGAGACGATCGAGGTCACCTACGGGCGGCTCGGCCGCTGGGTCGCCGAGCACTCCCTCGCCGTCGCCGGCCCGGTCCGCGAGCACTACCTGTGCGGCCCCCGCGACACCGCCGACGCCGCGTCCTGGCGCACCGAGATAGCCTGGCCGACCTTCGCGGTCGCCAGGTGACGGGAGGCCGCCTATACCCCGGGTTATAGACCGTTTTCCGCCTGCCGGCAGATCCGCCGGCGGCCCGCCCGCTGCCAGACTTTCCAGCATGAACAGCATGGAGAACCTGGAGATCACTCCGGTCCGCCGAACGCCCGTCTGGCTGCGCCGCCTGCTGATCGGCGCTTCCTGCCTGCCGCTCGCGGCACTCAGCGTGCTGCACTCGATGGGCCGCTCCGACGACTTCGGCGTGCTCGGAAAGTGGTATGTGATGGTGCCCCTGACCGTCGCCGGCCTCTTCGCCTGGGGCCTCATCGAGAAGACGGTCGAGCGCACCGTTCCTAAGACCGATAGCCCTGAGTGAAGCGGGAGCTGCCGAGGCCGAGCAGTTCCTCGTCAGGCACCAGGGGCGCGAGGCCGGGGTCGTCGGGCAGCGAAATGCTGGTGCGCAGGCGGATGTCGCGGGACGAGGCGCCCACCTCGATGACGAACTCGCCGCCCTCCAGGCGCCAGGCGCCGAACCGGCCGTCGCCACGGTCGGCGGCGACATCCCAGTAGGAGAAGTCGCGGCCGACCAGGTCGAAGGTGACTCGGGTGCTCTCGCCGGGCGCCAGCGCGATCTTCTCGAAGCCGCGTAGTTCGCGCACCGGGCGGCGGACCGCGGCGTCCGGGTCGCCGACGTAGAGCTGGACGACCTCGCGACCGGAGACCGCACCGGTGTTCGTGACCGTGCAGGAAACCCGGGTGTCGCCGGAGACTTCGAGGTCCGTGTATTCGAACGTGGTGTAGGACAGGCCGTGGCCGAACGGGTAGCGCACGTCCCGGCGCAGCGCGTCGTACCACCGGTAGCCGATGAACACCCCTTCCCCGTAGAGCACCGTGCCCCGCTCCCCCGTCCAGGTCACGTAACCGGGGGTGTCCTCGACCGCCAGTGGGAACGTCTCGGCGACCTTGCCGGACGGGTTCACCCGGCCCAGCAGCACGTCGACGACGGCACCGGCGCCGGCCTGACCGGGCAGCCAGGCCTCGACGATGGCATCGACCCGGTCGTGCCACGGGTCCATGGTCACGGCCGCCCCGTTGGACAGCACCACGACGAGCGCGGCACCGGTCCGCTCGCGCAGGTCGGCCAGCCGGCCGATGAGCGCGACCTGATCGTTGGGCAGCGCCAGGGTGGTCCGGTCGTCGGCCTCCTGCTCGAAGGCGAGCGGCAGCCCGGCGAAGACGACGATCGTCGAGGCGTTCGAGGCGACCGTGACGGCGTCGTCGATGAGCTGGGCGGCCCGGGCCGAGAGCGGGCCGGCGGCGACGCGTTCGGCCGCGGCGGCCAGCCGCAGGGCGCGGGCGAGGGTGGCCGAACGGCGGGCCGGTCCGGTGCCGTCGTCGACGAACGCGGCGTCGTGCGCGGCCAGATAGGCGTCGAGGTCGTCCTGGTAAGCGTCCTTCGGCGTGTGCACGTAGCCGGGGGCGTAGACGACGTCGCCGAGCAGGTCGAGCGCGTTGTCGACGCGGGTGGGGTCGACCCCGGAGGATCCGCCGCCCTGGATGCGGGCGTGCGCAGCGAACGCGCCGATGACGGCGACCCGGCCGGTGTCGGCCAGTGGCAGCACCGAACGCGAGTTGCGCAGCAGCGTCACGCAACCGGCGGCGGCCTCCCGGGCCAGCTCGTGGTGCTCGTCGGCGCGCAGCAGGGCGAGCTGCTCGCCGGACAGCCGCCGGCCGGGGGTGACGCCGAGGTCGATGACCGGGCCGTTCACCAGGTCGGGGCCGGGGTAGGTGCGGGCGACCAGGTCGAGCACCCGGCGGGCCGCCGCGTCGACGACGCTCTCGTCGATCTCGCCGGATCGGACGGCGGCCACGATCTCCGCGTCGGTCTTCCCGCCGGTGCCGGGCATCTCCAGGTCGAGGCCGGCGGCCAGCGCGCACACCCGGTGGTGCACCGCGTTCCAGTCGGAGACGACCAGGCCCCGGTATCCCCATTCGTCGCGCAGCACCTCGGTGAGCAGCCAGCGGTTCTCCGAGGCGTGCACGCCGTGCAGCCGGTTGTAGGAGCACATGACCGTCCACGGGTCGGCGGTCGTCACGACCCGCTCGAACGCGGCCAGGTAAATCTCGCGCAGCGTTCGCTCGTCGGCCTCGACCGAGATGCGGGTCCGCTCGATCTCCTGGTTGTTGGCCGCGAAGTGCTTCAGCGAAGAGCCGACCCCCACCGATTGAACACCCATGACGTACGCGGCACCGAGCTCACCGGAGTGCATCGGGTCCTCGCCGAAGTACTCGAAGTTGCGCCCGCACAGCGGCGACCGCTTCATGTTGACCCCGGGCCCGAGCACGACCTGAACTCCCTCGGCACGGGCCTCCTCGCCGATCGCGACCGCCACCCGCCGGACCAGGTCGCGGTCCCAGGAGGCGCCCATCGCGGACGCGGTCGGGAACCCGGTGGCGGGCACCCACACCATGTCGATGCCGGTCTCCTTGCGCAGCCCGTGCGGGCCGTCGCCGACCTCGATGGCCGGAATGCCGAGCCGGTCGATGGTCTCGGTGTACCAGTCGTCGTGGCCGGAGAGCAGGGACGCCTTCTCCGCCAGGGTCAGAGCAGAGATGTCGAAGTTCATCGGGAGTCCTTCAGGTGGTGAGGAAGTCGTGCGGGTGGTCGTCACGCACCCGGGTGAGCAGGTCGGGGCCGATGTCGATGCCGCCTTCGGCGAGGGCGTCGAGCACGACACCGCTGAGCGGGGAGGCATCGGCGACCACGACCCGCGCGGCCGGAGCGACCCGCCCCAGCGAAGCGGTGAGCGCGTTGCGCATGGCCGGGTGCTCCGAGGTGGCGACCGATCCGTTGAGCAGCACCGGCAGTTCGCCGGACGCGAGCTCGACACCGGCCCGCCGGGCACACCAGTCCGCGTACCGGACGAAGGCCTCGGACTGCGTCTCGACGATGTCGCGGGCGACCGGGTCGCCTGCCTCCGCCGCGCCGAGCACGAGCCGGGCGGCCTTCCAGAGATCGGTCGCGGGGCGCGCACCGAAGCGGCGGGTGAACTCGTGGCGCAGCTCCCAGCCGTCGGCGACCGCGTAGAAGGAGCACATCGACTCGGTGAGAGCCGTGGGTGGGCCGATGCCCATCCACGCCTGGCAGACCGCTCGCAGGGCCGCGTTGCCGAGCCCGCCGCCGCCGAGGTGGTCGAAGACGAAGAAGCCGGAGTGCTCCTCGCGGCCGTCCTTGGCCCGGGCGGCGACGGCGGGGCCGGTGCCGACGGTGATCGACACGGCGATGCCGGACCCGTCGAGCAGCCGCAGGGAGGCGTACGCGTCGTTCTTCACGCTCCAGCGGCGCATCTCGCCGAGCCGTTCCCGGATGTGGGAATCCCAGAAGGACGCGTCCTCGGGGTAGTCGACGCCGGCGATCCGGAACGCCGCCGAGGTGACGTCCCCGGCGGTGATTCCGGCGCCGGCCAACGCCAGCGACACGGCGCTGAAGACCGACTCGATCGCCTCGTCCACCGAGAATGCCCCGTACATGTCGCCGTTTCCGCCGCGGCCGCGGCCCAGGACGGCGCCCTCGGCGTCGGTGACGAGGGCGACCGTCTTGGAGTTTCCGGCGTCGACCGCCAGATACGCCCGGCTCACTTGAGCAGACGCTCCGGGAGGTACGCGCGGTGGGCGTACGCCATCTCGTCGTAAAGCTCTTCGGCGACGGCCAGGGTGGGCACCATCGGGTTGGCCGCGAGGGCCCGGATACCGTCGGCCCGGTCGCCCTTCCAGGCGGCCTCGGCCGCCAGGTACTGGAACTCGGCCAGCTGCTGGACCAGGCCGCGGACCGCGTGCGGCAACGGTTTCTGCGGCAGCGGGCGGACGCCCTGCCCGTCGACCGTGCACCACATCTCGACGACGACGTCCTCGTCGAAGCCGGGCAGCGCTCCCCCGATGTTCGGCAGGTTGACCGGCAGCTTGGCGCTCCTGTCGTTGTAGTAGGCGCTCATCACGTCGATCGCCAGCTCGAGTTCATGGATGCCACCGCGGGATCGTGCCGGGTCCAGGGCGGGGACCTCGACCTGGGTCTGCTCCTCGTAGTGCTGCCAGTAGCCGGGCAGCGCGGCGAGCAGGTCCTCGGCCCGGGTGGTGCGGGCGCCCTGCAGCTCGCGCAGCACCTCCTCGCGGAAGTAGTAGTACTGGAAGTAGTCGGCCGGCACCGACCGCATGGTCACCGCGAGCCGCAGCATCCGCTTGGCGTGCACGCTGAGTGTCGGGTCGTCCCTGCGGGCCGCCCAGGCCGCGTCGAGCAGCGGCATGAGGTCCTGGCCCTCGTAGGTGTGCTCGTAGGACCAGATGTTGTGGTTGACGCCGGCCATCACGATGTCGGCCTTGGCCGGGTCGAGACCGGCCGCGTGCAGCACGGTCTTAGGGAAGACGATGGGTCCCTCGCACATCGACCAGATCGTGCGGTCGGTGAACCGGGTGACCGCCTGGGACACGATGTTCACCGGGTTGGTGTAATTGAAGATCACCGCGTTCGGTGCGACCGCGTCGAGGTCGCGGATGATGTCCTCGTAGATGTGGATCGAGCGCAGCGCCATGAAGAAGCCGCCCGGTCCCTGTGTCTCCTGGCCGATCACGCCGTGCTTGAGCGGGATGCGCTCGTCCAGGGCGCGGGCGGCGAAGTCACCGGGGCGGAAACTGGCGAGGACGGCGTCGGCGTCGGTCAGGGCGGCCCGGCGATCGGTGGTCGACGAGATCTTGATGTCCAGGCCTTCCGCCGCCGCGATCTTCCGGGCGATGGTCTCGACGGCGTGCAGCCGGTCCGGGTTGACGTCCTGGATGACGATCTCCGAGCCGTCGAATTCCTTGCCGTGGGCCAGGATGGACGCCATGGTCCCGGCACCGCGGGAGGATCCGCCGCCGATGTAGACCAGCTTGATGGCTGCCATTCTTCAGTTCCCTTCAAAAGCTGCGTGGTCCGCGATGAGCGTGGGGTTCTTGCATTCGACGACGACGGTGGCCGGCCAGTCCGGTTCGTAGGCTGTGGCCCCATTTATTCGGATAAAAGCCTCATGCTTGTGCGAACCGGTTACCACCATGATCACCTCGCGCGATGACGCGGCGATCGTGTCGACGCCCACGGTCACCCCGTGGGTGGGCACCATGTCGAGGCGCGTGAATTCGGGGAACGTCCCCATGTTGTCCCGCCGGGTGGCCTCGCCGAGCGGCGTGACGTGGGTGCGGGCGTCCCTTGGCGTGCCCGGCTGGTTGAACGCGATGTGCCCGTCCCCGGCCCCGGTGGCCAGGAGGAACAGGTCGATCCCGCCGGCCGCCTCGATGGCCTCGTCGTAGCGCTCCGGTTCGACCGGGTCGGGCGCCCAGATCTCGATGGCCTGGCCGAGCGGCGCGACGATCTGCCGTTGCGCGAAGCCCAAGCAGGAATAGGACAGCGACGGGTCGACGCGGCGCCGGCCGTCGGGTTCGACGTAGTCGTCCATCATGACGACGACCAGCCGGGACAGGTCGACGCCACGGGCGGCGTGCCGGGCCAGAGCCCGGTAGACCGGCATCGGCGTACGGCCGCTGGGGCAACCGAGGAGGAAGGGCCGACTGTCGATGGCGCCCAGGCGATCGAGGATCGTCGCGGCGACCGATTCGCCGACCGCGTCGGCGTCGGGCAGGACGATGGGTTGAAGGGACACGGCTTCACTCCTTGATCGCGCCGGCCAGCATTCCGGAGATGAATTTGCGCTGGAACACGATGTAGAGGGCGAGGACGGGCGCGGCGACGATCAGGCCGCCGGCGGCCATCAGGTTGATTTGGGTGACGTACTTACCCTGGAAGACGCCGAGCGCGACGGTCGCCGTCTGGTTGTCCCCGTGCAGGAACACCAGGGACAGGAAGTAGTCGTTCCAGGTCCACATGAAGCTCAGCAGGATCAGCGTGTAGATGGCCGGCTTGGCCATCGGTGCGGCCATCGACCGCAGCATGCGCAGCGGGCCGGCGCCGTCCATCTCGGCCGATTCGAAGGCCGAGCGCGGTAGGGCGCGGAAGGCCGCGCGCATCCAGAAAACCCCGAAGGGTACGCCCATGCCGAGGTGGATCAGGATGATGCCGGGGATCGTGTTGGTCAGCCCGAACGTCCGGAACTGGTAGTAGAGCGGGACGATGATCGCCTCGAGGGAGATCATCATGCCGAGCAGGACGATCGGGAACAGCACCTTGTCCCCCACCACGCCGAGGACGCCGAAGGCGTACCCGCCGAGCAGCCCGAGCATGACCTGCCCGGCCACCACGACCACCGCGATGATCATCGAGACCGCCATGGCCCGGGAGAAGTCGGCGTCACGCCACGCGGTGGCGAAGTTGCCCCACGCGAAGTCGCCGACCCCGACCGGCTTGCCGGAGCGGTCCGGGCTGAGCGCCGACAGGATGAACGACCCGATCGGGAAGAGCACGAGCAGCGCCAGGAACGTCAGAACGACGTAGTTCACGACACGTTCCGTTTTGGAGATCATGCTCAGTCCCTCTCCGAGAGCCGAGTGATGACCACCGCGATGACCAGGCACAGGGCCGCCATCACCACGCCGATCGCCGCCGCCAGCCCGACCTGCGGGTTCTGGAAGGCGGCCTTGTAGAGCGCGACCGCCGGAGTGAGGGTCGACGTCCCCGGACCGCCGTGGGTGGTGATCCAGACCAGGTCGAACGTGCGCAACGCCGCGGTGATCGTGAGCGTCAGCGCGACCGCCAGCTGCCCCCGCAATCCGGGAAGCGTGACCGCGAAGAACTCGCGGACCGGCCCGGCACCGTCCATCCGCGCCGCCTCGTACAGCTCCGGGGCGATCGCCGAGGTGCCGGAGATGAACAGCACCATGCAGAACCCGAAGGTCACCCAGGTGCCGATCAACCCGAGGGCCGGCAGCGCCCAGGTGAAGTCGCCGAGCCAGGTCTTCGCGAACGAGTCCAGCCCGACCGCGCGCAACGCGGTGTTGAGCGGGCCGTCCGGTGCGTAGATCCGCTTGAAGACCAGCGCGATGACCACGGTCGTCATCACCTGCGGCAGGAAGAAGATCCAGCGGTAGACCGCCATGCCCGGCTGCTTCGCCCGGGTGAGCAGCGCCGCCGACAACAGGCCGAGGGCGATGGGCAGAAGAGCGAAGAAGCCGATCAATACGAGTACGTGCCCGAAGGTCGAGCGCAGCACCGGGTCGGTCACGAACGAGACGTAGTTGTCGAACCCCACCCAGGTGGACGCGGTGACGCCGTCCCACTTGAAGAAGGAGTACTGGAACGACTGCGCCAGCGGGACGAGCACGACCAGCGCGTACAAGCCGAGCGGCAGGGCCGCGAAGCCGAGGCCGACCCACCGCGTCCGGCGGCGCAGGGAGCGGCGCCGGACGACGGTGGCCGAGGACGAGGCGGCCACGGTCAGCTCTGCTGAGCCAGGAAGGCGTCGCGGTCCTTGTCGACGGCCTCGGTGAACTTGTCCGGTGTCATCTTGCCGGCCAGCACCAGCTGGAGGTTCGCACCGATGGTGTCGAGCATGGTCGGGCTGGACCAGTCGAAGTAGGGCACGTAGCCGTCGTCCGAGTCGAGCTTGGCCGCGGCCGCCGACTCCCCGGTCAGGCTGAGCGACGAGGCCGGGGCCTTGGCGTCCGGTGACAGCGCCGGCACGAGACCGCGGTCCACCGCCGCCTGACCGGTCTCGGCCGACATCATGTAGTCGAGGAACGCCGCCGCGACGTCCGGGTGCTTGCTCTTCGACGAGACCACCATGGCCCCGGGTGCGGCACCCACGCCGACCGTTCCGCTGCCGGACTGCTGCGGCAGCTGGATGTAGCCGTAGTGGCCCTGCTGAGACGCGTTCAGGCCGAGCGAGCCGGTGTACTCCCAGCGGAAGACGCCCTTGCCGCCGACGTAGTTGGCGACCGCCGTCTGGTAGTCGATGCCCTGGTAGTTCTTCGGGTAGTAGCCCTCGTCGGCCCACTTCTTGACGAGCGTGATGGCCTCGGTCATCCCGACGTCGGCGGCCTTCACCGACGGGTCGTCGTAGATGTAGTCGTTGAGCTTCTTCTTGTCGGCCAGCAGCGCCTGCACACCGAGCAGCACCGTCGTCGAGCTGTCCAGGCTGCCGTACTCGAACGGCACCTCACCGGCGGCCTTGGCCTTGGCCGCGGCGGTCTCGAGGTCGGCGAGCGAGGCGGGCGGGTCGATCCCGAGGCTCTTGAGCTTGTCGGCGTTGTAGTACAGACCGATCAGCGACGTACGCGCCATCGGGGTGGAGAACCAGGAACCCGACCCCATCGTCTTGAAGTCGGTGGTGAACTGGTTCTGCCGGGCGATCGTGGTCGGGACCTCTTTGTCCCAGCCGTAGGCCTTCGCGTACGCGTCGAGGTTGAGCACGAGGCCGCCCTTGGCCAGCGTGCCGAGCGACTGCCAGCCGTTGTTGGCGGTCGCGATGTCCGGCCCGCCGTCGTCCTGGAGCTGAAGGTTGAGGGTCGAGTTGAGCTGCCCCCAGTCCTCGGTCGTGCGCTGGATCGTGACGTTCGGGTACTTCTTCTGGAAGTCGGTGATGACCTGCTTGATCCACTCACCCTCGGCGGCGCCCCAGAAGTCGGTGAACTTGAGGGTGACGGCGCCGGCCGAGGCGACGTCGGTGGAGACGGTCGAGGGGGCCTCGGCCTTGTCGGTCGAGCCGCCGCCCGGCGAGCACGCCGTGAGGCCAAGGCTCAGCGCGAGACCGGCCGCGACTCCCGCTATCGCTTTACGAACGCTCATCTTCACTCCGTTGTGTCGCTGGTCTCACGGACACTAAGCGTTCCTATACCAGTTAGTCCAGTCCTGAACCACAAATCGGAACTGGTCCAACCAAAGAGCTAACTGGTACTCTGCTGGCGTGACGACCGGTACCGCTTCGACGCAGGCCTATGAACAGCTGGCCCGCGACCTGACCGTGGGCCGCTACGCGCCCGGTTCCCGGCTGCCCGGCGAGCGCGAGCTGGCCACCCAACTCGGCGTCAGCCGGGCCACCCTGCGCCTCGCGCTCAGCCGCCTGGAGTCGGAGGGCATCCTGCAGCGCTCCGCGCAGCGCGGCTGGTTCGTCCCGACCCAGGTCATCGGCGAGCCGCCCAGCACGCTGCAGTCCTTCACCGAGATGGCCCGGGCCCGCGGCCTGCGCCCGACCGCCCGGGTGATCCGCCAGGAGGTCCGGCCGGCCGGCATGGACGAGGCGGCCAAGCTGCGCATCGCGCCGGCCGCCCCGGTCATCGAGGTCGACCGCCTGCGCGGCATGGACGGCACCCCGGTCTGCTTCGACGTGGTCGTCGTCCCGGAAAATCGCGCCGCCGCCCTGGCCACCGCCGACCTCACCGACGCGTCGCTCTACGACGTGCTGCGCGAGCGGTGCGGCATCGAGGTGCACCGCAGCGCCTACACGCTGATGGCCGAGAGCGCCGACGCGGAGCTGGCCCGGCTCCTCGGCATCGGCGCCGGCGCGCCCGTCCTGGTCGGCGACGAGATCGCCTACACCTCCGACGGCACCCCGGTTCTCATCGGCCACAACAAATACCGCGGCGACGCGTACCGCTTCGAGGCGGACCTGTTCCGGCGCGCGTGATTGACTAGCCCGCATGGTCCTGCGTCCGCCCACCTCCGCGGCCGCGACCCGACCGCCCAACCGCAAGCAGCTGATCATCGAGGCGGCCGGCCAGGTGTTCAGCGAGCGCGGCTACCACGCGGCGTCCATGGAGGAGATCGCGGCCGGCGTGGGCATCAGCGCCGCCGCGCTCTATCGGCACTTCCCGAACAAGTACGCGCTGTTCGCCGAGTGCGCCGACGTCATGGTGGACCGGCTCGTCGCGGCCCTCGACGAGACGCCGCCCGACGCCTCCCTGCCCGACATGCTCGCCGCGCTGGTCCGGGTCACCGTCGCGCACCGCGCGTCCGGCGGCCTGTACCGATGGGAGGCCCGCTACCTCGAGCGCACCGACCGCCGGCAACTACGGACGAAGTTCGCGCAGGTCGTGGACCGGGTGGCCAAGAAGGTGCGCAGCGAATACCCGTTGACCGGCGAGCACCTGCGCGCGGTGGCAGCGCTCGGGGCGATCGGCTCGATCACCATGCACCACACCTCGATCGCCCAGCGCCGGACCGAGGACCTGCTGCTGTCCTCGGCCCTGCGGGTGGTCGCCACCGATCCGGCGGCCGCGGGCAGTGCGCGGCTGGTCGAACTGCCGGCCCAGCCCGTGCCACGCACCCGGCGCGCCGAGATCCTGGCCGCGGCCATCCCGCTGTTCGCCCGGGACGGCTTCGCCAACGTCACCAACGGGCAGATCGCCCAGGCGGTCGGCCTCGCCCCGTCCGCGATCTACCGGCACTACCCCGGCAAGGTCGACATCCTGGTGGCCGCGTGCCTGCAGGCGGCCGGACTGCTGGCCCAGGCGGTGGACCGCAGCCTCGACCAGGCGGCCGACCCACGCCAGGCGGTGGTCGCGCTGACCTCGGCGTACGTGGCCTACAGCTTCGAGCACAACGCGCTCAACAGCGTCGCCGAGGCCGAGATCCGCGGTCTGCCGGCCGACCGGCAGCGGCCGCTGATGCTGGCCCAGCGCGAGCACATCGCCGTCTGGGAGCAGCAGTTGCGGTCGGCCCGCCCGGAGCTGGACGCACGCCAGGCCCGGCTGCTGGTGCACGCCGGCTTCGGCGTGGTGGTCGAGGCCGGACGCGCGCTGCGCTGGCAGAACACCCCCGGCCACCGGGACACCGTCACCGCCCTGGTCACCGGCGCCCTGACCATCTAGAAGCCTTTTGAGAATCAAACCCTTTTCCGGTACGGGCAACACCGTCAACAACCGCAACAGCCCCCGACCGCCGCCACCCCGCGACCAGCCTGCAACACCGGCACGTGCCGCGCCTCTCGCGCAACCACGCCTGACCGCCGGGTGGCCCACGGTGTGGAAGTGCTGCTCATCAGGCGGGACCGGGACCAGGCCCGGGATTCGGGACGACGACCGGTATCCGAGAGCGGGACTGTGCCACGAACGGT